>CAZJOM010000042.1:27378-30887 GCA_964547645.1 uncultured Flavobacteriaceae bacterium
GGATTGCTCTCAGCTTTGCCATCGCATTGCCCGCATTTCCATAGTCGCCAAGGGAACACCAATCGTGCTTGACTATAGCCGATGTTGATCGATCCGGCAGCGACATGAGCCGAACCATACTCGCCACCGGCTTTTCCGTATTCCCAAACGCGCCGGAGAACCCAACGGCGTGGGCAATGGCGGAGCTCGAACGCACGCGCTGGCACCCCGACGGCGCGCGACTAATTACGCGGACGATGTCGGTGCAATACGACCTTTGGGAGCGCGCGTATCGGCCCTTACTGCTCGAAACGAAGCCCGACGCTGTCGTGGCATTCGGGCTGAGCGCGAAGGCGTTGGGGGTCACGCTTGAGTCCACGGCGCGTAACAAGGTGGCGTTGGACCGGCCAGACCACACGGGTGCGTGCGCGTTGAACGACTGCGTCGCCGATGGCGGCGCGCAGGTGCATCCGACGCGGCTGCCGCTCGGCGAGATATCGGTGGCGCTGCGGGCGGCCGATGTACCACTGGGCTGGTCGGACGACGCGGGCGACTATCTCTGCAATCTGCTATTTTACCGCCTGATGCACGAGGGGCCGCGCGTTGCAGGGTTCGTGCACGTGCCCTATTTGGATACTCAGGTTGCGCGGCTCACTGCGGCAGGGCATACGCTGAACGCGGCGTCAACGCTGAGCGAGGCGCAACTGCTGACCGCGGTGAAGACGATCATAGAATGTTGTGTACGCGCACTGCGCGAAGGAGCGAAGGCATGAGGAGCGTCATCTGCATTTTCCTTGGGGCCGCGGGTGCATTGGGCCTCGCTGCGGCCGCGCCGCCGGAAGTCACTGTTCCCGGTCACGTGCAGATTCCGGAATTGAAGCCGTTGATTTCCACCTGCTCGGATCCGGCAGCGGATCATTGGCTGGAGATCGACATTTCGCAACGCCCGCCTGCCGGTGCAGCCCGCGTGCAGAAGATCAGCGGCTGGACCACCGAAGACGGCGTCTTTCACTGGCCGTTCGTCATGCGCATCCGCAACATCGGCGACAAGCCTTTCGTCGGCAAGCCCGGCAAACAGAGCGTCGTCATCACAGAGGACGACGTGACCGCTGGCAAGAAGGGCCGTGTCGTTGCCTCGGTTCCGTTCGATCGAATCGAACCGCGGAGCGGTGTCGCCGCGCGCTTTCTGTTCGAAGCACCGGCAGCTGACATGAACAAAGGGAAGTTCCACCGCATCTACACGCTTTCGATCAAATACGGCGAGCTGAGCGAGCAGATCGTCAACGGCCAATTCGGCGACTGCGAATTGAAGAACAACAGCTTCTTTGTCGAGATCGACGGCGGACGAAAGGGCTGGATCTTCGGGAAATGAAAACAGGACGGAACTCGTCGCTCCGTCCCGTGTTGATGCGTTCCGTTTTGAGTTCAGCCAAGACTCGCCAGCGCCGTCACCAATTCGTCCGGCTGTTCCAGCGTGATCATGTGGCCGGCCTTCGGGATGATGGTGAGCTCGGCACCTTTGATCGCTTTCTTGTAGGCCTCGCCGTAGACCGGCGGGATCAGCTTGTCGCTGGCGCCCCAGACAAGGAGCGTTTTGGCTTTCACGCGATAGAGGCGTTCGCTTAAGCCGCGTTCGGGTATCGGGAAAAGGATCTTGCCAGCCATGCCCATCTGGCGGGCATTCATGACGAGAAAGCCCTTGAGCCACTCGGGATCGTTGAGGGCGACGCCTGCGGTCATGAGCTTCGTGCCCGCCTCGACGTCGTGGAAGAGATAGGGCGGCATCTCGTAAGGCAGCATCGCGAAGAGGTCGGGGATCGGGTGCTTCTCCAGCCACAGACCCGCCGCGGCGATGAGCGCCAGCTTCGGGAAATCGTTCGGAGCGATTGCGGCCATTTCCGCAGCGATCATGCCGCCCATGGAGTGGCCGGCAAGGACCGGCGCCTTCAACCCCAACGCTTCGACGACATCGATCGTGTGCAGCGTGAAGTCCAACATGTCGCGCAGCGTTGCGCATTCTTGGCTGTCGCCATAGCCGGGCAGCAGTGGCGCATACACGTGGAATTTCTTCGATAGCTTGTCGAGGAACGGGTCGGCCGGCATGATCCCGCCGGCGCCGTGCAGGAAGACCAGCGGTTTGCCGCTGCCACCTTCATAGTAGCGGACGGGGAGGTGCGGGGTGACGATCGTCTTGAGTTCCATAGCCTTGCCCTCCCCTTACGCCCGCGCCACGCGCGCGGCGTCTTCGGCGCGCGGCAGGCTTCCGGGTTTCGCTTGTGCTTTGATCGGCTTGCACCAGAAGCGGTTGTCGTCCGCGTATTCCGGATAAAGGTGGCGCAGCTTCGGCATGACTTTTTCCGCGAAGAGTTGCGTCGAGTACATCGCCTTTTCCTTCGGCATGTCGCCGACGTGCATGAGGCAGAAGATGTTGCCGACGCGCAGACCCTTGATTAGTTCCTCCATTCGTTGGCGTACGGTTTCGGGGGAGCCCGCGATGACGTGACCGCCTTCGGTCAGATCCTTCCAGGTCAAGCTCGCATAGCCGTCGATCGGCGGGGCATATTGCGAGAGCGCGCCGGTCTGAATCGTCTTGATAGTGCGGTAGCCCGGTGCGTCGGCGAAGCCCGCGTAGACGTGGAGACAGCGGTTGTAGAAATAGCTGACATGCTTCGAATAAAGACGCTCCGCCTCTTCGTCCGTTTCGGCGACGCAGATCGTTTGCGCAAAGCCCGCGCGATGCGGTGAAGTGTCTGGCGCGTTGCGTTGCGCGACGCGGTCCCAATACCCCTGCATCAGCGCCTTGCCGCGGATATAGCCGGAGAAGCTGAGGTATGAATACGAATAGGTGTTGTCGATGCAGAAGTCGTAGGTCTCGACCGAGCCGCCGCCGGGAATATGGATCGGCGGGTTCGGTTTCTGAATGGGGCGCGGCCAGATGTTGACGTGGCGCAGCTTGTTATAGCGGCCGTTCCAAGCAAACGGATCGGGATCTTGCCACGCTTTGATGATGAGATCGTGCGCCTCTTGGTACTTCTCGCGGGTGAGCGCCGGGATCTGGCCGTAGCAATAGTTCGTGTCCATCGACGTGCCGACCGGAAAGCCCGCGATCAGGCGGCCGCCGGAAATGCAATCGAGCATCGCGAATTCCTCCGCGACGCGAACAGGCGGATTGTAGAGCGCAATCGAGTTCCCGAGAACGACAAGGCCCACGTCCTTCGTGCGGCGAGCGAGACCGGCGGCGATGATATTCGGCGACGGCATGATGCCGTAGCCATTCTGGTGATGCTCATTCACCCCGATCGCATCAAAGCCGACGGTGCCCGCGTATTCGAGCAGGTCCATGTAAGTGTTGTAGACCTCATGGCTCTTCTCGGCATCGAACAGGCGGCTGTCGATATCGACCCACACGGAGCGATGCTTCTCGCGGAAGTCATCCGGGAGATAAGGCCACGGCATCAGGTTGAACCAAGTGAATTTCACGACGCGATCCTCCTAAGACAATTTCTTATTTGGAGGATCGTCTCACGAGA
>CAZJOM010000042.1:30987-33471 GCA_964547645.1 uncultured Flavobacteriaceae bacterium
TTAGCGGCCCGTCGGCAGTTTGTTGTACGGGATGTCCTTGTCGACGCGGATGTCGGCGGGGAGGCCCAGTACTCGTTCGGCGATGATGTTCTTCAGAATCTCGTCCGTGCCGCCCGCGATACGAAGTCCCGGGGCCCACATGTAGCTTTGCTGGAAGGCACCCATCATCGGAGAATCTTCGCCGACCATCACGCCGCCCATGTCTTCCATGTCCATGGCAAAGGACGAGAGGTCCTGCATCTTCGGCGCGACGACGACCTTCGCGATCGACGCCTCAGGTCCCGGTACGCGGCCTTGGCTGAGCGCCGTCAGCGTGCGGTAGGTCGTGTACTTCAGGCCTTGCCCGCGGACGTACCATTCCGCGATACGCTCGCGCACGGCGGCGTTCTTGATCGCCGCACCGTCTTCGAGCTCGGTTTCGCGGGCGAGTGCGATCATCTCTTTAATGTCGGGGCCGGAGCCGCCCTGCCCGCCGCCGACGGCCAGACGCTCATGCATCAGGGTGGTGAGCGCAACCGACCAACCGTCGCCGACATTGCCGAGGCGTTGGCTGTCCGGGATGCGCACGTTGTTGAAGAAGACTTCGTTGAAGTTCGCGCCGCCCGACATTTGCTTGATCGGACGCACTTCGACGCCGGGCGACTTCATCGAGAGGTAGAACATCGTCAGACCCTTGTGCTTCGGCACGTTCGGGTCGGTGCGGGTGAGCAATATGCCGTAGTCGGAGTAGTGCGCGCCGGAGGTCCACACCTTCTGACCGTTGATCACCCAGTCGTTGCCGTCTTTCTCCGCGCGTGTCTTCAAACCCGCGACGTCGGAGCCGGCCGACGGTTCCGAGAACAGCTGACACCAAATCTCCTCGCCGTAGAGCGCCGGCTTCACGTAGCGCGCCGCGACGTCCTTCGACGCGTAATGCGTGACGGTTGGAATGCACATGCCGAGGCCGATTTCGAAAAACCCCGAGGGCACATCGAACTTCGCTTCCTCTTGGTTGTAGACGACCTGCTGCATCGGCGTACCGCCAAGGCCGCCGTTCTCTTTCGGCCAGGTGATGCGGGCGTAGCCTTTCGCCGCCTTCTTCGCCTGCCAGGCCTTGGCGACTTTCAACGCCTCTTGCTCGTTGCGCTGAAAGCGCGGGTTCTCGGCCGAGAAGCCCAGCGCTGACTTCGGCTTCGCGTTTGCTTCAAGCCAGCTGCGTACTTCGGCGCGGAAGGCGGCTTCTTGCGGGGTGTCGTTGAAATCCATGGGTTCGGTCTTTCGATGATGTGATGGCGCTTAAGCGACGTTCTTCTTCTCAAGGTGCGTGACCAAGCGGTCCTTCCACACGCGCGAGGCGCCAAGCGCGAGGCTCAGCGTCTTTGAACGTCTGTAATAGAGATGGCAGTCGAGCTCCCAGGTGAAGCCCATGCCGCCATGGGTCTGGATGTTTTCCTTCGACGCGTTGTGGAACGCATCGGTGGCGCTGATGCGCGCGCCGGCTGCCGCTTCCGGAAGATCGGCGGCGTTCGTCGAGAGTGCCCAAGCGCCAAAGTAGGCGTTCGAACGCGCGAGTTCGTTCAGCACGTACATATCGGCAAGCTTGTGCTTGATCGCCTGGAACGATGCGATCGTACGGCCGAACGCATAGCGGTTCAGCGCATAGTCCTTCGCCATCGCGAGGCACGCGTCCGCACCGCCCACTTGTTCGAACGCCATCAGGATCGCGGCGCGATCAAGCACGCGCTTGGCGAGATCCCAACCGTCACCGGCGGCGCCGAGCGCTTCTGCCGTAGCGCCCTTAAAGGTGATCTCCGCTTGGCTGCGCGACGGATCGACCGTCTTCACTTCGCGCCGCGAGACGCCCGCCCCCTTCAGGTCGACGATAGCGAGCGAGAGCGAACGTTCGCCTTGGCCCTCGGCCGAGCGCGCGACGACGACCGCGAAGTCGGCAACGTCGCCATCGGGCACCGGGGCCTTCACGCCATCGAGCTTGCCGCCCTTCAGCGTCGCCTTGATCGTCTTGGGGCTCGGCGGTTGCGGGCCTTCGGCGATGGCGAACGTGCCGATCCATTCGCCGGACGAGAGCTTCGGCAGGTACTTCTTCTTCTGCGCGTCTGAGCCGGCGAGCAAAATCGCCTCGGTCGCCAAATAGACGGACGACGAAAACGGCACGGGTGCCACGACACGGCCGAGTTCTTCGGCAACGACGCAGAGTTCGAGGTGGCCGAGGCCCAGACCACCGAACTCTTCGGGGATCGCGGTGCCGAGCCAGCCCATCTCCGCGATCTGTTTCCAGAGCGCCTTGTCGTATGGCTCGCTGCTTTCCAGAATCTTGCGCACGACCTTGGTCGGGCACTTCTCGGTCAGGAACTTGCGCGCCTGATCCTTCAACATCTTCTGATCGTCGGAGAAATCAAAATTCATCGTCGCCCTCAGTTTTGGAAACAGCCGGGCGGCGCTTGGCACCTAGTCGTCGGCGCCGCCGAGATTGCGCTTCAGCTTTTC
>CAZJOM010000043.1:0-32792 GCA_964547645.1 uncultured Flavobacteriaceae bacterium
TCGCCAGCATAAACGTCAGGATGCCGCCGAACGTGAACCACATGTTGAGGTTCTTCGGCGTCGGAAACTGCAGCATCGTCTCGTCGAGGAGACGGATGATCGGCAGCCGGCTATCAAGCCACTTCGTGAAGGCGTTCGTCGGTTTATAGGAATAGTTGCCCTGCGCCATAGTCGCCCTCAGCCGTGATGTTCAGCAGCCGCGGCACCGGCTTTCGGTGCGGCGCCGATCAGTACTTTGGTGTCCGTCAAGAACTGGTACGGCGGAACCGCCAAGTTCTTCGGCGCGGGCCCTTTGCGAATACGCCCCGACGTGTCGTAGTGCGAGCCATGGCACGGGCACAGCCAACCGCCGTACTCGCCCTTCATGTCCTTGCTCGGCACGCAGCCCAAGTGGGTGCAGGTCGCAACCAGAATGAGCCACTCCGGCTTCTGCACGCGGTCTTTGTCCGCTTGCGGATCGCGCAGCTGATCGAGCGGCGCATCTTCAGCCTGCTTTATTTCTTCCGGCGTTCGCCGGCGGATGAAGACAGGCTTCTTTTGCCACTCAATCGTAATGATCTGCCCCGCCACGATCGGCGACAGATCGAACTCGACTTCTTTCAAAGCCAGCGTATCGGCAGCAGGATTCATTTGATCGATGAAGGGCCAGAGCGAGGCCGCAAGGCCCACCCCAGCAGCGGCCGCTGAGGCCACGTAGATGAAATCACGCCGCGTAACGTTGGCGTTATCGGTTGTGTGCGCCAAGGTTGAAGGCCCCCTCTTGGGCTATATTCGGGATATGGAAGTGATGCAGTCGAACGGCGACGAGGCGCGCCACCGCAGGCTGGAACCAAGCTCTTGAATTCGCCCGCAAAATAGAGAGTCGCCCCCACATGGTCTTGCGTCACGATGCCGCATAAATGGCTGAACGCTGCGGCTTCGGTGGATCAATTCATCGCTCGCCCCGCGGCGGCGTTTCCGGTTGATTGCGATCAATGCGCATTGCCCTGTTCGAGCCCGATATTGCCGCCAACACTGGCACCATCATTCGACTCGGCGCGTGCATGAATGTAGCGATCGACATCATCGAACCCTGCGGCTTCCCCATCGGCGACGCCTCGTTGAAGCGCGCCGGCCTCGACTATCTGCCGAAAGCGACCGTCACCCGCCATGCTTCGTGGCAAGTTTTCGAATCACAGCGCCGGGGCCGCCTGATCTTGGCGACCACCAAGGCCCTCCAGCCCTACACCGCGATCGACTATCGCGGCAGCGACACACTTCTTTTTGGCCGGGAGAGCGCGGGGGTCACCCCCGAAGTCGCTGCCGCAGCGGACGAAAGCGTGTGCATCCCGATGGTGTCCGGCACCCGCTCCCTCAACGTCGCCTTGGCCGCAGCCATGATCCTGGGCGAAGCCCTGCGCCAAACCACTGCAGTCAAGGAGATCGCGCAATGAATGTGGATATCTCTGTGGAGCGAAAGACCCGCGCCGCAGGCTGGTTTGAAGAGCTGCGCAACCGCATCTGCGCCGAGTTCGAGCGCCTGGAAGACGAGCTGACCGGTCAACTATCGGATCGCCCGCCCGGCCGCTTCGAGCGTAAGACCTGGAAGCGCAACGCCGAACCAGGCACCGATGCGGGCGGCGGGACCATGTCAATCATGCACGGTCGTGTCTTCGAGAAGGTCGGCGTCAATATCTCGACCGTCTTCGGCACGTTCTCGAAAGAGTTCGCCGCCTCAATTCCCGGCGCGTCTGAGGACCCGCGCTTTTGGGCTGGCGGCATCTCGCTGGTGGCGCACATGCAGAACCCGTTGGTGCCCGCCGTTCACATGAACACCCGCCACATCGTAACGAGGAAAGCCTGGTTCGGCGGCGGCGCCGACCTCACACCGATGCGCCCAAACGATCAGGACACGGTCGACTTCCACGCCACACTTCGGAACGCCTGTGATCGGCACAGCCCGCACTACTATCGGGACTTCAAGGCTTGGTGCGACGAATACTTCTTCCTTGCCCACCGCAACGAACCGCGCGGCGTCGGCGGCATTTTCTACGACTATCTCGACACCGACGACTGGGAGGCCGACTTCGCCTTCACCCGCGATGTTGGCCTCGCCTTCTTGAACATCTATCCCCAGCTTGTCCGCCGCCATATGAACAGGCCTTGGACCAAGGAAGACCGTGAGCATCAGCTGATGCGCCGCGGCCGCTACGTCGAATTCAACCTGCTCTACGACCGCGGCACGCAGTTCGGCTTAAAAACCGGCGGAAACGTCGAGGCGATACTTATGTCCCTGCCCCCAGAAGTCCGGTGGCCCTAAGCTAATAGGGTGGCCCACCCGCGTCGACCATGACAATCTGCGTGGGAATCGGTCCGTCCGGAGTTTGACATGTCGCTCGTTCGTTTTGTTGCCGCCACGCTGGCAGCCCTTCTGCTGATCGCGCCCGCACTTGCCGCATCGGCCAAACCGCCCGTCCCTCCACTTTCGCTCGACGTCTACTACGGCGACTGGCAGGGCACCGCGACCGCGATGAGCGAGACCGACGAGGACTTCCCAACCTCGAAGCGCGACATTGCAGTCTCAATCAACAAGTCTGACCTGGGAGGATTCCTGCTCTCGTGGTCGACACTGCAACGACAGAAGGGCAACCCCAAGGCGCCACTCGAAGTTTTGAAATCGACAACCGTCGAGTTTGTGCCCGCACCCAACCCGAATACCTGGCGCGCCAAGGCCGAGTCTGATCCCTACAGCGGCGGCATCCTCTATTGGGCCCGACTCGACGGTTCGGGCCTCGTCATCTCAAGCTTCACGATCAACCAGGACGGCAAACCCGAATTCCAAACCTACCGCCGTCGCGTCGAAGGCAAGGACATGCGCCTTGAGTTTTCGAACGTGAAAGACGGCAAGTTCGTCCGCACCGTCAAAGGCAACCTGCGCAAACTGAAGGGCGCCCGTTAGGGCTCGACGCGCACCAACAGCGCCGTCGCGTCGTCGCTCTTTTTCATCCGCGGATAACGCTCGCCGTTCGGGTCATCATCTTCGACGTGCCTGAGTTCGCGCGCCAACGTCGCAAGCCCGATCGTCTGAGCCGTCGCGATCAGCTCCCGATCGCCATAGCGCTTGTAGTCCTCGACCAGTGCATAGAACCCGTCAGTTGCGAGCAGAACCGTGGCCGGTCCTGAAAGCGCAAGCGACGTCACGGTCGCATGCGCCCCAACGGCCGGATCGGCACCCAACAACCAAAACCCCTGCGGCGTGTTCACGGTGTTTCGTCCCCGCCGCAACTCCGGCAACACGACGGCCGGACCGAGCGGCTGCCCCTTCCGCTCCGCAATCATCTTCGCCGCCAACTTCGTCTCAAACGCCGTGCGCGAAGGATTCACGCCGAAATTGTGCACCTCGTCGTCGCTCGTCTCGACGAGAATGCGGCTGTCGCCGACATAGGCCAGATTGAGCTGCCCCGGCTCGACCCCGATCAAACTCATCGTCGTCCAAGGCAATTCGTAGCGTTCGCCAACCGGCCTTAGCTTCTCCACGTTGAACCGATCCGTGATCCCCTGCGCAACGGTTGTCACCAGCGCGCGCAACTCTGAACCTCGATCGCCGTGCTTCAAAAAGAGATCCCGCGCCGCATGCGACGCCCAAGCCGCATCGCTCTTACCCGGCATCAATGGCGTGTCCGAAAGCGCGGTAACGCCATCAAGCACGAACGCAATCGAATGCGTCGCGCCCAACGCATCCTCATTCACCCGCTCAGCCGACCCGCCGATACTCAACCCCTCGATGACCGTGATCTGTGGCATCCGTGACTACCGCCTCCCGTCCACATTCCATTCTCCGCGGGACATGCGGAGATTAACGCCTAGATCGTTGCCTGAACGACAGCTTTCAGCCGTTCCGCCAGCGAAAACATGTCGTCGGTGAAGTCGCTATCGATCCACCAGTCCTCGACCTCGCCAAGCACCTTGCCGACCAACGGCCCCTGCGGGATTCCCGCTGCCATCGCGTCCGGCCCCTTCAATGGAAAAACCGGGCGTACCCACCCATCCGCGAGCGCGAGCAACGCCCGCCATTGCACCGCGTTCGAAGCCTTCAAATCTTCCGCCCAGCGCAGACGCACCCAATCTCTGAACCGTCCCGGCCCGAATCGGTACAGCACGCGCCGCACTTCGCGCACGGAAAGATACGAAACAACTTTCACCGGCGCTGTCAGCATCTCCGACAACCGATCGCGATCGTCATTCGAAAGCCGCCAACGTGTCGAAATCTCGCCAGCCAGCGCCACGTCGCTCATCAACGCGCCAAGCCGCAGCAACCCGTCGGCGGCAAAGAAACAATCGCCGTCCGCATCGCACAGCCGCTGGAACCGTTCGAAGTGAAGTTCACCCGGCAACACCGCGCCGAGCACACCCGACGCCGCCATCGACCGCAGCACGGGCACCGGTGCGTCCGCCGCAAGCAGCTTCAGCATCTCTTTCTGTATCCGCTCGCCCGAGAGCGTCTTCATCTGCTCCCTTGCGTCGGCGCACGCGCGCAAGCCCGCATCGTCGATCTCGCCGACCCCATACCACGCGTGAAAACGGAACAGCCGCAAAATCCGCAAATAGTCTTCCGCAATCCGCTGCGCTGGATCGCCGATGAACCGCACGCGCCGCGCATTCAGATCGGCGATCCCGCCCACCGTATCAAACACCGCGCCCGTCATATCCGCATAGAGCGCGTTCATCGTGAAATCGCGCCGCTTCGCGTCCTCGGCCCAATCGTCGGTGAAAGCAACCGTAGCCCGCCGCCCGTCCGTCGATACGTCACGCCTGAGCGTCGTGATCTCGAACGGTTTCTTCGCTGAGATAGCCGTCACTGTCCCGTGCTCGATCCCTGTCGCCACCGCGCGCAAGCCCGCGGCTTCGATGCGTTGCGTCACCTCTTGCGGCGTCAACGGCGTCGCGATGTCGATGTCCTCAACCGGCACCTTGAGCAGCGCATTGCGCACACAACCGCCGACAAACCGCGCAGCACCGCCGTTGGCAATGAGCGCATCCATCACCGCGCGCGTCTCCGGCGCGCTCAGCCAGGGCTCGTTTTTGATCGAAGGCGTTGTCATGCCTCAGCCGTACAGCCGCTCATAGAGATTGACCAGTATCCCCGCGGTCGCTCCCCAGATGTAATGCCGGTCATAGGTCATCGCGTAATAACGCCGTTCCCGGCCTTGCCATGTCGTGGTCTGCTGCTTTTGATTGGAAGGCTCCATCAAGAACGCCAGCGGCACTTCGAACGCTTCCGCCACCTCCCGCGCGTCGACCTTCAGATCAAACCCCTCGCGCACAAGCGCCACAAACGGCTGTATGGCAAATCCCGTTCCGGTCTCGTAACGATCAAGTTCGCCCCGCACCTCAACGAATGACCGCGACAGCCCGACCTCTTCCTCCGTCTCGCGTAAGGCCGCAGCAACGGCATCGTCATCCCCGCCATCGACCCGCCCGCCGGGAAAACTCACCTGCCCCGCGTGCCGTGCCAGATGGTCTGCCCGCCGCGTAAACAACACGCTGAGCCCATCACGACGCTCGATGATCGGTATCAACACCGCCGCCGGCCTGAGCACGCGGCTCGGCTCAAGCTCGCCACGCATCTTCGGATTGAGATCAAAGTCGCCGCGCCTGGGCGCGTGCTCACCGCTCTTGAACTGTACACGCTGCTGAATGCGGCGCATCAACTCGGTATCGGACGTCAAGCTCACTCGGGCGACCCCAGCGAAAAGAACACGCCCTCGCTCCACACACCAAGCTCGCGCCCGCTAACCGTGGCGCGCTCCTCGGCCAACCCGACCAACTCGTAGAACACCGCGCGCGAAACCAACGCCTCCAATCGGCCACGCACATGGAGATAGGGCCGCGGCTCGCGCTCAGGTCCGCGAAACTCGACCCGCAACGGATGTTCAGGACCGGCGACGACGCTGTCGCCGACATTGGTCATGAAGGTGAGCTGTTGCTCGCTCCCCCGCCCCTCTCCATCGACACGCACGGCAAGAAACGGAGCATCCTCGACTGTGAGCCCCACCTTCTCGACCGGCGTGACCAGCACATACCGCCCGTTCGCCTCGCGCTTCAGGATGGTCGAGAACAGCCGCACCAGCGCCGGCCGCCCGATTGGGGTGCCCAAATAGAACCAAGTCCCATCGACCGCGATCCGCATATCGATGTCGCCGCAGTCCGGCGGATTCCACTTTTCGATTGGGGGCAACTTGCGCGTGTGCGCGGATTCGGCCTGGACCTCGGCAAGCCCGCGCAGCAAGTCCGGGGCAGGTGCCCCCCAGTGCATCGGATCTTGTGCCGAATTGGACATACTGGCCCGATTTCAACCTGTTAACGTGGTCGTTCAACTGTCGTTGAGCATAGGACCTTAAGCAGTTCTGTCCATGGCCCGGTATTGGCTATAACTCTCTGCGCGGTGCCTTAGAAAAGCCGCCGAACGCGCATGATCTCCGTCATTATCCAAACCTGAAGCGATGGCTGTCGAGTGACCAATCCCATGCAAGCTTTAGAAACCTCCGATTCCATCGTCCGCGAAGTCGAGCACGCTGTGGCCCGACTTGCCGCGGTCCGCGAAGCCGTCGGCCGTGTCATCTTCGGCCAACGCGAGGTTGTCGATCAGGTCCTGATCACAATGTTGGCAGGCGGCCACGGCTTGCTGGTTGGCGTCCCTGGCCTTGCGAAAACCCGTCTTGTCGAGGCGTTGGGTGTCGTTCTGGGGCTCGCCACCAAGCGCATCCAGTTCACGCCGGACCTGATGCCCGCCGACATCGTCGGGTCAGAAGTCTTGGAAGAGGCCGAAACCGGCCGCCGCTCGTTCCGCTTCATCAAGGGCCCGGTCTTCGCTCAGCTTCTGATGGCCGACGAAATCAACCGCGCCAGTCCGCGCACGCAATCGGCCCTGCTGCAGGCCATGCAGGAGCACCACGTCACCGTCGCCGGCATGCGCTACGACCTGCCCCACCCCTTTCACGTTCTCGCGACCCAGAACCCACTGGAGCAGGAAGGCACGTACCCCTTGCCCGAAGCGCAGCTCGACCGCTTCCTGATGCAAATCGACGTCGGCTATCCCGATCTCGACTCGGAAAAGCGCGTCCTGCTCGCGACCACCGGCGTCGCCGAAGAACAACCGAAAGAAGTCATCCGCGCCCAAGATCTGATGTTCTTCCAGCGCCTCGTCCGTGCCATTCCGGTGGGCGAAAAAGTCCTCGACGCGATCTTGGCCCTCGTGCGCAGCGCCCGCCCCGAAGAAGGCGGTGCTCAAGATATCAAAGCTCACGTCGCCTGGGGCCCAAGTCCGCGCGCGAGCCAAGCGTTCTCGCTCGCCGTGCGCGCCCGCGCACTGGTCGAAGGCCGCTTTGCGCCGTCGGTCGACGACGTTGTCGCGCTCGCGCCGCCCATCTTGCGCCACAGAATGGCGCTCAACTTCGCGGCGCGCGCCGACGGCGTGACCATGACGGACGTGATCCATCGCCTGACGGGTCCCTTCCAGTAACGATGAGGTTGTAATCGGCATGGCGAGTGCGGCGTCATCGCTCTTCGGTGCTTTGGGTGCGAGCCCCAAGCGCGAAGAAAACGCGCGCACGCAAGCCGAGCGTCTCGGTGCACGCTTGCCGCCGCTGATGATCCAAGCCGAGCGTGTAGCCTCAACCGTCGCGCAGGGTGAGCACGGACGCCGTCGCGTCGGCCAAGGCGAAGCGTTCTGGCAGTTCCGCCGCTTCCGCCAGGAAGATCCCTCCACCGCGGTGGACTGGCGCCAGTCGGCGAAGTCGCAACACCTGTTTGTGCGCGAGCGCGAATGGGCCGCCGCCGCGAGCATCTGGATCTGGCGCGATACCTCGCCGTCTATGCAATACAAGTCGCACGTCGCGACCTGCACAAAGGTTGAGCGCGCTACAGTTCTTGCGCTCGCATTCGCATCGCTCTTGATCCGTGGCGGCGAGCGGATCGGCGAGCTTGGCAGCCTCAAACCACCCGCCACCGGCAAGCCCGGCCTCAACCGCATCGCGCTACACATGACAGCGCAGATGTCGTCCAAGCAAAGCCTGCCGCCGTTGCAGCCGCTGCCTCGCTTCTCGCAGCTCATCCTGATCAGCGACTGGCTAACCCCGATCGATGGCGTCATGAGCATCCTGCGGCACTACGGTTCGCTCGGCGTGCGCGGACATCTCATCCAAGTGCTCGACCCCGCCGAAGAAGACCTACCGTTCGACGGTCGCACCGAGTTCGAAGACGTGGAGTCGAAGGAGCGCATGCTCGCCCGCCGCGCCGAAACCCTGCGCGATGCCTATCGCAGCCGCCTGTCGGCGCTGCGCAACGAAGTCGCGCAAGCTTGCCGCCGCCAAGATTGGACCTTTGCCAGCCACCGTACCGACCGCCCGGCGCAAGGTGCACTGCTCGCCGCCTACGCCGCGTTGTCCGCCCACCGCCCATTCGAGATGAGGTAACGGCGTGGCATCGATCGGTCCCCTCGCGTTTGGCGTTCCCTGGGTCCTGTTCGCCCTGATCGCATTGCCGATCATCTGGTGGCTGCTCCGCGTAACACCACCGGCACCAAAGCGCGTACCGTTCCCCGCCGTGCGTCTTCTGCTCGGCCTCCAGCAAAAAGAGGAGACTCCCGCGCGTACCCCGCTGTGGTTGCTTCTTTTGCGCTTGGCAGTCGCAGGACTTGCAATCCTGGCGCTGTCGGACCCCTACGTGAACCCACAGAGCGCCGGCCTCAAGCGCAGCACAGTCGTCATCGTCGTCGACAACGGTTGGGCCGCCGCCGCACGTTGGGATGATCGTGTCGGCGCGATGCAGACGCTAGCCGCCGAAGCCGAACGCGACGGTCGCCCGCTTGTCGTCGTGCCGACCGCGCTCAGCGACGCGCCGGTCGTGCTACGTCCTCTCTCGGGCGCCGACGCGCAAGGCGCCGTCAAAGCCGTCGCCCCGCAGCCCTTCGGCGTCGATCGCGCGAAAGCGCTCATCGCGTTGCAAAAGCTGAACCTCACCGACAACCCTGACATCGTCTGGCTGACCGACGGCCTGGAAGATGGCAACGCCGCGCAATTCGCGCGCGCGCTTGCAGGCATCGGCTCCCTACGCGTCCAAACTGACGACGCGTTGAATGCAGCGCTCGCGATCACGCCGCCTAAAGCCGACGGCAGCGCGCTTGTCTTCCGCGTACTCCGCGGCAAAGACGAGGGCGAGGTCAAAGGCACCGTCCGCGCGACCGGCACTCAAGGCCGCTTCCTTGCCGCGCAAGAGTTCACGCTCAAAGCCAATCAGGACAGCGCCGAAGTGAGGCTCGATCTTGCAACCGAACTCCGCAACGACCTTGCACGGGTTGAAGTCGCCGACCGTCAATCTGCAGGCAGCGTCGCACTGATCGACGAGCGCTGGCGCCGCCGCCCGGTTGGGCTGATCTCCGGACAGACAGTCGACACGGCGCAGCCGCTGCTCTCAGACCTCTTCTATCTGAACCGCGCGCTCATTCCCTACGCCGAGATCCACACCGGCAAGATCAGCGATCTGCTGAAGTCCGGCCTCTCCGTCCTTGTTCTCGCCGACGTCGGCCAGATCGTCGGTGACGACAAGCGCGCCGCAACCGAGTGGGTCGCAAAGGGCGGCGTCTTGATCCGCTTTTCGGGCCCGAAACTTGCCGCGCAAAGCGACGACCTCATCCCAGGCAAGCTGCGCACCGGTGGTCGCCTCCTTGATGGTGCATTGTCGTGGAGCGAACCGCAGAAGCTGAGCACTTGGACTGAGGAGAGCCCATTCTTCGGCCTGCCGATTCCTGAGGACGTCACGATCAAGCGCCAAGTCCTGACTGAGCCCGGCGTCGGCACCGATATCAAAACCTGGGCTCAACTCGCCGATGGCACGCCGCTCGTGACGGCGACCCGCCTCGACAAAGGCTGGCTCGTCCTCTTCCACGTCACCGCCAACACGGAGTGGTCGTCGCTGCCGATCTCGGGCCTCTTCGTCGAGATGCTGCGCCGGACGATCGCGCTTTCCTCCGGCGTCGCGATGGACGATTCCAAGCTCGCCGCCACCTCCGCACCGATGCAGCCCGCCGAAACGCTCGACGGTTTTGGTCGCCTTGGCACCCCCTCGGCCTCCGCGTTGCCGATGCGCGGCACCGATTTTGATACCGCTGATGCAAGTCCGCGCCACCCGCCCGGCTTCTACGGCGAAGGCGGCGTGCGGCGCGCTTTCAACCTTTTCAAGCCTGACGCAGCCTTGAAGCCCCTCGCTGCCCTGCCCGCCGGCATCCCGCTCGCAACATTTGGCCTGCGCCAGGCGGTTGAGCTTAAATACGTCCTGATGGCGATCGCGATAGCCTTAGCGCTCCTAGACCTAGTCGCAGGCTTGATCCTGCGCGGCCTCGTTGCGCTTCCGCGCCTGCCGCTGCGCGCGACAACGGCAAGCATTGCCATTGTGTTCGCAGCGCTCACCGCAATCCCCGATCAAGCGCGCGCCGACGACGCCTTCGCCATGAAGGCGACGCTCAACTATCGGCTTGGCTACGTCGTCACCGGCGACCCGGAAGTCGATGCGATGAGCCGCGCCGGGCTCAAAGGTCTAACCCGCACGCTGCGCGAACGCACCGCGGTCGAGCCCGGCGACCCGATGCCCGTCGACATCGAGCAAGATGAACTCGCATTCTTCCCACTGCTCTATTGGCCGGTCACAACAGCCCAGTCGCAACTCTCCGCCAACGCGCTAGCGAAAGTGGACGCGTTCATGCGAAACGGCGGCACGATTGTCTTCGACACCCGCGACCAGGATACGGCCCTACCCGCTCAAGGCGGATCGCAAACCCTCCGCCGCTTGCTCGCTGGCCTCGACATCCCGCCGCTCCAACCGCTGGCACAGGATCACGTACTGACCCGCGCTTTCTATCTGTTGCGCGAATACCCCGGGCGTTGGGCCTCCGGCCGCGTCTGGGTCGAAGCACAGCAGAAGGCCGGCGACGGCGCACCGTCGACCACAGCGTCGGACGGCGTCTCGCCGATCATCGTCGGCGGTGCTGATTGGGCCGCGGCCTGGGCGCAAGACGACGCCGGTCGCCCGTTGGCAGCCGTCGTCCCTGGCGGCACACGTCAGCGCGAACTCGCGATGCGCTTTGGCGTGAATCTGGTGATGTACACGCTCACCGGCAACTACAAGACCGACCAAGTCCACGTGCCGGCAATCCTCGAACGTCTGGGCCAATAAGTCATGGCCCTCGACGTCGTCTTCGTTCCGCACTTGCCGCTGATCATGATTCTGATCCTGACTGTCGCTTGTGTCGCCATCGTCGGCGCAAGCCTGATCCTGCGCGCGCCCGGCGCCCTCTGGCGTGCCGGCGCGATGGCGGCAGCCCTGCTCGTGCTGGCAAACCCCGCGATCGTCGAGGAGGAACGCAAAGGCCTGCCCGACGTCGCCGTGATCGTCGCCGACCAAACCCAGAGCCAAGCGATCGGCGACCGCTCCAAGACGGTAGACGATGCCGTAACAAAGCTGCGCGCCAAACTCGCCGAACACAAAGACCTCGACGTTCGCGTTATCACGGTCACCGAGGACCGCGCGGTGCAGAACGGCGGCACGGCCCTATTCGGACCACTAAGCGAAGCCTTCGCCGACGTGCCGCCTGACCGCATCGCAGGCGCGGTGCTCGTCACCGACGGTCAAGTGCACGACATCCCGACGGGCGCTGCCGCCAAGCTGCAATACCCGGTGCACGCTCTTCTGACCGGCGCGCCGAACGAGCAAGACCGCAAGCTCACGATCGAGCAGGCCCCGCGCTATGGCATCGTCGGCGAGCCGCTGCGCTTCGTCGTGCGCGTCGACGATTTCGGCCTCGATGGCCAAACAGTCGCCGACCTCGAGGTTCGCATCGACGGCAAAGTCGTGCTCAACGAACAAGCCAAGACCGGCGAACCGACCAGTCTCGAACTCACCCTCCCGCACGGCGGCGAAAACGTGATCGAGATCGAGGCAGGCGCCGGCCCTAAGGAACTCACGCTGCTGAACAACCGCGCTGCTGTGGTCACGACCGGCATCCGCGATCAGCTGCGCGTGCTTCTCGTCTCCGGCGAACCGCACGCCGGTGAACGCACGCTGCGTAATTTGTTGAAAGCCGACCCCTCGGTCTCGCTCGTCCACTTCACGATTCTGCGCCCACCCGAGAAACAAGATGGCACGCCCGTCGACGAACTCTCGCTGATCGCGTTTCCGACCCGCGAGTTGTTCGACGAGAAGCTGAACGACTTCAACCTCATCATCTTCGACCGCTACCAGCGCCGCGGCGTGCTCCCGCTCGCTTACTACGAGAATGTCGCCCGCTACGTCGAGAACGGCGGCGCGCTGCTCGTAACCTCTGGCCCTGAGTTTTCCTCGCCGTTAAGCCTCTATCGCTCGCCGCTCGCTTCCGTGCTGCCAGCCGAGCCCAGCGAGCGCGTCTTCGAAGAAGGCTACCGCCCGCGCCTCACCAGTGCCGGCGAGCGCCACCCCGTCACTTCCGGCCTACCCGGCGCCAACACGACAACCAAGGACCCGACGTGGGGCCGCTGGTTCCGCCTCGTGCAAGCGCAAGTGCTAAGCGGCCAAACGCTAATGAACGGCGCGGAGGGTCAACCGCTTCTCGTGCTCAATCGCGTGCAGCAAGGCCGCGTCGCGCTCCTGCTCTCCGACCACGCCTGGCTTTGGACTCGCGGCTTCGAAGGCGGCGGCCCGCAAGCCGAACTCCTGCGCCGCCTCGCACACTGGTTGATGAAAGAACCGGAGCTCGAGGAAGAACGCCTGACCGGCTCGATCAACGGCAACCGCCTGATCGTAACCCGCCGCACGATGGCCGAACGCGCGGCGACGGTCGAAGTGACCTACCCGTCAGGCCGCCTTGAGAAGGTGACGTTGACGCCGACGGACGATGGCGCCTTCTCCGGCACCATCAAAGCCGAAGAGATGGGCCTCTACCGTCTGCGCGACGGCAACTTGAGCGCCGTCGCGGCCGCAGGGCCCTTGAACCCGCGCGAACTCTCCGACGTGCGCGCAACAGACAAGCTCCTGAAGCCGATCATCGACACGGCGAAAGGGGGCATCGTCTGGATCAAGCGCGACGGCATCCCCGACATCCGCCGCACCAAACCCGGCCGCGCCGCCGCCGACGACGGCTGGATCGGTATGCGCGCCAACGAAGCCTTCGCCGTCCGCTCTACACGGCAAACGCCTCTCTTCCACCCAGCTCTGGCGCTGGCCCTGATCATCGGGGGCCTCATGTTGGGCTGGCGGCGTGAAGGCCGCTGATTGCGGCGTCGAGCGCGGGCAGATATGACGGTCCCCTTGAAGGACGAGATCCCATGCCCCGCACCATCGAAACTCACACCGCCGACCTTCTCGCACACGTCGAGGACGGCGTTGCGGTCGTGACCATGAACCGGCCGGAGCGTCGCAATGCGCTCTCCGGCGCGATGCTCGAAGCGCTCGCGCGCACGCTTGCCGAGTGCGAGATCGCAAACGACGTCGGCGCGGTCCTGCTCACCGGTGCAGGCGGCGCATTTTGCGCCGGCGGCGACGTCAAGGGCATGGCAGAATCTCACGCTGCGGGCGAACCCATCGACATCGACACGCGCATCCACCGCCAACGGCTCAGCCAGCGCGCCACCGCCGGCCGCCTCTACGAAATGCCGAAGCCGACGATTGCCGCGCTTTCCGGTGCAGCGGCAGGCGCTGGTCTGAGCTTGGCACTCGCCTGCGACCTGCGCATCGCCGCGGACAGCGCCGTTCTGACGACGGCCTTCGCGAAGGTCGGCTTCTCCGGCGACTACGGCGGCACGTACTTCCTAACTCGCCTCGTCGGCAGCGCCAAAGCACGCGAACTCTATTTCCTGTCCGACAGAGTCGAAATGAAAGACGCTCTAAGCCTGGGCCTCGTCAACCGCGTGGTCCCTGCTGCTAGTCTAATGAACGAAGCGTTGGCACTCGCCAAGCGGCTCGCCCAAGGCCCGCGCGTCGCCTACCGCTACATGAAGGAAAATCTGAACCGCGCCGCCGGCCAAGCCACCATGACCGACTGTCTCGACTTGGAAGCGACCCATCACGTCCACACCGGCCTCACCGAAGACCACCGCGAAGCCGCGAAGGCCTTTGTGGAAAAGCGGACCCCAAAGTTTATCGGACGCTAATCAATAAGCGGCGCGCCCCACCGCGCCCTTCATCGCCTCAAGCGCGCCTTCCACCAGCGAGAGCCCGAGCAGCCGCGCATAGTCGACGGGCCCCGGCATTGTGATCCGGCCGCGCGGCTCGATCCGCTTGAACCCAGCACGGCCATAGTACGGCTCGTCGCCCACGAGAATCACGGCGCGGTGACCTTCGGCTTTTGCGGCGGCCAGACTCGTTTGCATCAAGGCGAGCGCAATCCCCTGACCCTGCCGGTCAGCGACAATCGCAATCGGACCTAACATCAGCGCACGCTCGCCGCCGATCGTGACCGGCCAGTAACGCACCGTGCCGACGATCCGGCCCTCCTCTTCGGCGACGAAGGAGAGCGACGCGACACAGCCCACGCCCTCGCGCAGTCGGTAAGCGCTCTTGGCAAAACGCCCCGGTCCGAACGCCGACGCAACGATCGCATCCGCAGCCGCTTTGTCTCGAGCTTCTTCGTGCCTGACAACTGCCATCCGTGCCCCTCACGCCCGCCGCACGCCCACCGGCATCACCCCTTTGCCTTCACGAGTTCGGTCAGCAGTTTGATCTGCTCCTCATGCTTGGCCAGCATTTGTGTGAGCTGCTCGTTGCGCAGGTGATCTACCTTCTCATGCAACGCCATGATCTCAAGCTCTGCCTTCAAGTTCACTTCATAATCGTGTTGCGCCGTCAGGCGGTCCTTCTGCGACTGCCGGTTTTGCGACATCATGATGATCGGCGCCTGCAACGCCGCCACCATCGACAGCAGCAAATTCAAGAAGATGAAGGGATAGGGGTCGAGCGCTCCCGTCACCAGAATGATCGTGTTCAGCACCGCCCACGACACTAGAAACGCAACGAAGATCATGATGAATGTCCACGATCCGCCGAACTCCGCCACCTTGTCGGCGAGCCAAATGCCGAAGGAGTCCTTCTCGCCCGGCTCACTGGCAAGATCGCGGCTGACAACCGTCCGCTCGGCGACGTGTTTCAAAATCCTCCGCTTGCGGTCGGACGCTGCATCCGCGCCTAATCCGAGCTTCTTCTCCAGCGTCTGAAGCAAGTGTTGCGTGTTCATGCCTATCTCATTCCTCTTGCCGCGCCAGTCGCGAGTCGACCGATAGTATAGGCTGACTCCACCGCCGAAACGGGCCAAATTTGGCGATGCACCGGCACAGAGCCTAATTTTGCACTCCGACGGTTAATTCGAACGCGCTCATGAGATCTTTAGGCAAGATTGGCGAAGCAATCGGGGCGCTGCTAGCAATCCCGTTCACGATCCTCTTCTTCTATCTTGCTTATCTCGTCGTCGCTTGGTCCTGGGACCTCTTGCTATGGGCCGCGGGTATCGCGTTTGTGGGCTTAGCCCTTTTCGGCATAGCAGGCGCCTTCGACGAAGCAAAGACAGACGGAGCCAAGCGCGGCTCGTCTGCCCTGATGCGACTTCTTCAGACGATCGGCGGACACGTTGCGCGCAGCTTCTCGGTCACGTGTTTCGCACTCGCCGGCGGCGTGGTGTTGGCAGCGATTTTTCAGGGCGTTGTGTTGTCGCGCACCGACGACATCTACTGGGACAAAGTGAAGGAATTCGAAGAGGGATTGCTCTACGCCAAGACGTGGCTGGATCGCGTCCTCGGACTCGATGTGTTGGCCGGGATACTGGCCGTCATGGTCGCTCTCTCGCTCCTCTTTCCTCTGAAGAGCCTGGTCGAGCGCACGCTCTCGGTGCGGCGCATCTTCTCGTTTGTTTATGTCGCGCTGTTGACGCTGACGAGCTTCACGTTCTTTGCCGGCATGCTGCTTGATCGCTACGAACTGATGCTTCGCCAGCCCCTGCGGGTTCAAGCCATCGCCAGCTTCGAGCGAGAGAACCTCGACGAACGCAAGCGCCTGGTCGCTATCGCTTGGATCATCGACAGCCTCAACGATCCGAACAGTCCGCCCCTGCCCGATACCGAAAACATCGCGCGCTACATGAAGGACCTCGGCTACTACGATTCGATCAACGCCGCCGCAGCGCACATCGCCGGCATCACGACCGCCGAATTCTATCATGAGGACAAGAGCCGTACCGCCGGCCGGCTCGAACGCGAAGTCGACATACACGCAGAGCAGATGGCGCCGGATGAGGGTGCTGCCTCGACGGTGTTTGCGCCACTGCGTGATACGATGCGCAGCCTCCTCGGCGACACTTTTGCCGGATTGAAGGCCGACGGTAAGCCCGGCGCATGGGCCTATTTGAAACTGACACGCAAGGTTGAGCCGGTCGAACGCCAAGGCGGCGAACGCTCACCGCTCCTCCAAGCGCGCATCGGCGCCATGGAGGTACTTTCGTCGCTCATCGCCGAGAAAATCGGCCACGCCGTCACCGCCGACGAGGTCGCCTATCAATTCGTCAATTCGCTCGTCGAAGCGGTTGTCTTGCCGCTTTGGGACGTCGTCCTCCCGCTCGACATCAACAACCTCGACACCGCGCGCGGCTTCATCGCGAGCCGACAACTGAGCCGCGCCACGCCGCTCGCTTGGTCGAAGATCGCCGAGCTGCCGGAACACGCCGAACTCGCGGCGCCAATGCCACCGCCGAACGTCAAAACCGGTAACGTCCCCACGTCCGGCACGTTAGGGGCCAGCATCAGCAACGCGCTGCCTATGCCGGTTGCCCCGTCTTGGGAACAGTTCAGCAGCACCGCCTTTGTCTACCGCCCACAAACCGGAACACCGGAGGTCTATACGCGCCCCACCTTTCGCGTGCGTTGATCCAATCGGGCCTAGAAGCTGAACCGCACGAGCGCTAACGTGCGTCCCAAGAACATCACAAAACCCTCGGAGAACATCATGGGAATCCTAACCGGCAAAGTAGTCCTGGTCACTGGCGGCGCGAACGGCATCGGCAAAGAGTGTGCGCTATTGGCCGCGAAAGAGGGCGCGAAGGTCGTGGTCAACGACCTCGGCGGTAGCACCTCTGGCGGCGACGAAGGCTCTGCTGGTCCTGCCGAAATGGTCGCGCGCGAGATCAAGGCCGCGGGCGGCGAAGCTGTCTCGAACTCGGACTCGGTGACAAACCGCACCGCCGTCAAGCGCATGATCGAGCAGGCAAAGGACACGTTCGGCGGCCTGCACGCTGTCATCAACCCCGCCGGCATTCTCCGGGACACGATGTTCCACAAGATGACCGATCAGGACTGGGACCTCGTCATCGATGTGCATTTGAACGGCGCGTACAACGTCTGCCGCGCCACGATCGAGCTCTTCCGCGAGCAGCAAGACGGCGCCTATGTGCTGTTCACCTCGACCTCGGGCATTATCGGCAATATCGGACAGGCGAACTACGCTGCGGCCAAGATGGGCGTTGCCGGTCTATCGCGCATCATCGCGATGGAAGGTGTGCAGAAGAATGTTCGCTCGAACATTATCGCGCCGTTCGCCTGGTCGCGCATGATCGCTACGATCCCGATCAAGGACGAAGCCTCAGCCAAGCGCGTGCAGCGCATGAAGGACCATATGCGCGCAGATCAAGTCGCCCAGCTCGCGATCGCGCTATGCGCCGCAAAGGACGTGACGGGGCAAATCTTCACCGCCCGTGGCAACGAAATCTTCCTGATGTCCCAATCGCGTCCATTGCGCGGAATGGCCAAAATGGAAGGCTGGACCCCCGAGACCATCTGCAACCACGCTTTCCCCGCCCTAAAAACGATGATGTACGATAGCGGCGCCACCACATCCGTCTTCGGCTGGGACCCGGTGTAGAGAAAGAACAAGAAAGAATTTCACCACAAAGGCGCAAAGGAGCACGAAGGCTCACTAAGAAAATCTCACACGATGACACGATGACACGATGAATCCTCCTTTCGGCGCGAAGCGCAATCTGAATCTGATTGTGCGCTACGCGCGCAGGGAGCTCTCATTCATCGTGTCATCGTTTCATCGTGTGAGACATCTTCTTCTTGGTGAACCTTCGTGTTCCTTGGTGTCTTTGTGGTGAGCGTTCCTTGCTGCATCACCACCGCACCGCCCACGAAAGCGCACACCCATGACCAATGCCTTCACTTACGACGCGCTGCCGCAAGAGCGCGTTCACTTCGGCAAGTCCGTGCGCGAGGCCTTGGGCGACGAGGTCGACCGCCTCGGCGCCAAGCGCGTTTTCGTCGCCACGTCGAAGACGCTGCACGAAAAAACCGGCGCGATCTCGCTGATCGCAACAACGCTCGGCAGCAAGTGCGCCGCCATCTTCGACGGCATTGCCGAGCACTCCAAACTCGACGGGGTGCTCGAAGCCGTCCACCACGCGCGCAAGGTGAACGCCGACCTGCTCGTTGGCGTCGGCGGCGGCTCGATCATCGATGGCCTGAAGATCGTGCAACTCGCCCTCAGCGAAAACGTCGAAACGATGGACCAACTCTTGGGCCTCGCCAACAAGCGCCACATGAAGCCGACGTCGATCCGTCAGATCGCGATCCCGACCACGCTCTCGGGCGCCGAGGTGACGCCGGCGGGCGGCGGCACCGACGCGAGTCGCGGCCAAAAGCTCGGCTTCATGAACCCGTTCCTCGTACCCCGCGCGATCATCTACGACCCGGCGCTCGGCGCACTCACGCCCGAGTGGCTCTGGCTCTCGAGCGCCATCCGCGGTGTCGACCATTGTTGCGAAGGCTTCCTCGCGAAGAACGTGACACCGGTCTACGAGGCGGGCCTGCTGCACGGCCTCTCGCTGTTCGCCACCTCGCTACGCCGCACGAAGGAAGTCCCCGGTGACCCATTCGCGCGCATCGAAAGTCAGATGGCGAGCTACCTCGCCTGCACGAACTCCGCCCGCGCCGGCAGCGGCGCGAGCCATGGCATTGGCTACATCCTGGGCGGCCGTTACGGCCTGCACCACGGCCACGCAAGTTGCATCATGCTCCCGCACGTCCTGCGCTGGAACGAGAAGACAACCGCGGACCGCCAGAGGAAGCTCGCCACCGCCATGGGCCGCCCAACCATGAGCGCGAGCGACGCCGTCGCCGAACTCGTAGAGGACCTAGACCTCCCATCGCGCTTGCGCGACGTCGGCATCAAACAAGACCAACTCCAAGCGATCGCCGAAGAAGCCGCCAAACACCCCGTCGTTCTCTCCAATCCAAGACCGATCACCGGCGCAGCGGAAGTACTGGAGATGCTTCGAGCCGCCTGGTGATCTACTTCATCACCAAACGTTGCCAAAAATACGCCGGCCGGTACTCGTCATAGCGCGCGTGAAACGGCAGCGCATTGTGGTAGGCGGCCAGCGCGCCGTCCTCGGAAGACCGCACGGCGCTCTCCGTCTGCCCGATGATGCAGGCCCGCGCCTGCGCCGAGCGCGAACCGAACCCGCCCTCACCGAAGTGCCAACATTGCGCCCCGGCGCGTCGCACGATCCGAAGCTGCGCGTTGTCGAGCGCGCGCAGTGAAACCTCATCGCGCGGAAAGCCGCCCGGCTGATAGGCAACCGGCTCGGCCGACACCGCAGACCCGAGCACTAACGCGGCCAACGCCGCCAACACGATCGCACGCATGAAAGACCTCCATGGGGGAATGGGATTGGTGACCATGATACGCCCGCGAACCCGCGCTTGCATGAACGCCTGTTCACAAACACGGCATAATCGTATCTCTTGCCGCGGAACGAACCGGCCACCACCTCCCACGCAACATTGTTACTCATCTCTTGCGAGGAGAATCCGCACATGATCGACATCCGCCCCTTCGAGAGCTTGGGCACGTTCGAAAACGACTGGCTCAAAGCCCACTACCACTTCAGCTTTTCCGGCTACCGCGATCAGGCCCGTGATAACTGGGGCGCGCTACGTGTATGGAACGACGACACGATCCGCCCCAAGACCGGCTTCGACCGCCACGGCCACAAAGACATGGAGATCATCACCTATGTCCGCCGCGGCGCGATCACGCACCGCGACCACCTGGGCAACGAAGGCCGCACCAACGCCGGCGACGTCCAAGTTATGTGGGCTGGCCGCGGCATTCTGCATGAGGAGCACAACCGCGAGACAGAACCGACGCAGATCTTTCAGCTATGGATCTTCCCGAATGAGAACGGAATCAACCCCGGCTGGGAGGCCCGCGCCTTCCCCAAGGGCGACCGCGCCGGCAGCCTGGTGACGCTCGCGTCCGGCCGAAAGAAGGACTCAGGCGTCCTCCCGATCCACCAAGACGCGGCCATTCTCGCCGCAACCTTGCGGCCCGGCCAGTCCGTCGAGCACATCTTGGAGCCCGGGCGCTATGCCTACATGGTACCGGCCGTCGGCAAACTGCTTGTCAACGGCCGCGAAGCGAAAGCACGTGACGGCATCGCCATTCACGGCGAAGATAGGATCGAACTGAAGGCGATCGAGGAAACCGAGGTTCTGATCGCCGACATACCGAAGTAATCAACCGCGCGAGGGCCAATGCTAAATTTCTCCGACTACCGCAAACACGACGCCTTGGCCCTCGCCGATCTGGTCCGGACCAAACAGGTAACCGCCCAAGAACTGCTCGACGCCGCCCTCGCACGCTCGCGCGAAGTGAACCCAAAGATCAACGCCATCGTCCTCGATCACGAAGACGTCGCGCGGAGAGCGCTAAAGGACGGCCTCCCCCAAGGCCCGCTCACCGGCGTGCCATACCTGCTGAAGGACCTCGGCGCCGCGCTGAAAGGTACGGTCACCACCGGAAGCCTGAGTTACGCGCGCGAAGCTGTGGCGACGGCGGACTCCACCTACGTCGAGCGCGTGAAGAATGCAGGTCTCGTTGTATTCGGTAAAACCCATTCGCCGGAGCTGGGCCTCAGCCCCTCGTCCGAATCGCGCATGTTCGGCGCCACGCGCAACCCGTGGAACTTGAACCACATCGCGGGCGGCTCGTCGGGCGGCGCGGCCGCAGCGGTCGCGGCCGGGATCGTCCCCGTCGCGCACGCGACCGACGGCGGCGGCTCGATCCGGATCCCCGCATCATGCTGCGGCCTCTTCGGTTTGAAGCCGACGCGCGCCCGCACGCCAATGGGTCCGAAGCGCGGCGAAGGTTGGGGCGGCGCCTCCGTCGGCCACGTCGTCTCGCGCAGTGTCCGCGACAGCGCCGCGTTCCTCGACGCAACGGCCGGCGCGGCACCCGGCGATCCATATCCGGCACCGCACGCACCGCACCCCTTCCTCGACGAAGCGAGGACCGCGCCCGGTCGTCTGCGCATTGCATTCTCGACAAAGCCAGCGATCCCGACCGAAGCGCACCCCGACGCTATCGCCGCCGTGCGCGAGGCCGCCAAACTCTGCGAAAGCCTCGGCCACCATGTCGACGAAGCGGCACCCGACATCAACGGCATGGAGATCATGGCCGCCCAAGGCATCGTGATCAGCGCCAACGTCGCCTTCACCGTCGACGAAGCTGCAGAAGCGCTCGGTCGCACCGCCCGCGCGCAAGACGTCGAACGCGCGACCTGGTTCCGCGTCGAAAACGCGCGCAAGACGGACTCAAGCGCCTATGCCCGCGCGATGAACACGCTCCACCTGCTCGGCCGCACCGTCGCCGCGTTTATGAGCAACTACGACGTGATACTGCAGCCGACCGCGGCCCAACCGCCGCTCCCCATCGGTGTCCTCAACATGGACCGCGAAGACCTGCAGCAGATGTTCCGCGAGATGATCAGCTTCATCCCCTACACCGGCATCTACAACCTCACCGGCCAACCCTCGGCGAACATCCCCCTTCACTGGAACGCACAAGGCCTCCCGATCGGCACGATGTTCACAACCCGCTTCGGCGACGAAGCCACCCTCTTCCGCCTGGCCGCTCAAATCGAGCAAGCGCGCCCGTGGAAGGACAAATACGCCCCACTCTAGGAGAACGAAGATGACCTACAGCGAACCGAACGACCTCAAACACCTGCGCGACGTTCGGCACGCCGCGCCGAAGGAATTCGAAGCGTGGCTGAACCTCGATAAGATCGTCGCCCGCGAGGATGGCGCGATCCCGCGCAAGTACCGCGAACTGATTGCAATCGCCGTCGCCGTCACGACACAGTGCCCCTACTGCCTAGACGCTCACACGAAGGGTGCCAAGGAAAACGGCGTCACCGAAGCCGAACTTTCCGAAGCCGTCCTGATTGCCGCTGCGCTGCGCGCCGGAGCCGGCGCCACCCACGGCGCGCTCGCAATGAAGCTGTTCAAGCGCGAGTAACGGGCTTCACCAGTCGGTACTTTGCGGTGCGGCGCGCTCAAGCTCGTTGAGCCGCCGCCGCGTGCCGCCAGTGGTTCCCTTCGGCAGATCGTGGACCGGAAAAAATGCCGCCTCAGCGATCTCAAGTGGGCGCTTCTTGCCCTCAACGTGGCGCCACTCGCCCGCCTCGTAGAGGATCACGTGGTCGGAGCGCTTCTGCACCAAGCTCAGATAGACGCCGATCAAGCGAGGTGTCGTGACCGCTTCGATCAGCGCTTCTTCGCGCAACTCCCGCACCGCCGCATCGACCGTGGTCTCGCGCCGGTCGACGGCGCCGCCAGGAAAATGCCAGCCCGGCGTATACGTATGCCGGACCAGCAGAACCTTGTCCGCCTCCCGCACGATGATCCGTACACCAATCGTTAAGGGCCAACGCCCGGTTCGCGCCAGTTTCGCGACGCGCTGATAGGCTTGGATGGAAGAACCGACGATGCGGCCAAATCGATGGGTCATGGCAACCGAGCTTTAAGCGCAATCTTGGGCGCCGGGTAAAGCGTTCCCTAACCCCTGCAGGCCTAAGCTTCGCGCAACAAAGCCTCAAAGGTGGGGGAAGTCATGTCCGTCGAACAAAAGCGCGTGGACGCGCAAGGCCTATTCGCCTACGCGCGCCGCGTGCTCTCCGGAAAAGAAGCACCCGTCGAAGCGCCCGTTGAACCGGTCGACATCCGCTCCGGCATCGACCGCGCGCTGCGCCAAGCACGCCGTGGCGCCTTCATGTCGGGCACCTTGGCCGAAACCGCCGCCCGCGCGATCTCAACCGTTGAAGGCACATTGGTCGCCATCGACTCGATCGATACGTACCTTTCGGAAGCGTTGGAACTGACCGCCGACGCGCTGACCGACGCTGACGCCACGAAGCGCGCCATGATCGCGGACCGCTACGAAGAACTGCGCTCGCGCATTGACACCGTCGCCGCCGGCGCCACGTTCGAAGGCGTGAACCTGATCGACGCCGCCCGCGGTGCGATCGAAGTGACGCTGCCCGAGGGCGGCCAACCGCGCCATGCCATCGGCCATATCACGCTCGTTGCCGGCGAACGCGGCCTATCGCTGAAAGCCCCGTCCGAACTCTTCGCCTCGAACGACGAGATCGAAGCCGCCCGCATGTCGCTGTTCGCCGCCCGCCAACGCTTGGACCGCGCAGCAGAAACGTTTCTGAACCAAGCGAGCATCCTGGCGCCGCATTTGGGCGAAGCCCCACAGCTCGGCGAAGTCGCGTAAAGCTTCAGTGATGATGGGCATGCGCACCATGCGCGTGCCCAGCATGATCGTTGGGATCGACGACCGCCTCCCCTCGCAGCTCTGCCAACGCACGCGCGATCGATTGAAACGACGCGCTTAACGCCAACGCTGCCATCGCGCCCGCAACCACAATGTCGGGCCATAGCGTCCCCGTCCCGAACACGCCGAGCGCCGCGACCATCACCATCACGTTCCCGATCGCGTCGTTTCGCGTGCAAAGCCATACCGACCGCATATTCGCGTCGCCGTCGCGGTACTGATAGAGCAACACCGCGACGCCCACATTCGCAAGCAGCGCCAACAGACCGATCGCCCCCATCGTCCCCGCATGCGGCGTCTCGCCGGTGAACACATTCATGGTCGCCGAAGCGATAACCCAAATACCGAACAGCCCCATGCTCGCCCCCTTCACGAGCGCTGCCCGAGCCCGCCACACGAGCGCCATCGACGCCACCGAAAGACTCAAGCCGTAGTTCGCCGCATCGCCGAAGAAGTCGAGCGCATCCGCCTGCAGCGACGCCGACCCAGCCGCAAATCCCGCCACAACCTCAACGACGAACATCGCCGCATTGATAAAAAGCGCGATCCAGAGCACCCGGCGATAGGCTGGCGACGCGCTGGGCGGCGGTGCGGAGCAGCATTGATCCATCGGCTGATTCCTTCTTCCCGCCCTGAATCTACATGCTACAGTGGCTGTAGCTTCAAGGGCTGACGAATGGCGCAAGACCTCACCATCGGCGCGCTCGCCAAACGGGCGTCCACCAAAGTCCAAACGATCCGCTTTTACGAACAGGAAGGTCTTATGCCCGCCCCAGCCCGCACCGAGGGCGGTCAGCGGCGCTATGCCAAGGTCCATGCCGACCGGCTAGCCTTCATCCGCCACGCGCGCGAACTCGGCTTCCCACTCGACGCAATCCGCGAGCTGCTGCATCTCGTGGACAAGCCGGATCAATCCTGCGCCCGCGTCGACCGCGTGGCCAGCGACGTGCTGGCCGACGTCGAAGCGAAGATCGCACGCCTCGAAAGCCTACGCGGCGAATTACAACGCATGGTCCGCCAATGCCGCCACGGCCGCGTCGCCGAATGCCGCGTCATCAAGGTCCTCGCCGACCATTCCCACAGCCACTGCCTCTCCAGCGACCACGGCCATTGATATCGAGAAAGCCCAGATGACCCAAGCCAACGCAGATCAAATCGCCTACTGGAACGGCGACGCCGGCAGACGCTGGGTCGATCAACAAGCCCGCCTCGATGCGATGCTGGCGCCCATCGGTGAAGCCGTACTGGCCGCGGCAGCCGCCAAGCCCGGCGAGCGCGTGCTCGACATCGGCTGCGGTTGCGGGGAAACGTCATTGAAGCTGGCCACAGCCGTCGGCGCGAACGGTCGGGTCCTCGGCGCCGACGTCTCCGCACCGATGCTGGCGCTAGCCAAACACCGTGCCGCAGCGACAAAGACGCTCGCCTTCACCGAGACCGACGCCGCAACGCACGGTTTCGAACCGGAAGCTTTCGACCTTCTCTTCTCGCGCTTCGGCGTGATGTTCTTCGCCGATCCGGACGCGGCCTTTGCCAACATGCGCAAAGCGCTGACCAAAACCGGTCGCGTCGCGTTCGTATGCTGGCGCGACTGGCGCGAGAACGAATGGGTCCGCGTTCCCATCATGGCCGTGCGCCCGCACGTACCCCCGCAACCACAGCTCGGCCCTGAAGATCCCGGCCCCTTCTCGTTCGCCGACCCAACCCGCCTGCGTCGCATCTTGGCCAACGGCGGCTTTGACGCGATCACACTACGCCCGTTCGACGCCAAGGTTGAGATCGGCACGTCGCTCGACGATGCCACGAACTACCTGCTGGAATTCGGCCCAGTCTCCCGCGCTCTCACCGACGCCTCCACCGCGCAAAAGCAACAAGCGATCGCCGCACTGCGCGAGGCTTTGACCCCGCACGCAGCCGCAACCCCGATCAAACTCGGCGCTGCCGTCTGGATCGTTACCGCAAAGGCTTGAGCTCATGAACGCACCCGATTTCAAAGCCCTGCTCGCCCGCTTCTCCGACGCCGCGACGCGCGGCGATGGCAAGGCGTTCTCGGAATGCTTCACCGAAGACGGCGTCTATCACGATTACATCTACGGACCCCACACCGGCCGCGCCTCGATTGAGGACATGCTGGTGAACCTCTTCCATCGCGACGCCGCGAACTACGACTGGCGCATGCTCGATCCCGTGATCGACGGCAACATTGGCTATGCTTGGTCGCTTTCGAAGTTCACCTCCACGATTCCGCAATTCCAGGGCAAAGAAGTCGTGATCGACGGCATGAGTCGCTTTGTCGTGCGCGACGGCCTCATCGCCGAGTACCGCGAAAGCGTCAACGGCGGCGTCGCCATGGCCCAACTCGGTGTCGAGCCGACCCGCATGGCCAAAGTCATGACCCGCTGGGCGGCTTGGCTCCGAGACCGCCCCGAGGTCAAAGCGTATCTGAAACGTTAATTGGTACGCCCACGCGCGCAGCGGGTAATTCGATTCAGCCTCACCACAAAGCCACAAAGCACACCAAGTAGCTCAGTCGCTTCGTGCCCTTTGTGGCTTTGTGGTGAGGCTGAAATGAGATCGCGCTGACGCGCGAAAGATGAACGCTGATTCACCCACCCTACCGCCGCGTTAAGCGGAAAAGCGCAATCGTTTCAACGATCCTTAAGCGCGGCTAGCCATACTGTCCCCACTCTCGAAGCGCACTCACGCGCCGAGAATGTCGGCAGTTGCGCGCGTCCAATGTTTCAAATCGGCGGCATCGTCTTCGTCTTTGTGACCGTGTTCGGCGGCTATGTCGCCGCTGGCGGCAGCTTCGACGTTATTCTCCACGCGCTCCCCTTCGAAGGTACCCAGATCTTGGGTGCCGCCATCGGCGCGCTGCTGATCGCGTCATCTGGCCCTTCACTGAAGGCTGTCGCCGGCTCGTTCGGAAAGATCATGGGCGGCTCGAAGTGGAAGCAGAAGGACTACACCGACCTTCTGACGCTGCTCTTCGTGCTGACCAAGACGATGAAGTCGAAGGGCATGATCGCCCTCGAACAGCATATCGAGAAGCCGGAAGAGTCGACGATCTTCAAAAACTATCCGCGCATCATCCACGACCACTTCGCGCTCGACTTCATCTGCGACACGATCCGCATGATGACGATGAGCCTGGAAGATCCCCACCAGGTCGAAACCGCGATGGAAAAGCAGCTCGAGAAACACCATCACGAAGCGCTGAGCGCGGCGAACTCCTGGCAGAGCATGGCGGATGGTATGCCGGCCCTCGGCATCGTCGCCGCCGTTTTGGGCGTTATCAAAACCATGGGCTCGATCACCGAGCCGCCGGAAATCTTAGGTGAAATGATCGGCGGCGCTCTGGTCGGTACGTTCTTCGGGGTGTTCGTGGCCTACGGCTTCTTCGCGCCGTTCGCGAGCCGCCTCAAAGCGACCGCCGAAGAAGAGTCGCAGTTCTATCACGTGATCCGCGACGTGCTGGTCGCGCATCTGCATGGCAACGCCGCACAAGTCTCGGTCGAAATCGGCCGCGGTAGCGTGCCCTCGCACTTCCAACCGAGCTTCGCGACACTTGAAGAGGCGCTGAACGCCGCGCCGCAGGCCTAACGCCGACGCTGCAGGTAGGTCGAGACGGCGAAGGTCGCAAACGCGCCCGCCATCATCGCACCGAATACGAGCCAGTCGACCGGCAGATCGACCCACACGATCACTGCCACCGTCGTCGCCAACCCGGCTAGTTGTGGCGCCTGCATCGGTCGCCGCTCCTTTTCCCCAAGTGCAATACTACTAAAGTGCACCTCAGCCGCACGCCACCCGTTGGCATTAGGGTTAAGTCCCCTTATGGCTGAACGCGACAACTGATTTGAGGGTGCCGCAATGCTACTCGTAATCAAGGATGTGCTGAACGCCGACGATATCGCCAAGGTCACCGACCGCATCGCCGCCATGCGCTATGTCGACGGCGCAACCACGGCGGGATGGCACGCGAAGCTCGTCAAGAACAACCAGCAGATCGACCGCGCGCAAGTCGACTACCAGCCGCTGAACAAGGCCGTGACCGACGCCATCATGCGCCATCCGACATTTCGTATGGCCGCCCGCCCCCGCCACATCACGCCGCTCCTCTTCAGTCGCTATCGCGACAGCATGGAGTACGGCACGCACGTCGACGACCCGATTATGCAGGGCCTGCGCAGCGACATCTCATTCACGCTGTTTCTCGCCGACCCCGCGTCCTACGACGGCGGCGAACTTGTGATGGAGTCGAGCGGCGGCGAACAAGCCTACAAACCCGCCGCGGGGCAGTTGATTATGTACCCGTCAACGACATTGCACCGCGTCACGCCGGTGACCAAGGGCGAACGCCTCGCCGCCGTCGGCTGGTGCCAAAGCTATGTCCGCGACGCCGCCCAGCGCGAAATCCTCTACGACCTCGACATCGCCAGACGCGGCATCTTCGAACGCGAGAAGAAGTCGCGAGACTTCGACATCGTCTCGAAGGCCCACGCGAATTTGCTGCGCATGTGGGCGGATGGTTAGAGGTCGAACCTAATTCCCTGCGCGAGCGGCAGTGCGTTCGAGTAGTTCACCGTCGCCGTCTGCCGGCGCATATAGGCCTTCCACGAGTCGGAGCCCGACTCGCGCCCACCACCGGTTTCCTTTTCGCCGCCGAACGCGCCGCCGATCTCAGCCCCGCTGGGCCCGATATTGACGTTGGCGATCCCGCAATCGCTGCCGGCGGCAGCGACGAAGCGCTCCGCCTCCTGCATATCGCGCGTGAAGATGCAGGACGACAGGCCCTGCGCCACGCCGTTCTGCAGCGCGATCGCCTCATCGAAGTCGCGATATGTGAGCACGTAGAGGATTGGCGCAAACGTCTCGTGCTTCACGACCTCGCTCTGCGCCGGCATCTCGACGATCGCCGGTTGCACGTAATACGCATTCGGGAACTGCCCCGAGAGCGCGCGCTCGCCGCCAGAGACCTTGCCACCCTGCGCCCGCGCCTGCGTGAGCGCGTTCTGCATACCCTCAAACGACGCCTTGTCGATCAGCGGCCCGACCAGCGTACCCGCCTCCAGCGGACTGCCGATCTTGATCGCACCATAGACAGTCTTGAGCCGCTCCACGAGCTTCTCCCGCACACTCTCATGCGCGATCAGCCGGCGCAGCGTCGTGCAACGCTGCCCTGCCGTACCCACTGCCGCGAACGTAATCGCGCGCTCCGCGAGCTTCAGATCCGCCGACGGCGCCACAATCATCGCATTGTTGCCGCCAAGCTCCAGCAGCGACCGCCCCAACCGCGCACCGACGACCGGCGCCAACGCCTTGCCCATCCGCGTCGAACCGGTGGCCGAGATCAACGGCACGCGCACGTCCGCCGCCAAGCGCTCACCGACGTCGCGCCCGCCCTGCACCACTTGCGACAAGGCCTTCGGCGCATCGCCGAACTTCGCGACCGCGCGCTCGAACAATTTCTGCGTCGCCACAGCCGTAAGCGGCGTCTTCTCCGACGGCTTCCAAAGCACGCTGTCGCCGCAGACAACGGCAAGCGCCGCATTCCAGGCCCACACGGCAACCGGGAAGTTGAACGCGCTGATCACACCAACGGGACCCAGCGGATGCCACGTCTCCATCATCCGGTGCCCCGGCCGCTCCGATGCGATTGTCAGACCATAGAGCTGGCGCGACAGACCGACCGCGAAGTCGCAGATGTCGATCATCTCCTGCACCTCGCCCAAACCCTCTTGCAGGATCTTGCCCGCTTCCAGAGTGACCAACCGCCCGAGCGCTTCCTTGTTCGCGCGCAATTCTTCACCGAACAAACGCACGAGTTCGCCACGCCGCGGCGCCGGCACTTCGCGCCAGGCGTGGAACGCCGCCACCGAAGCCGCGATCTTCGCATCGATCTCGGCCGGCGTATCGCTCCGCACGCGCCCGATCTCCACCCCGTCGATCGGGCTGCGCACCACGATGTCGCCGCGCGAAACGTCTTCTGCCGAAGTACCCAGCGCCTTCAACGTGTCGGAAAGCATGGCATGTCCTCCATTCATTTCGATTGAGCCGCCTTGCGGATCCCCGAGAGCGTCGCCGTCGGTGAGATCGCATCGGGCGGCGTGATGATTTCAATCAACGCGGGCTTACCGCTGGCCAGCGCCTCTTCGAACGCAGGCTTGAACGCCGCGGTCGCGCGCACCGTCGTGCTCCAAAACCCGAACGCCTTCGCATAGGCCGCAAAGTCCGGATTGACGAGATCGGTGCCGACGACGCGCGCCGGATACTCACGCTCCTGATGCATGCGGATCGTACCGTACATGCCGTTGTTGAAGACGAGGATGATGACGTTGAGTCCGTACTGCGCCGCCGTCGCAAGCTCCTGCCCGTTCATCAGGAAACAACCGTCGCCCGCGCACCCGATCACGATCCGATCCGGATGCACCGCCTTCGCACCGATTGCCGCCGGCACGCCGTAGCCCATCGCCCCACTCGTCGGCGCCAACTGAGTGTGGAATCGCCTATGCAAATGAAACCGGTGCAGCCAACCCGCATAGTTGCCCGCCCCGTTCGTCAGGATCGCATCTTCCGGCAACCGCTCGTTCAACCAAGCAAAAATCTCGGAAGGATTCACATCGCCGGCCACAACCACCGGCTTCACAAACGCCTCATAATCGGCGCGCGCCGCCTTCGCCCACTCGCGCCAACGAATGACCGCTGGCGGCTTCGTCACTGCGGCCGTCTTCGCGAACGCCTCAATCCCCGAAACAATGCCGAGCTCCGACTGATAAACCCGGTTCAGCTCCTCAGCCGCCGGATAGACATGCACCAACCGCTGCGCCGGCACGGGCGGCACCACGCGCGTGTAACCATTCGTCGTCATCTCGCCGAGCCGGGGCCCGATCACCACCAGCACATCCGCCTGCGCAATGCGCGCGCCCAGCTTCGGATCGATCCCGATCCCCATATCGCCCACGTAAAGCGGATGCCGGTTGTCGAGCCGATCCTTACCGCGGAACGACGTCACCGCCGGCAAATTCCAAACCTCCAGAAAGCGTCGGACCTCGTCGCACGCCTTCGCCGTCCACCCACCGCCGCCGAGCACCGCCATCGGACGCTCCGCCGACGCAAGAATCTCCGCGAGCCGCGCCATATCTTCCGCTCGCGGCGCCGCCTCGACGCGTTGATACGGCCGGCTGTCGACCGCCTCCATCCGCTCCGTCAGCATGTCCTCCGGCAGCGCCAGTGCCACCGGCCCCGGCCGCCCGCTCACCGCCGTATGAAACGCGCGCGAGATGAACTCCGGCAGACGATCGGCGGACGGCACCTCCGCCACCCACTTCGTGAGCGGCCCCAGCATCCGGCGATAGTCGATCTCCTGAAACGCCTCGCGCTCCATCTGATCGCGCGCGACCTGTCCGATGAAAAGGATCATAGGCGTCGAATCTTGGAACGCCGTGTGCAGTCCGATGCTCGCATGCGTGGCGCCAGGCCCACGCGTGACGAAGCAAATGCCGGGCTTGCCCGTCAGCTTCCCGTAAGCCTCCGCCATATTCGCGGCGCCCGCCTCATGCCGGCAGGTGATGAGCTTGATCTGCTCGCGCGCATCGTAGAGCGCGTCCAGGACCGCCAAGTAGCTTTCACCCGGCACGCAGAACGCTAGATCGGCGCCGTGAATCTTCAACTGGTCGACCAGAATCTGCCCGCCCGTCCGAAGATTGCTCACGCGAAGCCCCCTTTATGCGTAGACGCGACCGAACCGGTTCGCCAGAAACGCCTTTAAATCCGCCTGCTCCTGCCGCACGAAGCCTTTCTTCGGCAGCTTGCCCGCGACCATCATATCGACCATCGCGCAGATGCCCGCCGCCGTCGTGATCTGAATGGCGCTCATCAATTTGCCTTCGATCTCGTGCGCATAGACCTTCTTCGCGTAGCTCTCTTGTGTCAGGTTGCCGTGCTGCTGCCCCGACACTGTCACGAACACCAGCACCACGTCTTGATACGTGATCGGGATCGCCGTCTCCAGCACGTCTTTCAAGATGTCGCGCCGCTGCCCCAACCGCAAGTCGCGCACCAACGTCTTGATGATATCGCGGTGGCCCGGATAGCGCACGGTCTTATAGTTCAGGTTCTCGACCTTGCCCTCAAGCGTCTCGCACAACGTGCCCAACCCGCCCGAAGTGTTGAACGCTTCATAGTCGATGCCGTCGAGTGAGAAATGCTCCTGCTCTTCCAGCGCCGGCATCTCGCGCAGGTGGCCATCGACGATCGCCTCGCAAGGGTTGCAGTACTCGTTGATTAAGCCGTCCGTAGACCAAGTGAGATTGTACTTCAGCGCATTCGTCGGATAGACCGGCAGCGCCCCAACCCGCATATTCACATCGCGCAGGCTCTCGAACTTCTTCGTCATGTCATGCGCGACGATCGAGATGAAGCCGGGCGCCAAACCGCATTGCGGCACGAACGCGGTATCCGCACCTTTCGCCAACTGCTTCACGACCCGCGTGCTCTCGACGTCTTCCGTCAGGTCGAAGTAGTGCGCACCCACGTCCTTCGCCGCCCCCGCGATCACCGGCGTCAAATGATAGGGCATCGCCGAAACAACGATCTCATGCCCCTTCATCGCCGCGCGGAGCGCCACCGGATCGGCAACGTCGAGCACCATCGTGCGCGTGTTCTTCGTCGGCAACCGTTTCAGACTCTCGGCGTCCTTGTCGGCAACGGTGATCTGATAGTCGCCGGTGCCACCCAGCATCGCCGTAATCGCGCTGCCGATCTTGCCGCCGCCGAGAAGAATGAGCTTCGTCGCCATGAGGGTCCGCCTTTCGAATTCGCTTGGATCAGCCAACTCTAGGTGCATTTTCCGCCGATTTGCAGCAGTCAAACCGTCGAAAGTCGCTAAAGTGAGTGACAAATTAACGTCCAGGCCGTCATATTGACGGAATGACGATCCTCGACGACACCGACCGCAAGCTTTTGAACCTGCTCCGCGCCGACGCCCGGGAGAGCGTCTCGGCCCTCGCCCGAAAGCTTGAACTTGCCCGCTCGACCGTGCAGGAACGCATCGCGCGACTTGAGCGAATGGGCGTCATCGCCGGCTACACGATCCGAAGCGGCGAAGATTTCGCCGAACGCCAAATCGC
>CAZJOM010000044.1:0-13750 GCA_964547645.1 uncultured Flavobacteriaceae bacterium
CCATTCGGCTGCTCCATCACCTCACCCACGTGCACGCCAACGCGCACGCGCGGGCGACATTCATCGGCGAGTTCGAGGGCCGCGTTCACCGCATTGAAGCTCGAGGCGAATTCCAGCATGAAGCCGTCGCCAGCCGTGTTGAACACGCGCCCGCCGTGGGACTTCGCGATGCCTTCGATGATGGGGCGCAGGTTCGCGACCTGCGCGATCGTTTTCGCTTCATCGGCCTCGGTCCGGGCGGAGTAGCCGGCAACGTCAAGGGCGACGATCGTGGCGAGTTTGCGGGTGAGGTCGGTCAATGAGCGTTATCCTGGAACCTGCGCCCGAACGCGTTGAGTCAGTCTTGCGGGGAGGATGCCTGCGCCGCCAGGGCGAGCGCAAGTTCGGAGAGGTCACACGTGGTGACACTTTCAAGGCGGAAGGCGTTTACCTTTGACGCTTTGCCTCGATCTCCGCAGCGCGCTTTTCGACGAGGGTGACGATGTGGTCGACGAGTTTGTCGTTTTCCATTTTGTGGTCGGGTTTGCCGGCCACGTAGACCATGCCGGCCCCTGCCCCGCCGCCGGTGAAACCGAGGTCGGTTTGGGCGGCTTCGCCGGGGCCATTGACGACGCAGCCGATGATGGAAAGCGACATCGGGGTGGTGATGTGCTTCAGGCGATCTTCGAGGATCGCGACCGTCTTGATGACGTCGAAACCTTGGCGCGCACAGGACGGGCACGCGATAACGTTGACGCCGCGGTGGCGCAGGTTCAGCGACTTCAAAATGTCGAAACCGACGCGAATTTCTTCGACCGGGTCGGCGGAGAGCGAGACGCGGATCGTGTCCCCGATACCGGCCCAAAGCAGCGAGCCGATGCCGATCGACGACTTCACAGTGCCGGACATGAGGCCGCCGGCCTCCGTCACGCCGAGGTGGAGCGGGTAGTCGCAGGCTTCGGCCAGGCCCTGATAGGCCGCGACGGCGAGGAAGACGTCGCTGGCCTTCACGCTGATCTTGAATTCGCGGAAGTCGTTGTCTTCGAGGATGCGGGCGTGGTTCAGCGCGCTTTCGACCATCGCCTCGGGGCACGGCTCGCCGTAGCGTTCGAGCAGATCCTTCTCCAGCGAGCCGGCGTTGACGCCGATGCGCATGGAACAGCCGTGGTCCTTGGCGGCCTGCACGACCTCGCGCACGCGCGCGGCGGAGCCGATATTGCCGGGGTTGATGCGCAGGCACGCGGCCCCCGCTTTCGCGGCTTCGATCGCGCGTTTGTAGTGGAAGTGGATGTCGGCCACGATCGGCACAGCGGACGCGCGCACGATCGCCTTCAGTGCGGCGGTCGATTCCTCGTCCGGACACGAGACGCGCACGATGTCGGCGCCCGCCGCCTCCAGTCCCTTGATCTGGCGGATGGTCGCGTTCGCGTCCGAGGTCAGCGTGTTCGTCATCGACTGCACGGTGATCGGCGCGTCGCCGCCGACCTCTACCGATCCGACACGGATCTTGCGGCTCTTGCGGCGGACAATGTCGCGATAGGGGCGGATGCTCATGGGGGTAGAGATAGCAAGGGGGTCACGGCCAGGCCAGATGGCAAATGGCACAAATTGGGGCCTTATGCCGCCAACCCTCTGCCGATGAGTTCGGCACGATAGTTTTCGAAGTGGGTCTGCATCAGCTTTGCTTCGCTCGTACCGATTTCGGCGGTGCCTTGGGCGAGTGTCTGTTCGACTTGTGCGGCCAGGCGCGACAATGCGACTGCGCCGGCCATGGCGCTGGCGCTTTTGAGTGAGTGGGCGATGCGGACGGCTTCGGCGGTCGCGGCTTTGTCGCCAACCAACTCGGCGAAACGATCGAGTTTTTGTGCCGTGTCGACGAGATAGGTGTCGATCAGAACGCGCAACATCTCTTCGCCGGAGTCGGTACGGAAGGCCTCGATGGTTTCCCAATCAACGATGGGCCGGTCGACTGCGTACACATCGGCGGGCGGCGTTGCCTCGCTGGGCGTGCGCCCCTTGAAGCTGGATTTGCCTTCAACGGCGTCGCCGAGGGCTGCAATCAACTCCTCGGCGCGGAAGGGCTTGCCGACGTGTCCGTCCATGCCGGCTTGGCGGCAATTGTCGATGTCGCTGTCGAAGGCGTTGGCGGTGAGCGCGACGATCGGCGTGCGCGACACAGGGCCGGACATATTGCGAATAACGCGGGTTGCCTCAAGACCGTCCATTTCGGGCATGTGAATGTCCATCAGGACCACGTCATAGGCATTGCGCTGCACGGCTTCGACCGCTTCCACGCCATTGCCGGCGACATCAGGGGCGACGCCGAATTTGCCGAGAACCGTGCGGGCCACCAACTGGTTCGTCGCGTTGTCTTCGACGAGGAGAACGCGCAACGGGCGGCCCATTGCGGCCAAAGTCTCTTTCGCGCGCTCAACGGGCGACGCGCGGTCGGGCTTGGCGGAACACGCAACTTCTTCGGCGCTGACCGGTTCGACGGGAAGTTCAAGCCAAAAGGTCGAGCCCCGGTCCGGCACGCTGTCGACGCCGATGATGCCGTTCAAGCCTTCTACCAGTTTCTTCGTTATGGCGAGCCCAAGACCCGTACCGCCGAAGCGCCGCGAAATGGACTCGTCTGCCTGACTAAAACTCTGAAACAATCGCCCGAGGCTTTTGCCCGGAATGCCTACTCCGGTGTCGACGACTTCGATGCGTATCGTGATGTGGTTTCGTGCCATTGGGCGAGCATGCACACGCAGCGTCACGCCGCCTCGTTCGGTGAACTTCACCGCATTGCCGAGCAGGTTGAGGACAACCTGGCGAATGGCGCCGGCGTTCGACAACACGTGACGCGGCACAGCCTCGGCTATCTCCACCGAAAGGTCGAGCACTTTTGCCTTGGCAGCCGGCGTTACGACCTCGCAGCAGTGCGTCAGAACGGCGTGAAGATCGAAGGGAACGCGCTCGAACTCCGCCGACGATGCCTCAAGCTTCGAATAGTCGAGCACGTTGTTGATCAAGCTCAGCAAATGCTCGGCCGAGTCGCGAAGGACATTGGCCAGTTTCTGCTGTTCGGGCCTCAAATTGGAGTCGATCAACGCGCCGGTCATGCCGATCACGCCGTTCAGCGGCGTGCGAAACTCGTGACTCATGGTGGCGAGAAACGCACTTTTGGCCTTGCCCGCGATTTCGGCCTTCTTCAGCGCGTCGTTCAGCTCCGCCTTGGTCGCTTCCAATTCGGCCACGTGACCGCGCAATCTCTCGGCTTCTCCGCGCGTACGCTCGGCCAAACGCTGATCGATGCTGGCGCCGACAAATCCAAAGCCGACAATCAACAAGGTGAATGCGGCAACGGGGATCGCGAGCCATTCGGGCGAAATGGCTTGATCGGGAATGACGATTCTGGAGTCGGGAGTAAACGTTATCGCCGTCATCCCGGTGAAATGCAGGCCGATGATGGCTAGCACCAGCAAGCCCGTCGCCTGCAACTGACCCTTGGTATCCCGATGGCGGCGGAAATGGGCGAAGGCGAGGCTGCTGACGGCGACGCTGATGACGATCGAGGCGGCAACATAATCTGCGTGCCAATCCGTCACTGCCGGCATGCGCATCGCCGCAATGCCGGTGTAGTGCATCGCGGCAATTCCCACACCGACAACGGCGCCGCCAAGCGGCGCGTTGTTCCGTCCCTCGCCAACGGCAAGGGCAATGCCAATTGTGGAGACAACCACCGATATCGCAAGCGACAACACGGAGAAGAACAGATCGTAGGTCAGCGGCAAGCCGGGCCGGAAAGCGAGCTCGGCTACGAAATGGGTCGCCCACACACCGGCTCCGGCAACAAACCCGGCGGCGAAAGTCCATGCCAGTCGTGCACCGCGAACGCCGGCGCCTGCACGCGCGTTCAGGTTAAACGTCGTGAAACTTCCCAGCACGCAAATCAATGCGGCGACCACCACAAGGCGCAGATCGTGCTGATCGGTGATACAACCGATGACCTTCAACATGGTTATGCGACCAGCCGTTTGCGAACCAACGCATCGCGATAGTTCAAGAACAGCGTCTGCATCTGCGCGGCTTTCCCGGCTTCCATTTCGGTTGCGCCTTGAGCGAGTGCGCTTTCGACTTGCGCGGCCAAGCGAGACAAAGCCGCGGCCCCAGCCATCGCGCTGGCGCTCTTGAGGGAGTGCGCGAGGCGAATCGCTTCGACCGTTTTGCCGGGGCGGCCGGAGAGTTCAACCAATTGATTGAGTTGGTTCGCGGCGGATGCCAGGTAGGTGTCGAACAGTTCGTGCAGCATCGCATCACCGGCGTCGGCGCGAAAGCGTTCGATGGCGTCCCAGTCAACGACCGGCATGTCGGTCTCCGCAGCGTTCGCGCCGAGGGCACTCGGCGCGGCCGCCGCCAAGGCATTGCCCAGCGCAACGATCAGGTCTTCCTTACGGAACGGTTTGCCGACGTGAGCATTCATACCGGCGGCTTCGCATTGGCGAACATCGTCGGCGAAGGCGTTGGCGGTGAGGGCAACGATCGGCACCTTTGCGCGATCGCCGTCGAGGGCGCGGATAGCCCGCGTTGCTGCCAGGCCGTCCATTTCTGGCATGTGGACGTCCATCAAAATGACGTCGTAGGCGCGGCGGCAAACGGCATCGAGCGCCTCACGGCCGTTGCCGGCGACGTCGGGCATGATGTCGAACTTCGCCAGGACCGACTTCGCGACGAGCAAGTTCGTTGCGTTGTCCTCGGCGATCAACAGGCGCAACGGCCGTCCCAGTGCACGGATCCGCGCGAGGGCGTCGGCCATGGCCACCTCCGCCGCGCCGCGGTGGGTCTTGGACGCTTCCTCTTCACTCGACACTTCGAGCCCAAGTTCGAACCAGAAATTCGAGCCGCGGCCGACCGTGCTTTCGGCACCGATGCGGCCGCCGAGGCGGTCGATCAACTTCTTTGAGATGGCAAGGCCCAGGCCCGTGCCGCCGAACTTGCGAGAGATGGTGGCGTCCGTTTGCTGGAAGCTGTTGAAGAGGAGATGCATGCGATCGGCCGGAATGCCGATGCCGGTGTCGAGCACTTCGACGCGCAGCGTGGTTTGTCCGGTATCGCCGGGGATCGTGGATACAACGAGTTGGACGGAGCCCCTTTCGGTGAACTTTACAGCATTGCCGAGGAAGTTCAGGACGACCTGCCTGATGCGTCCCGGGTCGCTGCGCACGAACTGAGGCACGTTGCTCAAAATCGTCACGTTGAGCGCGACCGACTTCGATTTGGCGCGCGGCGCGACGATTTCGACAGCGTTTCTGAACAGCGCGTGCAGGTCGAAGGACGCGAGTTCGACTTGCATCGCACCCGCTTCGAGCTTCGAGTAGTCCAGCACGTCGTTGACGATGCGCAGCAAGCTTTCGGCGGATTCGCGGATCGTGGCCGCGGCGCGGTGTTGCTCGCCCGCCAGGCCGCTTTCCAGAAGGATGCCGGACATGCCCAACACGCCGTTCATCGGCGTTCTAATTTCGTGGCTCATCATGGCTAGGAAGTCGGACTTTGCGCGGGTCGCGATGTTGGCTTCGGTCAGCGAGTCCTGCAGACGCTCGGACAGCGCGACGAGTTCGATGTTGTGGGCCGTGCGTTCGGCTTCGTGGCGCTTGAACTCGTAGGCGATGCGATGGCCATACAGAACGACGCAGCCGACCATGAGTACGATCGTGGCACCGAACAGATACTCGAAGCGGCCGAGGAACGTCGCCGCAGCGACTTGTTCTTGGAAGTGGCTTCTTTGAATCTCGCGCACCGTCGTCGCGGTGCCGGCGATCACGGCATTGAGCGACGCGAACTTGCGGTCCATGGTTGCCATGCGGCGCCCCGCGCTTACTGCGTCGTTGGCGCGGAAGAAGTCGAAGATACGCGCGGCTTCGTCGGTCATCTCCAGCATCGACGCTTCGATCCGGCGCACGCCAAGGCTAAGCTTGGCGCGTGCGTCCGCATCGGGGACGCCATCGACGGCGGCGGCGAAGGCATCGAGGCGGAGGCGGAAGGCGGCGAGTGCCTCGGTTTGGCGCGCGTTCTCTTTCGCAACGTCCTGCGTATCGAAGATGTCGTTGCCGGGCGCGTTGACGGCGCCCGCGGCGGCGGCAACGTCGGAGAGCGCGGAAAGCTTGTCGGCCCAACGCTGATTGACCTCTACCGACGAGCGGAAGATGCCCATCACTTCATGCGAGAGGTAGAGGCTGCCGGTGATCGCGAGCACGTCGAAGGCCGCCAGAAGATAGTAGACCACGTGCCACGGCACGGGACGACGCGTTTGCGCTTTGGTGGAAGGCGTAGGCGGCATGCAACGGGCCCTGAGCGTTCAAACGAATAGAATGCCCGGAATGTGCTTAAGGTTGCCTGAAAACCTGCCCGTTTCAGCAGCAACCGGGCGGCGTGAATTTCGGCGGCCGACTTAGGAAAATGCCGAAATTTAGGGGTTGGAAACGTCCCCCGGTTAGACCTTGTGAACACCTGCGGAGAGGTCTCGATGCACAACACGCCTTTACGCGCCTTGGACGTCCGCGGCCTCCGTAAGGCGTTTGATCGGCATCAGGCGATTGCGGGGTTGGATCTCGCGGTGCGGGCCGGTGAGTTCTACATGCTGCTCGGGCCGAACGGCGCGGGGAAGACAACGACGCTGCGGATGGTCAGTGGGTTGTTGCAGCCGGATGAGGGCGCGATTTCGATCTTCGGGGTCGATGCGCGTCTGGACCAAGTGTCGGCGAAGCGCATTGTGGGATGGCTCTCCGACGAGCCGATGATCTACGACAAGCTGACGCCGGTTGAGTATTTGGAATTTGTTGCGGGGTTGTGGAGCGTTGCGCCGGCGGTCGCCGAGGCGCGCGCGAAGGATCTGATCGGCTGGTTGGGGCTGGAGAAGGTCGCGCATACGCGGTGCGAAGGTTTTTCGCGCGGCATGCGGCAGAAAGTTGCGTTGGCCGGGGCGCTGGTGCACGAGCCGCAACTGATCATTCTCGACGAACCGCTGACGGGGCTCGATGCGGGGAGCGCGCGGCTGGTCAAGGATGTACTGACGGCGCGGGTGCGTGCGGGCGCGACCGTGATCATGACGACGCATATTCTGGAGATTGCCGAGCGCATGGCTGATCGGATCGGCGTGATCGCCGGCGGGCGGCTGATTGCGGAGGGGACGCTTGCCGAACTGCGCGCGCAGATCGGGAGCGGCGACACGCCGCTTGAGGAATTGTTCCTGACGATCGTCGCCGAGGACGCTGCAGCCGCATGAGTGTCAGCATTCCCGGATCGATGACCTGGTTTGCCGCGCATGAGTTGCGCCTTGCGTGGCGCGACGCGCAAGCGATGCTGACCGGCGGCAAGGCGGAGCGGTTGCGCAAGCTCGCGATCGGTGTCGGCATCTTTGCCACGATCTTGCATGTTGTTGCGTACTTCGCGCTGCGGAGTTTGGCGGGCGCGGGCGTGTCGGCGGATTTGCCGACGCTTGTCGCGGTGACGGCGGGGTTGATTCTTTCAGGCTCGGCGATCTTGAGTCAGGGCATGGAGAGCGTGACGCGCACGTTTTATACGCGCTCCGACCTTGAGTTGATCTTGAGTTCGCCGGTGCAGGCGCATCGGTTGTTCGCGGTTAGGATCGGTGCGATTGCGCTTACGGTCGGTGCGATGTCGTTGCTGTTCATCGGGCCGTTCATCAATGTGATGGCTTGGACGAGCGGTGCGCAGTGGCTTGGCGCTTACGGCGTTCTCCTCTCCGTGGCGCTGGTGTCGACCGCGTTGGCGGTGGTGCTCTCGGCCGGGATGTTTCAGACGATTGGGCCGAGGCGTACGCGCCTTGTCGCGCAGATTGTGGCGGCGGTCGTCGGCGGTCTGTTCGTCATCGGACTGCAGATCGCGGCGCTGTTCTCGACGGGGACGATGTCGCGGCTTTCGTATTTGCAGTCCGAATATGTGTTGGCGCATGCGCCGGGGCTCGACAGCGTCGTCTGGTGGCCGGCGCGAGCGGCGCTTGGCGATGTCTCGGCGGTGCTGATCGTCGCTCTGTCAAGCTTTGCGGTGTTCGCGATGACGACGGCGTTCTTTGCACCGCGGTTTGCAAACTATGTGGTTGCTGCCTCCGGCGTTTCGCGGGCCACGGCGGTCGCGCAACGCGCCGCGCGCGCCTTTCGTGTGCGAATGCCATCGGCTGCTTTGCGGCGTAAGGAACGGCTATTGCTGGTCCGCGATCCGTGGCTCTTGTCGCAATCGTTGCTGCAAATTCTCTATCTGTTACCGCCGGCATTGATGCTCTGGCATAGCTTTGGCGCCGGTAGCGGGATCGCCGTGGTGTTGGTGCCGGTGCTCGTGATGTCGGCGGGGCAGTTGGCGGGCGGGCTCGCCTGGTTGACGCTGTGCGGCGAGGACGCGCCCGACTTGGTTCTGACCGCGCCGGTGCCGGGCACGCAATTGCTCCGCGCGAAGGTCGTGGCGGTGATGCAATGCGTTGCCGTGATCTTCTGTCCTTTCGCCTTCGCGCTGGCGTTCGAGTCGCCAAGTGCCGCGGCCGTCGCCGTGCTCGGCATTCTTGCGTCGGCGGCGTCGGCGACCGCGATCCAGTTTTGGTTTCGTGCGCAGGCAAAGCGCAGTCAGTTCCGGCGGCGGCATACGTCGTCGCGTATCGCGACGTTTGCGGAGGCTTTTTCGTCGATCAGCTGGGCAGGTGCGGCGGCGCTTGCGGCGGCGGGCAGTTCGCTTGCTGTCGTGTTGGTGGTGATTTCGGTTGGCATTCTGCTGACGGTCAGATCGGTGGCTGGCCGATCCGCCTAAATCCCCTCGCCGTCCATCAGGAAGTCGCGGACGAAGGCGGAGGCTGGGTCGCGGCGGAGGAGGCTTGGCGTGCCGACTTGTTCGATCCGACCTGTGTTCATGACGGCGATGCGGTCGGCGAGCGCCAGCGCTTCATCTTGATCGTGGGTGACCATGATCGTGGTGAGTTTGGTTTCATCGTGTAGTGCGCGCAGCCATTGGCGAAGGTCTTTGCGGACCTTTGCGTCGAGCGCACCGAACGGTTCATCGAGCAGGAGGATGCGCGGTTCGATCGCAAGCGCCCGAGCGAGCGCCACGCGCTGGCGCTGGCCGCCGGAGAGTTGCGTCGGGTAGCGCGAGCCAAGGCCTTCGAGCTGCATACGAGCGAGCAGGGTTTCGACGCGGGCGGCGATGACCTTCTTCGCAGGCCTGGTGCGGCGCGGGCGGACGTTGAGGCCGAAGGCGATGTTTTCTGCCACGGTCATGTGGCGGAACAACGCGTAGTGCTGAAACACGAAGCCGACGCGGCGTTCGCGAGCGGGGACGTTGGTCAGGTCCTGGCCGTCAAAGCGCAGGTGGCCTTCGTCAGGCAGGTCGAGGCCGCCGACTATGCGCAACAGGGTCGTCTTGCCGGAGCCCGACGGCCCCAGGAGTGCCATGAACTCGCCGGGCTGCACAGTGAGGGAGACGTTGCTCACGGCCTCCATCGCGCCGAACCGCTTCGTGATTGCTTCGATTTCGAGGGCCATTGCTAGTGCCTGTGCGTGGCGGCGATTTCGTCGCCATAGCGCCACTCGAGCAGACTCTTGAGCACGAGCGTGACGAGCGCGAGCAGAGCAAGCAGCGAGGCGACGGTGAAGGCGGCGGCGAAGTTGTATTCGTTGTAGAGGATTTCGACGTGCAGCGGCATCGTGTTCGTGAGGCCGCGGATGTGGCCGGAGACGACGGAGACCGCGCCGAACTCACCCATCGCGCGGGCGTTCGACAGCAAGACGCCGTAGAGCAGCGCCCAACGTATGTTGGGAAGCGTGACGCGCCAGAACATTTGCCAACCGGAGGCACCGAGAGAGAGGGCTGCTTCTTCTTCCGACACACCCTGCTCCTGCATCAGCGGGATGAGTTCGCGGGCGACGAAGGGGAACGTTACGAAGACGGTGGCGAGCACGAGAGCCGAAACGGTGAAGATGACCTTGATGCCGAGCGCGTCGAGCGTGGGGCCTAGGTAGCCGTGCGCGCCGAAGAGCAGCACGTAGACGAGGCCCGAGATCACCGGGGAGACGGAGAACGGCAGGTCGATCAGCGTGGTGAGCAGGCTTTTGCCCTTGAAGTCGAACTTCGCGATCGACCAGGCGGCAGCGAGGCCGAACAGCGTGTTCAACGGCACAGCGATGGCGGCGACTGTGAGGGTGAGCCAGATGGCGGACTGCGCGTCTTCTTCCATCAGCGCCGCGAGTGAGGCTTCGACGCCGTTGCGTAGTGCCTCGACGAAGACGGCGATGAGCGGCGTGAGCAAGAAGAGTGCGACGTAGCCGACGCCGAGCGCGATTAAGAACCAGCGGACGGCGGGCCCGTCTTCAGTGGGGCTGCGGAAGCGGCGGCTCATCTGGCGCGCGCCCAGGCTTGCAGCGCGTTGGTGACGAGCAGCATGGCGAAGGAAATCACCAACATAGCGGCACCGACGGCGGCGGCACCGGCGTAGTCGAACTGCTCCAATTTGATGACGATGAGCAGGGGTGCGATTTCCGAGACCAACGGAAGGTTGCCGGCGATAAAGATGACGGAGCCGTACTCTCCCACGGCGCGGGCGAAGGCGAGCGCTACGCCGGTCAACCAGGCAGGCATGACCGACGGAAAGATTACGCGGCGGAAGACCTGGGCACGGGTGGCGCCGAGGGTGGCAGCGGCTTCTTCGTATTCGCGTTCCATCTCGCTTAGCACCGGCTGCACCGAGCGGACGACGAACGGCAGTCCAATGAACGTCAGCGCCATCACGACGCCGAGCGGCGTGTAGGCGATCTTGATGCCGAGCGGATCGAGAAACTGCCCTACCCAACCCGTCGGCGCGTAGAGCGTGGTAAGCGCGATGCCCGCGACCGCCGTCGGCAGAGCGAACGGCAGATCGACGAGCGCGTCGACAATGCGCTTGCCGGGAAAGCGATAGCGGACCAGCACCCAGGCGACGAGAAGGCCGAAGATGGCGTTGATCGCGGCAGCGACGAAGGCAGCGCCGAAGCTCAGCTTCAATGCGGCGACGACGCGGGGCTCGGTGACGACCGCGAACACGCCTGCGATGCCGAGCTCCCATGGCCGCACGAGTAGCGTGGCGAGCGGAATCAGGACGACGATGCTCAGATAGAAAATGGTAAAGCCGAGCGTGAGCCCGAATCCAGGGATGACGCTCGGCTTACGGAAATGCCAGGCGGCGGCGCTCACTCACTGCCCCGGCTTGTAGATTTGGTCGAAGATACCGCCGTCGGCGAAGTGCGTCGCGTGCGCCTTGCTCCAACCACCGAACGTGTCGTCGATGGTGACGAGCGCGATCTTAGGGAAGTCGGCCACGTGTTTGGCGGCGACGTCGGCGTCTTGCGGGCGGAAGAAGTTCTGCGCGATGATTTCTTGCGCGGGCTTGGTGTAGAGGAACTTGAGGTAGGCCTCAGCGGCGGCGCGGGTGCCCTTCTTTTCGACATTCTTGTCGACGACGGCGACGGGCGGTTCGGCCAGGATGCTCAGCGAGGGGTAGACAAGTTCGAACTTCGCGGAGCCGAGTTGCTTGATCGCCAGACGAGCTTCGTTTTCCCATGAAACCAAAACGTCGCCAATGCCGCGCTGCGCGAACGTCGTCGTCGAGCCGCGGGCACCTGTATCGAGGACTGTGACGTTCTTGTAGAGCTTTGTCACAAAGGCGCGGGCCGTCGTCTCACTGCCGCCGGGTTGGCGCTCAGCCCAAGCCCAGGCCGCCAGATAGTTCCAGCGCGCGCCGCCGGACGTCTTTGGGTTCGGCGTGATCACTTGTACGTCGGCGTTCACGAGATCGGCCCAGTCCTTGATCTGCTTTGGGTTGCCCTTGCGCACGAGGAAGACGATCGTCGAGGTGTAAGGCGAGGCGTTGTTCGGCAGGCGCTTTTGCCAATCTGCGTTCAAGAGTTGTCCGCGAGCGGCGATTTGATCGATGTCGAGCGCGAGCGCGAGTGTCACGACGTCGGCCTCGAGACCGTCGATGACGGAGCGCGCCTGCTTGCCTGACCCGCCGTGGCTTTGGCGGATCGTGACCGTGTCGCCGGCCTTCGCCTTATAGTCGGCGGCGAAGAGCGGGTTGATTTTGCCGTAGAGCTCGCGCGTCGGGTCATACGAGACGTTGAGGAGCGTGACGTCCTTTGCGAAGACGACTTGCGAGGCCAAGAACAGGAAGGCGAACGCGGTCAGCGCATAGCCGGTCAGCCGGGACGTCGTCGTCATGAGAATTGCTCCTTCGTGACAGGCAGGCGCCGGATCGATGTGGGGTGCGGCCACGCCGGCCGCAAGTTCAAACTCGATAATATCTTTAATGTCTATCGGGTCAATAGAGATTATTTTTGTGAAATACGAAAGCACAGGACGCGGGGGCGCCACAGATCACGCAGGTTGCAAATCCGGGTGTGATTTAGGCGGCGGGCTTGATTTTCCGCCGATCGGCGAGCGCATCGGCCAGCGAGTGCTGCTCCAGAATGCGGGCGGTCGAATTTCGCACGTCTATGAGTGATTTACGGATCGCGCACGTTGTTTCGTCCGTGCAGTCCTCGCAACGGCGATAGGCGGTGCGGCTGGCGCAAGGGCTCAGCGCCAAGGGGCCGTCGATCACGCGGATGATTTCGGCGAAGCTTATGTCTTTTGCCGAGCGCCCCAGATGGTAGCCGCCGTGACGGCCGCGCAGGCTGTGAACGATGCCGCGGCGCTTCAGTTCGATCAGAATCTGTTCCAGGAATTTGCGCGGCACGTTCGCCGCTTCGGCGATGTCCGCGATCTGCTGCGGCTCGTCCGTCGTCTTGCTGGCCAGGTGGAGAGCGGCGCGCAGTGCATAGCGCGCCTTTTGCGAGAGCATGCCGGTTACTCTATAGGGCCCATCGGGTTTAGCGATGATACCGGTAACGGCGGCAATTCAAAACGGCATAATGACGCTTGGTTAAGTTGGCGGGCGCGCCCCGATCGAACGCGCCCTACCCTGTTCGTTACTTGCCCGGCTTTTTCACGGTCAGCGTGGTTTGGACTTCGCCGCTCTTCTCGAAGGTCAACGTGACGGGGATTGCTTCGCCGTCTTTGAAGGGCTTGTCGACGCCGATAAACATCAGATGGTTGCCCTTTTCGTTCAGCGCGACAGAGCCGCCGGCCGGGACGTCGAGGCCCTGCGTCGGGCGCATTGTCATCTTCGTGCCCTCCATCGCCATCTCGTGGATTTCGATCGACTTGGCGCGCGGGCTGGTGGCGGAGAGAAGCTTGTCGCCCGCCGTACCCGTGTTGGCGACGGTGAAGAAGCCGGCGGCCGCCTTCGCGCCCTTCGGCGTGGGTGGCGCCCAGCCTTCTGCGACAGCGAGCGTCGGTTGCGTGGCAGGCGGCTGGGCTACGGCAGCCGCCGTTTCCGCGGCCGGGGCGGTCATCGCCGTCTTGTCTTCGCTACTGCTCAGCCCAAGGTAGGAGCAGCCCGTTAGCGAAAGAAGCGCAAGCGCGGGCAATAGGCGTTTCATGTCGAGTATCTCCGGAGGTTGATTCGCTCTTCAGTCGGGCGGGTTTGTACAGCGTTTGGCCGCGTGCCTTCCATCGCGTCTGCAACCGCGCGTACCGGCTGCGGCGAAAAGGAGTGGGGCAAAGGGGAAATATTACGCGGGTGAAAGATTGCGCGCGGTGGCGCCTGGTTTTCGTGCGCGGCCGACTTGGCGGTGGAAAGCTGAGTCGACAACCGCAGCGCCGTCAGAAACTTGAGCCTGGTTCTTTCAGGAAGGCTTCTTCTTCCGGGGTACTA
>CAZJOM010000044.1:13850-32749 GCA_964547645.1 uncultured Flavobacteriaceae bacterium
CCGTCAGAAACTTGAGCCTGGTTCTTTCAGGAAGGCTTCTTCTTCCGGGGTACTAGCGCGATCCAAGATGGCGTTGCGGTGGGGGAAGCGGTTGAAGCGGGCAACTATGGCGCGATGTTGATCGGCCCACTTGGGGAGATCGGCGAGCGCGGGCTCTTCGTTTGCGAGCTGGGTGAAGAGGCGCATGGACTCATTTTGCATCGCGAGATCTTCGGCGTGCTCGAACGGCAGGTAGACGAACTGGCGGCGGACGCCCGGCAGAGCACGGTCGGCGCCGCTCGCAACCAGCGTCTTCGCCGCTTCAAGGGCGCGCGCATCGCCGGCGAAGGCACGCGGGGTGTCCCTGAAACTATTGCGGGTGAACTGATCGAGGACGATGATTTCGGCTACGGCGCCGTCCGGCGTTGCGCGCCAAGGTGCGAGGTTACCTTTGAGGCCGCTTTCGATCTGCGACGCGAAGCGCGTGCGAATCTCGGCGTCGAAGGCTGCGTCCTTCTTGAACCAGACGGTACGCGTTTTGTTGTGCTCCGCGTGGCCGGGCGGGGCGAACCAAAAATCGAGTACCTCAGAAGCGCGCGCATCGAGCATGCGCGATCCTAGCACGTGTGTCAGCGCTGGTGCACCGGTACGGCGACTTCGTTCCGGCGAAAGAAGGGTAGCGTCCAGGGCGGATCGTAGAGCCACGTGACTGGTTCGCCGGCAGGCGCCCAGCGCGAGTTGGCGAGGCCTGCCAAAAGTTCGGCATTGCGCTTGGCGATCGCCTCGGTGCTGCGGCTGTTCGAGAAGCGCAGGACTGCCATCGTTTCACCGGGGACTTCGACGATCTGTACCGCCGGGTTGTTCGGGCGCGGGAGCGTCGCGATCGTATACTTCGACGGCATGAAGAAGCGCACGCGCCAACCGCCGGTCGCGTCGCGGGTTTGCGAGACGGGCGCGGTCATGTCGATCTTCTCGCTGCGCGCCTGAGCGACGGGGGCGGTCATCGCGATCGACTCGCGCGATGCGTTGTTGCCGAAGATGTAGTCGGCAAGCAGGCGGAAGCCGTCGGAGCGGACGTCTTCTTCGGCGCCCTGCACCACCACATCGGCGGCGAGGCGCGGGCCGTAGGCGCGGATTTCGATCGTGCCGACTTTGTCGACAATGTCGAAGCGGGGTTCTTCGGTTGCGCGGGCTTCGTTCGGCATGACGGTCGCGATTGCGAGGAGGCCGAAAACTATCGTTCTGAACATGTCCGATCGCTTTCGTTTAGGAGTCGGCGCCGGGGCGCATGGTGATGTTGACGCGACCGATGCGGAGTCCGAACTTCGAGACGACCGCTTGGTTTGCGATCGTTCCGTCGGTGCTCAAGAAAAGCAAATCCTGAAAGCGCACGTCGATGTCGCCGAGGCCGGTTTCGAGCGTGACGATGTAGTCGAGGCGCACACCGGGGCCGTCCTGATAGACAGCGGCCGTTCCGACAACATCCTCGCGTACGCCGTCATAGCGGCCCTCGGCGAACTTGGTCAGGCGCCAGGTCTTGCGTTCCTTCACGCCGCTGTCGTAGGCGAAATCCTCGACGAGAGTCAGAACCTTTCCGTCCCATGTGCCGTCGATAACGACGGAGAATTTCGTTTCGCCGCCAGTGAGACTGTTGACGAATACACCGTCGCCCAACGTCCGGCCGGCGAGCGCTTTCTCAAGTACGAGTGTTTTTGTCGGCGGCGGCACGGCAATCTCCGGCTGATGGGCGCAGGCCGCGAACGCAGGCGCCAACAGAAAGGCGACGAGCGATCGATAGCCCGCACGGCGCAGGCGGTTATTGGGGAGGTGCTCGACGAAGGACACGACGGTACTCGAGTGAGTTGCGGCTGCACTCGTATACGTGCCTGCTGTCCGCCGGATCACACGCTAGGCAGCCAAACCTCTGGCGATGACGGCGGTGCGGCAGGCGGTGACGTGGGTCATCATCGTCTCAACGTCGACGCCCGCCAGCTTTGTGGGGGGCCTGGCTTGGCGCCTGTTTCATGCGGTGAACTGGTGCGAGAGATGCGGTCCGGACCTGAGTCCCGCGTGTCACACTTGCCGCCAATTCGAGTTGAAACGAAACGGGGCCTCAGCGCTTGCAGCGCGAGGCCCCGATTTTGTGAACTTGGAAAGCGCGGGTGCGCGGATCCTCGTCTATTCGGCCGCTTCGGCGGCGCGGCGGGTGGCCGTCTCGCGGTGGCGGGCGGCGATCACGGTCGCGTCGGTCAGATTAAACGCAAATGTTTCATCGAGTTGGCCGTGGCCATTCAGGAGCCGATAGAGGATCGGCCCGTAAATCATGTCGGCGATGAGTTCCGGGTCGATGTCGAACGCCGTCTCGCCACGCAGCTGCGCGCGGCCGAGGATGGCACGAACGGTTTCGCGGTGCGCTTCCATCAGCGACGTACGGAAAGCTTCGGCAAAGCGGGCGTCGGCCTGCGCCTCAGCGATCAGAGCCTTGAATACGGGCCCACGGCGCGAGGCCAGGGCTCGCACGGTCGGGCGAACCAGTTCCTGCAAGTCGCCCTTCAGCGAACCCGTGTCCGGCGGGATCGTGTCTTGGGCCTGCATATCGGCGGTCAGGGCCTCAAGAACGATGAAGGCGGCCGACGGCCACCAGCGGTAAATCGTTTGCTTCGAAACGCCTGCGCGAGCGGCAATTGCTTCAATGTTCAGAGCGGCATAGCCGTCGTTCTGAAGAATGTGCATTGCGGATTGGATGATCGCACGGCGCGATTCCGCGCTACGCGGACGGCCAGCGCGCGGTCTCGGCGCGTGATTCGTTGATGTGTCTTCTGCGTGTGTCATGAGCCCCTCGACGGTAAGCGCCCCAGTGACTCGCGTCCCGTGCGAATCACTTTCATCCGTCGAGCGTGTTCGCCTGCGGCGGCAGGGTCAAGCCGCCACTACCGCAATTATTGCGATGCGGCCATTCGTTCCAGAAAGTACGAGGGATCAAAAGGGATTCGCGTCAGCACTTCACCGCGCTTTCCCATCACGCCGATCACACGGCCGTCTACTGCAACTTGAATTCCACCGGCATTGCCCGTTTGCATAATCAGATTCGTCGTGTCCGGGCCTTGAAATGATTCGCCGGTTTCCAGCACACGCGCGACGATGACTTTGCGCGGCTCCTGCATTTGGCGGACGCGAATGTAAGCGGGCTCGATCGCGGTCAGCGTGATACGCGCGGCACTGTTCGTCGCGACTGGCGCGGATTGCGCTGCAGGCGGCGCTGCAGGCTTCTCGTCGGCGATCGGTTGCACTTGTGCGATGGTGAAGCTGGGCGTCGCCGCTTCGGCTTTCGGCAGCGCGTTGTCACCGGCGACAAAGGTCGTCGGCGGTTCGGGCGCCGTCGGTTCGGCTGCCGCCGGAACGAGCGCGGTCGGCGCGGCATCCTCTTGCGCCGGAACCGCTGCGGGCTTGACGACTTCGACCTTCGGCTGCTCCACGATTACGGCAGGCTCGTCGGCCTTTGCGGTGGCCGTGTTTCGGCTGGGGATCGTGAGATAGGAAATGCCGTAGATCACCATCGCGATGAACAACGCCAGAATAACAATCGAACCGTTCGGCAGGCGTTGTTCTTCCTGCGCTTCGGGAAAGATGAGGTCGACGGGCTTGGTGACTTCTTCGTCGGCGAACTCGTCCTTGAAGCGCTGAACGATCGCTTCGTCGTCGAGGTGCAGGTACTTCGCGTAAGCGCGCACGAAGCCGACGGCGTAGGTACGGCCCGGCAATTTTGCAAAGTCGTTCGCTTCGATCGCTTCGAGTTGGCCGCGGCTCATCTTGAGCGCCTTTGCGATCGTGGCGGCTTCGATGCCGCGCTCGGTGCGTGCGGCGCTGAGTACGGCGCCGACGGTTTCGCCGACGGGCGCTGGCTCGGTGACCTCACGCAGGTGTAAGCGGCGCCGCTCTTTGCGCTCGGCCGTCGACGGCAATTGCGACACGTTGCTCATTGAGCGTTATCTCGTCCCCACTCGGTGTCTTTTTCGCTGGCCGATGCGCAACGCTGGCTTGCGCGATCAGCCTGACACTTTAGGCATTGAGCCGTTAAATATTGCAAAACAAAGCGCTCCCGGCAAACGTTCGTCCGCATGCGGAAGATCAGATCGGCACGCGCTCATTGATTGCAAATTGTTTCAACTGCTCTCGCAGCGAGTGCTCGGTGCGATCATAAAGGCCTGCCATCACGGCGGCGAGTTTCGCGGCATCGAGGCCAAGCAACATCTGTTTCACCGGGCCGACCGAGGCCGGGGCCATGGAAAGCGAGCGAAAACCTAGGCCAATCAACGCCATCGCCTCCAGCGGGCGGCCGGCCATTTCGCCGCACAACGTAACGGGCACGCCGCGCTGACGCGCGCTGTCCACAATTCCTTTCAAGAAATTAAGCATAGGCGGGCTCAGGAGATCGTAGCGGCTGCCCAGGCGGGGGTTGCCGCGATCGCTGGCGAAAAAAAACTGCATCAGGTCGTTCGAGCCGACCGAAATAAAGTCGACCGTGCTCAAAAGCGCGGGCATCTGGAACGCCAAGGCGGGGACTTCGAGCATCGTTCCGACGCGGACTTTGCGCGGCGGGTCTTCGTTCTGGCGCGACAGGCGTTCGAGTTCGCGATCGACGAGCGTGCGCGCGGTCCGAAATTCCGCAACCTCGGCCACCATCGGAAACATCAGATCGAGATCGCGGCCGCGCGCGGCGCGGAGCAACGCTCTGATTTGATAGCGAAGCAAGGCCGGGCGATCGAGCGTCATTCGGATCGCGCGCCAGCCCATGGCCGGGTTTTCTTCGACGAGCGGACGTGCGTAAGGCAGCACCTTGTCGCCGCCGAGATCGAGCGTGCGGAAGACCACCGTCTTGCCCTGCGCCGCGTCGAGAACCGCCGTGTAGAGATCGACAAGGTTCTTCAGCCTCGGCATCTCGCTTGAGATCATGAACTGAAGTTCGGTGCGGAACAGGCCGATGCCTTCGGCGCCGGTTTCTTCGAGATGCGGAATGTCGGCGATGAGGCCGGCGTTCATCAGGAGCTTGATGCGTTCGCCGTCTTTCGTGACCGCGGGCAACAGTCTTTGAGCGGCGAAGGCTGCTTGGCGTTGGGCGCGGAGGGCGAGTTTGTGGCGATAGGCTTCGCGGACTTCGTGCGCGGGACGGATGTGGATTTCCGCCGTGTCGCCGTCGGCGATGACCCAATCGCCGACTTCGACCTGATCGAGCACGCCGTCGATCCGGCCGATCAGCGGGATGTCGAGCGCGCGGGCGACGATAGCGACGTGGCTTGTCGGTGAGCCTTCCTCAAGCACGAGGCCGCGCAGCTTCGAGCGGTCGTAGTCGAGCAATTCCGCCGGACCCATCGTACGCGCGAACAGCAGCGTATCGGCCGGCAGCGTGTCGTGTGCGGCAGTGTCGGCCTTGCCGGTGAGGTGGCGCAGCAGACGGTTCGCGATGTCGTCGAGATCGTGCAGGCGCTCGCGCAGCAACGGGTCGGTTTGGCGGGCCATGCGAGCCCGGGTGTCGTTTTGCACGCGCTCGACCGCCGCTTCGGCGGTCAGGCCGGTCATCACCGCTTCGCGCAGCTTTGTGATCCAGCCGCGATCGTGGGCGAACATGCGGTAGGCTTCGAGCACGTCGCGGGTTTCGCCGGTGATCACGGTGTCTTCGGCGGCGAGCATCACGTCGATTGCCCGGCGCAGGTCGGCGATGGCGAGATCGAGGCGGTCGCGTTCGGCAATTGAATCGTCGGCGATCAGTTTTTCGACTTTGACTCGCGGTTCGTGGAGAACCGCCCGGCCCATGGCGATGCCTTCGCAGAACGAGACGCCCTGCCCGCGCCATGGCCGATCGCGCTTGGGGCCCAGATCGATCTCACTCAAGTCGACGAGCGAGCCCGACACGACCATTTCCGACAGGACCATCGCGACGGTTTGCAGCGCCTCTACTTCTTCGTCGCCGTATTGCCGGTGCGTGCGGTTTTGCACGGCGAGGACGCCGAGCGTGCCGCCGCCGGTGCGCAGGATCGGCACGCCGAGCATCGACTGGTATGGGTCTTCGCCGGTCTCCGGACGGTAAGAGAAGCTGGGGTGCGAGGGTGCGTCGGAGAGGTTCAAGGGCCGCGCGTGCTGCGCGACGTCGCCGATGATGCCCTCACCCTTCTTCAGGCGCGTCGCGTGGACGGCGGCTTTGTTCAAGCCTTCGGTCGCAAAGAGCTCCAGCGCGCCGCCGGCTTTCACCAGATAGATCGAACACACCTCCGCCACCATGTTGGCGGCGATGTGCTTGACGATCTTGTCGAGGCGCGCTTGCGGCGAGATGCGCTCGACCATGATCTCGTGCATCTTTTTCAGGAGCACGCGCGGACCGGCGTTGGCGGCCATCAGCGTGGCCTCGCTGATCGATCAGCCCTTCCCCCATTGAGGGGGAAGGTGGATCGCCGCCGAGCGGCGAGACGGATGGGGGGCCTTCGGTGAGTCAGCGGCCCGCCATCAGTCGCGCCTTCGGCGCGCCAGCTTCCCCCTCGAGGGGGGAAGCGCTGATTGGAGCGCGGAGGCATCCTATTTATCCAACCCGTAGGCGGTGTGGAGCGCGCGGACGGCGGTGTCGGTGAATTCGGCAGCGATAAGGACGCTGATTTTGATTTCGGAGGTCGAGATCACCTGGATGTTGATGCCTTTCTCCGCCAGCGTTTTGAACATGTTTTGCGCGACGCCGGCGTGGGTGCGCATGCCGACACCGATGACGGAGACTTTTGCCACGTTCTTGTCGGTCAGCAATTTCTGATAGCCGATCGCCGATTGGTTGCGTTCGATGATGTGGATCGCGCGCTCGAACTCGGCCCGGCCGACGGTGAATGTCATATCCGTCGTCTTGCCGTCTTCGGACGTGTTTTGCACGATCATGTCGACGTTGATGCCGCCGTCGGCCAGAGGGCCGAAGATTGCGGCTGCGACGCCGGGTTTATCGGGCACCTTTACGAGCGTGATCTTCGCCTCATCCCGGCTGTAGGCGATGCCGCTGACCAGTTGTTGTTCCACGATTTCGTCCTCATCGCACACCAGGGTGCCGGGCAAGTCTTCGAAGCTGGAGAGAACTTGCACCGGCACGCGGTGGATCATGGCGAGCTCGACCGAGCGCGTCTGCAGCACTTTCGCGCCGAGCGACGCCATCTCGAGCATTTCTTCGTATGCGATCTTATCAAGCTTACGCGCCTTGGGCGTGATGCGCGGGTCGGTGGTGTAGACGCCGTCGACGTCCGTGTAGATGTCGCAACGCTCCGCCTTAAGCGCGGCGGCGACCGCGACGGCGCTGGTATCCGAACCGCCGCGGCCCAAGGTGGTGATCCGGTTGTCGGGGCCGAGGCCCTGGAAGCCCGCGATCACGGCGACCTGGCCTTGGGCGAGGCGTTCGCTCAGCACCTTGGTGTCGATGCCGGTAATGGCGGCCGAGCCGTGCATGCCGCTGGTGTGAATCGGGATTTGCCAGCCGAGCCATGAACGCGCCTGAACGCCGATGTGCTGCAGCGCGATCGAGAGCAGGCCGATGGTGATTTGCTCCCCGGAGGAGACGACGGTGTCGTACTCGCGCGCGTCGTGCAGCGGCGAAAGCTCGCGTGCCCAGTTGACGAGCTTGTTCGTTTCGCCAGACATAGCGGAGAGGATGACCGCGACCTGGTAGCCGCGGTCGACCTCGCGCTTAACCTTGAGGGCGACGTTGCGGATGCGCTCGAGGTCGGCCACGGAGGTACCCCCGAACTTCATGACGAGTATGGGCATGGGGGCTGGCGCGGCGTTACGTCCGATAGATCAAGGGGTTGAATGAGTTCGGCTGGGGTATAGTTAGACTTCGTCAGTTTGTCACGCAACGCGCGGAGCTTCGACACGGTGTCGCCCGTCACATCGCAACAATCCACAGTCGACGACGCCGAAGTGGCCCGCTTCTCCGCGCTTGCGGCGGAATGGTGGAATCCCCATGGCAAATTTGGCGTGCTGCATAAGTTCAATCCGGTGCGCTTGGGCTTTATCCGCGACCAGGCGGCCGCCCATTTCGGGCGCGATTCGAAGGCAATGAAGCCGTTCGCGGGCTTGCGGCTGCTCGATATCGGGTGTGGCGGGGGGCTGTTGAGCGAGCCGATGGCCAGGCTCGGATTCGACGTTCTGGGCGCCGATGCGTCTGAGAAGAACATCAAGACGGCGAGCGTGCATGCGGCCGAGGGGGGCCTTGCGATCGACTATCGCGCGACGACGGCGGAAGCGTTGGCGGAGGCCGGCGAACGGTTCGACGTCGTGCTTAACATGGAAGTGATCGAGCACGTTGCCGACCTGAATTTGTTCCTGAAGAGCTGCGCTTCGATGCTGAAGCCGGGCGGCATGATGTTCGTCGCCACGATCAACCGGACGGCAAAGGCGTTCGCGCTGGCCGTGGTCGGTGCGGAGTACGTGCTCGGCTGGCTGCCACGCGGCACGCACGATTGGAACAAGTTCGTGAAGCCGCTGGAGCTCGACACGGCACTGACACGTGCGGGGCTTGAGGTCGGGCAAGAGACCGGCGTGATGTTCAACCCGCTGACGGGCGGGTGGCTGCTCGCGCGGGATATGGATGTGAATTACATGGTGGTGGCGAAGAAGTAGGTGGCGGCGATGATGATTCCCAGTCGCGCACGGCAGGTAGTTGCAGGCCTGACCGCATTAGCCCTGGCAGCGTGCGGGGTGACCCGTCCTTCCGTAACGCTGATGTCAATTGGCGTTGTGCATGTGCCGGCTGCGATGCTGCCAGCCGACGCCCAATCGTCTAGCGCAGGCGATGCTTTGCGGATCGATTTCTATTCGAATCCCGAACTGTTGACTGAAGAAGGCTATGTGTTGGACGACGCACGTTTCTGCAACGAGGAGGAAACTCTGCAGATACGCAATCAGACGATTGGACCCTTCCTTGGCGACGCCTCGATCCGCCACCCGTTCGCTCGGAGGAAGTTAGCTGTGGAACGGGCGAGTGGCCCCAGCGCGTCCGCGCGGCCGGTGTACTCGACCTACGTCTTCGTCGCGCAACCTACCTTTCCAACGCGCGATCAGTTGCCTGCGCGTGCCGCCTACGACTTGGCGCGAGAACCGCGACCACTGTGCCTGTCGTTGAGCTTGCGGGAGGGTTACGAGTTGGCAAGGACGACGAACACACTCACGTTTTCAGCCGAGCAGATTGCCGCCTCACTGCGCGCGTCACGGTGATGTTCAGAGCCGGTTAGTGAGCGGCTCGTACACCGGCCTGTAAGTGGCGGGCACTCGTTTCACGAATCCGCCCGGGGCAGGCTCGGAATCGGCGCTACCGGCACGCCTTCTTCGATGAGTTCGCGGGCGTCGGCCAGGGTGGCTTCGCCGTAGATTTGGCGTTCTTCGGCGTCGCCATAGTGGATGGCGCGGGCTTCGTTCGGGAAGCGGTCGCCGACGTATTCCGCGTTTTCCTTCACGTGTTTCTGCACGTTCATCACGTACTCGCGCATTTTTTGCGCGTTGGCCGCAGCCTCAGCCAGTTCGCCCTTCTTCGAAACGGCGGGCGCCATCATCGCCTTTGTGATTTTTTTCGAATTGCAGGTGGGGCAGACCAGCAGGCCCTTCTTGGCTTGCGCATCATAAGCCGCGCTGTCGCGGAACCAGCCTTCGAAGCCGTGTTCTTTCGGGCAGACCAATTGGTAGCGGATCATGATGCGACGCCTAACTCCGGCACATTCGGACGCTCTAACATGACGGCTCGGCCGCCGTTCTTCAAGGAACGCCTATGCCACGCCCGGCGGGTTAAGAATGGGTAAACCGTTCGTGCGGCTGGCGAATTGGCGAGGGTCAGGTGACCGATTTGCGGGTTTTGAATTCGGGCGTATCCCAGGCCCTGGTGGACATGACATCGTCGATGAGCGCCACCGCATCAAAGACGTCCGCGTGGCGGGTGTAGAGCGGGGCGAAGCCGAAGCGCACGACGTCGGGGGCGCGGAAGTCGCCGATCAGGCCGCGGGCGATGATCGCTTGCATGATCGCGTAGCCTTCGGGATGCGAGAGCGCGATGTGGGCGCCGCGCTGCTTCGCGTCGCGCGGGCTGCCCAGCGTGAAGCCGTGGCGCATCAGGCGTTCGTCGGCGAGCGTGACGAAGAGGGTGGTTAGGCTTTCGACCTTGGCGCGAACTTGTTGCAGGTCGAGGCCGTCGAAGGCATCGAGCGCGGCGTCGAGTGCGAGCAGGGACAGGATGGGCGGCGTGCCGGTCAGGAGCTTATCCATGCCCTTTGCCGGCGTGTAGTCAGCGGCAAAGGCGAACGGGTCGGCGTGACCGAGCCAGCCGGTGAGCGGGTGGTCTATCGCTTCGTGATGGCGCTTGGCGGCGTAGATGTAGGCGGGTGCGCCGGGGCCGCCGTTCAAATGTTTGTAGCCGCAACCGACGGCGAAGTCGGCATCGAGTTTCGCGAGTTCGAGCGGCATGACGCCGGCACTGTGCGAGAGATCCCAGACAACCAGCGCGCCTTTGGCGTGCGCGGCGTTCGTGATCGCGCGCATGTCGTGGATGACGGCGGTTTTGTAGTTCACGTGGGTGAGCACGACGATCGCAGTATCGGCGCCGATCGTATCGATCAGGGCGTTGGTATCAACGCGGATGAACTGCTTTCCGGTGAGGCCGGCGATGCCGCCCGCGATGTAGGCGTCGGTCGGGAAGTCGCCGTTGACGCCCAGGATCGTTTGGCGGTTTGGGCGCAGGCGGAGTGCTGCGGCCAGGACTTTGAAGAGATCAACGGAGGTTGAGTCGGTTACGATGACTTCGTCAGCGGCGGCGCCGATGAGTTTGGCGATCTTGGCACCGACGCGCTGTGGCGCTGTGTACCAGCCGGCGTTGTTCCAGGAGCGTATCAAGCCTTCGCCCCACTCTTTCGCCACCGCCTCTCGCAGGCGTGGCGCAACGCTCTTCGGCAGGCAGCCTAGCGAGTTGCCGTCGAGGTAGATGATGCCGTCGGGCACGGCGAAACGCTCGCGGGTATGGGCCAGCGGGTCGCGCTTGTCCAAGTCGAGCGCGTGTTGGCGGGTCAGGCTCATTTCATCAACGCGTCGATCTCGGCGCGGATGATTTTCCAGGCGTCGGAAGTCGGATCGATGAGTTCGAAGTGGCCGGCGTTTTCGAGCGTGATCTCTTTCGCGGCGTCGCCTTTCTTCGTCGCTAGGGCGGCGAAGTCCTTGCCGAACGGCGGGGGCACGATTTTGTCGAGCGCGCCGGAGATGACGGCCTGCTTGACGCCAATGGGAAGGAGTGCTGCCGGCGAAGTGTCCGCGTAGAGGTCGCCTTTTCGCTTAGCGTCGACGAGCGCGTCGATCGTTGGCGGACCGCCACAGGCGCTCGGACCCTTCTCGCGATAGGCGGCGAGGTCGTTGATGCCCGCGAGGCTGACCACGCCGGTGATCGGGAGCGGGTTCGGTGTAGCAAGCGGGCTCGACTTCGGCAGGTGCGAGCGCGCCGCCGCCCAAGTCGCGAGGTGGCCGCCGGCGGAGTGGCCGATCGCGACCAGCTTCTTCAGGTCGAGTTTGTTCTTGGGCGCGATGTCGCGGAGCTTGTCGATGGCGGTCGCGGTGTCGAGGAAGGTGCCCGGGTACCCGCCGCCTTCGTCGCCGAGGCGGCGGTAGTCGATGCTCCAAACCGCGTAACCGTGTTCGCGCAGGTCTTCGGAGAGGTAAGCCATCAATTCGGTGCCGGGAAGATCGGCGAGCCAGCAGCCGCCATGGATCATCACAAGCGTTGGATGCAAGCCTTTGCCGTCGGGTAGCCAAAGTTCGGCGAACTGATGCGGGGCTGCGCCGTAGGCAATCTTTGCCGTCGGTTCTGCACGGGGGCGCGCCAGCAGATCGAAAAACTTGATTGGCGCGGCTGTTGCGTTCGTCGCCGCGAAGGTCGCCAGCAGACAAAGCACACTCACGCGGAGACGCGGAGTCGCGGAGCAAGAAAATCTCACACGATGAAACAACGAGACGATGACAGATACGCTTTCGGCGCGTAGCGCCATGAACGTTTCCTCGCTGCGCCTGCGGCGCGGGAGTGTGCCCATCTCATTGTTCCATTGTTTCATCATGTGAGATTTTCTTGCTCCGCGACTCCGCGTCTCCGCGTGAGTCACTTCTTGAACTCGCGGTCGTGGCGTAACGCTGGGACTCTGGTGCGGGCTTCGGTGACTTTGGTGGGGTCGATGTCGGCGACGATGATGCACGGGTCGTCGCCGGCCTCAGCTAGGACTTTGCCCCAGGGGTCGACGATGAGGCTGTGGCCGAAGGTGTGACGGTTGTTTTCGTGCTTGCCGCCTTGGGCGGGGGCAATGACGAAGCAGCCGGTTTCGATCGCGCGGGCGCGCTGTAGGACGTGCCAGTGAGCCTGGCCGGTGGTGTGCGTGAAGGCGGCGGGGATGGTGAGGAACGACGCGCCTTCTTTCGCGAGCGTGCGATAGAGATGCGGGAAGCGCAGGTCGTAGCAGACGCTCATGCCGAGCTTGCCCCACGGCAGGTCGGCTGTGACGGCGCGGTCGCCGGGGCGGTAGTTGCGGGACTCGCGATAGACTTCGCCGCCCGCTAGATCGACGTCGAACATGTGGATCTTGTCATAGGTCGCGCGCACCTGGCCCTTCGGATCGATCAGGAACGAGCGATTGGAGCATTGACGGTCGGCGACCCTGATGGGGAGCGAGCCGATCAAGAGCCAGAGCGAGACTTCTTCGGCGAGCGCGCGGAAGGCCTTGAGCGCGAGGTCGTCGGCTTCCGGCTTCGTCTTGGCGAAGAGCGCGTCGGACTCGGCCTCGAAGAGAGAAGTCATCTCCGGCGTCGCGGCGAAGTGCGCGCCGGCGGCTTTCGCTTCACGGATCAGCGTTGACGCGGCGGCGATGTTCGCGGCGACGTCGAGGCCAGTGCGCATCTGCACACAGGCGGCACGAAATGCATGGGTCATTCAGGCAAGTTAGCTGTGCGCCAACAGCGAGTCGAGCTTGCCTGCCTCCTCCAACGCGTGGAGGTCGTCACAGCCGCCGACGTGGGTGTCGCCGATGAAGATTTGCGGCACGGTGTGGCGGCCGCGGGCGCGCTTCATCATTTCGGCGCGCTTTTCGGCGTCCATGCTGACGTCAATTTCCGTGAAGTGCACGCCCTTCTTGCGCAGCAGCGCCTTAGCGCGATGGCAAAAGGGACACAGCAGCGTCGAGTACACGACGACTGGGGAAGGTTGCTCAGCGGTGGCGGCGGACATCACGATTCGGCATCCAATTCGCACGAAACAATATAAGGCGTTTCGGCCTCTCGGCCACTGTCAAAGCTTAGGGGGACAGGCTTAACGGACGCACAACGCGCGCCACTGTGACTACAGATACATCACCTGCCCCGGCACGGCGCAACGCCTTGGCGCAGGCCGTGACCGTGGCGCCGGTCGTTAGGACGTCGTCAACCAGGACCACTTTTTGGCCGTCGAGGCGACCCTTCGCAACCGCAAACGCCTTGGCGACGTTCTTCAGGCGCGAACGGGCGGAGGGCATTTCGCCTTGGCTGCGCGTCGCGCGCGGGCGGGTGAGCGTGCTGGTGTCGACAGGTAGGTGGACGAGCCTGCCGATCGCATGGGCAAGGACGGCGGCTTGGTTGTAGCGGCGCTGTGCGAGGCGCCACCAGTGCAGCGGAACCGGCATCATCACATCGGCGCCGGCTAGCGCCTCGGCGCCTGCGGTCGTGAGCCAGCGCGCGAAAAGCGGCACGGTCTCAAGCTTGTCGGCGTGCTTGAAGCCCAAGATCAGATCGCGGCTGGCGTCGTCGTAAGCGACGGCGGCGCGAGCGATGCTGAACGCCGGGGGGCTGGCAATGCAGGCAGCGCACTTCACCCCCTGCCCCAGCGCGTGCGGAAACGGGATGCCGCATTGGGCGCATTGTGGCGCGCTTAAGAAGCGGATGTCGCTCCAGCAGCTGCCACAAAGCGATTGCGGTTGGCCAACAGGCACGCGGCATTTGAGGCAGAGCGGCGGCAGGATCAAATCCAGCGCAGCCCGGCCCGCCGTGCGCGCTGCACTCGAGACGTCGACAAACCCCATACCCATTGCTCGATCATGGCGCGGCTTGCCGCGTCATGCCATTACTCCGAACGGCTATGAGCGACGTTCCCCAGATATTTGACACACGCTTGCGGCGGCGGCGACGCATGCGCGCGGCTGCGGGGTTCGAGCGCTTTGCGTTTTTGGCCGATGCCGTTCGCGACGAGTTGGGTGAGCGGTTGTCGGCGGTCGAGCGGTCATTCGCACGCGCGGTGTGGCATGGGGCCGGCGCGCCGCCGCCGGTGCGCGAGGTCAGTTGGCTTACCAGCGATAGCGTTGCCGCGTTCGCCGGCATGCGAGGGGTCGCGTTTGAGGAAGAGCGCTTCCCGTTCGCGGGTGGGTCGCTCGATCTTTATGCGAGTGCGCTGACATTGCATGCGGCGAACGATCTGCCGGGGGCGTTGGCGCAGATCCGGCGGAGCCTTCGGCCGGATGGCTTGTTCGTCGCGGCGATTCTGGGCGGACAATCGTTGCACGAGCTGAGGGCCGCGCTTTCAGAAGCCGAGATCGAGGTCGACGGCGGGCTGTCGCCGCGGGTGGCGCCGTTCGTGGATGTGCGCGACGCCGGCGGGTTGCTGCAGCGGGCGGGGTTCGCGCTGCCGGTCGCGGACGTCGATACGATCAAGGTCCGCTACGAACATCCGCTGAAGCTGCTCGCCGATTTGCGGGGCATGGGGGAAACGAATGTTCTGAGCGAGAGGCGGCGCACGTTCTTGAAGCGGCGGCTGTTGCTTCGAGCGTGCGAGATATATCTCGACAAGTATCGGGGGGCAGATGGGCGCGTCGCGGCGACGTTCGATGTGCTTTATCTCACCGGCTGGGCGCCGCACGAGAGCAAAATCGGCGAACGGTAGTTGCGGCTAGCCGGCTATTGCCGCAGCAATCACGACATACACCGCGCCGACTGCTCCGCCGGCGGACTGAACGGCGCCGACGATGGCAAGGAAGATCAACGCGACGATCAGGCCGTATTCGACAGCCGTCGCACCGCTTTCGTTGGCGACGAACGACTTCAGCAATTGGCGCACGGCTGGCATCGGCGGACCCTCGCGACACATCCTGTGCGAGAGTGGCGCGATGGCGCTTAACAAGAGGTAATAGTTGCAAATTTAGCGATCGCGGATTGCCGCCAAGGGCTGTCAGAGCAAATCGCGCAACTGCGCCACGAGCGGCACGTCGGCCGGCGGCATCGGGAAATTGCCCATCTCGTTCGGGCGTACCCAAGTCAGTTTTTGGCCCTCGCGCGGCATCACGATGCCTTCCCAGCGGCGGCAAAGGTAGAGCGGCATCAGCAGGTGAAACTTTTCGTAACCATGCGACGCGAAAGCGAACGGCGCCAGGCAATCTTCTTTCACGCGGATGCCGAGTTCTTCGTTCAGCTCGCGGATCAGTGTCATTTCGGGACGCTCGCCGGTTTCAACCTTGCCGCCGGGGAATTCCCACAATCCCGCCATCGACTTGCCTTCCGGGCGTTGGGCCAAGAGCACGCGGCCGTCGGCGTCGATCAGGGCGCAGGCGGCGACGAGAAGAATGTTGGTTTGGCCGTTCGACATGCGCGCCCGTTGAATCTGTGCGGGTGCCACTCTGACCGAAGCGGGGCTTAAAGAAAATGGCATTAGTCGAACGCGCCGCGGAGGGGTTCGATGACGGCCAGCAGGCTGCCGCCCAACGCATCGACGGCCGCAAACAAGACGATCGCGATCAGGGCGACGACTAGTGCCACGTCGAACGCCGTAGCGCCCTGCCGGTTCGCCATGAAGGAGCGTAAGAACTGGACCATGCTGCACCTGCCCTGCGTGCTTGAAGGTGTCCGGTGCAGGGGGCGTGCCATTAAGGATGTGGGGGCGGGCGTTCGCGATCGCGTCCCAGGAACGGGCTACGTATCTCCAAAACCCCGGGGGTCCCGCGATGATGTTGTATCACGTTATGATACACCGCCCCGAGATCGTGGATTTTCATTAGAGGCCATTGCTCATGACAAAGAAGCTCAAACCGATGCATCCCGGCGAAGTTCTGCGGGAGGAGTTTCTCGTTCCGCTGAAGATGTCGGCGGGTGCGCTGGCCAAGGCGTGCGGCCTCCCCCGTACGCGGATCGAGCGAATTGCGAACGAACAGACCGGCATCACCGCCGATACGGCGCTTCGACTAGGCAAGGCGCTGAGCACGTCGGCGCAGCTGTGGCTCAATCTGCAGAACGACTACGACGTGCAGGTCGCGAAGCGCGAGCTTGGTAAGGCGCTCGATCGCGTAGAGACGGTGAACAAGCCGCAGGCGGCGTGACGAAGCCGACGACGAAGATCGACCTTGCGCCTCAATCGTGGTCCCAGGCCGGTTGTGTGTCCAGCCGCTCGCAGGAATAGTCCTTGATGGTGTCGCTGTCTTCTTCGTCGATGCCGGGGTCGATGTAATCCGGGTGCAAAGTCTTGAGGCACTCCGCTTCGTTCGCGAATGGCGTGTCTTTGACGATGAGCTTCCAGGCCGGCATGTCGGTGCGCCGGAATTCGACCACTTGATACCAACCCGGCCCCCGCCAATGGCCGGCCGCGTGTGCGACTACGGCGGCGAGGATGGCGATTGCGAGGATAGGTAGTGATGTCTTCATCGACGCCCTCCTTTGGTCGCAGGATTGCGGCTAGACGTTACGCCTTGGCCATCGCTTTCTCAATTTGAGCCTTTAGATGTTCTCCGTCCTGTCGCCCCAGCAGAACGAGTTCCCGCGCGTCACCTGCTTTTAGATGGATCAGTAGCTTTCCGCTGTGTGGAACGTTTCCCATGCCCCACTTATCGCTAGGGTCGAACGTCACGCGCTCGATCTCGGGCCATTTGATCTGAAAGTTCGCCCGGTCGTATTCGAGGAAGTCCTTGGAGGACTTGTCCATGCGCTCGTATGCGTGGTCGATTCGAGATCGGGACCAGTAGTTGGGATTCTGCATCGCGTCAGTGGATCTCCGCGGACTTGCGACCAGCCCCGCGACCTTGCCGCCGCACAGCATGCGCTTGGTGATGTAGACCCTGTATGTTCGGTTCAGGATCAGCGCGTAGTACTGCATTGCCACGAATGAAAGGGACTCAACAGGAGCGCTCGCGCCCTCACCGCTGGTCAACGCACTAACTCCGATAACTACCGTTGATGTCGATGTAGCCGTGGGTGAGGTCGCAGGTCCACACGCCGGCGACGCCTTTGGCGATGCCGACGTCGACGTCGATTTCGATTTCTGCGCGGGCCATGTATCGCGTCATCAGGGCTTCGGAGTAGTTCGGGTCGCGCACGCCCTGCGTGGCGACGCGGTGGCCTCCGTATTTGATCGAGAGCTTGTCGCGGTTGGCGGCTTCACCGGACTTGCCGACGGCCATGACGATGCGGCCCCAGTTCGCGTCGGCGCCTGCGATCGCGGTCTTCACCAGCGGCGAGTTCGCGATCGCGAGCGCGATCTTGCGCGCGGCTTGGTTCGTTTCGGCGCCGGAGACGTTGATGCGCACGAGTTTCGTCGCCCCTTCGCCGTCGCGCACGACTTGCACGGCCAAGTCTTGCAACAGGCCGTTCAGCTTCGCGCGGAAGTCGTCGAGGCGCTTGTCGTTGGCGCGGATAACCGGGTTGTGGCGCGCGCCCTTGCCGGTCGCGAACAGGAGCAGCGTGTCGCTGGTCGAGGTGTCGCTGTCGACCGTGATGGAATTGAAGCTGCCCTCCGTGCCTTGCGCGAGCAGGAGCTGCAGCACGTCGCCCGGGATCGCGGCGTCGGTGAAGACGAACGAGAGCATTGTCGCCATGTCGGGTTGGATCATGCCCGAGCCTTTGGCGATGCCGTTGATCTTGACCAACTGGCCGTCGATCTGCGCCGTCGCGGTCGCCATTTTTGGAAATGTGTCGGTCGTCATGATCGCGCGCGCGGCCTGTTCCCAGGCGGTGGCGCCGGTGTTCTCGTAGATGTCGGGCAGGACCGAGGTCAGGCGCTTGACCGGCAGCGGTTCGCCGATCACGCCGGTCGAGGCGATGAAGACTTCTTGCGGTTTGCAGCCGGCGAGTGCGGCGGCGCTTTCGGCGGTCGCGCGCACGGCTTCCATGCCGACGCGGCCGGTGAAGGCGTTCGCGTTGCCGGAGTTCACGACCAGGATGCGGCCCGAGCGCTGCGGAAGCGCGCTTTTGCACCAATCGATCGGGGCGGCCGCGGTCTTGGAGGTCGTGAAGACGCCGGCAACGGTCGTGCCCGGTGCCATGACGGCCATGAGCACGTCGGTGCGGCCCTCATAGCGGATGCCGGCCGAACCGGCGCCGAGGCGCACGCCTGAAATGGGTTGCAGCTTCGCCAACGACTTCGGTGCAAGTGGCGATGTGGGTGGCGCGGTTTTCGCAGCCTTGGGAGTCGCTTCGGCCGCCGATTTCGGCGACGCGATTGCCTTGGCAGACTTGCCCGCTGACGGGGCCATCGATCGTTCCCTCTCACGCGCCAATTACGCGCGAAGCCAAACCCGTGAGACTCGTCGTCCTACGCCGGCGATTGTCAGTACCCGTCCTATTGCACCCGGTCAAGAAAGGCGGAATTGAGCCGATGTCACAGCTGTGGAGGGATGATTAATGGGAGGCGTTGCGCGCGAACCGCCGAGGGCGTTTTCCACCGGCAGGCGACTGAGCAGTTGGCGTGTCGCTCGTCACTGGCGCTGCGGAGACGATCGCCGGAGAATGAGCGCGTGTCTGAGCGAGTCTAAGTTTATGCGCCTCCTGATCTTCGCTGCTCTCCTCTGTGTCGCCACTTTGACGGTGCGGGTTGGGGATGCCGTGGCTGCCGGGTGCGATTCTATTGCGGGGGAGCTGCGGGATTGTCCGCGGTTGCCGGCGGT
>CAZJOM010000045.1:0-31894 GCA_964547645.1 uncultured Flavobacteriaceae bacterium
ACCGCGCCCGCTACCGCGAAGCCGGTGTCATATTCTGTGTGACCAGACGAGGTTTCCCCCCCGAAGGTGCTGCCAACAACCCCCCAGTCGCCGTCTGGCAACCAGTTCGCACCAGCCCCAAGGCTCATGTACCAACCGGTTGATGCATTTGCTGTCGTCGCGGCCGCAAGCGCAGTTGCAGCCAGAAGTGCGGTTCGTAGTTTCATAGTTTCCCTCCGTCGCGTGGTGACCTACCGATGAAGGGAAATGGTTAATAAGTCGTTAATTTTGGTATCCGGAAGGGTAGGCACCCCCTATCTATTGTGGCCGTCACGCAACAAAGCTGCCCAGTTGAAGGTGAAATCAGGGGCAGATCCTGTCGGGCGTCACCTGGAATTAGCGCTGTAACGATTGCGCGCCCGTGTTTGCCCAGGACTTCGAGGGGCGAGTCGCGGCTGGTATCTGTCGGTCCTCGCTTGATTGTTAGCGTGGCTTAATCGCGACCCACCCGGTCGGCATCCGTGCCTCCAGCGGGCCGAACCTCGCCTTGTAGCTCATCTTGCGGCTGCCCTCGATCCAGTAGCCCAGATAGACGTAGGGCAGGCCTCGGGCGCGGGCTTGTTCGATGTGGTCGAGGACCATGAACGTGCCGAGGCTGCGCGGGGCTTCGTCGGGGTCATAGAAGCTATAGACCATCGAGAGACCGTCGGAGAGTTGGTCGGTCAGGCCTACCGCGATCAGGTCGCCGGCTTTCGGTCCGCCGCGGTAACGGTATTCGACAAGATGCGTTTCGACGGCGCTGTCTTCGACCATGGCGACATAGTCGAACATCGTCATATCCGACATGCCCCCGCCGGTGTGGCGCGCGTCGAGATAGCGGCGCAGCAGCGCGAACTGCTCCTCCGTCGCCCACGGATCGACGACTTCGCCCACGATGTCGGTGTTCTTATCGCGCACCCGCTCGAACGAGCGGGAGGGCTCGAATGCATCGACGACCACGCGCACCGACACACAGGCTTGGCAGCCCTCGCACGATGGGCGGTAGGCGATGTTCTGCGAGCGGCGGAAACCGGCGTGGGTCAGGCTGTCGTTCAGGGTGCGCGCGACTTCACCCGACAGGCGCGTGAAAACCTTGCGCTCCATCCGGCCCTGCAGGTACGGGCACGGCGCGGGCGACGTCAGATAGAACTGCGCAAAACGAATGCCCAACTGCTCGGTCAAGTGCCGGAACTCCGCGGTCCGCAGCCCGGCCGAATCGGGCGAAGCAGGTCCGTCGCGAATAATTTCACACAGTCGGGCCTGCCTGAGAACGGGGCGGCGCGGAGAAATTTTCGCAGTGACCGGTGGCAGCGGTTTCACGGGAAAACGGCTCAATTACTCGGGCGGCAGAACCGGTGCCTCGCGGAGGAGTACTATGCTGATCCGCCGATTGGCCGAGGCCATGGGGTTGTCGGGGTAGAGCGGCTCAGACCCGGCCTTGCCTGCAACTTCCGCGATGCGATCGTCGCTCACGCCCGCTTCCTGCAGCACCTTCAAGGCGCCGTTTGCGCGAGCCGAGGAGAGGTCCCAATTGGAGTAGCCGCCCGGCCCTTGGAACGCTTCGCCATCGGTATGTCCCGCAATCGAGAGCCGGTTCGGCAAGCTACTGACGATTTTGGCGACCTGGCGTAATAGCTCCTGAACGCGCGGCGTCGGCTCGGCCTTGCCGGGCTCGAACATCGACTGGGCGTCTTGGTCGATCAGCTGGATGCGCATACCCTCTGGCGTGTCGTCGATCAGAACGTGCTTTGAAAGTTCGGCCAGGTCCGGTTGGTCCTGCATCGCCTGGCGCAAACGCGCAGCGGCCTGTTCGAGGGCGGCGTCGTTGGCCTGCGAGGCGGCGTCGGAGGCTGCGTCTTTGGCCTTCTTCTCTTCGTCTTCGGATTTGTCTTTGACGGGTGGGCGCAACTGCGTCTTGACCGACAATGTGCCTTGGCCGTCGTGGCCATCATTCGAGGACGATGTACCGCCGAGCATCGCGCCGGCACCGGATTCGGAGCGACTGACGGACTCTGGCGCGAAATAGTCGGCGATGCCGCGCTTCTGTTCCGGCGTTGTCGTGTTGATCAGCCACATGAGCAAGAAGAACGCCATCATGGCGGTCACGAAGTCGGCGTAGGCGACCTTCCACGCGCCGCCGTGGTGGCCGTCGTGGCCGCCCTTCTTGATCTTCTTGATGACGATCGAGCCGTCTTTCGCCATGTCTTCCGCCCCATGCGCGGCGCGAAGGCTTTTTTGCAGCCTTGCCTTTGGCAAGCCGCGCCTTTACGTCCGGTCGAGGCCGACTATGGCTGGCAAGCCGTTAAGGTCTTCTTGAGAAAGTGACAGATCGCCCGATGAGCCAGAATTCCCGCGCCTTTCGCGATGCTTTGGGTCATTTTGCGACAGGGGTCGCCGTGATCACGGCGCGCGACGGCCAGGGCCGGGCGTTTGGCCTGACCATAAATTCGTTCGCTTCCGTGTCCCTCGATCCGCCGTTGGTGCTCTGGAGCCTGGATAGAAGCTCCGACCGCTTCGCCGCATTGATGCAGGCGAAGCATTTTGTCGTGAATATCCTGGGCGGCGAAAGCCGCGCGCTGTCGCAGCGTCTGTCGCGCAAGGGCGAATCCAGCCTCGACGGCGAAGGTGTCCAAGGTGGTGCGCACGGTGTGCCTGTGCTGACTGCCGCGATCGCGCATTTCGACTGCAGCGTGGAACAGCGCGTCGATGCTGGCGACCATGTTATCTTCATCGGGCACGTGCGGAGCCACGGCCATCAGGCGCATGGCGATCCGCTGCTTTACTACCGAGGCCGTTACCGGGCGCTGTCGGAACTCGAAGGCTGAAGCGTGAGCGTCGCCACCGCGCGCCGGTTGATGTCGGCCTCGTCCGTCGTCATCTTCAGATATTCGCCCTTCGCCCAACGCGGCGCCAAGTCGCCGTAGTGGGGCGAGTAAACGTTGCCGCTCTGCCCGGTCGAAATCATGAAGATCGACGCGTTCGGGTTGCCCAGGTCATAGACCGCGCGATAGCCACTGCCGTGCACCGCGGCGAATGGTTCGCGGTTTGAATAGCGATAGGCCGCGCGCTGAATGGTCGAGTTGCCGCCGCCCATCACCTCGCGCAAGCCGAACAAGTCGCGCAAGACCGGTACGAAGCTGAAGGGTGTGTGCGAGAATGACGCCGCATGCGCCTCGCCCCAGCGCCACTTATCATCGTCGGCGCCGTAGAGCGACGTCACCTCGTCGAGAGCCGCGTCGAGGCTGCGCGATAAGATCGTGCCGCAATCCTCGACGCTCTGCTTCGTGGTGACATCGTCGCAGAACACTGCCGCACCGGGCTCGCTGGCAAGCACGGCCGCGATGAAGTTGGGGCGATCGACCCAAAGCCGCTCGAACAACTCGCCAAGCTCGTCCGCCGTCAGTGCCTTCGTGAGCGCTTTGATCCACGCGGCAAAGATCAAAGGTTCGGCAGCGTCCGGCCTCATATGCATATCCCACGTCTTCAGTCGGGCCAGCGCCTTGATCGCGCGCGCGTCGCTCGCCTTGGTTTGCGCCAGCAGCAGCGGCAGCACGTCCATCGCGAAGCGCTCGCCGTCGTCGAGTTGGATGGCGCGGAAGCTCCCGACCGTATGCGGTCCCGCATGCTCGTCGATCAGCGCGCGGATCCGCCGTGCGCGATGTTCGGGATCGAAATCGAGCGCGATCATCGGCTTGTACCCTGGCGGCACGACGTTGTTGTTCGCCGTGACGAAGACATCTTGCGAACCGCCGCTCCACAGAGGCTTCTCGGCACCGTTCAAAACACCGCTCCATTCGAACCGCGGATCGCGCCCATCGCCGGGCAACAAACCTCGGACCGGATTATCCGCGCGCCGAACTGGAATCACACCGGGCAAGGTCAGCCCGACGTTGCCTGCGACATCCGCATAAACGAAACTCTGGATCGGTGCACGATAGGGTTCGAACAAGCGCTCGATCGTGGCGCGTGTGGCGTCCGGCACCTCGAACATTCCCAACGCCGTTTCGATCGTACCGTCCTCGTCGTCGAGCGCCGGCCACCGCAGCGCCAGCGCATAGCCGTCCGGCACGAGCGCTCGCAATCGCGGCTCGTCCGTGGGCAGCACCGGCCCGTGTCGCGTGCTGCGAATGTGTATCGTCTTGCTGGCGCCGAAGCGAACCTTGATTACCTCAAGCCGTTCGCCGAACGGCTCCGATCCTTCCGATGTCAGATAGTGCCGCGGATCATCCGGATCGAGCTTCTCCCAATAGAGGTCCTGCGTGTCGGCGCCGGTCGTCGTCATCCCCCAAGCGACGCTGTTGCTGCGCCCCGCGACGATCGCCGGCACCCCGGGGATTGTACCGCCGATTGCCTCGACGCCGGGCCAACTCAGATGCGCGAGATACCAGAAAGCCGGCACGGTTAGCGGCAGATGGGGATCGTTGGCGAGCAACGGTTTGCCACTCGAGGTGCGCGCACCGCCGACGACCCAGTTGTTCGACGCCCCCTTGGTTTCGATCATCGGCGCAATCGCATCGAGGGCTCGCGCCGCCTCGGCGAATTTCGTCGCCTCGCGCGGCGCGTAGCGGCGATACGCCTCGACAACCTCCGCCGGGAGCGGCGGATTGAACGCGCGGGCCTTCTCTTCGCCCAGAGACTTCAGCAACTGCAACCGGAAGATCTCTTGAAACGCATTCGCCGACAGTTGCACCGAAACCGCCTTAAGCACGGCAACTGAGTCCGCAGGCTGCCACGGCTCCGGCGTAAGCCCGAGCATGAAGAACTCGGGCGGAAGCTTGCCGTTGATTGGCCGCGCGGCGTTGACCCCGGCGGCGTAAGCCGACAACGCCGCGGCGGTGTTCGCCGATACATGCGCGGTCGCCGCTTGCGCCGCGCGGTACAGACCCAGCGTCCGCAAATAGGTATCCGGCAACACCGCCGGTGCTCCGGCAATCTCAGCCAATCGTCCTTGCACCGTGCGACGTTGAAACTCCATCTGCCAAAGCCGGTCTTGCCCGTGCGCGTAACCCAGTCCGAACAGGGCGTCGTCGCGGGTTTGCGCATAGATGTGCGGCACACCATCCGCGTCGCGGACGATGCGCACGGATGCGCTGACGCCTTGTACGCGGATGTCGCCGTTGAGCGTGGGCAGCGAGCCGCGCAGCGCCAGGGCGCTGCCGCCGACGACTATGGCGAGCATGCCCATAAGGCTGGCAAGGCCGATGCCGATGATTTTCGCTATCCGCAATACTCGCATTCCCGCCTCGCCCTTGCGCTTAAGCGCGCGCCGCGCTAAGCGCGCCCAAACTACGCGAAAGGTGCGCAATGGCAAAAGTCGCTTTCATCGGCCTCGGCCGCATGGGCTTTCCGATGGCAGGGCATCTGGCGCGCGCCGGTCACAGCGTCACCGTCTTCAACCGGAACCCCGACCGCGCCGCCGCTTGGCGCGAAGCGAACGCCGGCACCGTTGCTTCGACGATGGCCGAAGCGGCGAAGGGCGGAGAGATTGTTTTTTCGTGCGTAGGCGACGACCCTGACATCCGCGAAGTCGCAACCGCAATCTTTCCGGCGATGGGGCAGGGTGCCATCTTCGTGGACCATACCACCGGCTCCGCCGCCTTGGCCGAAGATCTCGCGCGCGAAGCCAAGACGAAGGGCCTCGCCTTCGTCGATGCGCCGGTCTCCGGTGGCGAGGCAGGCGCGCAGAAGGGGCAACTCACGGTCATGTGCGGCGGCGACGAGGCCGCCTATGCGAAAGCCGAGCCGGTGATCCGTGCCTATGCGAAGATGGTCAAACGCTTGGGGCCCGCGGGCGCCGGCCAGAAGACGAAAATGGTCAACCAGATTTGCATCGCGGGCTTGGTGCAAGCACTCTCCGAAGCGATCCACTTTGCCGAGAGCGCGGGCCTCGATCCCAACGCCGTCGTCGACGTCATCTCCAAAGGCGCCGCGCAAAGTTGGCAAATGGAAAATCGTGCCGCCACGATGCACGACCGCAAGTTCGACTTCGGCTTTGCGGTCGAGTGGATGCGCAAGGATTTGCGCATCGCGCTTGCGGAGGCACGCAAGAACGGCGCGACGCTTCCTATCACCTCGCTTGTCGACCAGTTCTACGCCGACGTCGAAGCGATGGGCGGGAAACGCTGGGACACATCGAGTTTGATCGCGCGTTTGAAACGTTGATGGATAAGGCCGACCTTCGCGCCGACTGCTCGCGCTGCGTGGCGCTGTGTTGCGTTGCGCTCGCGTTCGATCGCTCGGAAAAGTTCGCGATCGACAAAGCGAGCGGCGAAGTGTGCCGCCACCTTAACGAGCGCAATGGTTGCCGCATTCACGCCGAACGCGAGCAACGTGGCTTTGCGGGTTGCATCATCTACGAGTGCCACGGCGCCGGACAACGCGTGACGCACGAGGTTTTCAAGGGGAGAACCTGGCGCGACGACGACGCGCTTCTCTTGCCTATGACGGACGCTTTCCACGCGATGAAACGCGTGCACAGTCAGCTTCTGCTGTTGAGCGAAGCCGGTCGCCTTCCGCTCGACGACCAAGAACGAAAAGACTTGCACGCGCTCACCAGCGAACTCAGTCCGCCGTCGGGCTGGACGCCGGAGTCGTTGACGTCGTTCAACACCAGCAACATGGAGCAGCGCGTTCGCGCGTTCCTACAAACGCTCCGTCGTCACGTGGCGCACTAACGCTGCGCCAGCAACCGCGCCGCGCGCGGTGCGAAATAGCTGAGCACGCCGTCAGCGCCGGCGCGTTTAAAAGCGGTCAGGCTTTCGACGATCGCGCGGTCCGCATCCATCCAGCCGCGCTCGGCGGCGGCCATGATCATCGAATACTCGCCCGACACTTGGTAGGCGAATGTCGGCATGCCGAACGTGTCCTTCACCCGTCGCACGATGTCGAGATAGGGCATCCCTGGTTTCACCATCACCATGTCCGCGCCCTCGGCGATGTCGAGCGCCACCTCGCGCAAGGCTTCGTCGGTGTTCGCCGTATCCATTTGATAGGTGCGCTTGTCGCCCTTCAGCGCCTTGGCCGACCCGATTGCGTCGCGAAACGGACCATAGAACGCCGACGCATATTTCGCGGCATAGGCCATGATCAGCGTGTCTTTGTGACCGCCACTCTCAAGCGCACTGCGGATGGCGCCGATCCTGCCGTCCATCATGTCCGACGGCGCGATGATATCGCATCCGGCCTGCACTTGATTCAGCGCTTGCGCCACAAGCACCTCGACGCTTTCATCGTTCAAGATCGCGCCGTCTCTCAGCAATCCGTCGTGCCCGTGACTCGTATAGGGATCGAGCGCCACGTCGCACAGCACGCCGATGTCAACCTTCGACGCGCGCACCGCCCGCGTCGCGCGGCAGACCAGATTTTCCGGGTTCAACGCCTCGCGCCCGTCTTCGGTCTTCTTTGCCGGATCGGTGTAGGGGAAGAGCGCGAGCACCGGAATGCCGAGCTTATGCGCCTCCTCAGCCGCCGCGGGCACGAGATCGACCGATATCCGGTCGACACCCGGCATGGCCGCGATCGGCTCGCGCTTATTCGCCCCGTCGCAAATGAAGACCGGCCAGATCAAATCCGCCGCCGTCGGCGCGCTCTCAGCCACAAGCCGCCTCGACCAGTCCGTTCGCCGCAACCGGCGCATGCGTGTGGCGGGAAAGCGTGGAGCATTCGTGGTCATGGTGGCGCCGTTCGTTGACAGTCCGGTGGCCCCTTCGTATCACCCGCCCAAGGTTAAGGGGAAGGCGCCATGCCCTTCGATTTGTCGGAAGAACAACGGCTCGTTCAAAAGACGGCGCGCGACTTCGCGCAAGCCCAACTCGCGCCCCATGCGGCGAAATGGGATGAGGAGGAAATCTTCCCGATCCCCACAATGCGCGAAGCCGCCGCGCTGGGCTTTGCTGGCATCTACGTGAATGGGGAGGTCGGCGGCTCCGACCTGACCCGCCTTGATGCCGCGCTCATCTTCGAGGAGCTGTCGGCTGGTTGTACGGCGACCGCCGCCTACATCTCGATCCACAACATGGCGTCCTGGATGATCGACCGCTTTGGTAGCGATGAGCAGCGCCGTAAATGGTTGCCCAAGCTAACGACGATGGAACTGATCGCCAGCTACTGCTTGACCGAACCTGGTGCGGGGTCCGACGCGGCAAGCTTGAAGACGAAAGCCGTTCGCGACGGCGACCACTATGTCTTGAACGGTGGCAAGGCATTCATCTCCGGCGCCGGTGTCTCCGACATCTATGTCTGCATGGTCCGTACCGGTGCGGACGGCCCAAAGGGCATTTCCTGCATCGTCGTCGAAATGGGAACGAAGGGCCTCTCGTTCGGCAAGAACGAACGCAAGATGGGTTGGCGCAGCCAACCGACCGCGCAAGTGATCTTCGAAGACTGCCGCGTCCCCGTCGTCAACCGCATCGGCGGGGAGGGGGAGGGCTTTCGCATCGCCATGATGGGTCTCGACGGCGGCCGCATCAACATCGGCGCGTGCTCGCTCGGCACCGCGCGCGCCGCCCTCGAGCAAGCGCAACGGTATGTGAACGAGCGCAAGCAATTCGGCCAAGCGTTGATCGACTTTCAAACCACGCAGTTCAAGCTTGCCGACATGGCGACCGACCTTGAGGCGTCACGGCTGATGATCCGGAACGCCGCTGCCGCGCTCGACCGGCGCGATCCGCGTGCAACCATGCTCTGCGCAATGGCCAAACGCTTCGCCAGCGACAACGCCTCGAAGATCGCCAACGACGCGCTGCAACTTCACGGCGGCTACGGCTACCTCAAGGACTTTCCGCTGGAACGCCACGTACGAGATCTGCGCGTGCATCAAATCCTCGAAGGAACGAATGAGATCATGCGCGTGATCATCGCCCGTGAGATGTCCCGCCAATGATCTCGCAACGCGTTGCGCTTTGGGCGCTGGGATACGGTCTGCTGATCTGGTTTGAAGCGACGTTGATCATCCGCTGGGCCGGAGATCTGATCTTCGTGCCGGAAAACACGTATTGGACGGTTGGCGCGTTCGTGGTGACGGCCTGGCTCGTCTTCGCGATCGGTTGGTTCTTCTTCTATGCGTTCCAAACACCGCCGGCAGAGCGCGCGGCGGCGGCGCTATTGATCTGCGCCGTTGGTTTGATCGCAGACGCCTTCGTCACCCTTTTCATCGACAACGTCTTTCCGCAAATGACGGTGGAACAGGATCGCTTGTTCACCGCGTGGGTCGCATGGGCCTATGGTTTGGGTCTGATCAGCGGGATTTGGCCTGCGCGCATGCCGCGCGTGCCGGTTTGAAGGACATGAGCATGGAAGAAGTTCTGTTCGAACACCGCGGCCGCGCCGGCGTGATCACGTTGAACCGGCCAAAGGCTTTGAACGCGCTTACCCTTGGCATGGTCGACGCGATGGACGCGAAGCTGCGGGAATGGCGCCGCAACCCTGCCGTCGAACGTGTCGTCATCCGCGGGGCCGGGGAGCGTGCGTTTTGCGCCGGCGGCGACATCCGCGCGCTGCACGATTCCGGCAAGGCCGGCACGCCCTACGTCATCGACTTCTATGCGCACGAATACCGGCTCAACACGCTGATCAAGCGCTTTCCGAAGCCATACATCGCCCTGATCAACGGCATTGTCATGGGCGGCGGTGTCGGGGTTTCCGTTCACGGCAGTGCCCGTGTTTGCGGCGAGGGGACGATGTTCGCGATGCCGGAGACTGGGATTGGCTTGTTTCCGGATGTCGGCGGTACGTTCTTCTTGCCGCGTTGCCCGGGCGAAGTTGGGATGTATCTCGGTCTAACGGGTTCACGGTTGGACGTCACCGACGCGAAGTATGCGGGCATTGCGACGCATGTCGTTCCCGCACCCGAGCACGAAAATCTCGTTGGGGCGCTCTGCGACGACGACCGTCCGCTGGAGCGCATTCTCTCCGGCTTTGCAGTGACGGCGGAAAACAAATCGAAGGTCGCGGGCTTGCAGCCGCTGATTGATCGCCACTTCGCGCACAGCTCGGTCGAAGCGATCGTGAGCTCGCTCGAAGGCGACAGTTCACTGTTCGCGGGCGAAACGTTGAAGACCTTGAGAACGAAATCGCCCACAAGCCTGAAAGTCACCCACCGCCAGATCCGCGAGGGCGCGGATCTCAGCTTCGAAGCGTGTATGCAATTGGAGTTTCGCTTGACCAATCGCTTTATGCGGGGTCGCGACTTTTACGAAGGCGTGCGTGCCGTGATTGTCGAAAAGGACAACGCGCCAAAGTGGGATCCGCCGACCCTCGCTGGTGTCAGCGCAGCCGATGTCGATGCCTATTTTGCGCCGCTCCCAGGGGGCGACCTCGCGCTCGGCTAGCTAACCGCGAGGTCGTGGTACAGGCAGCCGCCAAGCAGTCCCGTCACCGTTTCGCCATCGTCGGACAAGGGCCACACCTGAAGCTCCGCCCGGCAGGGTGTGCCGTTGAAGTTGCGAAATTCAGTGGACATCACTTGCGGCGCCTTTGTTTGGGTGCAGCGGACGAAAGCATCGTAGCATGGGCGAGGGGCGGTCTTTTCGAAGGTCGTTAGATGCGACTCGCCGGTGATATTGCGGCCATAACCCCGGATCACTTGCTGTCCCAGCAGCCGGTAGCGGAAATCCGTCAGCTTGCCTGGGATGACGTCCAAGAGCAGGACGTGTTGCAACGTCGACCCAAGCTTCACGGGGTTGATGTCAGCCCGCCGCGGCAGTGCGCGCGTCCCGCGGGCCTCGGTCCAGGCGTCGTCGAGCTTCGAGAACAGTACTTCGGGGGTCGGGTTCTTCATCGTCGATACCGCACGTGCGAGAATGGGGTGGCTCTGTTAACGCGATACAAAATCGGGCCTATAACAACGCCTGCGAAATCGGACAGGAGGACATCATGCGCATCGGATTCATCGGACTGGGCAACATGGGCGGACCGATGGCGGCGAACCTGGTGAAAGCAGGTCATGAGGTGACGGTGTTCGATATGGTCCCCGGCAGTATTGCCAGGGCGGTCGATGCCGGTGCGCGCTCGTCCTCGTCCGCAAATGAAGCTGCGCGTGATTCCGAAGTCGTCGTGACGATGTTGCCTGCGGGGCAGCACGTTCGTCAGGTCTATCTCGGCGATGCTGGCCTCTTGAAACACGTGAAGAGCGGCGCGCTCTTAATCGACTGCTCGACGATCGATGTCGCAACCGCGCGTGACGTTCATGCAGCAGCCAAATCCGCAAACGTCCAGTTTCTCGATGCGCCCGTTTCGGGCGGTGTCGGCGGTGCCACTGCCGGAACGCTGACCTTTATGGTGGGCGGCGAAGAGGTTGCGTTCGGTCGCGCAAAGCCGATTCTCGAAAAGATGGGCAAGAACATCTTCCACGCCGGCGGCGCAGGAAACGGACAAGCGGCAAAGATCTGCAACAACATGCTGCTCGCGATTTCCATGATTGGAACCTGCGAAGCGTTTGTTCTTGGGGAGAAGCTTGGTCTCGACGCCGAGACGTTGTTCAAGATTTCCTCGACGGCATCCGGCCAATGCTGGAGCTTAACGAGTTATTGCCCGGTGCCGGGCCCGGTTCCCGCTTCTCCCGCCAATCGCAATTATCAAGCAGGTTTCACGGCGTCGATGATGTTAAAGGATCTGAAGTTGGCGCAGAGTGCGGCGCAAGCCGCTGGGGCCGCGACGCCGCTTGGTGCGCAATCGACGGCGCTTTACAGCCTCTTTGAGTCTGCGGGCGCGGGCGGACGTGATTTTTCCGGAATCATTCAGCTTCTGCGGGGGCAACCGCAGGCTTAACCCAACGTTCATCCTGTCACTTAAGTCTATCTTCAACCGGTGCTCGTACCTTCCCGTGTGCAACTGGGCAAAAATGCCCATGAGGGAAGTGGGTCGGGGTCATGAGCGTAACTGCAACCGCGCGTAATGCGGGCGAGACTCAACACGAGGACGGCAGCGTCAAGCTGCGTTATCTCGAATGTTTGAACTTGGTGGAGCGTTTGCACCGCCAATTGCTCGACGTCATCAAGGATGAGCTCGAGCGCGTCGGTCAGCCCGACGTGAACAGCGTCCAAGCGCTGCTTCTGTTCAACATCGGCGAGCAGGAATTGACCGCGGGCGAACTGCGCACGCGCGGCCATTACCTGGGCTCGAACGTTTCTTACAATCTCAAGAAGCTGGTCGAAGGCGGTTACATCAACCACGTGCGCTCGGAGAGCGATCGCCGCTCCGTGCGCGTGAGCTTGACCGATAAGGGCAAGGGCATTCGCAAAATTGTGGCTGGCCTTTTCGATCGTCACGTTCACCTTGTCGAGCCGTCCGGCGGCTTGCAGGTCTCCGAATTCGTGACCTTGAACAAGGCACTGCAACGTCTTGAGCGCTTCTGGCTCGACCAGGTCCGCTATCGTCTCTGACGCTTGCGAACGGTTCGCAAAAGCGTCGGGCTTTTTTGACCCGGCGCTGCGACAAAACGCACTGGCTTCTTGTTCCCGCTGGCGCTTTACTTAGCTGACCACAGAGTCAGCCCGGCCGGTTCGCGGAATGGACTACGAAAGCCAGTTTTCTCAGGCACTTGCGCAAGTGAAGCGGGAAGGGCGCTACCGCGTCTTCGCCGACATTGTGCGCCGCCGCGGGGCCTTCCCGGAAGCGATCCATCACACCGGTCAGGGCGAGCGCCCGATCACCGTTTGGTGTTCCAACGACTACCTGGGCATGGGTCAGAACCCCATCCTGTTGAAGGCCATGCATGAGGCCATCGACACCGCCGGGGCGGGGTCGGGCGGTACCCGCAACATCTCGGGCACGACGCACTATCACGTGGAACTTGAGCGCGAGCTCGCCGACTTGCACGGTAAGGAAGCGGCGCTGCTGTTCACGTCGGGCTACATCGCGAACGACGCGGCGCTGGCGACGCTGGGCAACGTGCTACCGAATTGCATTATCTTCTCGGACGAGCTCAATCACGCTTCGATGATCGAGGGCATGCGCCGGTCGAAGGCGCAGCGTCAGGTGTGGCGGCACAACGATCTGAAGCATCTGGAAGAGCTTTTGCTGCGTGCCGATCCGGCGGCGGCGAAGATCATTGCATTCGAATCCGTCTATTCGATGGACGGTGACATCTCGCCGATCGGCGAGATCTGCGCGCTCGCGAAGCGCTTTGGGGCGCTGACCTATCTCGACGAAGTGCACGCCGTCGGCCTCTACGGCCACCGCGGCGCGGGCGTTGCCGAGCGCGATGGCGTCATGCAGCAAGTCGATATCATCAACGGCACGCTGGCCAAGGCGTTTGGCGTCATGGGCGGCTACATCGCCGCTACGTCGCAGTTTGTAGATGTCGTGCGTAGTTTTGCGCCGGGCTTCATCTTCACGACATCGATCCCGCCGGTGCTCGCTGCCGGCGCGCTGGCAAGCGTGCGGCACCTGAAGGGCAGTCAGGTCGAACGTGCGCGGCACCAGGAACGCGCTGCTACGCTGAAGCGGCTGCTGCGCGAGGCCGGGCTTCCAGTCATGCCGTCGGTCAGCCACATCGTGCCGCTGCTCGTCGGCGATCCGGTCAGCTGTAAGCACGTATCCGACATCCTGCTGCACGAACACGCGATCTACGTGCAGCCGATCAACTATCCGACCGTGCCACGCGGCACGGAGCGGTTGCGTCTTACGCCGTCGCCGTTCCACGACGACGACAAGATGCGCATCCTCATCGCGGCGTTGGACAATGCCTGGTCGCGGCTTAACATCAAACGTGCCGCCTGATCGGGGCGGTATCATTCTGGAGATGACGAGCATCGGCTCGTCACTCAAAGTCACGGCCGTGGATGAAGCGACCGGAACCGAGGTCAGCTTCATCGCCCCAACGACTGCCGCGCGCTCCGACATCGAGCGACTGGCGCGCTCAAAGCTCGACTACGTGATGAAAAAGAAAAGCGGCGGCACCGAGTAGGCACCGCCGCTTTGTTTGGTCGAAACGGCGCTTATGCCGCTTTCTTGCGCCGTCCGCGGCCGGTGCTGGCGGGGACGCGGCCAAGGCCGATCTTCTTCGCAAATTCCGAGCGCTGGCGGGCATAGGCGGGGGCGACCATGGGGTAGTCGGCCGGCAGGCCCCACTTCGCACGATACTCTTCAGGCGACATGTTGAAGTTCGAGCGCAGATAGCGCTTGAGCATCTTCAGCTTCTTGCCGTCTTCCAAGCAGATGATGAAATCGTCGCCGATCGACTTCTTGACCGGAACCGCCGGCTTCGTGGCCGATCCTGTGTCGGTGATGGTGCCGCTGACCAAACCGGCGAGCACGGAGTGGACGCTCTTCAAGATGGTCGGAACTTCTGCCATCGGCACTTGGTTGTGGCTCACGTAAGAAGACACGATCCCTGTTGCAAGCTGCAGCAGGTGATCCGTCGATTTGCCGTTATCTGTCTTGCCGTCGCTCATCGAGGGTACCCTAAGTTGATGGAAATTCCTGAGTTGTTGGAAGTGAAGCAGTGAACTGCACTTGTGTGTCAAGTTACGGATTGTATTTCTGTCGCCCTCAATGTGCCAAATCTGTGCCGAATTACAAGACGAACATAGAATATCCCCGGAAACATCTGCAGATCTCATGTGCCTAATGCCTATCCGGGTGATTGTGTTCACCACAGATTATTGCCGTCCAAGACAGGGTGGGTGCCGCAATCTGCAAACGAAGCGCTCTTCGGGGCCAGGCGCGGTGGCCGGATGTATTCGCGCGAGAACAAGCGAAACGAGTGGCCGGGGGCTTCTTAACCGTATGCTTTAGCGACAATAGTAATAGCGGGATTGAAAGCGGCCCGATCAAATGCTTGTGTTGGGTCGTAGGTTGAGGCTTCTACGGATACAATCCCGGGTAGGGAACGCAGGGGGAGCTACGGCGCGATGAGATGCCCATTCTGCCAGCACGACGACACGCAAGTGAAGGACAGCCGGCCGACGGAGGATAATGCCGCTATCCGACGCCGCCGCGTTTGTCCTGCATGCGGTGCCCGCTTCACCACGTTCGAACGGGTGCAGTTGCGCGATTTGATTGTCATCAAGAAGAGCGGCCGGCGTCTGCCCTTCGATCGCGACAAGTTGATGCGATCCATCCAGCACGCGATCCGTAAGCGTCCGGTCGAGCCGGAGCGCGTTGAGCGCATGGTCAACGGTATCGTACGGCGTTTGGAGAGCTCGGGCGAGACGGAGATTCCTTCGTCCACCATCGGCGAACTCGTCATGCAGGGATTGAGCAACCTCGATACGGTTGCTTATGTGCGATTTGCCTCAGTGTATAAAAACTTCCGCGAGGCCAAAGACTTTGAGAACATCATCGGGCAATTGAGCGAACCCGAAGGCAAAGGCGACTGACCACGCGCGCGGACGAAAGCAACGACGAACGCTTTATGGCCCTCGCGCTAGCGTTGGCGCGGCGTGGCCTGGGCCGCGTCTGGCCGAATCCGGCAGTTGGCTGTGTGATCGTTGACGACGCTGGACACGTTGCCGGGCGCGGCTGGACGCAAGACGGTGGTCGCCCGCATGCGGAAACGGAAGCGCTGCGAGAGGCCGGCGCGCGCGCGAGGGGGGCGACGGCGTACGTCTCGCTCGAACCCTGCGCCCACCAAGGTCAAACGCCGCCGTGTGCTCAAGCATTGATCGATGCCGGTGTCAGGCGCGTGGTGAGCGCGCTCGATGATCCTGACAGCCGGGTGGCCGGGAAAGGCCACGCGATGGTGCAGGCCGCCGGCATCCAACTCCGAACCGGCGTGCTCGCAGCCGAAGCGCGCGCGGTCAATGCCGGTTTCCTCTCCCGCATCCAACGCGGCCGCCCGTTCGTAACGCTCAAACTGGCGACAACGCTCGATAGCCGCATCGCGCTCACAAGCGGTGAAAGCCGCTGGATTACGGGTGATCGCGCCCGCGCGCACGGCCACCTGCTGCGCAGCCAGCACGACGCCATCATGGTCGGCATTGGTACCGCGCTGGCCGACGATGCGGAGCTGACCTGCCGGTTGCCGGGTGTGAAGGCGACCGGGCTTGTCCGGATCGTGGTCGATTCGGCCGCCCGCCTTGAACTCACTTCGAAGTTGGTTACCACCGCGAAGGCCCAGCCGGTGTGGCTGGTGGCCTCGCCGGCCGCCGAGCCTTCCGCGGTTGCGGCGTTGCGCGCCAAGGGCGTCAAGGTGATCGAGGTTGGCGCCACGCCTTCGCGCGTCGATCTTTCAGCCGCACTGAATGCGCTCGCCGCCGAAGGCTTAACGCGCGTTCTTGTCGAAGGCGGAGCGACGTTGGCTTCATCGCTGCTGAAAGCGCGGCACGTCGATCGCCTCTATTGGTACCGCGCGCCGTCCCTGATGGGTGATGGCGTGTCGGCCGTAGCGTCGCTGGGCGCGGCGGCGCTTGGGGATTTACCGCGCTTTGCGCGCGAAGAGACAATGTGCCTCGGAGAAGACGTGCTGGAAGTTTATCGCACGCCCACCTAATACTTCAGCCCATGTTCACCGGTATCATCACCGACGTTGGCACCGTGCAGCTCATCACGAAGCGCGGCGACACGACGATCAAGATCGCAACCGCCTTCGACCCGGCGACGATCGCGATCGGCGCGTCGATCGCCTGCTCCGGCCCGTGCCTCACCGTCATCGCCAAGGGCGGCAAGGAAGGCGACGCCTGGTTTTCGGTCGAAGCCTCGGCCGAGACGCTGTCGAAAACCACGTTGGGCGCCTGGGCCGCCGGAACGCGCGTCAATCTGGAACGTTCGCTGAAAGTGGGCGAGGAGATCGGCGGCCACATCGTCAGCGGTCATGTTGACGGCGTTGGTGACGTTGTTTCCGTGACGCCCGAGGGCGACTCGACGCGCTACAAGATCCGTGCGCCAAAGCAGTTGGCGAAATTTATCGCCGCCAAGGGCTCGATCTGCATCGAAGGCACATCGCTGACCGTCAATGAGGTAGAGGGCACGGCGTTCGGCGTGAATATCATCCCGCACACCGCCAAGGTCACGACCTGGGGCGGGATCAAAGCGGGCGACAAGGTCAACATCGAAATCGACATGCTCGCGCGCTATCTTTCGCGCCTAAAGGAGTTCGCATGATGAAGGGCGAATTCCACGACTTCATCGCCTCGCCGGAGGAGATCATCGAGGACGCCCGCAACGGGCGCATGTTCATCCTCGTCGATGCCGAGGACCGCGAGAACGAAGGCGACGTTATTATCCCGGCGCAAATGGCGACGCCGGACGCGATTAACTTCATGGCCAAGCACGCGCGCGGCCTCGTTTGCCTCGCCGTCACGGAAGAGCGCGCCGAGAAGCTGAAGCTTCCAATGATGTCGCGCGACAACGGTACGGTTCATCAAACCGCGTTTACGGTTTCGATCGAAGCGAAGGAAGGTGTGACGACAGGCATCTCCGCGCACGATCGGGCGCGGACCATCGCCGTCGCTATCGATCCCAGCAAGGGTCCGACAGATATCGTGACGCCGGGGCACGTCTTCCCGCTAGTCGCGCGCCGCGGCGGCGTGCTCGTGCGCGCCGGCCACACGGAAGCGGCAGTCGATATCTCGCGCCTCGCGGGTCTGATCCCGTCCGGCGTCATCTGCGAGGTCATGAACGACGACGGCACGATGGCCCGTCTGCCCGACCTTGTGAAGTTCGCGCAGCTGCACGGAATGAAGGTCGGCACGATCGCAGATCTGATCGCCTATCGCCGCCGTAACGATCATTTCATCACTCGATCCGTCGAGACCGAGATCGACAGCCATCACGGCGGCAAGTTCAAGATGATGCTGTACGTGAACACGGTCGAATATGCCGAGCACATCGCTCTGGTCAAAGGTGACGTGGCATCCGGCGGTCCCGTGCTGGTGCGCATGCATGCGGTCAATCTGTTTGACGATCTGCTTGCGGTGCGCGGCGGGCGCGACGATGTTCTCACCCGCTCCATGGAAGCCGTCGACAAGGCGGGACGGGGCGTCGTGGTTCTCATCCGCGAGAGCCGCAGCACCTACATCTCCGACCTCCTCCTGCGGAAACAGCCGCAGCCGGAGACAATGCCGCGCCGTTTGAAGGAATACGGCGTCGGTGCCCAGATTCTGCTGGACCTGGGCGTTCGCGATATGGTGCTGCTCACGAATTCCGCCTCAAGGCAGATCGTCGGTCTAGAAGGCTATGGCCTACGCGTCGTCGGCACGCAGATGGTCGGTTCACGTTATGGAAGCTGAACAATGACCAAAGTTCTCATCGTAGAAGCGCGCTACTATGCCGATATCTCCGACGCCCTTTTGAAGAGTGCGTCGGCGGTGTTGAAGGCGGCCAATGTCGACTTCAATGTCATCACGGTTCCCGGCGCGCTCGAAATTCCGGGCGCGATCGCCATGGCCAACGCAGCCGGGCACGCGGCAGGCCAAGCCTACGACGCCTATGTGGCATTGGGCTGCGTCATTCGCGGCGAGACCACGCACTACGAGATCGTCTCGAACGAATCCGCCCGCGGCTTGATGGAATTGACGGTTCATCAACGCATCGCGATCGGGAACGGCATCCTGACGGTGGAGAACGAGGATCAGGCATTGGCACGCACGAACGCCGATCGGGTCGAAGACAAAGGTGCCAATGCCGCGAAGGCCGCGCTTGCCATGTTGGCGCTGCGGCAGCAGCTGGGTGTCGGGCGCAAATGACCAAGAAGAAGGGTCAACCGTATCGTCCGAAGCGGCGTAGCCAAGGGCGCTCGCGCAGCGCTTCGCGCATGGCTGCCGTCCAAGCGCTTTATCAAATGGAGCTCTCGAACCAGGACTCCGAGGCGGCTCTGCGCGAGTTCATCGAACACCGATTGGGCAAGGAGATCGAAGGCGAGCAGTATCCCGAGGCGGATGAAAAGTACTTTGTGGGCTTGGTGCGTGGCGTGGTCGAGCGCCAACAGGAGATCGACCGCGAGCTCGCGCGTGCGATGCCGAAAGAGTGGCCGTTCAATCGTATCGACCCGACGATGCGCGCGATCATGCGTTCGGCTACATTCGAACTGATTTCGGAGCCGACGGTCGGCGCTCGCGTGATCGTCCATGAATACATGACCATCGCCGCGGCGTTCTTCGCCGGAGACGAGATTGCGTTTTTGGGCGGCGTGCTGAGCCGTCTTGCCCGCGCACATCGGCCTGAAGAAACCGCGCCGCCCGTCGAGCAATGACCGCGGGCCGCAAGCGCAGCGCCGAATTCGATCTGATCGCGAATATCTTCGCGCCGCTCGTCGGCAACGAACCAGGGGCGCTGGGTCTTAAAGATGACGCCGCATTTTTGAAGCCGAAGGTCGACCACGACGTTGTCGTCACGACGGACGCCATCGTGGCGGGCGTTCACTTTTTGGCGTCCGATCCGCCCGAGACGATTGCCCAAAAGGTACTGCACGTGAACCTGTCGGATTTGGCCGCTAAGGGTGCAGTCCCGCGTGCCTATCTCCTGACGGCGATGCTGTCGCCGGAGATTGACGACCGTTGGCTCAAGGCATTTGCGGCGGGGCTGAAACGTAGCCAGAAGCGGTACGCGCTGTCGCTGATTGGCGGCGACACGGTGGCTACGCCCGGCCCGGCGGCGTTCAACATCGTTGCATTGGGGGACGTTCCAAGGGGCGGCATGCTTACGCGCAGCGGCGCTAAGATCGGTGACGACGTTTGGGTGAGCGGGACTATCGGCGATGCCGCGCTAGGCTTGCGAGCGCTCCAGGGAAAAGCGGTGGCGCTTGCGGAGCCGCTTCGGAAGGCTCTCGTCCAACGTTATCGTGTGCCCGTTCCGAGGCTCGATGTTGGGCGGGGGCTCTTGGGTCTTGCGCATGCAAGTCTGGATGTTTCGGACGGCTTGATTGCCGACTTGGGCCATATTGCCGACGTTTCGCAGGTTGCGATCAGGATCGATGTGGCAAAGGTGCCGCTTTCGAAGGCTGCCGGGCTGGCGCTCGATGGTGGCGTGGCGAGCCTTCACGATCTGGTAACCGGCGGCGACGACTATGAACTCGCTTTCACCGCACCGCCGTCGGCCTCGAAAGCGCTAAGCGCGCTTACCGCCCGCACCAAGGTGCGGCTTACGCGGATTGGGCACGTTCTCAAAGGCAAGGGTGTGCGAGCCTATGACGGTGCAGGAAAGCCGCTTGTTTTCGACCGCCCCGGCTACACCCATTTCTGAATTGGTAATGAATTAACGCTTCACGGCTTATTAAACCGCCGGGCGCACAATCCCCTTCAACTGGGAGTGCCCGACATGCGTTTCATCATGGCTTTGATTTTGCTGATCCTTGTTCTCGGTTCGAGCGCACAGCGCGATGCGAACGCGAACGGCGAAGGCGAGCCCGCGAAGTAGGACCTATCGTTTGCGATTGATTTCCGCGCTGCTGCTTTCCGGTGTGCTTGGCGCGGCACCCGTGCTTGCGAGCGGCGGTGGCCACGGCGCGAAGAAGCCGAAAGAAGAGTCCGCCGAAATAGGCGTCCCGCGTGCTCCTAGTGTGTCGATGCCGAAGCTGGTTGCCCCAGTCATCATCGACGGCGAACTCCATCGCTACGCCTATCTCGGCATTACGTTGCTGCTCGAGGAAGGTGCCGATCGCAACAAAATGCTCGAGCGGATTCCCTATATTCAGGATGCCTTCCTGCGCGAAGTTCACGGCGGCAACAGCATTGCGCGCAACAACGATCCTTCGCTCTTGGATATCGAAGCGCTGGCGCTCCGATTGACCCGCGTCGCTGCTGCAATTGTCGGTCCAAACATCGTTAAGAACGTCGAGATCCACGACTCGGACGACGATCTGAAGTAGGCATTTGCCTGCGCCCTGCGTCGAATTTCCCTTATTTCTGCGGTGCGCCCGTATTGCATGGGGTAGGGGTGTTTGGCATGTTCCGGCCTCTTTTTGGCCGGGGGGCCAATTGAGTCGGCGAGATTCCGGCTTGAAGCCTTGCGCGCAATCCCTCGGATCCAAGCCCGGCGCTTGACCCCCTCAAGCTCCGGCAACTCCAAATAAGGTCTGAGGCAATGGATACCGTCACGGGACTCTCTATCGTTTTGGCGTGCGCGGCAGCGGCGCTTGGCTACGGCTTTTGGGCCCGCCAATCGATTCTTGCTGCACCCGCAGGCAATGCGCGGATGCAAGAAATCGCGGCCGCCATTCAAGAAGGCGCGGCTGCGTATTTGAACCGGCAATACCGCACGATCGCGATGGTCGGCGTTGCGGTCGCGATCGTCGTGGCGCTCGCGTTCCAACACTGGGTCCAGCCGCTGGGCTTCGTGATCGGCGCGGTGTGCTCGGGTCTTGCCGGATACATCGGGATGAACCTCTCGGTGAAGGCGAACGTCCGCACGACGGAGGCTTCGCGCAAAGGTTTGGCTGAGGGTCTCGCGATTGCGTTCAAGTCGGGCGCGGCGACCGGCATGCTCGTCGTTGGTCTCGCGCTGGTCGCGATTGCCGGCTACTACGGTTTGCTGACGCTGGCTTATGACGTTACGGACGTGAAGCAGAGCCGCGTGATCGTTGAAGCGCTCGTCTCGCTCGCGCTCGGTGCGTCGGCGATTTCGATCTTCGCCCGTCTCGGCGGCGGCATCTTCACCAAGGGTGCGGACGTCGGCGGCGACATGGTCGGCAAAGTCGAAGCGGGCATTCCGGAAGATGATCCCCGCAACCCCGCCACGATCGCCGACAACGTCGGTGACAACGTTGGCGACTGCGCCGGTATGGCAGCCGACTTGTTCGAAACCTACGTCGTTACGATCGGCGCCACGATGGTGCTGGCCTCGATCTTCTTCGCCGACAGCAAAAGCTTGATGATGCTCTACCCGCTTCTGATCGCGGGCGTTTGCATCCTGGCGTCGATCGCGGGCACGTTTTTCGTTCGCCTTGGCGCGTCGAAGAACATCATGGGCGCGCTGTACAAGGGCCTGATCGCGACGGCCGGCTTGTCGCTTCTGCTCGTGGGTCTCGTTACCTACTACTCGATCGGTTTCGACCGCGTTTACACCACGGCAGCGGGATTGTCGTTTAACGGCTTCACGCTGTTCTTGTGTGGCATCGCGGGTCTCGCCGTGACCGGCCTTCTGGTCTGGATTACGGAGTACTACACCGGCACGGGCTACCGCCCGGTGCGCGAAGTGGCAAAGGCCTCGGTCACCGGTCACGGCACGAACGTCATCCAGGGCCTCGCGGTCTCGATGGAATCGACCGCGCTTCCGGCTCTCGTCATCGTGTGGGGCATTATCGTGACCTACACGCTCGCGGGCCTTTTCGGCATTGCGATCGCCACGACCACGATGTTGGCTCTCGCGGGCATGATTATCGCCCTCGACGCGTTCGGTCCGGTGACCGACAACGCCGGCGGCATCGCCGAAATGGCGGGTCTCGACAAGGAAGTTCGCAAGACCACCGACGCGCTCGACGCGGTCGGCAACACCACGAAGGCGGTCACGAAGGGCTACGCGATCGGTTCGGCTGGTCTCGGTGCGCTCGTGCTCTTTGCGGCGTACACGGAGGATCTTCGCCACTTCATGCAGAATGCGGCCGAGTATCCGTTCTTCAAGGACACGGTCGTGAGCTTCAGCCTTGCGAACCCGTGGGTGGTCGTGGGCCTGTTCCTCGGCGGTATGCTACCTTACCTCTTCGGCGCGCTTGGCATGACTGCGGTCGGCCGCGCTGCTTCGGCGGTGGTTGAAGAAGTCCGCCGTCAGTTCAAGGAAAAGCCCGGCATCATGAAGGGCACGGAGAAGCCGGACTACGGCCGCGCCGTCGATATGCTGACCAAGGCCGCGATCCGAGAGATGGTTGTGCCGTCGCTTTTGCCGGTGCTCTCGCCGATCGTGCTCTTCTTCTTCGTGATGTTGATCGCTGGTAAGGGCGCAGCGCTCTCGGCGGTCGGCGCGATGCTGATGGGCGTGATCCTGACCGGTCTATTCGTCGCCATCTCGATGACCTCGGGCGGCGGCGCGTGGGATAACGCGAAGAAGTACATTGAAGACGGCCACTTTGGCGGCAAGGGCTCCGACGCTCACAAGGCGGCGGTTACCGGTGATACCGTCGGCGACCCGTACAAGGACACGGCCGGCCCCGCGATCAACCCGATGATCAAGATCACGAACATCGTGGCGCTGCTGCTGCTTGCTGCCCTCGCGCACATGTAAGGCGCAAGCCTTCGCTCAAACGAAAAGGCCCCGGAAATTTCCGGGGCCTTTTTCTTATTCCAAATCGATTGGCCTATTTGCCTTCGCCGCCCGGGCGGCCGGGACCTTGGTTCGAGCCGGGGGCGCCACCGGGCAGCGCACCCATGTTCCCGAACAGCTGCTGAAGGAACGACATCTCCTTGCCGCGGCTCGGCGTTTCCCGATCGACGAGCGCAATCACTTGGCCATCTTCGATGCCGTATTTGCGGATGTCGTTGACCTTGCCGTCTTCGGCGAATGCAATCGCCAGGATCTGCCGTTTCGTGATGTCCGGCTTGAAGAACGCATAGCGCTCCTGCTCGGTCGAAATGTAGTACCAGGTCGGATCACCGAAGGCCGCCGTGCTGGAGGGGGTGCCGAGCTTCTCTTGGACCGAGTCGCGGGTATCCGCGCCAACCGAGACCGACGCCACACGCTCGTCGTCGGGCACATAGCCACGGACGTCGCGGATGGGCGCGCAGGCGGCAAGGCCCGCGATAACCAGAACCGAACTTGCCAAAACGACGCGCGATGCCATGGGCTACTCCCAACGCGGATAACGGGGTTAAAAACCGGCTGTTGACGTACCGCTGCGCTTGCCTAATTTCAAGGGAAAGCCAAAAGACGTTGGAAAGCCGGGCCCTCGTGCGGACACTTCTCTCCTTTTTATCCCGCGGGCGCGACACCGCACGGCACGGCGCGGTCATTTACAGCGGCCTGGTCGAGCAGGCGCGCCGCCCCGAGTTCTATGAGTCGCTTGACGTCCCTGACACAATCGACGGGCGTTTCGACCTGATCGTTCTGCACGCAGGTCTGTTCCTGTCTCGGCTGAAGGCGGCGCGCGGCGAGGGCAAGGCGCTGGCCCAGGCAACGTTCGACCAAATGTTCGCGAACATGGAGCAAAGCCTGCGCGAACTTGGCGCGGGCGACATGTCCGTTCCCAAGAAGATCAAGGGCATGCTGCAGGCGTTCTACGGTCGCGCTGCCGCCTACGACACGGCGCTGAAGCAGGGTGACGTTGCCGCTCTGCGCGAGGCGCTCAAGCGCAACGTCTATCGCGGCGCCGACGTGACAGCGCCAAAACTCGATGCGCTGGCCACATACGTCCGCGCTGCAGCCGAGGCGCTGAAGGCGGCCCCTGAAGCCGATCTCTTTGCCGGCACCTTCGCATGGCCCGCACCGTGAGCGAGGCGACGCATGGCTTTCGCCGTCCGGTAGCGGTTTCTAAGATCAGCGAGGCGGGGCTTGTGCAAACGCTGACGGCGACGCCGGAAGAATTCACCAAACTTGCGAGCTACCTCGACATCGTTGCCGTCAAGGCGCTGACTGCCAAGATTTCGCTCACCCGCCGCCATGGCAAAGGCGTTCATCTGACCGGCACGCTCAAAGCGACCGTGACGCAAACCTGCGTTGTTACGCTAGAGCCACTCGACACCCAGATCGAAGCCGCGTTCGAGCGCAACTATCTACCGCCTGACAAATATCGGGAGGAAGTGAAGCCCGAGCATGACGTCTTCGTGGATCCGACCGCCGACGATCCGCCCGAACCGCTGGGACACGAGATCGACTTGGGAGAGGTTGTCGTGGAAGAGCTCGCGCTGAACCTCGATCCGTATCCGCGCAAGCCGGGCGTCGCGTTCCAAGCCGACGAGGCACCGGCGCGCGAAAACCCGTTCGCGGTGCTCGCAAAACTCAAGCCGAAGAAATAGGTCAGTCGACGCAGAGGGCGCCTTCGACCTTGCCCTTCACCACGCGCGTGAAGCAGCCGCATGGATTGCTTGTCCGCTTGCACTCGCCCTTTGCCGGCGTGCCCGGCACGGGCCGCTCGGACCCTTCGTAGAGGCACTGTCCGCCCTCGCATTCGTCCCCATCGGTGCACGTCTTGCCGGCATCCGCATAGGTCACCACGCAAGCCCAGTCGCCCATGAGACAGACGCGCTGCCAAGCACCGCTCGCTTTGCGGCAGCTTTCCTCGTCCTTTGGGGGCTGTGTGTTCGCGACTTCGGGTCCGGGGACTGTGGCCTGCGTCGGCGGATTGCAGCAGGCCAGGATCAGAGCAAGTGCGAGGACGGCAAGGCGGATCATTTTCCCCTCCAGCGAGTCGGGCGGAACGACAGCCGATCAGATCCCAACCCCGCCGTAGCGGCAACTCGCCCGCCTCTCCGAGGCAAAATGGCGGGTTTCCGGGGGTTGAACTTAGGGCCGCTTTCCTATTGTATCCGCGCCTCATTTTCGGCCAGAGCCCGTTCGGCGACGACGCGTTCACGCCAGAGCTTTGGTTGACAGCACGAATAGGAGAGGCCCATGGCGGTCCCCAAAAGAAAAGTAAGCCCGTCCCGGCGGAACATGCGCCGCTCGCACCACGCTTTGGCGCGGCCGGACTACAACGAATGCGGCAACTGCGGTGAGCTGAAGCGCCCGCACCACGTCTGCCCGAAGTGCGGCCACTACGATGGCCGTGAAATCGAGAAGAAGGCGACCTAGCGCTTGGCTCGCCGCGGGCGCATAGTCGGCCCATGCTCGGCCGGCGACCGCCTCAAAGGATAGCGACAGCGTGAACCGCGAAATTGTCGTTTCGGTCGACGCGATGGGGGGCGACAACGCACCCCAAGCGATCGTTGACGGGATTGCGATCTCGCACGTCCGCCACCCGAAGGTGAAATTCCTGCTGCATGGCGATCATGCGCGGCTGCAGCCGATCCTCCTGAACAAGTCGGCGGTCAAGAACGCGGTGCAGGTCGTGCACTGCGACGATACTGTTGCGATGGACGATAAGCCTGCGCAGGCGCTCCGCCGCGGTCGTAACACTTCGATGTGGCGCGCGATCGACGCGGTGCGCAACAAGGAAGCGCAAGCGGCGGTCAGTGCCGGCAACACCGGCGCGTTGATGGCGATGGCGAAGGTGCAACTGCGCACTGTCCCTGGCCTGTCGCGCCCCGCGATAGCCGCGCTTTGGCCCACGATCCGTGGGCAGACCGTCGTGCTCGACGTCGGCGCCAATGTCGATACCGACGCACGCCAGCTCGTCGACTTCGCCCTGCTGGGCGAGGCTTACGCGAAAGTCGTGTTTGGTATCGAACGGCCGAGCGTCGGTTTGTTGAACGTCGGCGTTGAAGAAGTGAAGGGCAACGACGAAGTCAAAGCTGCCGCTGCGGCGCTGAAGGACTCAGGCTTGCCACTCCGCTTCCATGGCTTCGTTGAGGGCGACGACATTAGCGCCGGCACCGTCGACGTGGTTGTGACTTCGGGCTTCGCCGGCAACATCGCTCTGAAGGCCGCGGAAGGCACCGCGCGGCTTGTCGGTCATTACATTCGTTCCGCAATGGCGCGGTCGCTCATCTCGCGCCTCGGTTACGTGTTGGCACGTCCGGGCTTCAACATCTTGCGCCAGAAGATGGACCCGCGCGCCGTCAACGGCGGCGTGTTTCTGGGCCTCAACGGTGTCGTGGTGAAGAGCCACGGCGGAACCGACGGCGTGGGATTCGCGACGGCGCTCGACCTCGCGATCGAAATGGGCGAGAGCGAGTTCGTGACCCAAATCGCCGACGCTATGACCCACCTGCCGCCATCGATCCAAGCGCTCGGCGGCCCGAAAGTCGAACCGGCGCCCGCGCCTGTTCCCGAGGCGGCATCCTGATGGGCACCCTTCGCTCTCAAGTCGCGGGCGTTGGGGCATATCTTCCGGCGCAGACGGTGACCAACGCCGATCTCGCCACGAAACTCGAAACTAGCGACGACTGGATCCGCGAACGCACCGGCATCCGCGAGCGTCACATAGCAGCCGAAGGCGAATTCACCTCCGACCTTGCGGTCGCCGCTTCGCTAGAAGCGTTGCGCGCCGCGGGCATGAACGCCAGCGCGATCGACATGATCGTGTTGGCCACAGCTACGCCCGACGAAACCTTCCCCGCAACGGCGACCACCGTCCAAGCCCGCCTCGGCATTACCCGCGGCGCCGCATTCGACGTGCAGGCGGTTTGCTCCGGCTTCGTCTATGCGCTTGCTGTTGCCGATAACTTCATCAAGGCCGGGCAGGTGAAGAACTGCCTCGTGATCGGGGCCGAAACCTTCTCGCGCATTCTCGATTGGAACGATCGCACGACGGCGGTGCTGTTCGGCGACGGTGCCGGTGCGATGGTGCTGACGGCGGGGCAGGGCGCGGGCACGGCGAAGGACCGGGGCATCCTGTCCACACATTTGTTCTCCGACGGCCGTCACCACGACCTGCTTTATGTCGACGGCGGCCCCTCGAAGACGAAGACGACCGGCCACCTGCGCATGGAGGGGCGCGAGGTCTTCCGCCACGCTGTTGCCAACATGGCTGACGCGATCGAGCTTGCGATCAGGACCAATGGCTTCACCGCCTCCGATATCGACTGGTTTGTGCCGCATCAGGCGAACCAAAGAATTTTAGACGCAACGGCCCGTAAGGTCGGGGTACACCCATCGCGTGTGATTTCGACGGTTGCACAACACGCAAATACATCTGCAGCGTCAGTTCCTCTTGCACTGGTTGCAGCCGTGAACGACGGGCGTATTAAACGCGATCAACTGGTGCTGCTCGAAGCGATGGGTGGAGGTTTCACCTGGGGCTCGGCACTCGTCCGCTGGTAGCAGCGTCTTCTATCCCTCTGATATTGACGGCATTTCTCGCGCGACCTACCGTTGACACTTGAGTCGTGCCGCAACGAACCGCGGCGCACGGAGGCGACGATGAGCGAGACCCTGACCCGGCAGCACTTGGCCGAGGCGGTCTATGCGCAAGTGGGTTTGTCGCGAAATGAGTCCGCCGATCTCGTTGATCGGGTGCTCGAAGAAGTATCGGCGCGATTGATCCGCGGAGAAACGGTGAAGCTTTCGTCGTTCGGCACATTTGCCGTACGCTCGAAAGGTGGACGAATCGGTCGCAATCCGAAAACCGGTGAAGAAGTTCCGATAAGTCCGCGTCGTGTGCTCGTCTTCCGCGCGAGCCACGTGTTGAAGGCGATGATCAACGACGGCCAAGCCGGCATGAACGGCACGAGCCATACGGGCGAGAACAAATGAGCGAGCCTAGCCGTATCGAAAAAGCACCCGACGCCTTCCGCACGATCTCGGAAGTTTCCGAAACGCTCGACGTGCCACAGCACGTGCTGCGGTTCTGGGAAGCGAAGTTCACGCAGATCAAACCGCTCAAGCGCGCGGGCGGCCGTCGCTATTATCGCCCGGACGACATCGATCTGCTGAAGGGCATCCGCGCGCTGCTCTACAATGAAGGTCTGACGATCAAAGGCGTGCAGAAGGTACTGCGCGAACAGGGCGCCAAACAAGTCGCCGAGATCGGCCGGGTCGGGGCGAAGGCCGCCACCGCCAAGCGCGACTTGGCACCGGAAGAAGTCGCGCCCATGCCCGAACCCCTGTTCGGCCGCGCGACGCCGTCGGTCGAACACGTCAACCTGTCGGCCGAGAACCCGAGCGAAAAGTTGCTGGCCGAACAACGCGAGCGCTTAGAGAACGTGTTGGACGACTTGTTGGGGCTCCGCGATCTGCTCAATCGCGGTCCGCGCAAGGCGAACAAAGCCGTCGCCGCGCAGTAAGCGCGCGTGCTCTACCCCATCGTAAAGGCGCTGCTCTCGGGCGTGATCGTGCTGATCGTGTCCGAGGTGGCGAAGCGTTATCCCGGCTGGGGCGGTCTCATCGCCTCGCTGCCCTTAATTTCGATACTCGGCATCATCTGGCTTTGGCGCGACACAGCCGACACGGCCCGCATCGCGAGCCACGCCGAAGCGACGTTCTGGTTCGTGCTCCCGTCGCTCCCCATGTTCCTGGTGTTCCCAGCGCTCCTGCGCGCCAACGTCACCTTCTGGCCCGCGCTCTTAAGCTCCTGCGCCCTCACCATCGTGCTTTACGCCGCTATGCTCTGGCTCCTGCCCAAACTCGGCGTCACGCTCTGAGGCTTGGCTTCCGCTTTGACGCACCCCCACGGGTTGCCCCGCGCCAGCCCCTCTGCCTATAGTGCGCCCCCCAACGGACCCGCCCCCCAACTTCGCGGTTCCGCATACATCAAGCCGTCGGAGCGTAGCGCAGCCTGGTAGCGCATCAGTCTGGGGGACTGGGGGTCGCAGGTTCAAATCCTGTCGCTCCGACCATTCTTTTTCAGATCACATGTTGAACTTGCGATTCGATCGGTTGATTGACGCTTTGGACTCGGCACTAGAGACAATCTGCAGTTGAAGGTAACACAACTGCGGAAGAAAAGTTGCACGATTGTCACGTCAGTGCAGATTGAGTGTTGACTTCCGCCAAGAGCGTTGAGTGGGACGACTTGATTGCGGCAGTGTTCGCCCTCCATGGGGGTGGGGCATGTTTCTCTGGGCATTTGACCCGAACGGGCCGCTTGGCGCGACCTACGCGACGGTATCGATGATTTACGAGGCGGTTAGTGGCCTCTCCGGTTGCCGCGAGGAGCGATGCGTAAAGGCGCTCGTAATCGTCGCAATTGTCATCTTAGTTCAGATAGCATTGGAGCAATATCAAACAACCCTTAGATATGCCAACGAGAGTTTAAGTAGCTACTTTCCTGGCATCGAATTTATGCTCGCCGCTGTTGGTATTGAAGCTGCCTGGATTGTCGACTTCGCCTTCAACGGCGGTGTCGTCGCTGCGACCGTGTCGGGAGCTTGCTCGTGCTCGCAAAGTTTTGCTACGTTCCAGCACTTCCAATTTGTCGCAGGGGTGACGGCGTTGTTTTTGTTAGCATTCTTATGGCCAGCGACTTCAGGTCCCGCATCGAACTTGCCCTCTGAAGGGCACGATGGTATTGATTCCGTCGTGGTGACGGCCGTTGCCGCACAGTATCCCTTGCCGAGTATGATTGTGAGTTTTGGCGTGTTGTTGACAACCGCTTATCTGCTGTGACTCCGACTACAAGGCTGCCGATATGATCGCCAAAGACAGAGCAAAGCCAGAGCTTCCGTTTGTTATGTTCGGCTATGCGTGTGCAATATTCGGCGTCTTCGTGTCGTTTGGGTACTTTGTCTTATTCGGCGATACGAACAAGATCGTGGACGCTGCGGTTGACAGAGGTGTTTTTTACACCGCGAATGTTCTCGGGCTAGATATTCCTGAAAGAATTGGTCCGTACCCATCGCTAATTGTCATACCGTTCTTGCTTTGCGCACTGTCATGGGCAATCGCAGTCGGCGTCAGGCGGGTGCGTAGGTAGTACGTGAACCTGAAGTGCTCGGAGGCGGCGTGGTTTTCGCATCAAGGGTATCATGTATAGGAAGCCCTAGGCGGGCGTAAGATAGCGGCTTTGACCGCCAAGCAAACTTGCTGAACTTGCGCAATGGCTTCCTATAGACTCCCCGTTATTGACATTTCGTCCCTCGGGACTGGTACCCCTACCTCTGCCTGCACGGTCGCCCTTGAAAATCGAGGCTGCGTGCCGGGACACCGGCTTCTTCTACATCGCGGGGCATGGTGTCGATGCCGAGGTGTTGGCGCGGTTGGACCGCGCGAGCCGCGTGTCCGGTCGGCGGCGAACTGACGTCGGGCAAGCCGGATCTGAAGGAAGGCGTTTACTTCGGCACGGAGCTCGGCGCCGCCGATCCGCGCGCGCGCGTGCGCGCGCGCGTGCCGATGCATGGGCGCAATCTGTGGCCGGAAGCTATCCCCAGATGAAGCCCGCGGTGCAAGACTTCATGACGCGAACGACGCGCGCCGCCCACGCCGTGATGCGCGGCGTCGCGCTCAGCCTCGGTCTCGGCGCGGATTACTTTTCGGAGACGTACACGGCCGATCCGACGGTCTTGTTTCGCGTGTTTCACTATCCGCCGGCGCGCGCGATCGACGGAGAATGGGGCGTTGGCGAGCACACGGACTACGGGCTGTTGACATTGCTCGCCCAGGACGACTGCGGCGGCTTGCACGTGAAGGGCCGTGACGGATGGATTGAGGCGCCGCCGATCGCAGGCACGATGGTGTGCAACATCGGTGACATGCTCGACCGCCTGACCGGCGGCTGGTACCGCTCAACCCCGCACCGCGTACGCAACGAAAGCGGCCGCGATCGGTTGTCGTTCCCGCTCTTCTTCGACCCGGCGTTCGACGCCGTCATCGAGCCACTACCCAACCGCGCCACCAAAGCCCAAGACGACAGCGCCGACCGCTGGGACCGCACCAACGTGCACGTGTTTCAGGGCACGTACGGCGAGTACCTGCTCGGCAAAGTCGGGAAAGTGTTTCCGGATTTGGGGCGCGATGTGTTGTGATTGACTTTAACCGGATGCCTCCACACGAAACCGTGCATTGACGCCCTTTCGTCGTCGTTCATCTTGAGGCCACGTACGAAGGAGCCTCACCCTTGAGCACACTCACATTCCGCGCGGCGCTCACCGAACTGGTCGTGATCTTGGTCGCGATCGGTGCTGCCTATGGCGTTGTTGAGGTGCTCCGCTTCGCCCTCGCTCTGCCGGAGCCGCACGTGCCCATGCTGCCGTTGATCGTCGGCGCGGTGATGGCGACGCGGTTCGCGGCTGGCGGGTTCATCGCCAAGCTTCTTGGCACCGGCGGAAAGTAACGCGGGCAAGGCCCAGACGCCGGTTCGGCGTGATCGCTTTCGTTTCCGCCCATGTGCTGTGCTAATGGTGGTTTGCTGGCTGTTCGCTGCGCCATGATTTTCGAGAACGCTCTCCCATGACAACGTCACAGTCTCAACGCTTCACCCCCGCCGACATCGACGCTTGGCGCCGCGACGGGGTCACGCTGATCCGCGACTTCTTCA
>CAZJOM010000046.1:0-30938 GCA_964547645.1 uncultured Flavobacteriaceae bacterium
CGGTCCTCGTCGAACTGCGCAAGCTGCCGGTCGTGAAGCAAGCCAAGGCGTTGGTGTTCTAATGGCCAACGTTGCGGTGATCGGCGCTCAGTGGGGCGACGAGGGCAAAGGCAAGATCGTCGACTGGCTCTGCGAGCGCGCCGACATCGTCGTACGCTTCCAGGGCGGCCACAACGCCGGACACACGCTCGTCATTGACGGCAAGACCTATAAGTTCTCGCTGCTGCCGTCCGGCATCGCGCGTTCGAACAAGCGATCGATCATCGGCAACGGCGTCGTCGTCGACCCGTGGGCGCTGATCGATGAGATCGAGCGCATGAAGGGCCAAGGTCTGCAGATCACGAAAGAGAACTTGCTGATCGCCGAGAACGTGCCGCTGATCCTGCCGCTGCACGGCGAACTCGACACGATCCGCGAGACCTCGAACTCGGGCACTAAAATCGGAACGACAAAGCGCGGTATCGGCCCCGCCTACGAAGACAAGGTCGGCCGCCGCGCGTTGCGCGCCATCGATCTCGCCGATTTGTCGACGTTGCCCGCCAAGGTCGAAAACCTGCTCGCCCACCACAACGCACTCCGTCGCGGCATGGGCAAGGCCGAGATCGACGCCGCCGACCTCGTCGCCAAATTGAAAGCAATCGCGCCGAAAGTCGTCCCGTACTTGGGGCCGGTCTGGAAACACCTGCACGACGCCCGCATGCGGGGCGACCGCATCCTATTTGAAGGCGCGCAAGGCGCACTGCTCGACATCGACCACGGCACCTATCCGTTCGTCACCTCGTCGAACACGGTCGCGGGACAAGCCGCCGCCGGCGCCGGCATCGCCCCGCGCGCGATCTCCTACGTGCTCGGCATCTGCAAAGCCTACACGACGCGCGTCGGCGAAGGTCCCTTCCCCGCCGAACTCACCGACGAGATCGGCGCAAGGCTCGGCGAACGCGGCCATGAGTTCGGCACCGTCACCGGTAGAAAGCGCCGCTGCGGCTGGCTCGACGCCGTGCTCGTGCGCCAGACCGTGATCACCGGCGGCATCGACGGCATCGCCTTCACGAAGCTCGACGTGCTCGATGGCTTGAAAGAAATCAAAGTCGTCGTCGCCTACGACCTCGACGGCAAACGCATCGACCATCTACCCGCTGCGGCCGATGCGCAAAAGCGCGTCAAACCGATCTACGAAACGATGGAAGGCTGGACCGACTCTACCGCCGGCGCCCGTTCCTGGGCCCAACTCCCCGCCGCCGCCATCAAATACGTCCGCCGAGTCGAAGAACTCATCGGCGCACCGGTAGCCATCCTCTCAACCAGCCCCGAACGAGAAGATACGATCCTGGTGAAAGACCCGTTTGCGAGCTGACCCGTTCTCAGAAAGCACTTCCCCCCTTGAGGGGGAAGCTGTCGCGCGCGGAACGCGCGTGACTGCCCGCCTTCGCGAACGCTTCGGCGGGTCTGATTGTTCGCTTGGTCCGCCGAAGCCTTGGCGTAGGCGGAATGGGGGGACTTCGCGCACACACCGCCCCCCATCCGTCTCGCCGCTGACGCGGCTCGCCACCTTCCCCCTCAAGGGGGGAAGGGCTGGAGAGATCGCCTAACGCGCCGGCAGCGCCGCAACCTTCTCCTTCGCGACCGGTTGCGCCGGCCCGCCGCCTGTGCGGTTGACCTTCGCGGCCTCGCGGATTGCGCGTTGCAGCTTCTCGAACGCGCGGACCTCGATCTGACGCACGCGTTCGCGGCTGATGTCGAATTCCTTCGACAGATCCTCAAGCGTCGCCGGCTCGTCCTTCAATCGACGCGCGGTCAGGATCGCGCGCTCGCGCTCGTTCAAGGCCTTCATGCCCTCCGCGAGCAGTTCGCTGCGATCGTCCTTCTCTTCGCGGTCGGCCAGGATCGTCTCCTGGTTCGGCGAATCGTCGACCAGCCAGTCCTGCCACTCGCCTTCCGAATCCGCGCGCAACGGCGCATTCAGCGAATGATCGGGCGCGGCCAAGCGCCGGTTCATCGAGATCACTTCTTCTTCGGTGACGCCGAGCTTCGTCGCGATCAGCTTGACGTTCTCAGGCCGCAAATCGCCGTCTTCGATCGCTTTGATCTGTCCCTTCGCCTTACGCAGATTGAAGAAGAGCTTCTTCTGCGCGGCGGTCGTGCCGATCTTCACCAGGCTCCACGAACGCAGGATGTATTCCTGGATCGACGCCTTGATCCACCACATCGCATACGTCGCCAGACGAAAGCCCTTGTCCGGCTCGAAGCGCTTCACAGCTTGCATGAGCCCGACATTGCCTTCCGACACGATCTCGTTCACCGGCAAGCCATAGCCGCGGTAGCCCATCGCGATCTTCGCGACGAGACGCAAATGGCTGGTGACGAGCTTGTGCGCGGCGTCGGCGTCTTCATGCTCGCGCCAGCGCTTGGCGAGCATGTATTCCTCTTCCGGCGCGAGCATCGGAAAATTCCGAATCTCGGCCAAATACCGTGAAAGTCCGCCTTCCGGCGAAAGCATCAGATAGCCAGCGGCCATATCCGTTACCCCTTGCGTGGGCTCCCATTTCTTCGTGCATGCAAGCCCCGAAGCGGGAAGCCAGACCAACGCGCCCGACCGACCGGCCCGGGCGTGAGGGCACTATGTATGTATTGATCGAGGCGGTTTTAAGACCCCGACCGTCCCCCGGTTAACCCCTTCAGAGCAAGATAAGTTTCTGTGAAATCTTCCGGCAACACACTCTCGAATCTGAGCGTTTTGTGGGTCGTGGGGTGCTGAAACCCTAACACCGCCGCGTGCAGCGCCTGCCGGTTCAACCGTAGCGTCAACCCGGGCACGGTTCGCGGTCTTCCATAGACGGGATCGCCGATCAGCGGATGGCCGATATGCGCCATATGCACCCGAACCTGGTGCGTGCGCCCCGTCTCCAGCCGGCATTCCACAAGCGCCGCCGTCGAACCGAACGTCTCGATCACCTTATAGTGAGTCCGCGCCGCTTTTCCGCCGACCCGCAGCACAGCCATCTTCTGCCGGTTCAGCGGACTACGCCCAAGCGCCGCATCGATCGTCCCCGCACGCTCGCGCGGCACGCCCCACACCAACGCCTTGTAAACGCGCTCGATCGCATGCGCCGCGAACTGCTTGCCGAGCGACGTATGCGCCTTCTCCGTCTTCGCCGCCACCATGAGGCCCGTCGTATCCTTATCGATCCGATGGACGATCCCAGGCCGAAGCTCACCACCGATCCCGCGCAAGCTCTCGCCGCAATGCGCGATGAGTGCGTTGACCAGCGTCCCGTCGCGATTGCCAGCCGCCGGATGCACGACCAAACCCGCCTGCTTGTCGATGACGATGACGTGCGCATCCTCGTAAACGATGTTGAGCGGGATCGCCTGCCCCTCAGGCTCCGCGGCGATCGCGGCCGGTATGGAGAGCGTCACCGCCATCCCCATTTTCACCTTGGCCGAAGCATCGTCGAGTGCCTTCGGTCCCGCTGTCACCGCGCCCTGCTCGATTAACTGTTTCAGCCGCGAGCGCGACAAATCGGGCCACGCGGCCGCCAGCACGCGATCCAGCCGCTCGCCCGCTTGGCTCTCGTCGATGGTCAGTGTACGACGCTCGCCGTCGCCCGAAGGTTCACTCATGACCGAAGCAGTACAAGAGAACCCGCCGCCCTCCAATCGCGGCCTTTGGATGCTGGTTATCGGCCTCGGCATTGCGATCTTGGTGGTCCTGGCCCTCATGATCGGCATGGCCATCAAACAGGCCCTGTACCCCAAGACAGGCGATACCGCAGCACCGGCCGCCGCAGCCACCGCGTCCCTAAAACCCGGTGACGCCCCCGAACTGAACCTGGACCTCGCGCCCGGCATGACCGTCGCCGAGACGCGGATGGACGGCCCCCACCTCATCGTCCGCCTCACCGGCCCCGCCGCCGAAGAAATCCTCGTCATCGACCCCGCCAAACTACGCGTGCTGAGCCGCATCCGCTTCAACAAGAAGACGCCGTAGCCGCCCAACGACCGATGGCTCGAGGCTCCTGAAAGCTCGCACGCCAATTGAGTAAGAACACCGATGCTCGAACTCTTCCTCGCCTCGCTCGTCACGTTCTTTGTCGTCATCGACCCGCCCGGCGTCGTACCGATGTTCGCGTCGTTGACCCAAGATATGCCGCCCGCTTGGCGCCGTTACATGGCGTGGAAGAGCGTCGCCATCGCGACCGGCATCTTGTTCGGCTTCGCCTTCGGCGGCGAGTGGCTGCTGGACAAGCTCCACGTCAGCCTCGACGCGTTTCGTATCGCGGGCGGCTTGCTGCTCTTCCTGATTGCGATCGACATGCTGTTCGAAACCCGCACGCAGCGCCGCGAAGCGCGCAACGCGAAAGTCATCGAGGAACGTCACGCCCACCCCGGCGAACACGAAGATATCTCTGTGTTCCCGCTCGCGATTCCGTTGATCGCGGGGCCGGGCTCTATCGCCTCGATCATGCTTCTGTTCGCACAGCACGGCGACTGGACAGCCCGTGCAGCAGTCCTCGGCGGTGTCGGCGTCAACCTGTTACTGACCCTCGCCGCCTTCATGCTCGCCGCCCGCCTCAGCCACATGATCAGCACCACCATAACCGCAATGGTGACGCGCATCTTCGGCATCATCCTCGCCGCCCTCGCCGCGCAGTTCACCATCGACGGCATCAAGAGCGCGTTCAATTTGGGGTGAGCGAGGCGCCTCATCCGCTCTGCGACTAGCTGCTCGCCACCCAAATCATGGTCGCGCCAGCGCTCGATAGCCGCGGCATGGCGAGGATCGCGATGCCGATCAGCAAGAGCAGCAACCAATCATACAATGGTGACGAAGCTTTCTCCGCCACGATCAGGCGCGACACACGGCTCTCCACTTGCCCCGCGGCGATGTGTGCCGCAAACGCGGCATCGCCGGGCAACGCCGCAAGAGCAACGAGGAGCCGTGCGTACGCGGTGCGTGAGCTGACGGTTCGTCCAGCGGCAGCTTGATCGCAGCAGAGTTCGCGCTGCTCGGCCAGAATAGCGCCAAGCCGATAGAAACAAGGATTCCACCAAAACAGATCTTCGACCGCCCGCTGAATCAGAGCCGCGCGCAAATCGCCACGGCGCAGGTGCTCAATCTCATGGCGCAAGGTTGCGCGGCGCTCGTTCCGTGCAAAGCTGCGCGGAAGCAGTACTGTGGGCCGGAACAACCCGACGAGCACCGGCCGACGAAGATCAGCCTCAATCGCAAGCCGGCCCACGCCGCCTCGTCGTGCGTCGCGCGCTTGCCGCTCGCCGGCGTAGACCGCTGCAAAAGTGATGGCCAAACGTACAAGGGCGACAAGTCCCCAGACCATTGCGGCCACTGTCGCAACGAGCTGAATGAGCGCTGGAGCATCCGCGAGATCGATAACAAATCCCGCAAGGTGAGCGACCTCGGTCCCGCTTGGGCCGACCGAGATCGAAAGGGTCGCCGGCAGTTTGCTGGCTACGAGCGGCACAAGTGCCGAACCGTAGAATGCAAGCGTCGCCCACCCGCGCCGCCATTTCAGTGTCCCCCGCGCGACGTCGTTCAACACGAACCGAAGTACTACCGCGAATAGGGCCGCCAACAGTGCATGCACCAAGGCAAGGGAAACGAAGAAAGACACCTCAGCCATCGCGGCCTCGCTTAGCGATCAGGGCCTCGATCCGCACGCGCTCCTCCGGACCAAGTTCTTCGTCGATGAGATGAAGCGCTAACGCCTCCGGAGACTTGCCGAAGAACTCCAAGAGCAGTTGTTTCAGCGCCCGCCCTCGCGCATCCGCCTGCGAGACGATCGCTGAAAATACATGCGCACGGCCCTCGCCGCGCGCCGAAACGTAACCCTTCTCCGAGAGCACGCGCAAAACGGTGAGCACCGTGGTGTAGGCAGGCGCTCCGCTTCCCTTCAGCGCATCCGCCACTTCGCGAACGGTCGAGGGGCCGCGCTTCCAGATCACCTCCATGATGCGGCGCTCGGCGGGTGTCAGTATTTTGGCTTTGGTGCGAGCCACTGCGTATCGCTTACGCGGCAGCCGACGAAGCAGGCCGACTTCGCAGTCCCCACCACATGATCGGCCCGACAGCCAATGCGCCAGCGAGACCCACGATCGTCGTATCGAGCGACAGGCGCCACGGCATCATCGAGCTGTTCACCATGGCAAGGTAGAGCAACGCCAACGTCACGAGCCACCAAATGACCGAGAGTTGCATTGCCTTCGCGAATGAGCGATCGGCAAAGCGCGCAAACACCCACACCATCAAGACCATATCGATAAAGTCGAACGAGATGCTGATAAGCTCCCGCACGATGCGTGGATAGGGCGGAAGGAACGCAGGTGTAGTCGCAAGGTGTAGCGCGTCCCAATCGTCACGCAAGACAACCCGGTTGCCGATGATGCCGAAGATCGTAAGGACAAGGCCGCACAAAAGGCCCCACCGGATGATTTGACCGAGATCGCTTTTCTGCATCGTTCCCCCCGTTCAACACAGCTTTGCACAACCGAAAACGACAAGTCAACTATTTTTATAGTAGATACCGATCGCGACACCGTCGGCGCACCAATTCTCTGTCGACGCAGTACCCCCCGGCACCCTTAGCGTTTCAATTCCTGAACTACCGCCCAACCGTGCTAGGCTCCACTCTAACACGGAGCCCGCATGCACATCCTCGCCCGCCTTCTCACCGCCGTCGTCGGCATGATCCACATCGGCTTCATGATCCTGGAGATGTTCCTTTGGAACACGCCCACCGGCCAGCGGATCTTCGCGCTCACGCCGGAACAGTCGGCGACAACGGCGGTGCTCGCCGCGAACCAAGGCTTCTATAACGGCCTGATCGCCGCAGGCCTCCTCTGGGCCGCGGCCAGCGGGCGGCGCGATCTGCAAGTCTTCTTCCTCGTTTGCGTGATCATGGCCGGTCTGTTCGGCGGCCTCACCGCAAAGCCCACGATCATCCTCTTCCAAGCAGCCCCGGCATTCGTTGCGCTCCTCACGGTTTTAGCCGTACGACAAACCGAAAGATGAGACGCGGCGCCCCGTCTCTTGCGACCCCGCCCCGCCCTCGCGTATAGGATCGCCTTCAACCGCCAGGCCCCCATCGTCTAGCGGTCTAGGACGTCGCCCTCTCACGGCGAAAACAGGGGTTCGAGTCCCCTTGGGGGCGCCACTTTTTGTTAGGCGGCATGTTCGGTCCATCGTCGGAGACCGCCCGATGCTCACAAAACTCGCCTACGCCATCAAGTTCGTCGCCGACATGAACGACGCCGTTCGCTTTCATCGCGACACGCTGGGGCTCTCCCTAAAATTTCAGTCGCCCGAGTGGAGCGAGTTCCTGACCGGGGACGTGACACTGGCACTGCACGCCGCGTCACCGCAGAACCCGGCCGGCACAGTGCAGCTTGGCTACAACGTCGAGGACCTGACGGCGCTCTACGAAGCCCGCGCGCAGAACGGCATCGAGTTCACGAGCCCACCTCGCGCCCAACACGGCATGATGCTGGCGAAGTTCCGCGATAGAGACGGCGCCGAATGCTCGATCAGCGGCAAGCGCTAACCCACCTCAACCCTTGCCGCGCAGGCCCTTCAGCGCCCCGCCCCAGGCAACCACCTGATCTAACATCCGCCCGACCGCACCTTCCTGCATCGCGGCCGGCTTGAACGTCGTGAAGTTCTCGAAGTCCGTGAACAGCGACAGCCCGACCTGGTTACGAACGTCGGCGACCGAAAGCTCGCCCATGATGAGGCGCAAGTGCTCCACCGCCCGTGATCCGCCCATGCTGCCATACCCGACGAACCCCGCCGACTTGTTGGTCCATTCCTTGTAGAGATAATCGATCGCGTTCTTCAGCGCCGCCGTCGGCGCGTGATTGTACTCCGGCGTCACGAACACGAACGCGTCGTAACCATCAATGGTCTCCGCCCACTTCTTCGTGTGCGGTTTCGAGTACTTGCCCATCGACGGCGGCACCGGCTCGTCCAGCAAGGGCAGGTCGAACTTCGTGATGTCGACAATCTCGTATTGCGCATCCGTCCGCTTGGACGCGATACCGTGCACCCATTCGGCAACCGCAAGCGACTTGCGGCCCGGACGCGTGCTCCCGGTGATGATGGCAACCTTCAGCATGATAGTTCTCCTAGTATTGAATCTCTAAAGCCCAAACGCGTAAGCGTTCATCGACAGCGACCCGAACTCCCACGAATGGTGCAGCCGTGTCGTCCGCTCACCGGCCGCCGCACCGCGCGCCACAAAAATGGGATCGAAGTGCTCCGTGCTCGGGTGATTGATCTCGGCGTAAGGTGCGGCGCGCTGCCAATCTTTCAAGGCCGCGTCGTCGCCGGCCTCAAGCGTCCCATCGAGCCAACCGACGAAACCCGTCGCCCACTCCGCAGGCGACGGCGTTGGGCGTGCCCGCAAGTTGTGCGTGGCACTCCCGGAGCCCACGATCAGCACACCCTCATCGCGCAACGGCTTCAACGCGTGACCGATCGCAAAGTGCGACGACGGCGACGCACCCGCGATCAACGACAACTGCGCGACCGGCATATCGAGCCCCGGCCAAGCCAGCGCCATCGGCACCCACGCCCCGTGATCGCGACCGCGCCGCGCATCCGTCCGCGCTGCAATTCCTGCATCCTGCAACAACGCCACTGCCCGGGCCGCGGCCGCCTCAGCAACCGGCGCCGGATATTGAATCTGATAGAGCGCCGGCGGAAAGCCGAAGAAGTCGTGGATCGTCTCCGTCCCCAACCCCAGCGTCGGCACCCGCTCCTCCCAATGCGCCGACACCATCAGCACCGCGTTGGGCCTCGGCACGCGCCCTGCCAGCGACCGGAAGAAGTCGCTGGCCGGCGTGGCGCTGATCGCAAGCAACGGCGCGCCGTGTGAAACGAAGAGCGTGGGTAAAGTCATGAGCGTCGCTCCGTTGGGTCAGCGCGCAGTCTGCGCGAAGAACGGCTCGGCCGGAAGGAAGTTCAACTTCAGCGCAAACGCACCCGGCCCGATCAACGCCGAAGCGAGCGAGGCCACGGCCCAAAAAACGGGGTACTCCCAACCGCCGCCGGTCGCATTGAACACCCAACCGTTCGGCGCATGCTGCAACGCCGCCCCGATCAAGATCGGCACCATCAGCAACGCCGCCGTGCGCGCATAGACGCCCGTGATCAACGCGATGCCGCCCGCGATCTCGCCGAACAACACCGCATAGGCAAAGGCGGCCGGATACCCGATCGACTCGAAAAAGCCGACCGTTCCAGCCAAGCCGAACGTGAACACCTTCAAAATCAAACCATGCGCCAGGGCCGCAACGCCCAACGTCACCCTCAGCAGCGCCGCGCCGTAGGCGGCATTTGTCGTATCGATCATCGCAAGTCTCCTCGTGTTGACACGAGAGAAACTGGGCCCTTGCCGCCTGAAGGACAATCAGCAATCCGATTGACTTATTGTATCATGATGCTTGACAATACCACATGGACCGCTTTCGCAGCCTGGAAATCTTCGCCGCCACGGCCGAGCGCTTGAACTTCGCCGCCGCCGCCCGCGACCTGAAGCTCACCCGTGCGATGGTCTCAAAGCACATCGCAGACCTGGAAGCGCGCTTGGGCGTCCGCTTGTTCCAGCGCACCACACGCCGCGCGAACCTGACGGAGGCCGGCCGCGCCCTCGCCGCCCGCGCGGGCACGCTCTTGGAGACGCTGAACGAAACCGAAGACGCAGTGCGCGAGTTTCACACGGTCCTGCGCGGCAAGCTGCGCGTGAACGCGCCCGTGACGTTCGGCGCGATGCATCTCGCCCCGCTGGTGGCGCGCTTCCTAACCGAAAATCCCGGCGTCGAACTCGACCTCACGCTGAACGACCGCGCCGTCGACCTGATCGACGAGGGCTACGACCTCGTCATTCGCGTCGGCGTTCCCGCCGACTCAAGTCTGATCATGCGCCGCCTCGCCCCCGCAAGATTGATCGTCGTGGGTTCGCCCGACTATCTGCGCCGCAACGGCCTGCCGAAACGCCCGATCGATCTGAAAAAGCACAACTGCCTCGGCTACAGCTACTGGGCGCTGAAGGACGAGTGGCCCCTAACCGCCGACGGCACCACCGAACGCGTGCGCGTGAAGGGCGCGCTCAGCGCCAACAACGGCGACGTTCTGCGCCAAGCCGCACTGGAGGGCTTAGGGCTGATCCTGCAACCCACATTCAGCATCGCTGATGACCTGCGGGCTGGTCGCCTCGTCCACGTGCTGCCCAACTACACAGCCCGCGAACTCGCCATCCAAGCCCTCTACGCCCCCGGCGCCGCCCCCACCGCCAAACTCCGCGCCTTCATCGACCTGCTAGCAAAAGAATGGTCCGGCACCCCACCGTGGGAAAGAAAGATCTCACCACGAAGCCACGAAGGTGCACGAAGGCCCACAAAGAAAAAACTCACACGACCAGTCCGCCGAAGCCTAGGCGAAGGCGGATGACACGACATTTCTTTGGCGCGAAGCGCCTGCTCGATTCGGATCGCGCGCTAACGCGCGCCATTTGGCACGACGTCATCCCATCGTGTCATCGTGTGAGATCTCTTCTTCCGCGCCGCTAGGCCACGTACCGCCCCTCGCGCTTGCGTTGCGCGATGACGTAGGCCACGCACGCGACCCACGTCGGCGCCAAGTCGACGAACGGGATCAACTCCAACGCCAACGCCGGCAACAGCGCCCAATGAAATCCGACCAGCCGCGACAGCACCACCGCCGTCACAACGTCGAGGCCAAGATCGATTGCCTCCGCCGGAATCGTCCCGATCCCGGTCAACGACGCCCCCTGCAACGGCAGTTGGATCGCATCAACGAGCACGGCAAGCGCCATCGCGATCCGCGCCCGCCCTGCCGTGACCTGCACCGCTCCGCTCATGCGTCAAACAAAGCGCGGGCGCCCGCCCAACGCAAGCCTCAGTGCGCGTGCTTGACGTCGTCGAGCCAAACGGTGCCGACGATCCGCTTCTGATGGCTGACCACCGGCAAGCGCCGCACCGCGTGCTTCTTCATGATCTTGAGCGCGGCCGCCGCATCTTCTTCCGGATAGCAATAGATGATCGGCCTCGACATCACGTCGCCCGCGGTCAGTCGCTTCGCTTGGCGGCCTTTGAGGTCGCGCTTCGTCACCTCGCCGATCAGGCGATCGTATTGGCTGATCGGCACGACGTCCTCGTCGCGGATATGCGCAACGACATCGGGCAGCGGCGCATCCGGCCCGATCCAAGTCGCCGCGTGATGCATCACGTCTTTGACTTTCATGGGAACTCCTCCGAGTTCCCCCCGCTTCGCGCGATGGTACGGCAGCTACCCAAACCGTTCCACCCGGAACGGCGACAAATCCACCTTTGTCGCAGCACCCGTCACAAGGGCCTCCACCAGCTCCGCCGTGATCGCCGACAGCGTCATCCCCAAATGCTGATGGCCGAACGCGTAGAGCACGCGTGGGAAGGCCTGCATCCGCCCAATCGCGGGCAAGAAGTCCGGCAGCGTCGGCCGCGGTCCCTTCCACCGGTCCGGCGCCGGCGAGAACGCGATTCCGAGTTCGTCGATCTGCCGCTCCAACCAAAGCCATTTGCGCTCATCCCCCGGCGGATCGGGATCGCCAAGCTCGAGAAAACTCGTCGCCCGAAGACCGCTTGAGAACCGCACGACATAAAGCGACCGCTCCTCAAAGTAGGTCGGCGGCACACCCTCCGGCCAGGTATGCGCCGCGCTCTGCACCGAATAACCCCGCTCGGCAATTAGCGGCGGTTCAACGCCAAGCTGGCGCATTAAGCGCCCCGACCAAGCACCGGCGGCGATCAACACCTGGTCCGCATGCCGCACCATGCCATTGTCGAACCGCGCCGCCACGCCTCCGTCATAGAGGCTGAGATCGACGACGCTATTCTGGAACGCCACCCCGCCGCGCGCGCGAAATGAGGCCAGCACCGCGTCGCGCGCCGCCTGCGGCTCCTTGAACTGCCCCGATCCCGTGAAATGCAGGCCGGCGACTGGCGCAGACCGTAGCGCGCCGCGATAGACGTCGAGCTCACCGCGCGTCATCTCCCGAAACTGCGTCGTCCCAATGTTCGCCTTCGGCCAAGCCGTAAGCCCGCGCCGCGCCGCTTCCGCCGACATCCAAACGATGTTGTGCCCTTCCGCCCGGACAATGTCGGGCGCATCCGCCAGCACCGCCAACCGCTGCCACGCATCAAGCGCGCGCGCCTGCAACGCGCTCAGCGCCGCTGTCCCCGCACGAAACCGCTTTCGGTTCGCAGCCGCCATAAAGCGGATCGACCAAGGTAGCCACAACCCGACATCCGCCAACCGGAAATCCAAGGCCCCACCGAACGCAAACAACCGCTTCGGAAACCCGAATATCGTCGGCCAGGACGCCAGCGGCTCCACCTGCTCCGTCGCAATGTGCCCCGCATTGCCGAACGAGGCCCCGCGCCGCTTATCGCTCGGATCGACGAGCGCCACCTCGAACCCGGCCGCCTGCAGGCGCAGCGCTGAGGCCGCGCCCACCATTCCCCCGCCGATCACCAAGATGGATTTGCGCAACGCCTGCCCGCCCGATATCCGTAACCGATCTGGCCAATTCCAGCGCCGAAGGTCAACCAATGACGGCAACGCACATCGACTGGCACGGCGTTATCCCCGCCGCAACGACGCAATTCAAACCCGACCTTTCGATCGATTACGAAGCGACGCAGCTGGTGCAAGATGCGCTGATCAAGGACGGCGTCAATGGCCTCATCATCATGGGCACCGTCGGCGAGGGCAACTCGCTCGACGCCGACGAGAAGCGCCGGATGATCACCGCGACCGTCGAAGCCGCCCGCGGCCGCGTCCCCGTGATCGTTGGCGTCTCGGAGATGACGACCCCACGCGCTGCGGCGCTCGCCCGCGACGCGGAGAAACTCGGCGCGAGCGGGCTGATGGTCCTGCCCGCGATGGTCTACGTGCCCAGCGAAGAAGAACTGATCGCGCACTTCCGCACCGTCGCCGAAGCAACGGCGCTGCCGATCATGCTCTACAACAACCCGCCGGCCTATCGCGTCAGCATCTCGTTCGACACGCTGAAGAAGCTCGCTCCGCTGAAGAATGTCGTCTGCATCAAAGAGAGCGCCCCGGACACCCGCCGCTTCACCGATATCTTCAACGCGCTCGGCGATCGCTATGTGGTCTTCGCAGGTCTCGACGACGTCGCCCTCGAGGGCGCAATCCTCGGCGCCCGCGGCTGGGTCTCCGGCCTGACGAACGCGTTCCCGAAAGAGTCGCTGGCGCTCTGGCACGCAGCAACGACCGGCGATCTAGAGACCGCGCGAAACATCTACCGCTGGTTCATGCCGCTGCTCCACCTCGATGCGGAGCACGACCTCGTGCAGTCGATCAAGCTCGCCGAACAAATCATGGGTCGCGGTAGCGAACGCGTCCGCCCGCCGCGCTATCCGCTGACCGGCGCCCGTCGCGCCACCGTCACCGAAATGGTCGAAGCGGCAGCCGCCAAACGCCCCAAACTCTGATGCGCCACACGTTCCACTGCATCGATGGCCACACCGCAGGCAATCCTGTACGCCTGATCACTCAAGGCGCGCCGGATCTGCGCGGCGCGACGATGAGCGAGCGCCGGCAGGATTTCCTCGCGCGCTTCGACTGGATCCGCACCGGCCTGATGTTCGAACCGCGCGGCCACGACATGATGAGCGGCGGCTTCCACTATCCGCCGACGCGCGCCGAAGCCGACATCGGCATCCTCTTCATCGAAACCTCGGGCTGCCTGCCGATGTGTGGTCACGGCACGATCGGTATCGTGACGTTCGGTATCGAGAACGGTCTGATCAAACCGCGGCAACCCGGCCGCTTTATCGCCGAAGTTCCCGCCGGCCTCATCGAACTCACTTATGTGCAGGACGGCGCGCGCGTAAAATCCGTGCGCATCAAAAACGTGCCAAGCTACTGCGCCGCGCAAGGCATCAAGATCGACGTGCCCAACTTCGGTCCGCTCACGGTCGACATCGCCTATGGCGGCAATTACTACGCCATCGTCGAACCACAAGGCGCTTACAAGGGCCTCGACGGCCTCGGCGCCGCGCACATTCTGCAGTTCTCGCCGATCATCAGGCGCCTCGTCCGTGAGAAGATCGAACCCGTCCACCCGCTCGACCCGACGATCAAAGGCGTAAGCCACGTCCTTTGGGCCGACGCCCCGAAGTCGCCGGGCGCGCACGGCCGCAACGCCGTCTTCTACGGCGACCGCGCCATCGACCGCAGCCCCTGCGGCACCGGCACCTCAGCCCGCCTCGCGCACCTGCACGCCAAAGGCAAACTCAAGATCGGCGACACCTTCATCCACGAAAGCTATATCCAAAGCCGCTTCACCGGCCGCATCGAAGCCGAAACGAAACTCGGCCCGCATACCGCCATCATCCCCTCGATCGAAGGCAGCGCCATTGCCACCGGCCGCAACGAAATCTGGCTCGACGACGAAGACGCGTTCGTGAAGGGGTTTCAGGTTGTCTGACACTGCGTGGAAACGACATAGCGCGGACACCGCGGATGGGAACAACCTTTGCCGAAGTCATCGCGCACTGAATGTCATGGTCGCAAAATCGAGCACCATTGTGTTGCAAGCTCGAACAAGGTCGACTCCGGCTCGGCCTTGGGCCCCCGCATTATCGTCGCCTAGTGCTACTGACTGCAGCTGGCACGTCGCGCCGGCGACCGCGACGTCAAGCTTCCCCAACTGAGCCAGTTGGCGCTCTTCCGTACCGCCGACGCCGGCCGTACGGACAGTGCGTTGAGTCATCGCTTGACGCTGCTCTGGCGACAACAAGGGAATCGCATCCTCGCCGAGCGCTGTTCTGTTGGCGCCGGTATCGAGGTGAACGCGAAGAGCGCCACCATACAGCTGGATCTCGATCGCGATTCCCGAGGAATTCCAAGTGATCGGTCGACCATTCCCGACGCCCACGCTCGAGCCAGCGCGCACGCGTGCGCCGTGTTCAACGAATTCCAATGATCCGAACTTATAGAACAGGGGCATTCCCAAGATCGGCGGAATGACACCGCCTTCGAAGGTCAGATTCGCGTCTGGCAGAACCATGACCGGAACGTGTGCCACTTCAGCGGCGCCGATGCGCATCCGGTCGATGATGCCGAGTCCGCCAACAGCCACGCCAGAGGTAGACCCTGTTATTCCCAGATCACGGGCGAGCCAGCGAACCCCAAAACGCGCCGCATCGCTCGCACGCACGATGGACACCTCTGCTCCGGTATCGACGGCCCAGTTAGCGACTCTACCGCCGACTTCGACCGGCACCTCAGGAATGCCGGTCCAGCCATAACTTAGCGGTAGCTCGATCTTGCCGGTCACCCGCACCGGCGGTTGTTCCGCCAGGACTCGCCAGAACGCCACCGACCGCAACAACCCAGGCGACGCACGAGTACCCAATATCTCGGCCATGGCGGCACAAGCCGCCGCTGCATCCCGATAACGCCCCGCACGGCCTGCGCCGTCGCAGAGTTCGCCAAGGACCGAAGCGCGCAAGTCACTGGCATTGGGATTTGCGGAGAGCCAACTTTCAAGAGCCTCCGTCTGGCCCGGCGGCAGCGACGCCGCGCGCTCAAGAATCAAATCCGCTGTCGTATGCGTGCACCCGGCAGTCAGAAGAGCCAAAAAAAAGAGTCCAGCGGCGCGAAATCCGGTCACGTTAACCCCCGAGTTCGCCGAGCCATGTCATGCCGGCTGTAGCTTGCCTTAGATGCTCGATCATAGGCGACAATGGCCTCCGCGCACATGGGTAGGGCTTGAGAACGCCTAGGTTTTTTTGGGTCGGGAGCGGCTTGAATAGCATTGGCAAATACTCGCACCGCTGCTTATCTCGCGCTAGACACAAGCGGGCGGTGGATTGGGTGATCAGACGATCATGTGCTTGCGAAGGCGGTCCTGATGGACGCGCTTGCGATGGGGCGAGTGGCTCGCGCAGATTCAACGCGCCGATCGTCCGCCGCCTCGTCCGTGAGAAGATCGAACCCGTGCACCCGCTCGACCCGACGATCAAAGGCGTGAGCCACGTCCTCTGGCCAACGCCCCGAAGTAGCAAGGCGCCACCGGCCGCAACGAAATCTGGCTCGACGACGAGGATGGGTTCGTGAAGGGGTTTCAAGTCGTATGAAAAGCGCCATCGCAAAGCGCAAAGAAACCCCGATCGCGCTTGGCTTTCGCGCTGAACGTGGCGGGGCCGTTGTCGTGGGCGTCGCCCTTGATGACGGCGCGCTGCGCGTTGTGCTGTCGTCCTTCCTAGCAACCGCCGCAGAAGGCGACCGCCTCTCGCTTGAGCCCTATCACGTCGCCGCTGAGATGAAGCGCGCACCGGACGGCGGCGCATCGGCAGAGGCGAAAGCCGCCGTAGCCAAAGGCCGCAAGCGCCAAGAGGCTCTCGCGGCAAAGGGGGTGGAGACGATCAACCGTGAACTGCGCGTGCAGGGCTATGCGATCACCGCCGCAGCACTTCTGGTCAACCGCGCGAGTCGGATGACGGATCTGTTGGCGTACAGTCTTGCGTTCCCCGATCATCCGCCGGTCGCCGAAGGCCTCGCAGTGCGAGACGCCCTGCGCTTCGCACTTGACCACAACGCACTCAAAGCGACCGAGATGGATGAAAAGTCCCTGCCGGAACTTGCATCCGAACTGCTTCGCCTATCGTCGGCGACGCTCGATGTCCGCCTGAAAACGCTCGGCGCAACCGCCGGCCACCGCCCGTGGCGCAAAGAGCAAAAAATCGCCTGCCTCTCCGCCTGGGTCGCAATCGCGCAAGGATCGAAACCCGCCAAATCCCGGCGGTAGCGCGCAAGACGCTTCGTATTAACGCTTACAGCCTTCGAAAAATCTCATAGCAGCCATGCACTGCGCGAGCCCTTGTGCAGCGCAGCATCGAGGCGCATATTCCCCCACCAAGACACGGCACGCGAGCCATCGCCCGCGCCGTCGTCCGAGGGGCAATACCGCTCAAGTTCACGTCGCCGTCCGACTGAGCCACGCGCCCCATCACGGGCCAACATTGCTCCTCGCCAGACGGCTTCCATCCATTCTCAGAGGCTGAAATGACCACGGCTCAAACCGTCTCCACGGGGCGTAGCTCCGTGCCTTGGCTCGCGCTTGGCGCACTCGGCGTCGTCTACGGCGACATCGGAACCAGCCCGCTCTATGCGGTCAAAGAATCGCTTGCTGCGGCAAGTGCGTCCGGCGACGACATTCAAACCGTCGTCTACGGCGTCCTTTCACTCGTATTCTGGGCCGTCACGATCGTCGTGTCCCTGAAATACGTCTTTTTCATCATGCAGGCCGACAATAGAGGTGAAGGCGGCGTTCTCGCCTTGATGGCCAAAGCCCTGCAAGCCAGACCTGAGGCAAAGGCCCGCCGCGCCGTAATCACTGTCGCAGCCATGGTCGGCGCCGCGCTCTTCTACGGCGACGCGATGATCACGCCGGCGATCTCCGTTCTGTCCGCCGTCGAAGGTCTCGAGGTCGTGGCACCGCAGCTGGAAAGCGTTGTCATCCCGACGGCGCTCATCGTCCTCATTGCTCTGTTCGCGATTCAATCGCGAGGGACCGAGGTCATCGGCATCTTTGCCGGGCCGATCACCGGCATATACTTCCTTTCGATCGGCGCGCTCGGCCTGACTTATGTTTTGGAGCGTCCGGACGTCATTTTGGCCGCAATCAATCCGCTCAACGGCGCCACCTTCGTCATTGCCCACCCCCACGTGGGCTTCGTCACCTTGGGCGCGGTCTTTCTGGCGGTGACCGGCGCGGAAGCGATTTACGCGGACATGGGCCACTTCGGGGCCGCGCCAATTCGCTTGGCGTGGTTTAGCCTGGTGTTTCCGGCCTTGTTCTTGAACTACGCGGGCCAAGGCGCATTGGTCCTGATCGATCCCGCCAAAGCATCCAACCCATTTTACTTGATGATGCCTGATTGGGCCCTCTTGCCAATGATCGCGCTCGCCACGTTGGCGACGATCATCGCCTCGCAAGCAGTGATCTCCGGCGCGTTCTCGATCACGCGCCAAGCGATACAGTTAGGCCTCTTGCCGCGCATGGAAGTGCGACACACGTCACACCGCGAAAGCGGGCAAATCTACCTGCCTGCCGTGAATTGGCTTCTGCTTGCCGCCGTCGCGTGGCTGGTCCTCGCCTTCAAGTCGTCGACCGCGCTCGCGAACGCGTACGGCATCGCAGTGACCGGGACCATGGTCGCAACTTCCATCATCGCCTTCTTCGTGATGCGCGACGTCTGGGGCTGGCGGACATGGGCAGCCGCCGCATTGACGGCCACATTCCTGGTCATCGACGTCACGTTCCTGTCCGCCAACCTGCTCAAATTCATCGAAGGCGGCTGGCTGCCGGTCGCGACCGGTTTGGCACTCGTTCTCGCGATCTGGACGTGGCGCGAAGGTCGCGAAATCCTGTTCGCCCTGCGCGCGCGCGAGGCAATGCCGCTCGACGGTTTCATCGCGAGCCTGAACGCTGGGTCGATCCAGCGCGTCGGTGGAACCGCCGTCTACATGACGCCGGCGACCGACAGCGTGCCGAACGCGCTCCTGCACAATCTGAAGCACAATCGCGTCCTGCACGAGCGTGTCGTGATGCTGACCGTCCGCACGGAAGATGTTCCGCGCGTCGAAGAAAGCGATCGCGTCACCGTCGAAGCCCTGCCGAAGCGTTTCTATCGCGTGATCCTGCGTTATGGTTTTATGGAGAAACCCGACGTCACGGCGGGCCTCGCGCTCTGCGAGCCGGAGGGCCTTTCGATCGATATGATGCAGACGTCGTTCTTCCTCGGCCGGGAAAATCTGGTGCCGTCGGTTCACCCGCGCATGGCACTATGGCGCGAGAATCTGTTCATCGCACTCAACAAGCTTTCGCAAAGCGCACCGGACTTCTTTCGCATCCCCGCCGACCGCGTGATCGAGGTTGGCACGAAGGTGGAAATCTAGCGATGATCGCGAAGCAGGGCGCAAACGGGCTCGGCGCGACAGCCTTCATTCGCTTCGCGAGCGAAGGCTGGTGGAGCTAAGCGGAGTCGAACCGCTGACCTCTTGAATGCCATTCAAGCGCTCTACCAACTGAGCTATAGCCCCTTAGCACTTCCGCGCGCCGCGTTGGTGGCGGCGCGCAAATCACGTTTAGCAGTTCGCCCACGGCGACCGCAAACGCCTATTCCTTGTCGATATCGTCCTTGTCGATGATGTCGCCGACATCTTCGTCATCGTCGACATTTTCGATCAGCGTATCGTCGTTTTCTTCCTCGTCGTCATCGTCGTCTTCGCCGATCTCTTCGAGATCGACCTCGTCGCCGACAACTTCCGGCTTGTCTTCCTTCTCGTCGCCATCTTCTTCCTCGACCAAGTCGGGATCGGCGACCGTTTCGTCGTCGAGGGCGACTTCCTTGATTTCTTCCTCGCCGGCCTCTTCTTCGTCCTCGCCCTCGGCGCCTTCTTCTTTTTCGTCGTCGTCGACCTCATCGCGCACGACGGCCGCCTTCACGACGCTTTGTTCTTCATCGCGCGCCGCTGCTCTGGGCCGGCGCATCTTGACGATGGCTTCCGGCGCAAACGCGAACGCACACTTCGGGCAAACGATAGGACGTTTGCTGAGGTCATAGAACCTGGCCGCGCAACTGGGACAAATGCGCTTGGTACCGAGATCCGGAGCTGCCACCGGGTGATTTCCTAAGACGTTTGAGGGGGAATTTAAGGGGCGTCCCATTGCCACGAAGCAGGGCGCCTGTCAAAGAGAAGTTGCACCCGAAAATCCCAATAAAGCCAAGCACCTGCCGTGACCACCGAAGCCCCCCCCGCCCCTTTGACAGCCCGCGCGTCCTCCCCCTTGAAGGGCCGCGTCCGTGTGCCGGGTGACAAATCGATCTCCCACCGTGCGCTGATCTTGGGCGCGCTTAGCATCGGCGAAACCGTCGTCGAAGGCCTGTTGGAGGGCGAAGACGTGCTGAATACCGGCGCGGTACTGCGCGCGCTCGGCGCCGACATCGAAAAAGACGCGTCGGGACTTTGGCACGTTCACGGCTTCGGCGTCGGTGGATTCGCAAGCCCTTCGAACGTGCTCGATCATGGCAATTCCGGCACCGGCGTACGCCTGATGATGGGCGCCGTGGCAACCTCGCCGATCACCGCAACGTTCACCGGCGACGCGTCGCTGCGCCGCAGGCCCATGAAGCGCGTTCTCGACCCGTTGGCCCTTTTCGGGGCTGAGGCCGTCGCCCGCGACGGTGGCCGCCTTCCGATCACGTTAACGGGTGCCCGCGACCCAATGCCGGTAACATACCGGCTGCCGGTCGCCTCCGCGCAGGTGAAGTCCGCCGTCTTGCTCGCAGGCTTGAATGCCCCCGGCCACACGACGGTCATCGAAGCCGAGGCCACGCGCGATCACACCGAACGCATGCTCACCCACTTCGGCGCCACCGTCCGCCGCGAACAGGTCGACGGCGGTACTGCGATAACGCTTGTCGGCCGCCCGGAGCTGAAGGCGGCTCCCGTTCGCGTTCCCGCGGACCCGTCCTCCGCCGCCTTCCCACTCGTCGCCGCACTTCTAGTGCCAGGCTCCGAAGTTCGCATCGACGGCGTGATGCTGAACCCGACCCGCACCGGCCTCTTCACAGTGCTCAAGCGCATGGGCGCGAACATCGCGATCGAGAACGAACGCCTGGAGAGCGGAGAAACCATCGGCGACCTAATCGTTAAGGCAAGCGCCCTCAAAGGCGTCGACATCGAACCCGAAATCGCCCCCTCAATGATCGACGAGTATCCAATCCTCGCCGTCGCCGCCGCGTTCGCCACCGGCCGCACGCGCATGACGGGCTTGTCCGAACTACGCGTCAAAGAAAGCGACCGCCTCGCCGCCATCGCCAATGGCCTGAAAGCCTGCGGCGTGAAAATCGAACTTGGCGACGACTGGCTCGCGGTTGAAGGTAACAGCATGCCGGGCAATGCCCGCGTCGAAACCCATATGGACCACCGCATCGCGATGGCCTTCCTCATCGGCGGCCTCGCCGCGAAAGCGCCCGTGACGGTCGATGACACCACATTCGTCGCGACAAGCTTCCCCGACTTCGTCCCCATGATGCAGCGCCTAGGCGCCACCTTCGTGAGACCAAACCGATGAGCGCCTCCCGCGCAGTCTGTGACCGCCAATGACCACCCTCCCCGTCATCGCCATCGACGGGCCGGCAGCGTCCGGCAAAGGCACGCTCGCACGCCGCATCGCGCAGGCATTGGGCTTCGCGCATCTCGACACCGGCACGCTCTATCGGGCCGTTGGCCTGGCTGTCCTGAAACGCAACGAGGACCCCGCCGACGCCGAAGCCGCCACGCGCGCGGTGCAAGCCCTCGATCTCTCGCTGCTCGAAGACCCAGCGCTCCGCTCCGCCGAAACTGGCGTTGCAGCCTCAAAGGTGGGCGCCATCCCGGCTGTGCGTGAGGCGTTGCTCGCCTTCCAGCGCAACTTCGCCGCCAACCCGCCCGGCCGCAGAGGCGCGGTGCTCGATGGCCGCGACATCGGCACCGTCATTTGCCCCGATGCAACCGTAAAGCTCTTCGTCACCGCAACCGCGGAAATCCGCAGCCATCGCCGGTTCTTGGAGTTGCGCAGCCAAGGCTCCACGCGCACCGAGGACGACGTCCTGGCCGACATTCGCGCCCGGGACGCCAGAGACGCAGGACGTGCCGTCGCACCCCTGCGCCAGGCCCCCGACGCTCACTTGCTGGATACCAGCCATTTGGCTATAGAAGCCGCCGTCGCGCGGGCCTTGGAAATCGTCCGCGCGGGATTGAGCGCCACCTGAATTTGATGGAGTGACGCACGCGCTTTGGGGTTGGGGCCCCAGAAGCGCTTTTTGTTTTTTGACAACCGGGCCTCGCTGCCGTGTCACCCGCACGGATCGCGTCGTCAAGTCCGCCGGGTCAGCCCCCGGATTGGCACATGCCTAAAGCCTATTGGAGACCGAATGGCACGTTCTGCCGCCGCGCGCACGACAACCGTAGCGCCGAAAGAATCCTACAATCCCTCGCACGACGATTTCGCCGCCCTCCTCGAAGAGAGCTTCAAGACCAACGGTCTTGAGGAAGGCAATGTCGTCACCGGCAAAGTCATCGCAATCGAAAAAGAATACGCGATCATCGACGTCGGTCTGAAGACCGAAGGCAAGATCGCCCTTAAAGAATTCGCCCTCGCCGGCCAGACGCCGAAGATTGCGGTCGGCGATAGCGTCGAAGTCTTCCTCGATCGCGTGGAGAACGCGATGGGCGAAGCGATCCTCTCGCGCGACAAGGCCCGCCGCGAAGAAAGCTGGACCAAGCTCGAGCGCGCCTTCGAAGATAAGCTACGCGTGACCGGCGTGATCTTCGGCCGCGTCAAAGGCGGCTTCACAGTCGACCTCGACGGCGCCGTGGCGTTCTTGCCGGGCTCACAAGTCGACATCCGCCCCGTGCGCGATGCCGGCCCGTTGATGAACAAGCCCGAGCCGTTCTTGATCCTGAAAATGGACAAGCGCCGCGGCAACATCGTCGTTTCGCGCCGTGCGGTCTTGGAAGAAAGCCGTGCGGAACAGCGCAACGAACTCGTCGCCAACCTCAAGGAAGGCCAAGTCATCGACGGCGTGGTCAAGAACATCACCGACTACGGTGCGTTCGTGGATCTGGGCGGCGTCGACGGCCTGTTGCACGTCACCGACATCGCCTGGCGCCGCGTCAATCATCCGAGCGAAGTGCTCTCGATCGGCGCGAACGTGAAGGTCCAGGTCATCAAAGTGAACCCGGACACGCAGCGCATCTCGCTTGGCATGAAGCAGCTCGAGGCCGACCCGTGGGATGGCGTCGCCGCGAAGTATCCGGTGCAGGCGCGCTTCAAAGGCCGCGTCACCAACATCACCGACTACGGCGCGTTTGTTGAATTGGAGCCGGGCGTTGAAGGCCTCGTCCACGTCAGCGAAATGTCGTGGGTGAAGAAGAACGTCCACCCGGGCAAGATCATCTCGACCAGCCAAGAAGTCGAAGTGATGGTGCTTGAGGTCGATAGCTCGAAGCGCCGCATTAGCCTCGGCCTGAAGCAGACCATGGACAACCCGTGGCACTCCTTCTCCGACAAGCACCCTGTCGGCAGCCAAATCGAAGGCGAGATCAAGAACATCACCGAGTTCGGTCTGTTCATCGGTCTCGACGGCGACATCGACGGCATGGCCCACCTCTCCGACCTCGACTGGAACGAGCCGGGCGAAGAGGCGATCAAGAAGTTCAGGAAGGGCGACATGGTAAAGGCGATCGTTCTCGATATCGACGTCGAGAAGGAACGTATTGCGCTTGGCGTGAAGCAGGTCTCCGGCGATCCGATGGAAAGCTTGGGGCCGGTCAAGAAGGGCGACGTCGTCACCTGCACGGTGACCGAAGTCACCGACGGCGGCCTCGAAGTGGCCGTTGGCGACCTGAAGGCGTTCATCCGCAAGAACGAGCTCTCGCGCGATCGCGGCGAGCAACGTCCGGAACGCTTCTCGGTTGGCGAAAAGGTCGACGCCCGCGTGACGAACGTCGACAAAGCTGCCCGCAAGCTGACGCTCTCGATCAAGGCGTTGCAGATCGCCGAAGAGAAGGAAGCGGTGGCGCAGTACGGCTCGTCCGACTCGGGCGCCTCGCTGGGCGACATCCTGGGTGCGGCCCTGAACAAGAAGAAGCAGGACGGCGATAAATAAGCCGTTTGCGCTGGCATTTTAGGCAAGGGGCGGTCGCAAGGCCGCCCCTTGCTGCATTGCGGGAGCAAATATCCCTTATCTTAGAACCACTTGGCGCCGTCTGTGCTTGACGCCACCCTTAGCCCTTGGCAGCCTCGCACTCAGATGAGGACTCAACCGGGCCGAGAGCGCCGTCGATGATCAAATCGGAACTGGTCCAAAAGCTCGCGGAGCAAAATCCGCACCTCTATCAACGCGATATCGAAAAAATCGTGGCGACGATCTTCGGTGAGATCGCAACCGCTCTCGCCCGCGGCGATCGCGTCGAACTGCGCGGCTTCGGTGCTTTCTCTGTGAAATCGCGGCCCGCACGCACCGGTCGCAACCCGCGCACCGGCGAAAGCGTCCACGTCGCCCCCAAACACGTTCCCTTCTTCAAAACCGGCAAAGAACTCCGCGACCGCCTAAACAACGAGAAGTAATTTCTTTAACGCGGAATCCAAGCGCAGAGCGCTTTCAGCGCCTTCGGATCGACGGTCGTTTCCAGCCGCGGATACTCGAGCGGCAATCCCGTCCAAGAAGGCATCAGCAAGTGGTTCGCACCATCGATCGTGACGAAGCGCGCATTCTTGCCCGCCAAACCAGCCTTGAGCGGCGGCAAATGCGCTGCCGGCGGCAACACTTGGTCGCGCGTGCCCGAGACCACAAGCACCGGCACGTTGATCGCCTGCAGCGCCGCCGTCGGATCGTACTCAAGTTGCGACCGGTACCAAGGACTCGCGAACAGCTTCACGCGCCCTTCGACCGTCGGCGGCACAAACCCATAAGACGGCACAAGTGCAGCCCCCTCGCCCCCGAGATAGCGACCCAGCGCGCGCCGCCCTTCATCGCTGTTCGCCGCCCGTGCAAGCGTCAAGAAACGGTCGAACGATTTGCGATAGGCATCCGCCATCGACGGTGTGATCGGCGACCAAGCGATCAGGCGTTCGAATTGCTCTTTAAACGCAATATCCCCGCGTAAGCCCGGCGGCGACATCAAGACTGCGAACGCAACCTCGGGCGACGCTGCAGCACCAAGTAGCGCAAGCGCTCCGCCCTCACTTAAGCCTGCAAGCCCAATCCGCCGCGGATCAATACGCCCATCGCGGCTGAGAACGGCGCGCGCCTCAAGGGCATCCGACACAAGTCGCGAGTACGGTGCGTCTAACCACTGCCCCGTCGACCCGCCGACACCGCGATCGTCGAGCCGGAGTGCCGCTACCCCGCACCGCGCCAGAGAATCTGCGACCACCGCAAATCCCTTGTGCCCGCGGAACGTCAGATCTCGATCGTTGGGCCCGGCGACACCAAGCAAGACCACGCCGGGATGCGGTCCCGGTCCGCCCGGCACCGTGAGCGTCCCCTGTAGCCGCTCACCGTCGGTCGTCCGCACCACAAGCTCTTCGCTCGCATAAGCAAGCGGTGGCACCGGCGTCTGCGCACGCACGCGATCGCGCCCCATATATTGCCACGTGGTGTACGCTGCGCCTGCAAGCCCTGCAAGAACCAGCGCCCCTACAAAGAGCCGACGCAACCAGCGCATTAGATCTTCTCCTCGACAAAAACCTCCGAGATCGACGCCTTCAACACGCGAGAGATCGCAAACGCCAACGTGACCGAAGGATCATGCCGCTCGTTCTCAATTGCGTTGATCGCTTGACGCGAAACGCCAACGCGTTCGGCAAGTTCGGCCTGCGAAAGACCGCGTTCGGCGCGCAGCAGACGAATGCGGTTCTTCATCCGAGTCGAATCCGCAGCACGACCCAGCACACAAGCCCGAGCGCGACCATCACGGCCCAAAGATCGTCCGCCCAAGCAGCCAAGATCGCCGATTGACCCGTCGTTGCGAGGGTAAGGGCAACCGCCAGCAACACCGCGAACGCGCTCGCGCCCGCCTGAACACCGAGCGCGCGCTCCACTTCGTCCGCCCGCACGACGTACACCGCAAGAACGGCGACGCAAGCGACCGCAAACGCGGCTTGCGCCGCCGGCGCGCCTTTCAGCAAAGCAAACCCGACCAGACCGGCGACGAGCGCGGCCGCATACGCCACTTGCCGCCTGAGTTGACGCGACATTCGAAGCTCCACATCGTTTGATGGAAAGTAAACTTTCCCATATGGAAAGAAAACATGACATGCTGCCGCAGCCAGGAGAGCCTCGCGAAAGCACGATTGCCTATGGCAAGGTCGCGCAAACAAAGGCGCCACCATGATCAGCCTCTTCCGCACGCTCTTCTTTTGGACGCTCGCACTGGCAACAGCCGTGGTGGCCGTCGCGAACCGTCACGACGTGCCGCTGAGCTTCGACCCTTTCAACGCCGCAGCCCCCGCGATCTCGTTCCACGTGCCGCTCTACGCCATCATCCTGGCCGCAGCGTTGATCGGGATTCTGTTGGGCGGCTGGTCCACCTGGCTCGGCCAAGCCCACCTGCGCTTGGCGCTGCGCGAAAGCGAAGACAAAATCCGCCGCCTCGAACGCGAAGTCGATGTCGCGCAGAAGATCATCGTGAAACCAAAAGGCCGCGCGGTCGAGGTGCGGTAGTTCACCTCACAAGATCACGACTCACCGCAACGCGGCGACCAAGTCGCGCACCAGCGCGCCTGTGCCCTCCGCGTCGCCACCGGGCACGTGCGACGACCCAAAGCGCACCACGACAAGGTTCGCCGAAGGCACGATGACCACGAACTGCCCCAAATAGCCCCGCGCGAAGTACGCGTCGCTCGGCGCACCGGAAAGCCCCCAAGGCCGCCCCCAGGGGTTCAGCGTCCTAGCGTCGTTGAGCCAAAAGCCAGCACCATAACCGGTGTCGAGCGTGCGCGCCCTGGAATAGGCAACCCATCCTTCCGGCAAGATCCGTCGCCCCCCGGCCATGCCGTCATTCAAATAGAGCAAGCCGAACTTCGCCCACGCGCGCGCCGTTGCCAGCATGGCGTTCGAGCCGGACGGCGTCCCGGCCGCGTCGAACTCTATCGTCGCGTTTTGCATGCCGAGTGGTGCGAACAGTTCCCGCAGGGCAAATTCGGCGATCGCGCGCTCATCGCCGCCAATCGCGTCGCGCACAATGCGCGAGAGCAACGCATAGCCGAGATTGCTGTATGCCCATCGCGTCCCCGGCGATGCCGTTGGGGCCACTGTCGCCGCGAACTTCGCCGTGTCCGGTTCGACGAACCACATCCGTTGCGCAAGCCCCGGCCCCATCCCCTCGTCGAGCGGCAAGCCCGAGGACATACGCAGATATTGATCGATCGTCGAGTTCGCCGGGACCGATAGCTTTCCATCGCGCACCAGAATACCGATCAACGCATTGACCACCGACTTCGCGATCGAATGGCTGAGCAGAGGCGTCTCGATGCCATAGCCCGGCGCATAACGCTCCGCGATCACGCGCCCGTCGTGCACCACGACAACGGCCTGCGTCCAACGCCGCGGTCCGCTCGGCGGCTCGACGAACGCCTGATCCACGGCAGCCCGCACACCCGCGTTCGCCGCCACAACAAGATCGGGCCCCGCGATCTCCGGCAACGACGGCTTCACATCATCGAGCGACGATGGCAGCGCCGTGCCGAGCGGCGGATCGCCCGCATGCCGCAGGACGCAACCGAATCCCTTTCGAAACACCGACCGGCTCTCGAACGCACCAAACACGGTCGTGCGAACCTCTTGGCGTGACCGGTCGACGTCGAACCTCAAAGCCCAGTCGATCACGCCAATCCCAGGCTCCGGGCGGATGTCCTGCGCGTAGACTTCGGCCGGCTCGACGCCGGAGACGAATGTCTTCGTGCAAACATTCTGACTGACCGACCCGCTTGCGATCCGGATCAACAAGCCCGGCTGCATCATCACGATCGCAGCCACGATGAGCACCGCCGCCAACGCCAATACGAAGAATGCACGCCTCATAACCGTCGCTCCTCAAGCCCATTGCGTTATACGAGCAAAGCTCGCATTCTGATACTCGGATTGACCTCGGAATGGCGCACCATGGCGAAAACCCGGCAACGCATTGATCCAACACGCAGAACCCCGCTGCAATCGCGCGCCGTCGACACGGTAGAGACGATCTTCGAAGCGACGGCTCGGATTCTCCAAACCGACGGACGAGCCGGCTTAAACACGAACCGCGTGGCGGAACTGGCCGGGATCGGCATTGGCACGCTTTACGGCTACTTCCCGAATAAGGAGGCAATCCTTCTCGCAATGGCCCGCCGCGAGACGGAGGCGGTGCGCGCTTCCGTCGCCGAAGTTCTCACCCAAAATCTGCGCAAGGCGAACGATCATCCCGTACGGCTCGCGATACGAGCCCTGATCAAGGGCTATGGCCGCCGCAACAAAGCCCGTCGCATTCTGATGGAAACATTGATCGCCGCCGGACACAGCGACGAGATCGCGAGGCCCGTGCAAGACATCGCCAACCTCATTGCCGCGCAAGCAGGGAACCTTCTGCCCGGGAACATCAAACCGCCATCCCCGCTTGCACTCTTCGTCCTCACCCGCGCGGTCGACGGCGTCGTGCGCGCCGCCACCTACGAAGACGCAAAGTTCATCGCCTCTCAAGAGTTCGAGGACGAGCTCACCCACATGGTCTGGACCTACCTCACCGCAGATCGCCGCACAGTCGAAGCACGGAGGGCGACGCCAGAACTTTGACCGCGTCGCTAAGTCCGCTAAGCGAGGCTTAACGCGCGCGCTCTGCCCTGTCGCGACCACAACGTTTCGCGCGCGGATTTCGCCGCCGGCCGTACGCAACGAGAAGCCGCCGGCATCGCGGGTCAGTTGAACGACGCTCTGCTTCAACCGAACCTCAAGCCCAAATTGCGCCGCATACAGTTGCAAGTAGTCGGCGACCTCATCTCGTCGGCGCCATCGAACGTAACAGCGGAGATGCCGCGCGCCTTCAGGCAGTACGCCATCGCGAGACCCGCCTGCGAACCGCCGACGATCGCAAAGTCGATATCTGTCACGGCTACGCACCACCCGATCGGCGACGCGGCACCAGACGATCGACGCGCAGACGGCTATCCGCCTGAAGGCGGCGCCAAGCTTCCGGCGCCATCCGCTCGCTTAGCGTTTCGAGCACGCGCACGGCGGCGTCGATGTCCGCCTGCGGCACCCCCTGAAACAGCTTCGCAATCTGCGGATCTTCCGCCGCACGCAGCCGTTCGATCTCCGCCCGCCCCTTCGCCGTCAGCGCCAACAACGGCGCACGCTTGTCGCGCGGGTTTTCGGTCTGGGCAATGAGATCGCGCGCGATCAGTTGCTCTGCGAGCTTGTGGATCGCCTGCCGGGAGACCGGCCGAATATCGGCCAGCCGCGATGCCGTCATCGGTCCGAGTTCGTCCAGCGACAGCAGAAGACCGCGCAGACCCGTCGAGAGTTCCCGCGCCGTGTGCACGCGATCGCTCGCCGCCTGCAGCCGGAAGAACGTGAGCGGCACCAACGCCACAAGCCTGCGCAACGATGCGAGCTTCATCAGGATCACCAAATCGTCAACTCAATTGACAATATGCTCGCGTCGGTCTAGTTTGTCAACTAGGTTGACGACATGCGAATAGTCCTTTTTCTCCTCTTCATACTGCACGCGGCACCGGCGAGCGCGGTCGCCGGAACCCGCGTCTGGATCGATACCGACCCAGCCTGCGGGCTCGGCGCGATGAGCGACCCTGATGATTGCCTTGCGCTCCTCTACCTGCTCGCTGCGCCGGGCATCGAGATCGCCGGCATCAGCACGACGTTCGGTAACGCGTCGCTCGACGAAACCACCGCCGTCGCACGCGAGCTACTCAAGCGAACAGGAAGCCGCGTGCCGTTCTACACCGGTGCCGCCCAAGCCATCGGCTGGTGGAACACCACCACCAACGCCTCCGATGCAATCGCAAAGGCAGCCGCCAAAGGCCCGATAACGATCGTCGCGCTTGGCCCCCTCACCAATGTAGCGACGGCACTGGCCGAACGTCCCACGATTGCGGTCAACATTGTTCGCGTCGTCGCGGTGATGGGCAAGGAGCCAGGCGAAATCTTCCATCCCGCCGAGGGTTCACCCAACGCGGCGCTCGGCCACGGCCCAATCTTTACCGACCTCAACTTCGCCAAGGATGCCCGCGCCGCGCAGATCGTGTTCGGCACAAACATCGAGATCACGCTCGTGCCCTATGCAGCGGGTAAAACCCAGCACATCGGAGAGGCCGACCTGACGGCACTCGCAGCGCGCAACCCCGCCGCTGCCTGGGTCGCCGAGGGCGCGCGAGGTTGGCTCGCCTATTGGCGCAACGTGATCGGGCGCGAAGGCTTTTATCCCTTCGACCTCGTCGCATCGATCGCCGCAACGACGCCCGCAAGCGCCAGTTGCCATCCGCAAGCAACCGCCATCCGCCCGGACGACAAGATCGGCTGGTTCGGCGGCGGCCCGATGAGCCTTCTCTTCGAACACACGAGCGCACCTAGAGCGCGCCACGTCACGCTCTGCCGCGCCTTGTCGATCAACGCCGCCACAACGCTGAACAACACAATGGCCCGACAGGAATTCAAATGAACGACTCTCAAACGCCCCAACCGATGCGACCGCACGGACTGGCTGGCCGAATTTTCGCCGCCGTCATGGAACGCATGAACGAGAAAGCCTACCGCTGGACGATCGCCCAGTTGAAGTCGGCCAAACCGCAATGCCTGTTCGAGCTCGGCTTCGGAACGGGCCGTTGCCTCGAACTTGCCGGCTCGACATTGCCACTGAAAGAAGTCTGCGGCGTCGATCCATCCCCTTTGATGGTCGACCAAGCCACAAAGCGCATGCGCAAATTCAAGCGAACCATCACAGCCGACCTGCGCCAGGGCGACGACACATCGGACTTCTGGCCCAGCCGCCGCTTCGACGCAATGATCGCACTGCACTCGTTCCAATTCTGGCCCGAACCAACGGCAACGCTCGAACGGCTGCGCCGCCAACTCTCGCCGCAAGGCCGCCTCGTCCTTGTTCTCCGCAGCCACGGCAAAACCCCGCCGGCCTGGTTACCAAACCCAATCAGCCGCTCAGCCGACGAACTGAGCGGCACCAAGGCTGCACTCGCCGCGGCCGGGTTCACCGTCATCGCTGACGAAGCGTTGGACGCCGCCTCTCACGGTTTGGTGAGCTGCTAGGCTATTGCGCGCTTTCCTCCCAAACG
>CAZJOM010000047.1:0-2368 GCA_964547645.1 uncultured Flavobacteriaceae bacterium
GAGAAGCCGAAGAGGCGGTAATGCGCCTCAGCGTCTGATACCGGGGCGGCTTTGAGCTCCGTGCCAAACAGATGCGATCGCTATCGTGTCCGGTTTGACTTCGTACCAAACTATGAGCTTCGTTCGCGGAATCCAAATTTCCCGCAACTGACGACCCTTTACCTCGACCTTCCGGCCGGCATCCGGAAATTGGGTAAGATGATTCTGAAGAAACGTTAGCACCCGATCGCGCAGCCGCTCCGCGGCTTGTGGTGCGTGCTGATCGCGAATGTATTGAATTTGTGCTTCAAGCCTGGCGGCAGCTTCCGCCGAGATGGCGATCTTCACCGCGAGCGGGGCTTTGTCGCAGCATCGAGGCGGCGTGATAGTTCATCAAAGTCGATGTACGCGCCGCCGTCGAGTTGCTCGAGCCCACGTTCAATCGAAGCGATCGCTTCCGGCGGTGCCGAATAGATGTATGGCTCGCTCTTCATGCTGCGAATGAAATGAAGCGCTGCCTCCAGTTGGTAGTCTGAAAGCGATGCGGCCTCTCGAGAGATTTGCTCAACCTTGGTCATAGCGACAGCATAACACGAATCGACCTCCGTTGGGGAGGGTCAGAAAAACGCCTGGATCCCCGTTTGCGCTCGTCCCAAAATCAGTGCGTGGACGTCGTGGGTGCCTTCGTAGGTGTTGACGGTCTCCAGGTTCATCACGTGGCGGATGACGTGGTATTCGTCGGAGATGCCGTTGCCGCCGTGGATGTCGCGGGCTTGGCGGGCGATGTCGAGCGCCTTGCCGCAGTTGTTGCGTTTCAGGAGCGAGACGGCGGGCGGTGCGGCTTTGCCGGCTTCGATGAGGCGGCCGAGTTGCAGGACGGCTGTCGTGCCGAGCGCGATTTCGGTTTGCATGTCGGCCAGCTTTTTCTGGATCAGCTGGGTTGCGGCGAGTGGGCGGCCGAATTGCTTGCGGTCGAGCGCGTATTGGCGGGCCTGGTGCCAGCAGAACTCGGCGGCGCCCATCACGCCCCAGGCGATGCCGTAGCGCGCGCGGTTGAGGCATGAGAACGGGCCGCCGAGGCCGCTGATGTTCGGCAGTTGGTTGGCCGCGGGCACGAAGACGTCTTCGAGTACGATTTGGCCGGTGATCGAGGCGCGGAGCGAGAACTTGCCCTCGATCTTCGGCGTCGAGAATCCTTTGAACCCGCGCTCGACGATGAAGCCGCGGATCTTGTCATCGTCGGTCTTGGCCCACACAACGGCAATGTCGGCAACCGGGGCATTCGTGATCCAGTTCTTCGCGCCCTTCAAGATGAAGCCGCCGGGGGCGGTCTTTGCGCGCGTGATCATGGAGCCGGGGTCGCTGCCGTGGTCGGGTTCGGTGAGGCCGAAGCAGCCGATCATTTCGCCCGATGCGAGTTTGGGCAGGAAGCGGCGGCGTTGTTCTTCGCTGCCGAATTTGTAGATCGGGTGCATGACGAGCGACGACTGCACGCTCATCGCGGAGCGATAGCCGCTGTCGACGCGCTCGACTTCGCGCGCGGCGAGACCGTAGGCGACGTAGCCGAGGCCTGCGCCGCCGTAGGTTTCCGGGATCGTGATGCCCAGCAGGCCCATCTCGCCCATCTCGCGCATGATCTCGACGTGGAAGTGCTCCTTGCGGTTGGCCTCCAGTACGCGCGGCATGAGCTTGTCTTGCGCGTAGTCGCGGGTCGCTTTTTCGATCAGCCGCTCTTCTTCCGTGAGTTGGTCGCCCAAGAGGAGCGGGTCCTCCCAGTTGAAGCTTCCGGTATCGAGGTCGGCTGTGGATTTTGTGGATGTCGCGGGGTTGGCCATGAGCTCAGATCCAATGTTTCGCAGACGGATAACAAGGCCTTGGGGAAAAGGCCACAACTACCGATTTCGGGTTCCAGGCGAATTCGTCTGACGGGCTACTTCCCTCTGCGCGTGGTTGAGGGGGGTGTTCTTCGAAAGGGGGATTATCTCATCCAGAACGGGTGGTCGGTTTGTGCATATGAACCTGCCCAGGCGAGTTGGATCACACATCGTTGCGTTCGCTGAAATATGCAATTGCCGATACGCATATTCGGGCTCAACGTTTGTCCCGCCGCGCACCCCCCAACCCCCGCGCGGCACTGGGGGCAACATGATGATGGTTCCCTTCGTGCTTGCCGTGACGCTCCTCTCCGTCATGGGCTACACGATGCTTTTCGGTACAAGTGTGACTGAGCGTTTTTCCGGCTTTGCCGTGTTGATGGTGGCGGCGGTCGTGACCGGCGCTTACGTGAGTGCGAACTTCAACGGCGGCAAGCCGTACGGTTACGAAGTGTCGATCGGTGTGGAGCCGTGGCGGCACGAAGACCTTGCTGTGCAGCCGGCTGGCGCGCCGG
>CAZJOM010000047.1:2468-16841 GCA_964547645.1 uncultured Flavobacteriaceae bacterium
GCGCGGCGAGAGCACGGCGACGGCCGTTGAGATGTGATCGTTGCGGAGATAGTCGAGGAAGATGCGGCCGCCGCGGTCTTTCTTGGCCATGGTCGTGAGGTATTTCGTTGGCGCGTCGGCAGCCATTTGGCGGCAGATTTCGTGGGCGAACGATTTCGCTTCATCCCAGGACACCGCCGCCTTTGATGGCGCGAACGGGGTGACGACGTGGAGCCCTTTGCCTCCGGTGGTCTTGCAAAAGCCGATCAGGCCGACTTGCTCTAGGCGTTGGTTCAGTTCGACGGCGGCTTCGATGACGCGGGTGAAGGGCACATCGGGTGCGGGGTCGAGATCGAAGACGAGGCGGCCGGGCATTTCCGGATCGCCGGGTTGACAGTTCGTCGGATGGAACTCGATGGCGGCTATTTGCGCCGCGGCGATGATCGCCTCGAGGCTGTCGAACTGGGTGTAGGGTTTGCGGTCGCCGCGCACTTTGACCAGCGTGATGGCCTTCGACATGCCGGCCATCTCGTGGCGCTGAAAGAACTGTTGGCCGCTGATGCCATCGGGCGCGCGGATGATGGAGCAGGGGCGGCCCTTGATGTGGTCGAGCATCCACGGGCCGACTTCTTCGTAGTAGCGGGCGAGGTCAAGCTTGGTGATGCCGGGTTCGGGCCAGAGCACCTTGTCGGCGTTGCTGATCGGGACGCCGAGAACGCGTGGGGCCTTGCCTTCGGCGGATGAGACGATCACGGCGGGCAGCTGCTTCGCCTCCGCCGTCGGGCGGACGTGTTCTACGACGACTTCGCTCGCTGGTTTGTCCTCGCGCAGGCCTTTGTATGAGCCTTGCAGGACCATGCCGTCGCCGCTCCAGCCGGCGAATTCGATTTCGGCGACGAGCTTTGGTTCGGCCCAGTGAATTTCGTTGGTCTTCTTGAGCGCGTCGGATGGTGCGAATGGGTTCGTGCCGCTGGCGATTTTTGTCAGGCGATCATGCAGGTCGCGCGCGGTTTTGCCGTCGAAGCCGGTGCCGACGCGGCCGAGATAGACGAGGCGGCCGGCCTTGTAGGCGCCGACGAGAAGCGAACGGAAGCGCGAGCCTTCTTGGGCCCAGCCGCCGATGACAACTTCCTGGCCGCCGCGGAGTTTCGCCTTCAGCCAGGTGTCGCCGCGGACCGAGCGATACGGTGCGTCGAGGCGTTTGGAGACAATGCCCTCCAACTTCATCTTGCGCGCGGCTTCGAGAACGGCTTTGCCGTCGTCTTCGATGTGGTCGACGTAGCGGATGCGTGGGGCGGCCTTGGAGACGAGGGCTTTCAGGAGCGCCTTGCGTGCGGTGAGAGGGAGGTCGCGCAGATCCTCGGCGCCTTTGGCGAGCAGGTCGAAGGCGAAGTAGACGAGCCCGTCCGTTTTACCGTCCGCGATTGCAGCCTGAAGCCGAGGGAAGCTCGGTTGGCTCTCTTCGTCCAACGCGCAGATTTCGCCGTCGATGATGCAGTCGGGAAGTTTGGCGGCCGCTCGGGCGGTTGCCTTGAACTTCTCCGTCCAGTCGAGACCTTTGCGCGTGCGCAGACGTGCTTGGCCGGCTTCGACCCGCAGTTGGATGCGGTAGCCGTCAAGCTTGATCTCATGTCCCCAGTGCCCGCTGCGCGGTGGCGCGTCGACGGCTTTGCAGAGTTGCGGCGGTATGAAGTCGGGCAGGCGGGCGATCGCTTTGCCAGGCGCGGGCGCTGAGTGTTTTGGCCGGGGCGGCGGTGCCTTTTCGACGCTATGTTCGCGGTTCGCGCGGTCGGAGTTCCAGACGGCGTCCGCTGCCGTGTCGGTTGTCAGCATGAACGGCCTTGGCGCGCGGCCTTTGCCGGCGGCGATCTGATCGAGCGTTCTGGACGACGCGGCGGATTTGTCCAGGTCAAGGATTGCTTCGCCGTGGTTCGTCACGGCGTGCTCGTCTCGGTGTTTGATGAGTAGCCAGTTGTCGTGCTTGTCGTTGTCGCGGCGTTTTAGGCGTACGAGTACCCAAGAGCCGTGCAGCTTCTTCCCGTCTAGGCGGAACTTGAAATCGCCCTTGGCAATCGCCTGTTGCGGGGTGAGGTCGCCCTCAACCTCCCAATGGCCGCGATCCCAGAGCATCACGGTGCCGCCGCCATACTGGCCCTTCGGGATCGTGCCTTCGAAGTCGCCGTAGTCGAGCGGGTGGTCTTCGACCTCGACGGCCAGGCGCTTGTCCGCAGGGTCGAGCGATGGACCGCGCGTTACCGCCCAGGACTTGAACACGCCGTCGAGTTCAAGGCGGAAGTCGTAGTGCAGCCGGGTTGCCGCGTGTTTCTGGATCACGAAGCGCGGACGCTTCGACGGCGCAATATTCGCGTCGCCGGAAGGCTCCGCGGTTTTTGAGAAGTCGCGCTTGGCTTGGTAGCGCGAGAGCTTTTTCTTGGTGTCAGCGCGCATGGCGACGCGCGGGGCTCACTGCTTTGCGCGCTTTTTTGGCGCTGGCTTGGTGGGCTTGTCCGCCTTCTTCGGTTTGGCGGCATCACCTTTTAAGCTCGCCTTTAGGGCGTCCATCAAGTTGATGACGTTCGACTCCGCCGGCTCGTCGGCGCGGGTGACCTTGTGGCCTTTCTGTTTGCGTTCGATCAGTTCGCGGAGCGCTTCTTCGTAGTGGTCCTTGAACTCGGACGGGTCGAAGTCGGCTTCCTTTTGACTGATGATCTTGGCCGCGATCGCAATCATTTCCGGGTCTGGGCGGATGGCGGGGATGTCGGCGAAGTAGTCCTTCATCGCGCGGACTTCTTCGTGGCTGCGCAGCGTCGTCGCGACGATACCGCGGTCGCGGGGTTCGAGCGCGACCAAGCGTTCGCGTGAAGACATCACCACGCGGCCGAGCGCGATTTGGCCGGCGCGTTCCATCGCTTCGCGAATGACGGCGAACGGTTCTGCGGCCATCTTGCCGTCGGGAACGAGGTAGTAGGGGTTGTCCCAGTAGAGCCGGTCGATGTCGGCGGCGGGGACGAAGCTCTCGATCTCGATCGTCTTGGTGCTTTCCAGCTTGACGCTGTCGATTTCTTCTTGAGTGACGATGACGTATTCGCCTTTGGCGATCTCGTAGCCCTTGACGAGGCCCTTGCGCTCGACGGGTTCTTCGGTGCCAGCGTCGACGGTGATCATCCGGATGCGGTTGCCCGTTGCCGGATTGATCATGTTGAAGTGCACATCGCCGCGCGGGCTGATGGCGTTGTAGAGCGCGACCGGACAGGTCACGAGCGAAAGCTTGAGATGTCCCTGCCAGGACGGACGAGCGGCCATTGTAGTCTACCCCGAGTGCCCAAGGGGCAATCGTCCGACTCTCGTTCGCGCATTTCAAGCGGAAGTTGATTAACGGTGCGCGATCCGTTCGCTCACTTCACTGTCATGGTTGAGGCGGAAACCATAGAACTCAAGCAGCGTCGTCAGCGACGAAACCTTTCCAGCCGCGCATGTAGGTGACGAAAGCGTCGCTCAAGCCTTCGCGTCGTAGGTAGTCGGCTGTGACGGGCAAGGGCGTGTGGGCAAAGTTCGGGTCTTGCAGGACGCGTCGTGGGAAGTCGTGGTGCAGAACAGCGGCGCGGCCGATGACGACGAAGTCGACGCCTGCAGCAAGGCAGCGGCGGGCGGCGTCGGCGGAAGTGATCTTGCCGGCGGCACCCAGGCGGACCTGGCCCCGGTCGAGTTCGGTGAAGTAGGAGAGCAGGGAGCGGCCGCGTTTAGCCTCTTCCTCTGGCTCCTTGAAGACGTCCCAGAGCGACATGTCGAGGTAGTCGATGGCGCCGTCGCGCATGAGGCGTTGGGCGATGGTTCGGATCTCGTCGAGTTGCAGTCCGAAACGCTCGGGCGAGAGGCGGACCCCGACGTTGAAGTTGGACCGGCAGCGCTTGCGAACGCCGTCGATGATCTCGAACAGAATGCGAGCGCGGTTCTCCGGCGAGCCGCCGTAGCGGTCGGTGCTGCGGTTGACTTCGGGGCTCAGGAACTGGGCGAGGATGTACCCGTGAGCACCGTGGATTTCGACGCCGTCGAAGCCGGCCGCTTCAGCGCGGGCAGCGGCGGTGACGAAATCGTCGATCAGGGATTGTACTTCCGCGTCGGTGAGAGCGCGTGCGCCCGTTTCGGCGTTGTCGGAGGGACAGAGCGGCGTCGTGCCGATGAGCTGCTTCGGAGAGCGCATCCCGGCGTGGTGGAGTTGAACGACGGCTAGGCTTTGATGGCGCTTGATCTCCGTGGCGAGGCGCGTGAGACCTTCAATGTGATTGTCAGAGAAGATGCCGAGCTGCCCAGGGAAGCCGCGGCCCTGCGCCTGGACGTGGGCGGCGCAGGTCATCGTTAGGCCGAACCCGCCTCGCGCGCGCATCGTCAGCCAGTGGTACTCGGCGTCTGAGAGCCGTCCGTCGTCGAGGCTTTGGCAGTTCGTCAGCGGCGCCAGGACGAAGCGGTTCTTCAGCTCGGGTCCGTGACGGAACCCGAGCGGTGCGAAGAGGTCGGTCATTGCAGCTTGGCCTAGTGGTAGACCTCAAACAGCCCGGCGCCGCCCATGCCGCCGCCGATGCACATCGAGACCACGGCGCGCTTAATTTTGCGGCGGCGGCCTTCGAGCAGGGCGTGGCCCGTGAGTCTGGCGCCTGTCATGCCGAACGGGTGACCGATCGCGATCGAACCGCCGTTTACGTTGTACTTCGCCGGGTCGATCTTCAGCGTGTCGCGGCTGTAGAGGCATTGGCTGGCGAAGGCCTCGTTCAGCTCCCAAAGGTCGATGTCGTCGACCTTCAGGCCATGGCGTTCGAGGAGGCGCGGCACGGCAAAGACCGGACCGATGCCCATCTCGTCGGGCTTGCAGCCAGCGATCGCCCAGCCCTTGAAGGCGCCGAGCGGCTGCAGGCCGCGGCGTTCGGCTTCCTTTGCTTCCATCACCACGACCGCCGCGGCGCCGTCTGAGAGTTGGCTCGCGTTGCCGGCGGTGATGTATTTGCCCGGGCCCTTCACGGGCTCGAGTTTGGCGAGGCCTTCGAGCGTCGTGTCGGGGCGATTGCATTCATCGCGGTCGACGACGTAGTCGACGAGGGTTTCTTCTTTCGTCTCCTTGTTGACCTGCTTCATCTTGGTTTTGACGGGGACGATTTCATCCTTGAATTTGCCTGCCTGTTGGGCGGCGGCCATGCGGCGCTGAGATTCCAGCGAGTATTCGTCCTGGTATTGGCGGCTGACCTTGTAGCGCTCGGCGACGACGTCGGCGGTGTCGATCATCGGCATCCAGAAGTCGGGATACATGTCGGTCAGGCGGGGTTCCTTCCCGCCGCCACCGCCGCCCTGGAACGAGATCGAGTCGACACCGGAGCCGACGACGATGTTTGCGCCTTCATGCACGACGTAGTGCGCGGCGTGCGCAATCGCGTTCAGGCCGGACGAGCAAGCGCGGTTGATGGTGACGCCGGAGGTCGTGATCGGCAAACCTGCGAGCAACGCACCGGCGCGCGCGACGTTGCCGGAAGCGGCGACGCAGCCCGCCACGACGTCTTCGACCTCTTTTGGTTCGACCTTCGCGCGCTTCACCGCGTGTTCGATCGCATGACCCAGGATGGTCATGTTCGAGGTGTTGTTGAACCCGCCGCGCGCGGCCTTGGCGAGGCCGGTGCGGGCGTAGGAGACGATGACGGCTTGGCGCATGACGAAGTTCCTTGGTGGTTGAATGGCTGAGTTGGGGGGGAGTGTGCCCGGTCGCGAGGCGGCTGTCATCTTCCCTTACGACCAGCTACCTCCAGTGGGCGGTGGGGCGTCGGCGAAGACCATGCCGGCGCCGAACGGGCCGCCGGGGCAGCGTACCCATCCGAACTTTTCATAGAACGGCTCGCGGCCGGTGAGCGGTTGCAGTGTGATGCTGGCGCCGGGTTTCGCGGTCCGACGGAGAAAGTCGCCCAGCGCGTTCATCAGGGTTGCGCCATGGCCGCCACCGCGTAGCTCCGGCGAGACCATCACGTCAGATACTGCGAAGTAGAGCACGCCGTCGCCAATGGCTCGGACGAGGCCGACCAGCTTGCCGTCTTGGCGCAGGCAAGCGGTGAAACAGGCGCCGTCGAGGGTTTGGCGGGCGGTCGCTTCTTCGATCGTTCCCCATCCCATCAGTTTGCGGATTTCGACGTACTCGGCAACGGTTGGACGTTCGAAGCTCAGCATGACATCTGGCATCGGCACTCTCCGATTGTGCCGGAGGCTTATGGCAAAGCTAGCGGCGGGAGGATCGTTGAGCCTAAGCTGTATACTGCGAAGCCGCAAAGGGCCATGCCGACAAAGAAGGCGATGCTCTGCCAAAGGGTGCGTGGCGCGCCTCGCACAAGCGCGGTGAGACCCAGAAGGAAGCCCAGAACTGCTGGTACCATAGAGACCAGGTCGAGCGCTTGAAGCTGCCGGTCGCCTGTTTCAAACTTTCCGACTGTGACGAGGGTCGCAAAGAGCAGGCCTGCGATCCAAAGCGGTATCAACAGCGCTGCAACAAGCGGTGCGTAGAGCAGCGGGTTGCGCCGCGGCTTTGGTGTTTCGTCCATCTGCGGTTGCGCCGGCGCTTCTGGCGCCGTCGTTTCCGGCGGTGGTGGAGGGGCTGGCGGCGTCAGACGGTCGATGGCGGCCTTGGCGACGTCACAGACGCGAAGCATGGGGCTGGAGCTATCGGTTTTCCACGCGTTGGTCTTATCGTCCAGCAACGGCTTTAGCTGTGTTATGGCGTTAGCGTCGCCGAGGTCGGCCAGCGCCTCGATCGCGTGGGGGCATAGCGCCGGCTCAGATAGGCGTTGAACGAGGGGGGCGATCGCCGGCGTATGCTTCAGGCGTCCCAATGCTCGCATGGCGGCGATCTGCACGAGAGGCCTGCCGTGCCGGTCGAGCGCGTTGAGCAGCGCTCCGGCCATCGACGCATCGATGAGGAATGCGGCCGCAACTGCCAGCTCTTCGCGCGGATGATCGAGCAGTTGTTCCCACGCGCGCCGGCCTTCTGCGGGACCGAGGATGTGCGCGATCCCGCGTGCGGCGCTGATGGCGGCTAAGGGCGTGTGCTCGTGATCGAGCGCGCCTTTGAAGATGCTGATCGCTTCTTGGTGCGCGTCTGGGTCGTGGCGAACGAGGACGAGAAGCGCTTGCATCGCGCGGCCGCGGGCTTCGGCGTCGCCGGACATGGCGGCCGCTTTGATTTCGTCCAACGCGACGCGCGCAGTATCGGGTTGGAGAAGTAGTTCTCCATCGTCGTCGTCGAGCGTGCGGGCGAAAGCGCCTGCGCCTTCAGCCTGGCGCATGGATGGAAACCCCCTCAAAACGGGGACATTCTGTCAGGCTGGGCCGGGCCGCACCACATGCTTAGTGGTGCGGCCCCTGCGGAGGAATCTAGGTAAACGCAGGCGATTTGGCGCTTCCAGCTGGCGTCATGGCGCGTCGTGCTGACGCGTCACTTTAGGTCTTTGAATCCCTTGCCTTCTGCCACGAGTTTTTCGAGCAGTTTCGATGGCGCGAACTCGGCGCCCATTTGGCCTTCGAATTGCTTCATCTTGGCGAGCACTTTATCGAGGCCGATCGTGTCCCCGTAGAACATCGGGCCGCCGCGGTAGACGGGCCAGCCGTAGCCGTTGATCCAGACGATGTCGATGTCGGACGCGCGGATGGCTTTACCTTCCTCCAGGATTTTGGCGCCTTCGTTGATCATCGGGTAGACGCAGCGTTCGAGGATTTCCTCGTCCGAGATCGTGCGGCGGTTGACGCCCTTCTTCGCGGCGAAGTCGAGAATGATCTTCTCGACGACCGGGGAGGGCTTTGCATTGCGTTCGGCGTCGTAGTCATAGAAACCGGCGCCCGTCTTCTGGCCGCGGCGATCCATCTCGCAGAGGATCTCGCGCACCGTCGAGCTCGACGACTTTTCCTTCGACCAGCCGATGTCGAGGCCCGCGAGGTCCGACATCGCGAACGGACCCATCGGAAAGCCGAAGTCGTAGAGAACGCGGTCGATGTCCCAGGGCATTGCGCCTTCGAGGATCAGCTTCTGTGCCTCGCGCTGGCGTTGCGCGAGCATGCGGTTGCCGACGAAGCCGGGGCAGACGCCAACGAGGGCCGCGATCTTGCCGATCTTGCGGGCCATCTGCATCGAGGTTGCGATGACGGGCTTCGACGACTTTTCGCCGCGCACAAGTTCGAGCAGGCGCATGACGTTGGCGGGCGAGAAGAAGTGCCAGCCGATGACGCTCTCCGGGCGCTTTGTGGCCGAGGCGATTTCGTCGACGTTGAGGTAGGAGGTGTTCGTGGCCAGGATTGCGCCTTGCTTCACGATCTTATCGAGCTTTCCGAAGACGTCCTTCTTGATATCCATGTTTTCGAATACGGCCTCGATGACAAGGTCGCGGTCGGCGAGTTCGTCGAGCGAGAGCGTTCCTTTCAGAAGGCTCATGCGCTTTTCGACGTCTTCCATGGTGAGGCGGCCGCGCTTGGCGGTGTTCTCGTAGTTCTTGCGGATCGTGGCGAGGCCGCGGTCGAGCGCTTCCTGCTTGGTCTCCACGATCGTCACGGGAATGCCGACGTTGAGGAAGTTCATAGCGATGCCGCCGCCCATCGTGCCGGCGCCGATGACGCCGACCTTGTTCACGGGGATCGTCGGTGTTTCGTCGGGCACGTCCGGCAGCTTCCACACCGCGCGCTCGGCGAAGAAGACGTAGCGCTGGGCGGCCGATTGTGTGCCGGTCATCAGCCCCATGAACAGTTTGCGTTCGGTCTTGATACCTTCGTCAAACGGTTGGTTTACCGCCGCTTCAATACATTTGATGTTGGCTTCTGGTGCTTCAAAGCCGCGGAACTTTTTCGCGTTCGCTTTGCGGAAGTTCGTGAAAATTTCCGGATGCGCGCGGGCGGCGACCATCTTGTCGTTCATGTCGCGCACCCGTTTCAGCGGACGCTTCTCGGCGACGATCTTGCGGGCGAAGGCAATCGCGCCCTCGCGGAGTTTGCCTTCGTCGACGAGCGCGTCGACGAGGCCGACCTCCGCTGCCCACTTGGCGCTGACGTGTTCGCCGGAGGTAACCATTTCAAGCGCGCGTTCGGCACCGACGATGCGGGGTAGGCGCTGCGTGCCGCCGGCGCCGGGCAAAAGGCCCAGCTTCACTTCGGGCAGGCCGCACTTCGCGGAGGGCACCGCGACACGGTAGTGGCAGGTGAGCGCAACTTCGAGGCCGCCGCCAAGCGCTGTGCCGTGGATGGCGGCGACGACCGGGATGCTGGCGTTTTCGATGGCATCGAGGGCGTCGAGGAGGCTTGGGCCTTTTGGTGCTTTGCCGAACTCGCTGATGTCGGCGCCGGCGATGAAGGTCTTGCCTTCGCAGATGAGGACGAGCGCCTTGATGTTCTTGTCGGCGAGCGTCTTGGCGACGCCGGTGTGGATGCCTTCGCGCACCGGCGCGGAGAGCGCGTTCACGGGCGGGGAGTTCAGCGTCAAAACGGCGATGTCGCCGTCGGTTGTTAGCGTGGCGACATCATTGATGGCGGTCATGGGCGCGGGCCTTTCGATTGCGGACGGGCGCAAGCTAGTGCCCGTCCGCGGCCTGCGCAATGAGGGAGGCGCGCTAGGCGTCGATGTCCTGGCCCAGCGCGACGCGGCCCGTGTAGCGGAGCTGCGGCTTTTCCTGGAGCGGGTGGAAGCGGGCTGCCTGTACGTCACGGAAGGCCCGTTCCAGACCGAGGTCGCGATAGAACGAGGCGCCGCCCGCCAGTTCCATGGCGCGTTCCACTGTCTTGATCGCGTGCTGACCGACCAGGGTCCGGCCGATCATCGTCTGGCTGGTTGTGTCGGGGCCGGGCTTCTGGCGCTCGGCGATGTCGATCATGCGGGCCAGAGCCATGTCGGCGGTCGCGTGGGCGTTCTCCATCTCACCGGCGATGTAGGCGAGGTGGCCGTCATCGGGTTTCTTACGCGCGGCTTGAAGCGCCTTCGCACGGGCGCCATCGGCGACACCCATGTAGGCCGAATAGATCAAGGGGAAGGCGACCATGGAGATGATGTGGAACAAGTGATGCCACTTGCCCTGAGGGCGGCGCCCGGCGATGGCGGCGTCGGGGACGAAGACGTCGTTGAGTTCCACGTCATTCGAGCCGGTGCCGCGCATGCCCATGACGCGCCAGGTGTCGAGGATCTTCACGCCTTCGGCTTTGAAGGAGACCGCGAAATGCAGGACCGTCGGGCCGGCTTGCGGGTCGTCGTAGACGGCACTGGTCGACAACAGGTCGCCCATGGGGCTGCCGCTGGAGAAGATCTTGCGCGCCTTAACGCGGAAGCCGCCTTCAACCTTGGTCGCAACGCCGGCGCTCTTCAACCAGTCCGAGCCGCCGCTTGAGATCAGGATCAAGTTTTCATTTGCGACGCGCTTGAGCAAACCGTCGGTCGGCGCCTTCTCATTGCGCCAGCGCCAAGCGGCAACGGCTACGAGATGGCTGTGCATCGAGAAGGCGAGCGCGGTGGAGCCGCACCCGGCCGCGATCTTGCGAACCGCCTCGCAGATTTCACGATAGTCCGCGCCCGGGCCACCGAGCTCGATTGGGACCAGCGCCTTGAAGAATCCTTCGGCCTTCAGCCGGGTGAAGGCCTCGGCGACGAAACGGTCTTCGTTGTCGTGGGCGGCGGCGTTGCGGGCGCATTCGGCGCCGATGGTCGTCGCCAGATCCAACCAAGTGGTTTGCGGCATGTTGGCTGCCTTCTTCAGTTCCGCGAGCATATTTATCTCCTGCGTTGTCGATGCGGAAGCTCGCAGATCGGCGGCTTCCGGGGCTAGTTCAGGAACTGAATCGAGGCGATACAGTTTCTGAACTGGCGGTTGGAAGGCCTTGGCGTTACTGTTCCGGCATCGAACGAGGTGTGACGAATGACACAAGGCAGCTACAAGCAATTTTGTCCCGTCGCGATGGCGTCGGAGATTTTGTGCACGCGTTGGACCCTACTGGTCTTGCGTGAATTGGTTTCGGGTTCGAAGCGCTTCAACGATCTGAGGCGTGGCGTCCCGCGCATGTCGCCGGCGCTGCTGTCGCAGCGGCTGAAAGAGTTGGAGGCGAGCGGCGTTGTCGTGAAGCGCGCTGTTCGCGGCGAGGCTGGGACATTCGAGTATGAATTGACCGCCTCAGGGCGCGAGGTCGAACCCATCGTCATGGCGCTTGGCAGTTGGGGCAAGCGTTGGGTGACCTCGGAACTGTCGCTTGAGCATCTCGATGCGCAACTGCTGATGTGGGACATGCGCCGCAATCTCGACACGACGCCGATGCCGAAGGGGCGTTCGGTTGTCCAGTTTCAATATCCGGATCAACCGCAAGCGCAGCGGCTTTGGTGGCTCATCGTGACGCCGGGCGAGCCGGTCGATATGTGCTGGATCGATCCCGGGTTTGAGGTCGATCTCTATGTGGTCAGCGACTTGAAGACGATGACGTCGATTTGGATGGGGTGTGAGTCCGTCCGCGCCGCGGTGCGTAGCGACAAGGTCAAGCTCACCGGCGACAAGCAACTGGCGCAGAGCATGCAGAACTGGCTGGGCTTAAGTCCGTTTGCGAAGGAGAAGGCGCTCGTCGCTTAGTGCGGGAGCGCTGAGAGAACGTTGGCGACGAGGTCGACGATGGGTCTGTTGTCGTTGGTGTAGGCGGCATTCAGCATGACGACGACCGCATCGCGCGACGGGACAATCGTGATCAGCTGCCCGCCGAAGCCGCGGGCGAGGAAGGTGTCTTCAGGGATGCTTTCGGCGATTGCCGGCTTGCCGGTATCGGGATTGCGGGCGTTTAGCCAGAAGAGCGCGCCGTACTCGCCCTTCGAGGCCATTGTTGGGGTGCGTGCGATGTCGATCCACTCGCGCGGAACGATCTGCCTTTCCTCCCAGCGCCCGCCGCGCAGGTAAAGCAGACCGAAGCGGGCGAAGTCGCGCGCTGTCGCATGTACGTAGGACGAGCCAATCCACGTGCCTGATGCGTCGAACTCCGGGATTGCGGACTTGATGCCGAGGGGAGCGAACAAGCGCTGCTGCAGAAAAGCGCGATAGGCTTCGCGGCCACCGACGGTGTCGCGCAAGATGCGGGAGAGGATGTTGGCCGAGCCGCTGGAGTATGACCAACGTGTGCCCGGCACAGCAGCCGACCTTGCGCTGGCCGCCGAGGTTCCAACGTCACCGCGTCCGCGGCCGAACAGCATTTGCATCGCTTCAGCGTTGGCGTCACCGTAGTCTTCGCGGAACGCGAGCCCATCGGTCATCTGCGCGAGTTGGCGGAGCGTGATCTTTCTGCGCGGGTCGCCGGGTGTCTTCCACTCGGTGACGGGCGCGGGTGCGGACGGCCTCACTTTGCCTTCGGCGATCGCAAGGCCGAGAGCGGCGTGCAAAAAGCTTTTGGCCATCGACCACGACTGCAGGCGCGTGTCCTTCGTGGTGCCTGTAGCGTAGCGTTCGGCGATCAGCGTGCCGCGATGAACGACGACAACGGCTTTTGTGCGGGACAGGGCTTCCGGTCGCTTGCCTTCGAAGGTTGGCTGCAAAAGGGCTTCGATTGCTTGGCGTGTTGGGCTTTCGGCTGGGGCCTCCGGCCAAGTGGCGGTCGGGTAGGGTACCGCCGGGTCTTGTGCCGGATAGGGCGTCAGGTCGTCGGCGCTTGCGGTCGAGCCTGCTAACAAAATGAAGATGCCCAGCAGGGCCAACGTCGACGCTCGCCGCATTGCCAAAATCCCCTCGTCCACTCACTATAGCGAGATTAGGGGACACAAGAAAATGCATCGTTGGCTTGTCGGGGTGGTTGGCGCTGTCGCACTTGCCGGTGGCGGCTATTGGGTTTGGCAGACATCTATCGCCGCCGATGTCGGGGCGGCGGCGATGGCCAAGGTCATCTGCTCGTGTGTGTTCGTTGACGGGCGGACATTGGAGTCGTGCCGGGCGGACGACCCGCCGGGATTTGAGAGCGTCGGCGTGACGGTCGATACTTCGGCAAAATCGACAACGGGGTCTGTGTTGGGGTTGGTCTCTCGCCGCGCGACCTACAGCGAGGCCTATGGCTGCACGCTGGAGCCTTAGGCCGCCACGTCCAGATTGAAGCAGTGCGTTTCACCCGTTTCGGCGTCGGTGACCGCGATCTTCAGAGTTTCGTCGGGGCGATCTGCGGCGCAGGTTTCTGCGAAGGCCAATGCTGCCTGCATGAAATCGCTGGCCTCAACGCTGTCGTGCGTGGGGGCGTCGTCGTCGGACAGCCGGGCCACGAAGCGGCGGGCTTTGGTCGTGTTGCCGAGGCCTTTGATCGGGCGCGCGGGTTCGTAGGGCTGAGGCGTGCGCAGGTTTGGGCGCCGGGCGACGACGGGCATTGCAGTTTACCTCTTCTTCGGGCCAGCCTGTCGCCGTTGACTTCCGGACGGACGCAATGGCCGACAAGCGAATCACTTCACGACTTAAAGTGTACATGACGCGGATAGGCGTTCGGGACTGGCTGGTCGCGGCGGAGAGCCAAAAGGCTGCGCTTAAGGCGTGGGACATCCACAGGAACCTGTTCTCCACAGGCGAAGCGCGGGTAACGAACGACGTTGGACACGTGGCGCTTGCCATGAAAACGCCGGGCTTGCCGGTTGCCGCGCCGGGGCGCGTGGTGGCGCCCGAGGAGAAATCGAATGTGGTGCGGCTCGCGTCGTTTCGGCCCGCCAAGGCCGAGCCCCCGCGCGCGAAGATACCGCCGTCGAAACCGCCTGCGGATCGGTCAAAACTAGAGGCGGCGGAGCGAGAGCTGAAGGATTTCGAGCGCGATATGGTGCGACGGCGCGGCGAGATCGAAAAGCGCAAACGAGCGCTGGAAACTGAGATCGAAGCACTGGATGCCGAGATTGAGCGTACGCGCACGCGGTTTACGAAACGGATCGAGCGCGAACGCGCGGCGTTAACGGATGACTAGGCGCGGCGCTTTGCGGATTGTCGCCGAACCTCGTATGTAATTAGGGCGCGTGGACCGCGCCTGGGAACCGTATGCTCGAAGATTTCCTGCTCTTCTTCATCGTCGGCATGATCGCGCAGTTCGTCGATGGCGCGCTCGGTATGGGTTATGGCATTACGGCGTCGTCTTTTCTGTTGGCTGCTGGGGTTTCGCCGGCGCACGCTTCCGCCAGCGTTCATCTGGCGAAGTTTCCGACGACCGCCGTGTCTGGCGCGGCGCATTGGCGGTACGGCAATGTCAACTGGCGCTGGTTTTGGACGCTTGCGGTCTGCGGTGCGGTCGGCGGCGTCGGCGGTGCCTACGTGCTGACAGCGTTGCCGGGCAGTGTGATCAAGCCGTTTGTGATCGCTTATCTCGCCTTCATGGGGTTCGTCATCTTGTGGCGGACGCTCAAGAATATGGCCGAGATCA
>CAZJOM010000047.1:16941-30299 GCA_964547645.1 uncultured Flavobacteriaceae bacterium
GCCTTCATGGGGTTCGTCATCTTGTGGCGGACGCTCAAGAATATGGCCGAGATCAAGTTCACGTTGTTCTCCATGGGCCCCATTGGTGTGACGGGCGGCTTTCTGGACGCGATCGGGGGCGGCGGCTGGGGTCCCATCGTGACGACGACGCTCGTTGGGCGCGGCGGCGAGCCGCGCTTCGTCATCGGGTCGGTCAACGCGGCCGAGTTTGTAGTGACGCTTGCCATCGGCAGCGCACTGATCTGGGCCTACCTGACGGGCCATTGGACGGACGCCGGCGAGATTGTGAATCATGCGTCAGCCATTGCGGGGTTGATTGTCGGCGGCCTGATCGCCGCGCCAATCGCGGGACGCTTCGTTTCGGTCTTGCCGCGCAAGGCGCTTGGGGTGGCGGTCGGCATTCTGGTGTTGACGCTTGCCGCATATCAAGCGGCTGCGCTGCTTAAGTTCGTTTAGCGGTGCTTCTCCGGTAAGAAGTCACGCAGCCAGAGCCATTGTACGGCGGTGGCTTGCATCCAGCATTCTTCGATTTCGACGACCTGGATGAACGAAGAATAACCGGCAAAGGTTCGGATGAAGGTGCAGCGTTGCTCCGTGTCGGCGACGAATTTACGCTCGATGTCGAGCAGGGCTTGGCGAGCCTGGGGGCTCATCCGGCTTTGCATGATCGCTTGGTAGTCGTTGTTGAGGAACGTGTCCCAAACCGCGCGCTCGCGGGTCATGCAGTCGGTCATGCGTTGCTGACTGTCTGCCTTTTTGAGGCACAGCGTCGAGGCGGCGCCGATGCAGGTTCCTTGTTCAAGCTCTTCGCGCGAACTCAAGCAAGCTTGCACGGCTTGCATGTCGTCCGGTCGGGGCGGCGGTAAAGGTCCGCTGGCGGCAGCGAGGCCGGTTGAGCCGAATAGGGCGACTGCGAGTAAGGGAAATTTCCACCATGCGGGCATGGGCCGGCTCCTGGATTTGCCGCTTTCAGCTTAGCGGCGGCGGGGGTTGAAAGGGAGGGGTTGCGCGCTAATTCCATCACTACGCATGGACCGGGCCCCTCTGGCAGCCGCTTTCTGGCAGCTGCGATGTCGGACGTGCGGGTGCCAATCCGTTCGCTCAAGGGGCCCTACATGGAATTCTTCAACGCACTGATATTGAGTGATTTTCTCGGCAAGCCGGCTTGGGCGTGGTTCCTGTTCATGGGGATCGTCGGCGCGATCATCGCTTTCGATCTCGGGGTCTTTCATCGCAAGGCTCATGTGATCAGCGTGCGCGAGAGCATGATCCAGTCGTCGATCTATGTGGCGATCGCGCTGATGTTCGGCGCCTGGGTTTGGTGGTCGTACGGGGCACAGAGCGGCATGGACTATCTGACCGCCTATATCGTCGAGTACACGCTGGCGCTCGACAACATCTTCGTTATCGCGCTCGTTTTCACGTACTTCGCGATTCCACGCGAGTTCCAGCACCGCGTGCTGTTTTGGGGTATTCTGGGCGTCATCGTCCTGCGCGCGATCATGATCTCGCTGGGTTCGGCGATTGTGACCGAGTTCCACTGGGTGCTCTATCTCTTCGGTGCATTCTTGGTCTTTACCGGGATCAAAATGCTTTGGATGATCGACGCGAAGCCGGATATCGCGAACAATCCGCTTTTGAAATTCCTGAAGAAGCGCATCCGCTTTACGGATCAGATTCACGGCGACCGCTTTTTCGTGAAGTTGCCTGACACCAAGACCGGCCGCGCGATCGCGCACGCGACACCGCTGTTTCTGGCGCTGTGCGTGATCGAGTTCGCGGACATCGTGTTTGCGGTGGATTCGGTGCCGGCCGTGTTTTTGATCACGACCGATCCGTTCATCGTCTATACGTCAAACATCTTTGCGATCATGGGGTTGCGCGCGTTGTTCTTCACGTTGGCGGCGATGATCGATCGCTTCCACTATCTGAAGTATGCGCTGGCCGTCGTGCTCGTCTTCATCGGGTCGAAGATCTTCGTCTCGCAAGTGACGGGCAAAATTCCGCCGGAGCTTTCTCTCAGCGTGACGATCGCGCTGATCGCGGGCGGCATCTTCTACTCGATGCACAAAACCCGGCAGGAGGCGAAAAAAACAAGCCTTCAGGCCGCTGAATAGAACTCAAGAGGTCGGCCAAGCTGGGCTCTTTGGTGCCACAGGGCAAAGGGTAGTGGAACGAGATGGTGGTGCCGGATGTGTGAATTGAACACACGACCTACCGCTTACAAGGCGGTTGCTCTACCCCTGAGCTAATCCGGCGCTAAGGGCGAAGGGGTGGGTTCGTAGCGCAAGGGGCGGCGTTAAGCAACGCGGGTTTCGCAAATCCTTGATGAGGCTTGTTAAAGGTAATGTGATACGCCCGGAATGGTGGTGGCGCCGCGTGAGGGTGCGCCTATAGTGACGCTCGGGTAAGGCTTCGATGACACCGCGTTTTGGGATCATTGCCGGAGTTGTGCTGGCTGTTCTTTTGGCCGGTGGTGCTTACTATTGGCTGAGCGGCGACCATGGCGGCCGACCTGAGCGTGGCGGCCAGGCGGTGCTGGTCACGTTGGCGCCGGTGCAGAGTCGCGAGTTCGCTGATGTGATCGAAGCGGTCGGCACTGCGAAGGCGAACGAGAGCATCGACATTACTGCCAAGTCGGCAGATACGGTCGGCAAGCTCAACTTCAGCGATGGGCAAAGGGTCGAGAAGGGCTTCGTGATCGCCGAGATGACGAGCCGTGAACAATCGGCTGATCTGGGCGCAGCGCGCGCTTCGCTCGCGGAGGCGGCAAAGGCCTACAAGCGGATCTCCGATCTCTCGCGCAAGGGATTTGCGACGCGCGCGCAACTCGATGGTGCGTTGGCGGCGCGCGATGCGGCTGCGGCGCGCGTGAGGTCGCTCGACTCGCGTGTGAGCGACCGGTTGATGCGTGCGCCTTTCAGCGGCGTGTTGGGGCTTCGGCGCGTGAGCGTGGGCAGTTTGGTTAGACCGGGCGACGTAATAACGACGCTCGACGACATCTCGTTGATCAAACTCGATTTCACGGTGCCGGAAGCGTTCATCGGCAGTCTGCAGATGGGATCGATGGTGAAGGTGACCGTTGCCGCCTATCCGGGGCGATCGTTCGAAGGCAAGGTTGCGGGCATCGATACACGGGTCGATCCCGTGTCGCGGGCGGTAGCGGTTCGGGCCGAGATCGCGAACGGCGACGGGGTGCTCAAGCCCGGGATGTTGATGACGGTCAATCTCATCACCAATCAGCGCCAGATTCTGGCTGTGCCGGAAGAGGCGCTCGTGCCACTTGAGAGCAAGCAGTTCGTGTATCTGGTGACGCCCGCGAAGAAGGCTGAGCGGCGCGAGATCAAGATCGGTGCCCGGCAACCCGGGTTCGCGGAGGTTCTCTCGGGACTCAAACAGGGCGAGAAAGTTGTCGTTGAGGGTACGCTGAAGCTTCGGCCCGATGCGGACGTGAAGTTTGCAGGGGATGAGCCCAAGGGCGATGGGGGCGAGAGGCAAAATAAGGGCAAGCGGGAGCGCGGCAGCGGAGGGCCGCGGTCGTGAACCTCTACGAACTCTGCATCAAGCGACCCGTCTTTGCGATCGTGATCAGTTTGTTGATCGTGGCGTTCGGCGTGCTGTCGTTCGAGCGGCTTCCGCTGCGCGAATTGCCGGACATCGATCCGCCGGTTGTCTCCGTGCAGACAAACTATCCCGGTGCATCATCGGCGGTCGTTGAAACGCGTGTGACGCAGCCGCTGGAGGATGCGGTTGCGGGGATCGAAGGGATCGACACGATCTCCTCGTCCAGTCGCGACGGATCGTCGTCGGTCAACATCACATTTCGTCTAACACGCGACATCGAGGCGGCGGCGAACGACGTACGCAACGCGGTTTCGCGCGTGCTTGGGCAGCTGCCGGAGGAGGTCGATCCGCCGGAGGTTCAAAAGGCCGAGGCCGACGGTTCGCCGATCATGTTTCTCAACATGACATCGACGGCGATGAGCCGCATGGAGCTGACCGACTATGCGGAGCGTTACATTGTCGATCGGTTGTCGACCATCGACGGGGTTTCGCGTGTCGCCGTATTCGGCGAGCAGAGGGCTCTTCGCATTTGGCTTGACCGGGTGGCGTTGGCCGCGCGTGGGTTGACGGTCGCCGACGTCGAGGCGGCGCTGCGGGCGGAGAATATTGAGTTGCCTGCCGGGCGTCTTGAGTCAGCTTCGCGGAACCTTACGATCCGGGTCGAACGCGGCTATCAGACGGCGCAAGATTTCCGCAATCTCGTCATCAAGCGCAGCGGCGACGAGCATCTAGTCCGACTTGGGGAGGTTGCGCGCGTCGAGATCGGCCCGCGCGAACGGCGGGCGGCGTTCCGCGGCAACGGGCAAGACCAAGTCGGTATTCCGATCTTCAAGCAGTCGATCTCGAACCAACTTGCCGTCGCGCGCGGCGTTCGTGCGGAGGTCGAAGCGATCAAAGCGAATCTTCCGGCGCACATTCAGCTGGTCGTTGCGGTCGATTACTCGACGTTCATCGAGGAGTCGGTGAATGAGGTCTACATCACGCTTGGCATCACGGGCGGGCTCGTGTTGCTGGTGATCTTCCTTTTCCTTGGCAACCTTAGGGCCGCGATCGTGCCGGCGGTGACGGTGCCGGTGTGTTTGCTGGGCTCGATGATCCTGCTCGCGGCATTCGGGGCGTCGATCAATCTTTTGACGCTGCTAGCACTCGTCCTTGCGATCGGGCTCGTCGTGGACGATGCGATCGTCGTGCTCGAGAACGTGCAGCGGCGGGTGGATCTGGGCGAGCCCGCGAAGATCGCGGCGGTGCGAGGCACGCGGCAGGTGGCGTTCGCCGTCATGGCAACGACCGCGGTGTTGCTTGCCGTGTTCGCACCCATCGTATTTCTGGAGGGCACGGTCGGGCGGTTGTTCTCGGAGCTTGGGATCGCGCTTGGTGCGGCGGTCGCCATTTCGGCATTGGTAGCGCTGACGCTTTCGCCGATGATGTGCTCGCAATTGCTGGTGCCGGTCGGGCGAGAGGGGCCGCTTTCGCGTACGATCCATACTGCGACTGAGTGGCTTGCCGATCGCTATCGGCGCTCGTTGCGGGCAAGTTTGGCGCATCCGTGGATCGTGTTCTTGACCTTCGCGGGTGTGCTTGCGGTGACCGTACTGTTGTTTCGGGCGGTGCCGGGCGAGATCGCGCCGACGGAAGACCGCGGAATCTTCGACATTAGCGTGTCGCTGCCAGAGGGCACGGGTTACGACGCGGCGTTCAAGCAGATGGTTGAGATCGAAAAGGCGTTGATGCCGCTCGTGAAAGAGGGCTCGGCGACGCGTTTGATCATTCGCGTGCCGGGCAGCTTTGGTGCGTCGTCGGATTTCAACGGCGGACGTGGCATCGTTGTGCTTGGGCCTTGGGGTAAGCGGCCGCCCCAGGCCGACGTGATCGAGCAGGTGTCGAAGGCTTTGCGCAAGTTTGCGAACGTGCGCGGCAATGCGGTGCCGCGGTCGAGCTTCGGGCGTGGCGGTGGCGGCAACAATCCGGTGCAGTTCGTGATCGGCGGATCGAGTTTTGCAGAACTCGTGCAATGGCGCGACAAGCTCATGGAGCGGGCAGAGCAGAACCCGGGGCTCGTCAACGTTGATTCCGACTACAAGGAAACGAAGCCGCAGTTGAACGTTCGGATCGATCCGACGCGCGCTGCCGATCTCGGTGTTTCGGTCTCGACCGTCGGACGGACGCTCGAGACGATGCTTGGCACAAGGCGGATCGGCACGTTCATCGATCGCGGCGAGGAGTACGACATTGTCGTCGAAGGCTTGGAAGCAAACCGTCGACAGCCGAGTGATCTGACAAACATTTTGGTGCGCTCGCAGCGAACGGGCGCGTTGATCCCGCTTTCAAACCTGGTGACGTCGAACGAAGCTGCGGCCGCGACGAATTTGAACCGGTTCAACCGGTTGCGCTCGATTACGATCTCGGCTGGGCTCGCGCCGGGCACGACGCTGGGGCAGGCGCTCGACTTTCTGGAAGAGACGGCGCGCGAAGTGCTGCCTACGACGGCGCAGATCGACTATCGGGGGCAGTCTCTTGAGTACAAGGAGTCGCGGTCGACGCTGGCGTTCACGTTTGGGCTCGCACTGCTCATTGTGTTCTTGGTGCTGGCGGCGCAATTCGAGAGTTTCGTCCATCCGTTCGTGATCATCATGACCGTACCGCTGGCGGTTGCGGGCGCGTTGTTCGGCTTGTGGGCGGTCGGGGCGACGCTCAATATCTATTCGCAGATCGGCATCGTGATGCTGGTCGGTCTTGCCGCCAAGAACGGCATTCTGATCGTGGAATTCGCCAATCAGCTCCGCGATGAGGGCTTGAATATCCGCGACGCGCTGGTCGAAGCATCGATCACGAGGTTTCGGCCGATCTTGATGACGTCGCTCGCAACGTCGATTGGTGCCTTGCCGCTTATTCTTTACGAAGGGGCCGGGGCGCAGAGCCGGCTTGCCATCGGCATCGTCGTGTTCGCCGGCGTGATCTTCTCGACGGCGCTGACGCTCTACGTCGTCCCCGTGTTCTACGATCTGCTCGCGCGCTTCACTCGCTCACCCGGCGCGATCGCAGCGGAGATCGCTGCGTGGGAGCGCGAGAACCCGGGCGTGACGGCCGGAAAGTAGGCCGCTAAGCGGCGGGGACGATCGGTGTTTTGTCGGTCGGCGTGCGGTGCAAATAGGAAATGCGATCGGGTCCGACCACACCGCCCGAAACGATCATGGCCATAGCCTGATCTGCAGTCATGTCGACGGGAATGACTTTTTCCGACGGGACGATTTCCAAATAGCCCGACGTCGGGTTCGGCGCGGTGGGGACAAACACCGCGGTCAGTTCGGCACCGGTGGTCGTTTCCGTGAACGTGCGCATGGCAAAGCCGATAGCGCGCATGTCGCTGTTCGGGAAGTCGATGAGGACGACGCGCTGCACGGTGCCGGACTTCGGCTGAAGGGCGGCGATCACCTTTTTCGTCGAGGAGTAGATCATGTGCACGAACGGCACGCGCTCAAGCAGGGACTCGAACCCGCCTATCAATTGTTGTCCGACGACCCGGGTTGCCAGCGCGCCGATCAGGTAGAGCACGAACAGCGCGAACGCCATGCCGATTACGTAGAGGAAGAGCGGGCTGCCTACCGCGGAGGCGACGGCGCTCGGGAGGATCGCCGCCAATTGCTCGGCGGTCCAGGTCGCCCAGGGGCTGCCGAAGTAGGACAGGGCGTCAAAGATAAGCTTCAGTACGAACCAAACCGCCGCCAGGGGCAGGATGGTCAGCACGCCTGCGATCATATTCTGTTGAATGTTCAAGGGCGGGCTCCCGCCAAATCACCATGGGTTGCAACAGTATCTGGTGAGTCGGCTTTGGAACAACAAAGCACACGGTTCGCGGGTCGTTTGGCGCTATTGCACGAAACGTGATGGGAACTGTGGCAATCCACAGGGCAATTGCGCGGCGATTCAGGCCTTCCGCCTGGCGAAGGGGATCGTGTAGATTCGCCCCCCGTAAGTAGCGCTCTGGGTTTGTCATGAGATTTCGCGAGATCGCGATGACGGCTTTCGCCGCCGTCGCGCTGGTTTTGGTGCAGGCCGGTGCCGTCTTGGCGCAGCCTGCGGATTTGTGGACCGTTACGAACGTAGCGGTCGATGCGACCGGGAACAGCCCGTCGGCGGCCAAGGAAGCGGCCCTGTCGCAAGGGCGTCAGAAGGCCTGGGCGGAAGTCTTCCGCCGGATTACGCCGGCCGGCGAAAAGGCGCCACCGCTGACGGACCAAGAGCTTGAGCCGATGGTCAAGAGCTTCGACATTTCCGGCGAAAAGCACTCAAGCACCCGCTATCTGGCGACGGTGACGTACGTGTTCAGCCCGACGGCGGTGCGTTCGGCGCTGCGCAAGACAGGAACACAGTTCAGTGAGTCGACGGCGAAGCCGGTGCTGGTGGTGGCGCTGAACGGCACGGCCTGGCAGCCGGAGTCGGCTTGGGGTCGGGCTTGGGCGGCGCAGTCCCGCCGCGGACGGTTGGTTCCGGTCGCTGTGCCGGTTGGCGATGTTCAGGACGTGGCGGCGCTGGCGGCAGTGTCGTCGGCCGCGGATTGGGGGACGGTGAAACCGCTCGCGGATCGGTATGGCGCGAGTTCGGTGCTCGTCGCTTCCGCCGGCAAGGGCTCCGGCGGCCTGCAGATCAACATGACGCAAATCCGGCCGGATGGCCGCTCGCAGCGGAGTGGCTCATATGCGCCACAGGCGAGCGAGGATGAAACCGCACTTGCGACACGGGCGGCTGGCGCAATCGCAGATAGTCTGCAAGAAGATTGGAAGCGCACGACGTCGGTCGACTACGGCCAGCAGAGTACGATCTCCGCCACGGTCGCATTCACCAGCCTGTCGGAATGGGTCAGCATCAGGCGCAAGCTTGAGCAGACGAAGCTGATCCAGCTGCTTGCCGTGGAAGAAGTGAACATGACCAGCGCGCGGATGCGTTTGGACTATGTGGGCAAGGTCGATCAGCTTCAGACGGCGTTGTCGCAGACGAATCTTTTCCTCACGCCCGACAGTCAGGGCAACTGGATGCTGAGCCGCAATGCAGGAGCAACAACCGCAGCAGGCCCGGGCTCGGTGGTTCCTTAAGCCGTCTCGCTATGGCCTCACGCCGGCCAACGGCGTGACGGCCATCCGCTTGGTCTTGGTGCCGTTCATCGCCGTTGCCTTGCTGAAAGAGCGGTTCGACGAAGCGTTTTGGATGACGATGATCGCCGGCGCGTCGGACGCGGTGGACGGGTACATCGCGCGCGTCTTCGGGCACAAGTCGCGGCTTGGCGCCTATCTCGATCCGATCGCCGACAAGCTGCTGATCGTCACGCTGTTTGGCATCTTGACCTATCAGGGGCATTTGCCCGCGTGGCTCATGGCGTTGGTGCTGGCACGCGATCTGGCGATCGTGATCACGGTCGCGACGTTTACGCGGATGAAGAAGTCCGGCTTGCGCATGCAGCCGCTCTTCATCAGCAAAGTGACGACGTTTGCGCAGCTGACGTTGTTGATCGCAACGATGGCCGATCTCGCGTTCGCGCTTGGTTGGAGCGAGTTGCGGATATGGCTCGCGTGGATTGCGGCGGCGCTGACGGTCGGGTCGTGGGTTGCGTACTTCTTCGAAGGCTTGCGGGCGGTGCGCACGCCCGACGCCGTGACCAGCGCTTAAACGTCATGTCCGCGTCCGATCAGCTGCCGTTTCCCTTTGAGGCTCGACGCAGTTACGCGCGCGAGGACTTTGTTCCGGGTGCAACGAACGCAGCGGCACTCGCGCTGGTCGATGCTTGGCCGCAATGGCCGGCGCGCGTATCGGCACTGTGGGGGCCGCAGGGTTCCGGCAAGACGCATCTCGGTCAGATCTGGCGCGCGCAAAGCCAGGCGACGGAGATGCTGCCGGAGACGTTGACCGTCGATATCGTCGCGGCGCTTGCCCCGGGTGCTTCGGTGTTGATCGACAACGCGGATCGGGTCGTGGGTGGGGCGGCGCTCTTTCACCTGTTCAACTTCGTCAATCAGAGCAACGGTTGGCTGTTGATGACCGGCGGCGACGCGCCGCAGCGCTGGCGCACGAGCGTTCCCGATCTTCACTCCCGGTTAACCTCGGTATCCGGGGCGGCGCTGGAGGCACCCGACGAACCCTTGCTGGCCAGGGTTTTACTGAAGCTTTTCGCCGACCGGCAACTTAAGCTTCCCGAAGCTCTGATCGACTATCTTGTGCCCAGGCTCAGGCGCTCGTTTGCCGATGCGGAACGGATTACCGTTCTGATCGACACGCTGGCGTTGCAACAAAAACGTCGCATTTCGGTCGATCTTGGGACGAAGGCGCTGCGGCTGCTTGAGGCCGAACGCGAGGCTCGTTCGACTGACAATGAAGACGGATTGGTCTAGGGTCGCGACCGTTCGGTGGGGTGGTTTTCAGGTCGATGGAAAGCGGTACGACCAAGCGTGATTCAACATCTACGTCCGCCTCGCCAACGGCGTCGCGGCGGGAGATGCGCGCGGCCGCCAGGACGATTGATCCGAAGTCGCCGGAGCGGCTGATCAATCGGGAACTGTCGTGGCTTGCGTTCAACACCCGCGTGCTCGACGAGGCAAAGAACGAGCGGCACCCGCTGTTGGAGCGCTTGCGCTTCCTCTCAATCTCGGCCGCGAACTTGGACGAGTTCTACATGGTGCGCGTCGCCGGCCTAAGAGGCATGGTCAACGCGCACGTCGCCACGTTGTCCGACGACGGTTTGCCGCCCCAGCGACAGCTTGATGCAATCAACGCGACGGCGTCCGATCTGATGGCGGAGCAACAGCGGGTTTGGCTCGATCTGAACGGGTTGTTGCGCAAGTCCGGCATCGCTGTGGTCGAGCCGAAGGAGCTTTCCGAGGCGGATCGGCAGTGGCTGGAGACGCGCTTCATGAGCGACGTCTATCCGGTGTTGACGCCGCTTGCGATCGATCCGGCGCATCCGTTTCCTTTCATTCCGAACATGGGGCTCTCACTTGCGTTGCAGCTGCGGCGCAAGGATGGGCGCGAGATGGATGCGCTGATACCGATCCCGGCGCGGCTTGCGCGGTTCATTCGTTTGCCGCAGTCGGGCAACGGCAGTTCGCCTTCGATCCGTTTCATCGCGGTTGAAAAGGTCATCGGCGAGTTTTTGGACAAGCTGTTTCCGGGTTGTGATGTTGCCGGTCGCGGTTGCTTCCGCGTACTGCGCGACAGCGATATCGAAGTCGCCGAAGAAGCCGAAGACTTGGTGCGCTGGTTTGAAGGTGCGTTGAAACGGCGTAAGCGCGGCAGCGTCATTCGGATGAAGTTCGAAGCGTCGATGCCGCCCGACTTGCGTGCGTTCATTGCAGATCAGATGGATCTCGATGGGCATGAGCCCGTGAACGTCGAAGGCATCTTGGGTTTGGCGGATACCGGCCAGCTGATCATCGGTGAGCGGCCTGACTTGGTGTTCAAGCCCCACAATGCGCGCTTCCCGGAGCGGATCCGCGAGTTCAACGGCGATTGTTTTGCGGCGATCCGAGCGAAGGATTTGATCGTCCACCATCCGTTCGAGTCATTTGACGTCGTGGTGCAGTTTCTACGTCAGGCGGCGGCGGACCCCGACGTTATGTCGATCAAGCAAACGCTCTATCGGACCGGCAACGATTCGCCGGTCGTGAAGGCGCTGATTGAGGCGGCCGAGGCCGGTAAGTCGGTCACGGCGATCGTCGAGCTGAAGGCGCGCTTCGACGAGGCGGCGAACATTCGTTGGGCGCGCGATTTGGAGCGGGCCGGCGTGCAGGTCGTGTTTGGCTTCATGCAGCTGAAGACGCACGCAAAGCTGTCGTTGGTCGTGAGGCGCGAAGGCGGCGCATTGCGGACCTATACGCACTTCGGGACCGGCAACTATCACGCGACGACGGCGCGGATTTACACGGACTTGTCTCTGTTCACGGCCGATCAGGCGCTGGGCAGCGATGCGGGACGCGTGTTCAATTTCATTACCGGGTATGCCGAGCCATCGCATCTGGAGAAGCTCACCGTGTCGCCGCTCAATCTGCGCAAAACGCTGATCGAGCACATCAACAATGAGATCGCGCACGCGAAAGCGGGGCGGCCGGGGCACATTTGGGCAAAGCTGAACGCGCTGGTCGACGCCCGGGTGATCGACGAGCTCTACAAGGCCAGCCAGGCCGGGGTGAAGATCGAGCTGGTCGTGCGAGGCATCTGCTGCCTCAGGCCAGGTATTCCGGGGCTGTCGGAAAACATTAAGGTCAAGAGCATTGTGGGCCGCTTCTTGGAGCACGCCCGGATTGTGTGTTTCGGCAACGGCAATGGGTTGCCCAGCCCCGACGCCAAAGTGTACATCTCCTCCGCCGATTGGATGCCGCGCAACCTTGACCGCCGGGTCGAGGTGTTGGTTCCGGTCGAGAACCCGACGGTGCACGAGCAGGTGATGGGCCAAATCATGGATGCAAACCTGCGCGACGTGGCGCAGAGCTGGTGGTTGAACACGGACGGCTCGTATAGCCGCGCGGCGGGTTTCGATGCACCTGACGCGTTCAGCGCGCACGAATACTTCATGACCAATCCCAGCCTCTCCGGGCGCGGCAGTCAGGGCGTGGCCAAGCGCGGGGCAAAGGCCTCCGGCCGCGGCCGTTCGAAGGGTCAGTAGCTGTCATGACCGGTGCCGCAGAGAGCAACCGCCGCCCGGCGGGAGCGTCCGTCACGCCTGTGGCGGTGGTCGACATCGGGTCGAACTCGGTGCGCCTCGTGATCTACGACCGGCTCTCGCGCAGCCCGGCGTCCTTCTTCAACGAAAAATCCTTGTGCGCGATCGGGCGCAACATGGTGACGACGGGGCGGCTCGATGACGAGGGCAGCGACGCGGCGATTGCGGCGCTTGGGCGCTTTCGCGAGGTGGCGGCCGCCGTCGGCGTGTCGCGGATCGAGGCGGTGGCGACGGCTGCTGTGCGCGACGCCAAGAATGGAAACGAGTTCGTAGCACGAGCCCGCGATGCGCTGGGCGGATCGATCCGGATTTTGACCGGCGAGGAAGAGGCGCGGTTCGCAGCCGAAGGCGTGTTAGCCGCGATGCCTGACGCCGATGGCATCGTTGGGGACCTCGGTGGCGGCAGCCTGGAGTTGGCGGTTGTGTCCGGCGGCAAGCAGTCGCCCGGTCTCACTTTGCCGTTTGGGCCGCTGCGCCTGATGGATGCGTCCGAGGGGCGGATCGAGAAGGCGCGCGATATCGTCGACAAAGGGCTTGAGAACGTTCCTTGGCTCGAGAAGTTGAAAGGCAAGGCGCTCTACGCTGTTGGTGGGGTGTGGCGCAATATTGCGCGCATCCATATGGAGGATGCGGAGCACCCGATCCGCGTGCTGCATCACTATGAGATTCCGCGCGACCGGGCGGTGAGCTTTGCGAACTTCTTGTCGGGCCTGTCGCGAAAGTCGCTGGAAGCGACTGTGGCGGTGACGCGACGGCGCGCCGAGGCCATTCCCTACGGCGCGGTGGTGATGGAGCGGCTCGTCAAGGTCGCGAAGCTGGATCGGGTCGTCATTTCTGCGTTTGGCGTGCGCGAAGGCGTGTTGTTTGCAAAGCTGCCAGCGGACGAACGGGCAAAGGATCCGTTGATTTCGGCATGCGAGGATATCGCTGTGCGCGCCGGGCGGGATCAGGCGTTAGGCCGGGTGTTGGAGCGCTGGACCGCGCCGTTGTTCACCGGCGCCGACAAGGAGTTCGATCGTTTGCGGCGCGCGGCATGCTACTTGGCCGACACGGGCTGGCGCGGGCATCCCGATCACCGCGCGGAGCAGAC
>CAZJOM010000048.1:0-29909 GCA_964547645.1 uncultured Flavobacteriaceae bacterium
CGGTGTTGAAGGCGCGCAGGATGCCCATCGAAATGACCGCTGCCGGGATCGAGGAGGCGATCGTGATTCCGACCTTCAGGCCCAAATAGATGTTGGCAGCGGTGAACACTGCCGCGATCGCCGCACCGAGAAGCAGGCCCCGGATCGTCAGTTCAGTCTCTTTCATCGGTGCCCCGCTGTTCTTTCGGCGCGGAGCTTCCCATAGAAAAGCGTTAAGATGAAGCGTCCGGCAGAAGTTCAGGCAGCGCCGTGATAATGCGGTCGGGCTTGGCGGTCGCGTGCGGCGGCAGACCGGCCCCCTCGCCGTCGAACCAGATGGCGTGAATGCCCAGCCGCTGCGGCGCGGTCACTTCCCATTCGAGATTGTCGCCGACCATCCAGGTTTCAGCGGGCGCCACCCTCAGCGTTTCGAGTGCGTGGCGGTAGGTGCGCTCCTCCGGCTTGCCGAAGCCTTGTTCGCCCTCGATCTGAATATGCTCGAAATACGGGGCCAGGTTGAAGCGTTCGATCTTCCTGCGCTGCCCTGCACCATCGCCGTTCGTGACCAAGGCCAGACGAACCCCTCGCTCGTTGAATGCCTTTAGCGTATCGATGGCGCCGGCGTGCAGATGCATCTCTTCGTCGCGCAGCGAGGTGTAACGGTCGGCAATCGGCTGCGCCAAGTGAGCGATGCCGTCGTGGCGAGACAACGCAGTCGCCACGATCCGCCGGCGGGCTTCGAAGAGTTGCATACGCCAATGCTTGCCACGTGCATGATCGCCCCAGAATTCTTGCGCGTGCGCGACGATGGCGGCGGCGATCCCGGCGGGTTGATGTGAGCCCAGGTGAGCGGCGAACTCTGCCGCAACCTTGCCCCACGCGATGTGCGGGTTGCGGTAGGCCGAGATGATCGTGTCGTCGAGGTCGAACAGGATCGCGCGGGGAAGCGCTGTCGTTGCACGACGGCCCTTCCCCGGCGTTTGCATCGTGGTGCTCCTATTGCGGGCCGCGGCTCATGTAGTCGGCCAAGGCGGTCGCCATCTCTTGGATGACTTTCGCGGCGTGCGGGTCGGTTTGGATTGCGGCGTAGTACGCCTTCACTTTCGGCGTCGCGCCCATGATGTCGGCTTGGCCGAACATGGGTCCGATGCCGTTGACGAAGAACAGCGACGGCACAAGCGCGCAGTCGGCGAGTGACGGGCTTGCGCCCATCGCGTACTTGCCGCTCGAGATGAAGTGTTCGAGACCCTTCAGCGCCTTGCTGAGTTCGGTGAGCTGTTCGTCGACGACCTTGGCGTTGCGCACCTTCGGGTCGACTTGGTCGAAGAGTTCGAACAGCGGCGTCAGGATGTATTGGTCGGCGATGTTGAACATCACGCGCATGCGGGCGCGCTCCTTCGGGTCGGCGGGGCGGAGTGAGGGCGTCGGGTGCGTGTCTTCAATGTACTCACCGATCACACTCGACTCCGGCAGATAGAAGCCGTTGTCGTCGAGGGTCGGAATCTTCTCCAAGGGATTCATCTTGGCGTATTCGGCGGTGTGCGAACCGCCCTGGGGCACATCGATAAGCTCAGCCTTGATGCCCTTCAAATAGAGTTGCAGGCGCACGCGGTTGGCATAGGGGGAAAGCTTTGCGTCGTAGAGTTTCATAAGGGAGGGCCTCGGTTGTTCGGGCGCATGGGGCACAGCCGCGGGCCGCCGGTCAACTACCTGCGATTACGCGGCGCCATTGCGCCGCCGGGTCCGGCCGCTTTAGACGTACGGGAAGCGAATTTGGGGGGGGCCGTGGTGCAGCAAAATCCAATCGAGCAGTTCGTGAATGCGGTCATCGCCGCGTTTGCCGGCGGATTGGCCGACGTGCTGGCACAGATCGCCGTTCTCATGTTTTCCGTGCTTGCGATGTCGCCCGCAATCGGTTCCGTGCTCCTGGTGCTCGCCGCGGCACGCTTGCCGATGGTCGAGCGCCGAGCAGTGAACGCGGGGATCGCGGGCGCCGCTCTGACGGTTTTCTCGGGTCTTATGGCCGGCCTGTTGTTCGGCGGAATCGCGAATTCCGTGAGCTTGCGTGCGGTGAGTTCGGTGGCGCCTTTTGCAGCCCTGGCCGCCATCGTGGGGGCAATCTGGTTCCACTATAGAGAGCGCGCGAGCTTCACCCGCGCCCGCGCCCTTGGCATCGCCTGCGCGGCCGCGACGCCGATTGTAGCATTGCTGATCGATCAATTGTGAGCGCGCAGCAGTCCGTGCTGGTGTGCCTGGCGTTCTAGACCCTCGCGAAAGTCTGGGTGGGCAAGCCCGATCAGCGCTTTGGCACGATCCGCGACGGATTTGCCTTTGAGGTTTGTCATGCCGTGTTCGGTGACCACGTACATCGTGTCGGAGCGCGGGGTGGTGACGATGTTGCCTGGCGTGAGGTCAAGAACGATGCGGCTCTTGCGTTGCCCCTTCTTCTCATAGGTCGACGATAGCAGCATGAACGACTTGCCGCCCTTCGAGGCATAAGCGCCACGCACAAACTGGAGTTGACCGCCGGTTCCGGTCAAGTGACGGTGGCCGTCGGACTCCGACGCGCATTGTCCCTGCAAATCGATTTGTGTCGTGTTGTTTATTGAGACCATCTTGTCGTTCTGCATGATGATGTGCGGCATGTTTGTATAGTCGACGGGATGGCATTCGAACGCCGCATTATTCGCCAGCGTGTCGTACATTTTCTTCGACCCCAGCGCGAAGGTGTAGACCGTCTTGCCGGGGTTCAACTTCTTGTGCGCGCCCGTAACCCTGCCCGCCTTGATCAGATCGATGATGCCGTCGGTCAACATCTCGGTGTGAATGCCAAGGTCGCGCACGCCGCTCTCCGCAAGCAGCGAGCACGCGGCGTTCGGCATCGCGCCAATTCCGATCTGGACGCAGGCGCCGTCCTCAATCTCGCCAACGATGCGGTTTGCGACCGCATGGTCGATCTCGCTCGGCGGCGGGTTATGCAACTCAGGGATCGGCAGATCGTTGCCGTCGATCACGAAGTCGACCTCGCTTTCGTGAACGCCGTTCTGCACGCCATAGGCGGACGGCATCGACGGCGTCACCTCGACGATCAGCACCTTTGCACATCCGATCATAGCGCGGTGCCAGGCATTGGTCGGGCCGAAATTGTAGAAGCCGCTCTTGTCCTTCGGGCACACCTTCAGGATGGCGATGTCGACCGGATCGAGGAAGCGGCGATAGTAGTCGGGCACCTCACCCAGATTGAGCGGGATATAGGTGCAGCGACCGCCGTCATGCTTCTGGCGGTCGTACCCGCTGAAATGCCAATTGAAGAGATGGAACGACTTGCCCTGCGGATCGCTTTCCAGAATCGCGCGGGGGCGCAGCGAAAGGCAGGAGCGGATCTTGACCCCGCTAAGTTCACCGGCGCGTGAACCCAAGGCGCTGTCGAAGACATCGGGTTGATTCAGCGTCACCCCGTAATCGAGCCACATGCCCGGCTTAACCAGCTTTGCGGCCTCGGCCGCAGAGATGTGCGTCGCTTTCTTGGCCATCGATCCGTCGATCCTTCTTTGGCCTGATGTTAAGGCACGCGGACCGGACGACACAAATCCGGGGATGGGTTAACCCCAGGGCCGGAACGGCCAGTTGCGGGCGGCGCCGGATTCTCACAAGATGGGGCCATCGGGCTCGAGGCACGGGCCGCACGGGGAGTGACTTGACGGCAACCACGCAGCCAAGCGCCGCGCCTGGATTCCTCGACCGGCTGAGGGCGTTCTACCTGCGCTCGGACGCAGCGAAGGGCTATGCCCTACTCTCGCCGGTGATGATCACGATGGTGGTGCTGCTCGCAGCGCCGCTGATCATGCTGGGGCTGTACTCGTTTTGGACGCAGGCGGGCCTGCAGGTCGATACCACGTTCACCGCCGACCGCTATCGCGACGTGATCGCAAAGGAAAGCTACTGGGCGATTTTTTGGCGCACCATCGGTACGTCGGGTTTGGTCACACTGGTGACGGTCGGGCTGGCCTACCCAATGGCCTACTACGTCGCGTTCGGCGTCAAGAAATACAAATTCGTATGGCTGATCCTGCTCACAATTCCATTCTGGACGAGCTACTTGCTGCGCGCCTTTTCGTGGAAGGTGATTTTGGGCTTCAACGGCGTGATCAATTCCGGGTTGATCTCGCTCGGCGTCATCACTGAGCCGTTGGAGTTCCTGCTCTACAATCAATCAGCCGTCGTGATCACGCTCGCGCACGCTTACGCAGCATTCGCCATCCTGCCGATTTATGTGTCGCTGGAGAAGATCGACCGGACGTTGCTCGAGGCAGCGGCGGATCTCGGCGACGGTGCATGGGCCCGGTTCTGGCGGGTGACGTTTCCGCTGTCGCTGCCCGGCGTAATCGGCGCGTCGGTGCTTATTTTTGTGCCGACCACAGGCGACTATGTAACGCCGCAGCTTGTGGGCGGCCCGACGGGTCAGATGATCGCCTACAGCATCCAGGTGCTGTTCTTGAAGATCGGCGACTGGCCGCTGGGGGCGGCGTTGGCTTTGTCGGCCATGGCGGCTGTAGCGATCCTGGTGATCCTGTTCGTGACGGCGATGCAGCTCGCGGTGAGGCAGATCCGATGACGAAACCCACGCGCCAAGCAAAGCGGATGGGCGACACCGGCGGCCTCTTGGGCATATTCGCCGTGGCCTATCTGCTGTTTCTCTATGTGCCGGTCCTGTTCCTACCGGTCTTCTCGTTCAACGACTCCATCTTCGTTGCGTTCCCGCTTAAGGGATTCACGACAAAATGGTACGAGCAGGCGTTCGCGGATCAAGACATGCTGCGCGCGCTGTACGCGAGCCTGCAGGTCGGCGCAGTGGCATCGATCATCGCCACGATTTTGGGCTTGCTCGGCGCCAAAGCGGTAACGCGCTATCGCATGCCCGGCCAGGCGGCGGTCACCGGGCTCATCATGCTACCGCTGTTCATTCCCGAAATCATCCTGGGCATTGCGCTCCTCATTCTGGTCAACGCCCTCACGATTCCGCTCTCGCTGATCACGATCACGATCGGACACGTGATGCTGTGTACGCCGTTTGCAATGGCAGTGCTGACGTCGCGCCTCGATGGTTTCGACAAAAGCCTCGAAGAGGCGTCGATGGATTTGGGCGAAACACCGTGGATGACGTTCTGGCGAGTAACGTTTCCGTTGGTCGCGCCCGGAATCGTGTCGAGCTTGCTGTTGTCGTTCATCGTGTCGTTCGACGAGTTCCTCCTTTCGTTCTTCCTGCAGGGACAGCAACCGACGCTGCCCGTCTATATTTGGAGCCAGCTGCGCTTTCCGAACAAACTGCCCAGCGTGCTGGCGCTGGGTGCGCTGATCCTGATCGTTTCATGCGCGCTTGTCGTCTTGGCCGAGTGGGTTCGCCAACTCGGAACGACCGAGCGCAAAGTAGGAGTCGCCTGACGCGCATGGCCGACAACATCATCCGCATCGAGAATGTGACGAAGCAGTTCGCCGGCGGCACGAAAGCCGTGGACCGGGCGAACTTCAACATCGAGCGCGGCGAATTCTTCTCGCTCCTCGGACCATCGGGCTGCGGAAAGACGACGCTGTTGCGCATGATCGCCGGGTTCGAATTCCCAACCGACGGCGAGATCTTTATCGACGGCCAAGCATCGGCGCTTATCCCATCTTACAAGCGTCCGACGAACATGGTGTTTCAGTCTTACGCAATTTTTCCGCACTTAAACGTGTTCGACAACATCGCCTACGGTTTGCGGAAAGACCGGCTGTCGGCGCGCGACCTGAAGCGGCGCGTGGACGAAGCACTGGAGATGATCAAACTCACGGGCTTCGGCGACCGGCGCGGCGATCAACTCTCGGGCGGCCAACGCCAACGCGTGGCGCTGGCGCGTGCGCTAATCAAGCGGCCAAAAGTGCTGCTTCTCGACGAACCTCTCGGCGCGCTCGACAAGAAGCTGCGTGAGGAGATGCAGATCGAACTGCGGCAACTTCAGAAGAGCGTCGGCATTACGTTCGTCTTCGTCACACACGACCAGGAAGAAGCGCTGTCGATGTCCGACCGCATTGCGGTCATGGGCAAGGGTGTGGTGCTGCAGATCGCACCTCCGAAGGTGCTCTATGAGGCCCCTAGTTCGGTCGAAGTGGCGTCCTTCATCGGCAACATCAATTTGATCCCTGCGACCGTAAAGGCCTTGGGCGGAGAGGTCACACTCGACGCGCCGGGCTTCGGCCAGTTCAAAGCCAGATCGATCGACGGACTGAAGGCCGGCGACAAGCTCACCGCGGCGATCCGCCCAGAGAAGCTAAACCTTACCGCCTCGAAGCCCGCTGGCGGAGCCTCCGTCGAGGGGACCATCAAGGCCAGCGCCTATCTGGGCGACCGCAGCCAATATCATGTCTTCGTCAAAGGCCGCGACATCCCGCTCTACGTCGCTGCGCAGAACGTCGATCGGGCCGCCGGTTCGGGGATCGACCCGGCGAAACCCGTTTATGTGACGTGGGACCCCGGCGCACTCATCCTGCTGAAGAGCTAAGCCCTCACCCGGAAGCGCTCCGGATAGACCAGCGTGCCCTCTTCTTCCGCTGGCACGTCGTCGCGAGCGGCGATGGGCAGTCGCAGCGTCACGGTAGTGCCGTCGCCGAGAGCACTTTGGATGTCCATCGAGCCGCCGTGGAGTTCGGCCAAGGCCTTTACGAGTGACAAACCAAGGCCTGTACCTTTGTGTGCGCGCTGTAGGCCGCCTTCAACTTGCTCAAACGGCTTGCCGATGCGCGCGAGATCCTGTTCGGGAATGCCGACGCCCGTATCGCTGACGGACAGTTCGATGTCGGTGCCGGAGCGGCGGGCGCGAAGAACGACACGGCCTTCGGTCAGCGTAAATTTGATCGCGTTCGACAACAGGTTGATCACGCTCTGCTTCAAAGCACGACGGTCCGCCATGAGGTTCAGCCCCTCGGCCACATCGCAACCGAGCTCGACACCCGCCTCGTTGGCCGCAAGTTGCACCATCGCGACGCATTCCTCCGCGAGGGGCTTCAAGTCGACGAGGCGGCGTTCGATCGTGAACTTGCCGGCCTCGATCTTCGACATATCGAGCAGGTCCGAAATCAGATCGACGAGGTGAGCACCGGAGTTGCGGATGAGTTCGGCATACTCGCGGTACTTCGGCGTGCCGATCGGCCCCATCACCTCGTGACGCATCACATCGGAGAAGCCGATGATGGCGTTCAGCGGCGTGCGCAACTCGTGACTGACGGATGCGAGGAAGCGCGACTTGGCGCGACTGACCTCTTCCGCCTTGTCGCGCGCCGTCTCAAGCTCGACCCGCTCGGCGCTGGCCGCCGACATGTCGCGCGTGACGGCTACAATGGCATCGCCGGCACGCTGGGCACGCATCTCGACCGCGATGTAGGAGCCATCGCGGCGGCGCAAACGGAAAGCGATGTTCTGCGTCTCGCCGCGGGCAGCGCGAGCGAAGGCCTGCTCGACTTGCTTCAGGTCCTGGATGTGAACGATCATCGCAGGGCTTAAGCCCTCAAGTTCACGCGCACGCAACCCAAGCATGCTCTCGGCAGCGGGCGAGGCGTATAGAACGGTGCCATTCGTGGTGTGGCGCGTAATAAGATCGAGCGAACTGTCGGTCAGCGCGCGATACATCTCGGCGTCGGCCTTCGTACGCGCCGTTTCTTGCGCGTGCCGACGCTGGAAGGCGCGCAGCGAAAACATACTCACAATCAGCGCCGCAAAGAGTGATACCGGATAAACAACACTCTGCAACTCGGCACTAAGGCGGCTCTCAGGAAGCCACCCGATCAGACTGAGGCAAGCCGAAAGGAAGAACCCCGCGCCGGCGAGAAGTGTCGACGTCATCACCGCCGACCGTCGACCTGATACCGCCGCCTCGATTGGCGCGACTAGCAACCAAGGCAGTGCCGGCGACGCGAGTCCTCCGGTAACCAGCGCGATGAAGCCAACGAAAGCCGCGAGGCAGAGTGCGGAGCACGTCTCCGCCAACGGCAGATCACCGTCCCAAGCTTTCACCCAAATCGCCAAGAACAAGGGCACCATCAAGAAGAAGATCGCGGTGCCCGACACAGCGTCGACCGGCCCGATCAGCGCCCAGTGCAATGGCCATAGCGCAACGCCTATGGCACCGGCCATCAGGTTTGCGGAAACAAATGCTTCGCGCCTTTCGGCTTCGCCCGCCGGCTCCGCCCCCAGAACGCCGTCGAACGCATCGAGCAGAAAATTGGCTAAAATTGAACGCAAACTAGACTCCACAGCCATCCGACTCGTCCCCCAATCGTTAACGACAGGCTGGTTTGCAAAGGTTAATGGAGTGTTAAGACGCGTCGGCCGCAGCCGCGCTGGACGCGGACAATTTTCGACAAGATCAGTTGAAGTGAGCCGCGAATTCGAGGCACTGTTGATTCAAACCCGCCACCCGCCAGGCACCGCGCATTCAGACTAACCAGCGTTCACGACGAAAGCAGGCGAGTTCGGTTCAATTTTGCCTTTGTTTTTGAGCACTTTCGAACGGCCACCGGCCACACTCCCGCCAACTTGGGAGCAAAAGGCTCATGGGATTCATTTTTCGCACGATCTTCTGGCTCGGGCTCGCGACCGTGATCCTGCCGCCGAAAGCGCGCATGGGTGGTGACGGCACCGCAGACTTCCGCGATGTCGACATCAGCTTCGAGCTGCACAATGCCGTGTACGGATTGTGGTCGCTGGGCACACAGGCGGCGAGCGCTTGCGACACCAATCCTCAGTTGTGCAAGGCCGGAAGCGATCTGGTTGATGCTTCTTTTGCAGCTGCGAACACATTGGCGGTCGATATCGCCGGCCGCTTAGCCAGTGTGTCTGAAGAACCGCTCGCAGGTGCGGAAACGCATGTCGGACCGTCGAAAAAAATTCACGCCCGCGTTGAGTGACACGCGGCGGAGGCCTACCTATTCTCCGCCGCCTCAAACAACCCAAAGCTGTTCCCTCCCGGGCGTTGTTGAGGCGAAACCAGTACTCGCGTTTGGAGCACAACAAAAATGCCGGCAACAGCCGCAAGCGTAGTTTTTCCAGCCACGAACACGTCCGTCACAATCCGCAGAGCCAGCACCGACGATTGCGAGGCTATGCTTCGCATGATTCATGCACTGGCAGAGTATCAGGGCGTCGACAATCGCGTGTCGGCGAGCGCCGCCGAGCTGCGGCGAGCGGGCTTCGGCGCGACGCCACAATTCGAGGCACTGATCGCGGAGCGCTTTGGTGCGCCGGTGGGCCTCGCCATGTTCCAGACCAACTATTCGATTTGGGAAGGCGCGTCGTCGCTGCAGATCACGGACCTCTTCGTCGATGAAGCGGTTCGCGGCACGGGCGTCGGGTTTCACCTGGTGCAGGAGGTGGCGCGCATCGCGCGCGATCGCGGCTGCAAGGGGCTTCAGCTCAACATGGTACACGCCAACCCCTCGCGCTCGTCGCTCGACCGGATTGGCTTCGTGCATCAAGATGATTTGCTGCACTATCGGCTTGATGCGCCGGCTTTGAAGAAGTTAGTGGAGATGGAGCGGTGAGTACCTTCGATCCGGCAGAGCACCGGGTCGTTCCGCAGCGTGCTTTCGAAGATCTGAAAGTCGGCGAGGTCTTTGCCCTGCCCTCGCGCACGATCGGCGAGGCAAACTTCGCAGCGTTTCAAACGGTGTCGCTCGACAACCATCCGATCCACTACGACGTCGAGTATTGCCGCACCCACGGGCACAAAGGACTCCTGGCGCACGCGCTACAGGTGCTCAGCTTCACCGCAGCCGGGGCTGGCTTGTTTCCCCACATGATCGGCGATGCCTTGATCGGCTTTGTCGAGGTGCAGGCGAAGTTCTTGAGAGGCGTCTACGCCGGCGACACGCTCTACCCCGCCCTAACCGTGACGGAGCTGACGCCGCAGCGGACAACTGGTCTGGTTTCCATGCGGGCCACGGTGCACAATCAGGACCGCACCCTGGTGCTTGAGGGCCGCCACGTCTATCTGTTGCGCTTGAGGGGCACAACGCCCTGAACCGTGGGTTTGATGGGCATCCAAGAAATCATCGACGATTTCGGCGTGATCGACGAGTGGGATGAGCGATATCGCTACATCATTGAGCTCGGCCGCAAGATGACGCCGTTGGACCCGGCGTTGCGCACGGACGCCGTAAAGGTTCGGGGCTGCGCCAGCCAGGTTTGGTTGGTATCAAAGCGCGAAGCCGTCGACGGCCGAGAGGTGCTGACATTCGTAGGAGACAGCGACGCCCACATCGTGCGGGGGCTGATCGCTATCTTGCTCCAACTGTACTCTGGCAAGACATCGGCCGAGATCCTGGCGATCGATGCCCGCGCCGTGCTGCACACGTTGGGGCTCGACACGCACCTAAGTCAGCAGCGGTCGAACGGTCTCTTCGCTATGGTGGAACGTATTCGCGCGGACGCGCGCACCGGAAGCTAGATCACTTGCCTTTCGGCTTTTCCATCGGGGGCGCAGACAGCACCGGCCCGCCTTCACCACCCGAAACAAACGACACCGTCGGCGCGCTGACTTTCGGCGCTGCTGCCGTACGGGGCGTGGCCGCCGCGGGAAGCAGCTCCGGATCGCTCGCCTCCATGGGCCGCGGTTGAACTGCCGCCGGCAAGATCTCATCGCTCGGCGGCGCGGCCCCTTCGACGACGGCGGGGGCGTTCAGTGCGGTATCCGCAGCGCCGGCGATCACGTCCTGCGGCGACATTACGCCGGCCGCGGGAGCAAGGGCGGGTGGCACAGCCGCCGTCGCCACGGCTTGGGTCACAACGGGGGCCGCGGTGGATGCCTGTATGAGTTGGCCGGCCCTCCGGCAAACGCCCTGTGAACGCAGCACATCGATAAGCTTCGGCTCGGCACCGGCCGCAGCCTGAATGACGTTTTCGTCTGCGCTAATCTCGTTGACGATCAAACCGTCCGCAGTGGCTTTCGCACGTTGAATTACTGTGTCGATGTCGCCCGCAGACGCCCTGGTCATCCCGGCGCCGCCACGGCCGATGCAGGCCGAGCGCATACGGCACACGTCAAGCATGGCGCCAGCTTCGCGCAGTTGCTGGGCCGCAACGTTTGCCGTCGCGCAAGACGCGTTTGGCCCGGGCCGGTCGAGCATCGCTTGAAGCCGCGCGAGGTCGGTGAGCGCAGCACCCAAAGAGTCCGCCGTCGCTTGCCAATCAAGCGCGGCACTCTCGGCGGAGGTCAATTTGCCAAGGGCCGCGAGATGCGTAGCTAAGGACTTTAGACGCCATGCCGCTTCCGTGCGTGGGTCGCTCTTGCTGTCGCTGACCACCGCGGCCTGTTCCATGACAGAGGCAAGCTGCGCCACAGATACCGCGCGTTCGTCGGCAAGCTCCGGCGCGAGCCTGTTCAGTCTGCTTTCGGTGGCGCGCTTTGAATCGAGCATCAGCGGCAGCATGTTCGCGACGTAATTCGTTTCGTCGGTGATCCGCGTCAACTCGGCCTTCACGGTCGACGGCCCAACGGGGAGCTGAGCAATCGCTGCGCCAGAGGTTCCAAGTTCTTGCGCGACGCGACCCATGTCGGCCCGCAACGCCGCCGACGCTTGGCAGTCGACAGCCGGGCACGAGGCTCCTGCACATTGCTGCGCCGCATTGTGGACCGCAGCAGCGATGAGCAGCGCAGACGCCGCATGAGATTCGTTGGCCGTACAGGCAACCTTCGTGACCGCCGGCGCCTTGCAAAAGTCTTCCGACTTGCAGCGGCTGGCCCAGCCGGTCAAAACCGAAGCGGCGGCCTCCGCACGAGATGCCGCCGCTTTAGCTGCCTTGAGTTCGTCTTGGCGCAGAGCTGCAAGTTGCGTTTCGTCCGATACTTGCGGAAGTGCCTTCTGCAATGCGGCGGCGTGCGTACGGGCAATTTCGGCGCGGCGCGAGAAGGTTTTGGCCATCTCGGCTAAGGCGGCGCAGTACTTGCAGCCGCTGGCTTCAACTTGAATGGTGCGCTGCTTCTCTTCGCGTTCAACACGGGCCACGGTCGCCGAGGGCGCGGGCCGCAACAGCTCAAGTCCGGGCGGCGTGAGGTCGACGCTCAAATAAGCGGCCGCGCCCCCAAGGCCCAACGACACGATGATTACGCTGACGACAGCGGCCACAAAACGCATGAAGACCCAACCCGGGAAACGAAGCCCCGGCCTCCACCACCGCCCCCCTAGGCTGCTGTGGAGACCCCCCATTTGTTGCGGATAAACATCGCAGAAGTGTTTTCGTTTTTCAATTTCTCCTGGCTTGAAATATTGCCGTTGTTATGCCTCTGATTCGACACACCCACTAGATGCAGTGGGTGTGCGCTTGTCGCCTAGCGAAAGAAGCGGGAGCCGCTAACATCTCCAGGGTGATTCGAGTTGTGGATTGAGCAAATCCGCATCAACGCCCCGACGCATCCGGGGCAGAAAACGGTGGTGGACCATGGCCTTGCCTTTTCTCCACAGGTTTCGCTCTTCGCTTGCGGGAAGCAAATTTGAACATCAACCAGTGCGTGCGGAAAACAAGCATTCTTGGCCGTTAAGCATGCTCGGCCCTGACGGTGCACAACTGTTGCCGTTCGAGATCATGGGATTGGGTGAGGTTGCGCCCCGGGCTGCGGGTGTCTTCATCTACGCGCGCAAGCGCGCCGGCATTTGGCAGGCGCTGTATGTCGGCGAAAGTGCAAATCTGAGTGCACGACTGGCATTCAACGAGATCGCAGCCGACGCGCTGCTGTCGGGCGCGACTGACATCCACATCCTGCGGATGGACGCAGACGCCCGTGAACGGCGGGACCTTGCGGACAGACTGATCCTCACCAACGCGCCCCCGCTCAACGAAGACGAACGCGTAAGGCTCGTCGCGGCGGAAGAAAGCGCAGAGCAGAAGTCAAAAACCCGCGCAGCCTAACGACGGCGACTCCGCTTGCGGCCAAGGCCAATCTGCTTGGCAAGTTGCGACCGATGCGCCGCGTAGTTTGGCGCGACCATCGGGTAGTCGTGGGGAAGATTCCAACGCGCGCGATACTGCTCCGGCGTTAGATTGTACGACGACCGCAGGTGGCGCTTAAGCGACTTGAACTTCTGTCCGTCTTCCAAACAGACAATGTAGTCGTCCGTGACCGAGCGTTTGATCGGCACAGCCGGTTTCGGCGGCTCGCCCACGCTGTCGCCGCCTGGCGCGTTCAACATTTGAGAAAGTGTGTCGTGGACCGCTTGGATGAACGCTGGAAGATCCTGCGCCATCATTCGATTGTTCGCCACGTAGGCAGATACGACGCGCGCTACGATGTGAACCTTACTTGCATCTTCCGTCATCAAGCCCCGAGCGCTGGTTTGAATCGAACCCGGCCCAAGGCTAGGTGCCGCGTCATCCCGCGTTCAAGCATTCCTCGTTGCGGAATCGCCTTCAAAAACAACGCGCGATTGTATTTCGACGGTTTTTTTGCGACCGTTGCCCGCACTCTCCACATTCGTGTTCGTATCAGGTCGGCCGACCACGAGGCCGGGCGGGGCCACTTGAAGCCGTCAAACGGCGGGAACAAGCGCGCCTACGGCCAAATTGCAGTGTTGCGGGCCCATCCGCTACGACTGAGGCGACTGGAGTTTGAGGGGGCGATGTTTCGAACTGCACTTTGCGCTGCGCTGGCGGCATTCGCGCATGCTCTAATGGGGGGCCCCGCACAGGCCGCCACTGCCGACGTTCAACTGGACGGCGCGTCCATGGGCTTCGTTTGGGCTGTGCCGTTCATCGGCCTCTTGCTCTCGATAGCGATCCTACCGCTCGCGACGCCGCACCTTTGGCACCACCACTATGGCAAGATCGCGATGGCATGGGCCGCGGCGTTCTTGGTCCCGTTCGGCGCGGTATATGGGTTTGAGTTGGCGCACTACGAGTTTCTGCACGTGATGTTGCTGGACTACGTGCCGTTCATCGTATTGCTCTTCTCGCTCTACGCGATCTCGGGCGGCGTTTTCGTCCAAGGTCACATTCATGGCTCGCCGCTCAAGAACACCGCGCTATTGGCCGGCGGTACGGCGATCGCAAGCATCACTGGCACCACCGGCGCTTCCGTTCTTCTGATCCGGCCGGTACTGCGCGCCAACAAGGAGCGTAAGTACAATGTGCACGTCGTCGTATTCTTCATCTTCCTGGTTTCGAACATCGGTGGCTCTCTAACCCCGCTCGGCGATCCGCCGCTCTATCTGGGCTTCCTAAAGGGCGTCGACTTCTTCTGGCCGACCGTTCACCTGCTCGAGAAAACGCTTTTGGTCGCGGCAATTCTGCTCGGCGTTTTCTTCCTGATCGATACCGTCTTGTTCGCGCGTGAAAAGAAAACGCAACGGCCGCTGGTCGAAGAACCGGTGCGCATCCGCGGCCTCTTAAACGTATTCCTTCTCCTCCTCGTGATCGGCGCGATCCTGGGCTCGGCAGTATGGAAGACCGACATGCATATGAACGTCGGCGGTGTGCACGTGGATTTCCCCAACATTGCCCGCGCGCTCGCGTTGCTGGGCCTCGCGGGGCTCTCATTGTGGCTCACGCCGATTGAGTTTCGCAAAGGTAACGAGTTCACGTGGGGACCGATCGCAGAAGTCGCAAAGTTGTTCGCGGGAATATTCGTCACGATCGTTCCGGTCCTCGCCATGTTGAAGGCTGGCAACGCAGGCGCCTTCGCCCCGGTCCTCGCGTTGGTCAGCAACCCCGACGGCACGCCGAACAACGCGATGTACTTCTGGCTGACGGGTGGCCTGTCGAGCTTCCTCGACAACGCGCCGACCTACCTTGTGTTCTTCAACGCCGCCGGAGGCGATCCGCAGCAGCTGATGGGACCGCTAGCCGGCACCCTCGTCGCAATCTCGGCCGGTGCAGTTTTCATGGGTGCCAATACCTACATCGGCAACGCGCCGAACTTCATGGTCAAGGCGATCGCGGAAGAAGCGGGCATCAAGATGCCAAGCTTCTTCGGCTATATGGTTTGGTCGATCCTTTTCTTATTGCCGACGTTCGGCTTGGTGACCTGGCTCTATTTTCTCTAAGCCCTAGCTGCCCGGCAAGGACCTTCCGCATTGCGCCGCCGGGGCTGAATGCGGAGCCCCCCGCGATGAGAACTATCTACCTGCGCTTCGCGCGCTGAACGTAGGCGCGAATGCGAGCTTCAAGTGCCGGTAGCGTCACACCGCCGTTTTCGAGAACCGCATCGTGGAAAGTGCGAATGTCGAAGCGAAGCCCAAGTTCGCGTTTCGCTTTCTCGCGGAGCTCAAGAATTTTGAGTTCACCGACCTTGTAGGCAAGCGCTTGGCCGGGCCAGGAGATGTACCGATCCACCTCGGTGCGAATCTCGTGCGTCGAGAGTGCAGTGTTTTGCGTTAGGAAATCGAGCGACTGCTGGCGCGTCCAGTTCATCGCGTGCACGCCGGTGTCCACGACCAGGCGGCAGGCGCGCCACATCTCATAGGTCAGGCGGCCAAAGCGTTGATAGGGCGTGTGATAAACCCCCATCTCTTCCCCGAGCTTCTCGGCGTAGAGCCCCCACCCCTCCCCGAACGCATGTGGATAGAAATTCAGGCGGAAGCGAGGCACGTCGCCGAGCTCGCGGGCGAGCGCCCCCTGCAGATGGTGGCCGGGGACCGCTTCGTGAAGCGAGAGCGAGACGAGAGCGTAGAGCGGACGTGTGTTGAGCGCGTAGGTGTTGACCCAGTATTCGCCCGCGGCGCCGAGCGGGCCGGGATTATAGCGCCCGGAGGTGTAGTTCGGCGCGATTGCCTCGGGCACCGGCTTGACGCTGTAAGTCATGCGCGGAAGCTTGCCGAAATACTCCGGCAACTTGCCGTCAATTTCCTTCGCGATCCAAGAGGCTTCGCGCAAAAGCGCGTCAGGCGTCGAAGCGTAGAACTGTTGGTCCGTTCGCAGAAACTTCAGGAAGGCAGCGAAGTCGCCGTCGAACTTCACTTCGCGAATAATCTCTTCCATCTCTGCGCGTATGCGGGCAACCTCACTCAGGCCCAGGGCGTGGACTTTCTCCGGTGTCGCGTCCGGCAATGTCGTGAAATAACGCACGAGGTCGGCGTAGTAGGCACGGCCGTCCGGCAGACTCGACGCGCCGATCGTTTTCCGTGCCGCAGGACGGTACTCGTTCTCGAAGAAGGTCTGAAAGGCGGCATAGGCCGGCCGGACGTTGTCGTTCAGCGCCGTGAGCCCCGCTGCAGCGAGCCGTGCGCGCTCGCGTTCTGGCACGGCTTCCGGAAACCTCGCAAACGGGCGCCAGAATGTCATCTTCTTGGCGTCGTCGTACTGTTCGCTCGCGACGACTTTGGAAACGCCATCGAGGATCACGGAAGGCAGCGTGAACCCATCGCGCATCCCGGTGCGCATGTTCGCGACATTCTCTTCGAAATAGCGCGGGATGTCGTTCAGGCGGGCGATGTAGTTTTCGTAGTCCTTGACCGTCTGCGGATCGGCGGCTTGATCCAAAAGCAGGATGTCGGCGTGGAAGCCGCTGTCGCTGTTCAGCGGTGCGCGCCATTCCCTGTGGCGAGACAGTGTCAGGCGCTGGCTCACCATGAATTCAAAGAGATCATAGCTGACTTGCTCTTGCGGCGTCAGGTGGGCGCGCTTGATCGCATGCAGGCGGCGGAGGAACCGCGCGTCGGCGTTGATGAGACGTTGCTGCGTGCCCGGCGTCACGGAGGGCAAGCGATCGTCATAAGCGCGAATGCCGTCACCGGTCGCCGTCAGCGGATCCTCGCGCCAAACGAACGCGCGTTCCTCCGCAAAGAGTTTGGCCAGTGCTTTCGAGGGTGATGCGGCGGCAGTGTGCGCGGCGACGGTCATGCTCGCTCCAACAAGAAGCGCGAGGGCTGAGAGTTTCATTTGTAATCCAGATATGTTCTTCGTTAGCTATTCAAGCGCGGCCCACAAGCCGGACGCAAGCACCAGGGATCCACCGCCGCCGGAGCGTCCGCCCGGATTAATGCGATGTCCTGTCTCTGCCGAGCCAGCGGTTAAGCGATGTGACCGCCCGCACGTCTGAAACCGAAGGAGCTGTGCCAGGATCGAACGCTGACGGCCCGCGTTAACATCTCATTCGCTGTTTTCCGCTGTTGGCATTCGGTTTGCGCTCACCAGTCCCATACGGGGAGTGCATCCGATGATCGCAGACGTGAACAAATACGACCTGGTTCAGTGGCTCGGCAACAAGGTCTGCGCGGCCGGCACCAAAGCGACGAGCTTCCTGGTTGAGCAGCCTGCATGCAACAGCACCGAAGCGTGGAACACGGGCGCGCTCCTTCTGATCGGTATCGTCGCGGTCATCGCGGTTTTGTGGATCAGCAGGCGCCGTCAGGAACGCCGCGACGGTTACTACTGGCGCTAAGGATTACGACCGGGGCCGCGGCTTAAACGGAAGCACGACGGCCTGAGTTACAGGCGCAGCGACCGGCTTCGGCTCCCGGCTAGTAAACGCAAGGCCGGTAAAAAGAACGCCCGGCAGAATGGCTACCAAACCCGTGAGCGCCGACATCGCCGACGCGCTCGCCACCAGCTGCGTGGCACCCAGCCACAGCAGCAAACCACCAAGCGCCAACAGCGCTACTTTCGATGCCCACCCCATCATGCGCGAAGCTTAGCCGCGCATCCCTCAAGGTCCGGTAAACTGTCCCCGATTGGCACAGGTCAGCGCGTGAGCTGCTCGGCAGGCGGAGGCGGTTTGCGAAAATGCACGATGCCTTTCAGCCACAGGCGCGCGGCCTGATAGTGAATGAGTCCCAAAACCTTGATCATCAGCAAAGGATTGGCCGCCAGCGCCCAGGCGAGACGGCCGTTGGTAACCGGCTGGCGCTCGCCCGCAACGGCGGTCGTCAGGATCATACCTTGCTCGTCGAACAGATCTATGCGCACACCGAAGCTGCGGCCGGTCCAGGCGAAGGCAAAGCGATAGTGACCTTCGACCTTCATAAACGGCGAAACGTGGAAGACTTTTTCGGCGAGCAGCGTGTCTTGCGGCGCGATCGGCCGGCGATCGGAATGGGCGCAGAGATAGAAGTGGCGTTCGCCGAACGTATTGTTCACTTCCGCGATCACGGCGCGTAGCGCGCCGTTTCGGTCCGGGCATAGCCAGAAGCTGACCGGATTGAAGCCGACACCAAACACGCGCGGCAGGGTCACCAGAACAAGTTCGCCGTCGGCTTCGCTGATTTGGTGCCGTTCAAGCGCCGCACGGGCAAAGGCTACCCCCTTAAACGCCGCATCACCGTAGTCGCCGGTGCGAACACTGAACAGGTTCATGCCGTCGATCGACAGAAGCCCCCTACCCTGCTTCGAGGCCAGTTGCCCCTCCGGCACCGCCACGTACGGCACTTGGTAGCGGAAGCGATTTTTCTTCGGCCGCAGCCGCGAATGCACGACGCGGGCGGCGATAAAAGAGGCGCTCGCCATGGTTGAGGGTTTTGTCATAGCTCTATTACGGCGGCGTTGCGGGATCGGATCAACCGGCGCATCGATTCGGGCAGAAAACTGCGCTCCCGCCTTGAGCCGCCGTCAAGCTGGCGGCGGGGGTGGGAATCGCAGTCTGATCGTTGCTAGAGCGGTCCGCGATTCGTGACGCGCGCCGCACGACGGGGAGGACCCAGCCATGGAACTCGATTTCGCCGCCATCATCGGCCGCGCTCAGCGTCTAATCCTATCGCCCTCAACGGAATGGGACGTCATCGCGGGTGAACCCGCGGACGTTCAAAAGATCTACATGAACTACGTTGGACCGCTGGTAATCGGCGCAGCGGTAGCGTCGGCGATCGGATTCTCGCTCGTCGGGGTCGCCGGGTTTCGCATGCCAATCGGATCGGCGTTCACCACCATGATCCTGCAGATCGTACTCGGGCTGGTGATGGTTTACGTGCTGGCATTCGTGATCAACGCGTTAGCACCAACCTTCGGCGCAACGCCTGACATGGGACAGGCATTCAAGCTCGCTGCTTACGCACCAACGGCCAGCTGGGTTGCGGGACTCCTTGCGATCATTCCCGCGCTTGGCATCATCGCCGCATTGGGCTCGCTCTATACCCTTTACTTGCTGTTCGTTGGGCTACCCAAATTGATGAAGCCGCCTGAGGACAAGGCGATGACCTACACGCTGGCCGTGATCGGCGTGATGATCGTCATCGCGATTGTCCTTTATTCGGTTCAGTCGAGCATGATGCCGTCCTACACCCCGATGATGCGGAACTATTGAGCGGAAAATCTTAGTCCGCGGGCGGGTGGCGCGTTTTGCGGCTGCGTAGTATTGTGCCGCTATGACAGCCAACCCGCTCGCCCAGCAGCTTGAAGCCGCCTTCCAGGAAGCGCGTGCGATGGACGTGTCGTTGGGAGAGAAACTCGACCACGTCGCCAACGCCGTCCGCACGTTGAGCGACGAATTCGCCGACGGCGTCGATCGACTGGTCGCACGATTGAAAGCTGCCGATGTCGGGCTCGACGCACCGCAGCCGGGCGAGATGATGCCGCCGTTCTCGTTGCCGGACGACAAGGGCAACGTCGTCAGTCTGGAACGCGAGCTTGAAAAAGGACCGGTCGCGGTCGTTTTCAATCGCGGGCATTGGTGTCCATATTGCCGGCTGAACACCAATGCGCTCGCCGATGCGCAACGGACCTTGGGCGACCGCGGCGAGATCATCGCGATCACGCCGGAGCGCTCGAAGTTCTCCGGACACATGAAGGACGAGGCGTCCGCGACGTTCCCGGTGCTGACCGATCTCGACAACGGCTACGCGATGTCGCTGAACCTCGCGTTCTGGGTTGGCGACGAAATGCGCCGGCTGATGACCGCCGGCGGCTTCATCCCGACCGAGGCGCAGGGCAACGACGCGTGGTTCCTGCCCATTCCAGCGACCTTCGTCGTCGGCACCGATGGTCGCGTCAAGCAGCGCTTCATCGACCCCGACTACCGCAAGCGCATGGCGATTGAGGACCTGATCGCGACGCTGCGGAGCTAGTCACCGCGCGCCTTTAAGCACGCGCAATCACCCATCACGTCGGGCGGCAGCTTGTCGAACCATTGGTCAAGCGCCTCTGCGACGAGGTCTTGGACCGGGCGGCGCAGTAGCGCGGCAGAAAGTTTCAGCTTCACGAAGCGCTGGCGCTTGAGGCGCAGGTTCACGTGGAAGGTCTTGGTAGACTCTTCCGGCGACGGGCCCGGGCAAGTGCCGCAGTGGTTCTCGATATGCTCTTCGTCTTCGGCATGCGCGACGATAGCTAGAGGAGGCACTTTGACCGGCTCGGTCCGCGCCGCTTCCGGTTTGGGCGCCGGTTTCGGATCGGGCATGTGGCGTCGGCCAAAGGTGCCGAAGGCGGCCGTCATACCGTCCAGCGATTTGGCCGGCGGCGGCTTCAGCCCCTGCGGCTTCGGCGGCACCGTTTCGACGTGCGTATGCACGTGATGCGGCATGGGCGTGAGCGCGCGCAAATCGGGCGACGGCGTGCCGACGCGGGTCAACAGTTGGTCGGCGAACGGCGTTGCGGTTGGTTCGGCTTCGCCCTTGCGCGCCAGCAACCCCGCGGTCAGCGATGCGAATTTCGACATGGATCGGTGCCCCTGTTGCGGGAGGACTTACATTGCGCGCCGGCCGAAGATCGGCACTTCGCGCCCCAGGGAGTTCACGTTGCGGAACAGAGGTGCGGCCTGCACCACTTCGCCCGCCTCGTTCACGCTGGCGTCGAGACGCAACAGACGCTGGTCGATGTAATCCCACAGGCCGCGCACTTCCTCGGCCGACTTGCCGTCCGGCTCGATCTCCATGACGGTACGGCCGTCGATCATCGAAGCGGCAAAGTCGGTGCGGTTATAGATCGTGACGGGCGCGACGGTGCCATGCTGCGAGAGCGCAACAGCAGCCTCCATCGTGATCTTTGCCCGCGGCGTTGCAGCGTTCAGCGCGAAGATCATCGGCTTCTTTCGCGCGTCGCAGATATCGATCGTGGGACCGACGGCGCGCAGGTCGTGCGGGCTCGGACGGGTCGGCAGGATCACAAGATCGGCGAAGCTGACCACTTCGGAGATCGCTTTGGTAACCGCCGGCGGCGTGTCGATGACGACGAGCTTAAAGCCTTGCGCGCGCGCCTCGTCGAGGTCGTGCACCAGGTTTGTGAAGACCGAATGGATGAAGGCCGGCGTCGACTGTTCGCGGCAGTTCCACCACTTCGCCAAGCTGCCCTGAGGGTCGGTGTCGATCAGCGCAACGGGGCCCGCGCCCGCCAATTCCGCTTGCACGCCGATATGTCCCGCCAGTGTCGTCTTGCCCGACCCGCCTTTTTGCGACGCGAAGACGATGACCCGCATATTCTGCGACATTAATCGAACTCTCCTTTCGGCAGCTCCGCCGTCCGTTCCGCAAATCTCGCGAACGAGGACCGGTGGCTTTGCGTCACGCCGTCTCCGGCGCTTTGCCTTTTTCGTGGCCCATCCCGGGTGGGACCATAGCGGAGTCGAATTGCAGCGCTTTTAAGCGGCGATACGCGGTTTGATTTGAAATCGTCGAAACTTGTCGGCGTTAAGCGGCTTTCGCGACCATTTGCCTGCTCCACATGCGGATCGCCGAAAGCGCTTTCTCCGCGGGTAGCATATCGAACACTTTGGAAACCATTTCGACGTGGCTCAGCGGCCGCGCTTTACCGAAACGCTTGTAGTCGAGTTGCAGAAAGATCGTCGTAAACTGCGAACGATCGGCGCCGATCGCCTTGCAAGCGATGGCAAGCGGCTCGCCGCCCTTGTCCGCGACGATTTTGGCGGCGATCGTGGGGTCGACGCCTGTCAGTTGGGCGAGGCCTTTGGTGAAACCCGCCAGATCGCCGGCTTTCACTTTCGCAAGAAGGGCACTCACGTCCCCGCCGCGCCAGCTTGAAGGCTGATGAGACTTTTCGACGATAATGTCGGCAAACATCGCGTCGAGCTCCTTCGCGTTCACGGCGAAGCGCTCGAGAATGGCGTGGCGCATGGCGGCCGAAACGAACCAGAACATCTGATGCGCGATGTCTTTCGGCATCTCGCGGCGCGCGATCAGCGGCTTGCGAATGCTTTCCACCGCTTCCGACAGCGCCACCAAATCCGCGAAAACATTGCGCGGAATAGCCGCACCGGTGTTCGCCAGCAACGCCTCCACCACCTTCGGTTCTTTGGCCGCGGCGAGCGCGGCAGAGACTTCGGCATGGACTTCGGGACGCTTGGCGATTGCTTCGCGGTGGTCGATAGTTTTGGCTTTGACGATCGCGATCAGATCGGCGTCCGTGAGCACCGGCGAATGATGCAGGATCGGCCGCGCGATTTCGATCGTATCGTTGGCAAGCATCTTCGTCAGTTCGAGCGGCGCCGACTTGATCGTCGAGATGCGCAGCGAAACTTGCTGGCGAACTTCCGCTTCGACCTGATGGATCAGGCCGGTCAGAATCTGGTCGATGAGCGTGCGAACCTCCGGGGTCAACTCGCCCTCGCCTTCGAAGAGCAAACCGGCAACACGGTCGAACAACGCGTTACGCGCAAAGCCGGCGCGGTTCGCCGCCAAGGCCTTGAGATTGAGCAATTCGCCGCTGTTCACGTCTAACTCGGACATCGTTATTTCTCGCGTGCCAGTTAACCGCAAACACGTTAATTTCGGGTTGGAAGCGGCGGTTTGCTTGACGCAGCCTGTCGCGGGCGGTTAAGCGCCTTAACACTTCCTTCAAGCCCGGAGGGCCCATGCGCACGATCGCGTTTCTTGCCGCTACGATTTTGGCGTTCGGTCTCACGGCGTGTGAGACGACCAACTACGACGACGACCCGGATTACGGCGTGGGCTTCCAGGACGGCTGTCAGACCGCGACGGACCGCAGCGCCGGGACGCCCGCCTCGAAGGCCGTCAAGGACAAGCAGCTGTGGGACATTAGTGAAGGCTACCGCGCCGGTTGGCGCGCGGGCTACGCCTCCTGCAATACGAACACGGGCGGCGGCGACATTCCGGGCCGCTAGCGTTTACTTCCTCTTTACCAAGAAGGCACATTGCCATGCGGACCATCGCCTTTCTGTTCGTGCTTGCTCAGTTCGTCACATTGGGCCCGTTGTACCTTCTCTATGGCCAGGTCGATCCCTGTCGCGCACTGGCAAAGGAGATCGCCGCGCGGGCCGAGGCCGCCGGCGGACTTGGCGTGACCGTCGAGAACGTGTTCGGCGACCTTGAGATCAACGCACGCAAAGAAATAGCCGATCGTTCGACCGGACAGTGCGTGGGCGAGCTATTCTCGAACTGGACCGGCCGCGTTACCGGTTAGGCGCCGGCGGCTCGAAAATCATCACACTGAGGTCGCGGTCGGGCTCGAAGTTCGTGCGCTCCACGACAAACGTCGTCGGGCCGGATTTGCGAACGCCGTCCATGCAGAACGAGATGACATTGTCCGGTTGACCTTTGTCGACGGTCAAGCGGAACCGGCCGATCGGCCCCTTCCAGTTCTTGCCGGTCGTTAGCACGTAGTCGACGACCCATTGAATCAACATCGCGTTTTCGCCATCGCGCTTCTGAAGCGCCCGCAGACGGGAAGCAATGCCCGCTTGCGTACCCGCGTCGATGCAGAAGTTCTTGTAGTACTCATTGTCCAGCGCCTTCCCCTTCAGCTCGAAGAACGCACCGGCCGGAAGGAACGAACCGCCGACGACTGGCTTGTAGTCGTGCTCGACCGCGAGCGAGCGTCCCGGCGGAAACGTTTGGACCCAGTGGAATGTGTTCTTCACGATCCAATTTGCTTGAATGTAGTCGGGCAAGACATTGATCAGCTTGCGCACAGCGAGATCGTTCCTGGCGGTGGCTGGTAGTTTCGCCACGTAGTTCAACGTGTCGTGAACGGCATAATTGATCGGGATACCGTACTTCCGCAGAAGCGCCGTTACGTCGGCGCCGTTCATCATGGCTTTCTCTTCCAAATCGGGTTTGACCTCGCGGCCGTCAACGCGAACGCGGAAGTCGATGACATTGCGCATGTCTTTGCTTGGCCACCCGACATCACTTTCGGAGAGCATGGCCATGTCGGCCTCGGGCATCGGGAAGGCGACGCGGGTGGTTATCGGTGTGGCGCCGTCGTTGATAAAACTGTAGCGCACCCGGATGGCTTCGCGACTGACGAAGAGGTCCTCCGTCGCCATTCGGATATCCGCATTCTCCGTCAGGACCAAACCGCCCGCGCCGAGCGCTGCCGTCGAATCGTTGGCATGGGCTGTCGCTGCTGCCGCGCTGAAGATCAGAGCGGCGCACAGGGTCTTCATAGCTGTCGTCATGTTACTTCCCGGCGAGAGTGAGCGGCCGCGTGTTTTCGGCCTCGCGCTTGCGGGCGATGTCTTCGATCTTCTCGCGCAAGCCGGCGTGGGCCTTGAGCAAAGCATCGAAGTCGCGGCGCTTCAAGACCAGCATGTTCGTATAGCCAGCAGAGACAACGTCCGCGTTGCGCGGCTTGTCGTTAAGGAGCGCCATTTCGCCGAAGAAGTCGCCCGCTTTCAGGCGCACCGGGTCCGGCGCCACGATCACGTCAACCGTGCCGGACGCGATGAAGTACATGCGGTCGCCTTGATCGCCCGCACGAATGATCGGCTCGCCTGGGGTGAAGAGCTCCGGCGTCAGCTCCTGCGCGAGGCGAGAAATCTGATCTTCTTTTAGGCTCGCGAAGATCGGCACTTTTGCCAGCATCTCTGTCAACTTCAGTCCGAGGTCAAGCGCGGGACGCGCGGACGCGACTTGCCGGCGCTCGTTGCGATCTTCTTCGAGGCTCTCGAACACTTCATTCGAAATGAGCGATTGATCGACTTGGCCGCGATACTCGGCCTCTTCGAGGCCGATCGACAGACGTTCGATGTAGCGGCCGCGCATCGCTTTGGTGAAGTCGGGGTATTGCAGGTCAAGGGCTTCGATAGCGCCGCTGATAGCCTGCAAGCGGCCCTCGAGCGCCTCCTTAACGGTGAAGATCGCATGTTGACCGATCAGCTCGGCCACCTTCGCGTCGGCGAACTCGAGCAGTTCGCGCAACATCAATTGCTTGACGAGCAAAAGCTCGAAGCGGTTAGCGATTTCTTCGGCAAGCAGACTGCTGATGCCGAAACGACGCTGCAGCCAGAGCGCGGCGCGGAACAGCGGACTGAGCTTTTGGTTTCCAAGCGCGGCGGAGAGATAACCGACATTGCCCGATTGTCTGACGCCGTCGAGCACGCGACCGGCGTCAGCACGCAGGCGTTCGGCGACCGTGCGTCCGACGAGGCCCCGCTGCAGGTACTCAAGGCTAAGCTCGGTCTCGCGGTTGGCGACAACGATAAGTCCGGCGCGGACGAGATCGTCGCGGGTAAGGCTTTGGCTCGTGTTGGTCGCGGCGGCCGGATGTTGCGGCGCGAGCGAGTCGCTGAGGCCGAGCGTGTGAGCAACCTTGACCAGACTTTCACGCACGCGGGTCCGCGACAGCGCCATCACGCGATCGCGCACCAGGCGCTCCTCGGCGGAGAGCTTGTCGAGTTTCAGAAACTTCATCAATGGGCGAAGCGTGGGGGCGGCTATGAAGAGCGTGGCGAGGACATACCCCATCGCGATGACGAGCAAAAAGCGTGCGTCGGCGGTAAAGACGAGTTGTGCGCCGGGTGTGGCCTCGTTCGGTTGCGACATCAAGGCGGCCGCGAGAAGCGCCAGCGCGACGGTGACCGCCCCGCGCAAGCTACCCCAACAGAGCACCGCCTTGTATTGATTGCTGATCGGTTGCGAGAGACCGAACCAGGAGAGCGCCGGCAGCAGCCCCCAGAGCACCAAGGCCCGCGCGGCCAGCGCCGAAAAGAATACTGCCACAATGCCTGCAGCTTCGATCCAGCCGAGACCGCCCATCCGGAATATTTCCGGGGCATACATGGCGGCAAGAATAAAGATGAGGGACGTGGCCCAGAACTCAAGCTGACGCCAGGTGACGAGCAACGTATCCCATGTGCCGGGGGAGAGCCTCGTTCGAACGTCGGAGGCAAAGACCATCGCTGCGGTGACGACCGCGATGATGCCCGACACGTCCAACAGATGCTCGTTACCCAGGACGAACGTCAGGTAGGCGAAACCGACGGAGATCGTGATTTCGGTGACGGCCGCGCCGCGCATGCGCGAGATCATCCAGCCCGCGATCTGCGCCATGACGTAGCCCAAGATCATGCCGCCGATAAATGTGAAGGCGAACTTCATAACGCCGGCGAACAGGGTCATGTTGTGTTCGCCGAGGAAGACCTCCAGCAGCACGACGAAGAGCGCGATCGCGGCGGCGTCGTTGAAAAGGCTCTCACCCTCGACGATGATGCTAAGGCGGCTGGGCGCGCCAATGTCGCGGAAGATGCCGAGCACGGCCGCGGTGTCGGTGGTGGCGACGATAGAGCCCAAGATCAGACAGAGGATAAGCGCCGCGCCGGTGACGAGATGAAGCGTTGCGCCGACGGCGAGCGTGCAGAGAAGGACGGCGATGATCGCCAGCACCAAAACCGGCGCGATGTCGTCGAGCAGGCGCCGGACGTCTACCGTAAGGCCACCGGCGAAGAGCAGCGGAGGCAGGAAGACGTAGAGAAAACCTTCTGCCGGAATTTTCAGCGAGCTCAGCGACTCGACGACCAGCGGAACGAATGTCGCCCCCGTCGTGCCTTGTGTCGCCAAGAGCCCCAGGCCGCCGCCAACCAAGGCCAGCAGCACGGTGAACGGCAACTGCACCTTCTTGGCAACGGGCACGAGCACGCTGACCAAGAGGAGCAGCGTGGCAAAACCTAGGACAACGAGAATAACTGGCGGCATGTAGTTCCGAAATCGGCGTCGTGCGCGATGAGGGCCATTGTGTCCGCTGGCCCCCCCGCGATGGAAGAGCAAATCGCCCTCGCCGTGTCGCTTACCACGTTCGTGTGAGCCGTCAAAGTTCCGCCGAATCGCTCAACGGACTTGGGTCGGACGGCATTGCCTGATAACCGTGTCAAAGCTCATGTCCGCGGTTCCCGTCCCACCCCCTGCACAAAAACAGTTCAGCTGGTACCTCTCGGGGGCCGGCGCGTGGTTTGTCGCGATCGGAATCCAGATGGTGATGTTCACCTATTTGGTAACGACCGTTCTTCACGCCGCGCCGAACATGATTGGCGTGGCTCAAGCCTCGCTCACGATTGTCTCCACATTTCTGCTCCTTTTCGGCGGCGCCATGGCCGACCGAGTCGACAAGCGCGGGCTACTAATTCGGTGCCACGTCATTGCCGCTCTGCCGCCGTTGGCGATGGCAACCATCGTCGGTGCCGCTGCACTCCGATACGAGTGGCTGATCCTGTACGGTTTGGCGATGGGTCTGGTGACCGCCTTCGTGATTCCCACCCGCGAAGCCATGCTGGCTGACGTGATCGGGCCCGACCGCCGCGCCTTCGTGCAGCGCGCCGTCACCACGACGGTCGGAATTACCTTTCTCGGTCAGATCGCGGGCATGTTCTTGGCGCGATTTGCCGCGGAGATCGGCCCCGAGCCCATCCTGCTATTTCAAGCGAGCGTCCAACTCTTTGGCGCCTACACCGTCTACCGGCTGATACCCACCGCAATCCACGCTAGCAACGACGAAGCGAACGGCTCCGGCGTACTGGCGCGCATCGCCGACGGCGTTCGCGAGGTTGCGCATTCCTACGCGCTGCTGCCGATCACGATCGTGACGGCGGCGATCGGCATTTTGTTCATAGGCTCGTTTCAGGTCGTGCTGCCGGTGATCCTGCGCGAAGAGTTCGGTGGCAACGTGCAGCAAATCTCAACCATGCTGATCGCATTCTGGAGCGGCTCGATCATTTCGTCGATCACCATCAGCCGGCTCGGCAACATCGTCAATCGCGGGCGCATGGTTGTATTTGCGGTATCGACCGGCACAACGATCCTGTTTTTGCTCAGCTTCAAAACGCCCTTGCCCGTTCTGTACGGGCTTGTCTTCATTTGGGGCTTGGGCGCGGGTGTGATGATTTCGATGTCGCGCACGATCGTGCAGGAACACGCGCCCGCCGCCCATCGCGCGCGCGTGATGTCGATCTTCCAACTGGGCTTTACCGGCGGCATGTCGATCGGCTCGCTCTGCATCGGCTTCGTCGTCGACGCGCTTGGCGCCCGCCACTCTACCTGGGTCCCGGCTGGCGCGATGGCCATCGTCTTGATCTGCCTTTTGACCTTCACGAAACTCTGGACGATCACCGCGCTCAAACACGACCCGGACGTTTCCCCATGACGGTTCAGAGCGATCGCGCGCTGCGGCCCTATCTCGGATCGTTGGCCGCGCACTTTGCGGCCGGCGGCATGATGGGTGTCGTGTTTCCGTGGCTAATCGTGCACGAACTGCATGAGAGCCAGGCCTGGGTCGGCGTCGCACAGGCGACGGCATCGGTGCCTATGATGGTGCTGGTTCTGTTTGGCGGTGCAGCCGCGGACGGACGCGATCTGCGCGCTTACCTCGCGCGACTGCAACTGGGCGCGGCGATGATCACAATCCTGCTGGCGCTCGTCGTTGCAGCCCATGTCGTGAGCTTCGCGGCGGTGACGGCGTGCATGTTCATGTTGTCGATCTTTGCGGCGTTCATAATGCCGGCGCGCGACTCTTTGCTGTCGCATGTCGTGCCGCCATCTCTCGGACTTCCGCGCGCCGTTGCGATGTCGATCGCGGCGACCTTCGGCGGGCAGTTGCTGGGAACCGCCGCGGGCGCCGCAGCTTCAACGGTCGGTGCGGTGCCGTTGCTTTGCGTTCAAGCAGCGTTGTTGGCGCTCGCTGGAATTTTGACATCCAGGTTGACCGTCGACAATCCGGAGGCCATGCGCCCGAACGAACCGGCGCCGCTCGCACGTTGGTTACACGTAACGCGAGACGCTTTCGTCGTGGTCTGGCAGCATGATCGGCTGCGAACGATCATCCTCTATCTCGTACTCGGCGCACCGCTGTTCAACGGCTGGTTCATGGTTGGCATTCCGCTGACCGTGCGTGATGTCTACCAAGGCAGTTCCGCGGCATTGTCGTTGATCATAACGACGTTCCTGCTCGGCCTTACGATCTCATCCTTCCTGTTCTCGCGCCTTCCACCGGTGGAACGGCCGGGGCGCTTGATGATGCTGCTCTCGCTGAACAACTTTTTCGTGTTCACCATGGTGCATTTCGTGCCGCCGTTTTGGTTGTTCGCGGGCCTAATGTTCTTTTGGGGATTGACCTCCGGCGTCGCGATGGCGGTGACACGTGGAATGATTCAGGTCGCGGCCCCGCATGCCTACCGCGCGCGGGTGCTGTCGATGCTCCAGTTCGCCAACGTCGCGGGCGGGCCGCCGGGCTCGCTGATGTACGGCTTCCTCGCGCAATCGGTCGGAATCTCCAACGCGGTGCTGGTCGTGCCGATCAGCGTGACTGTGCTGTGGCTCAGCTTCCGCTTCTTCAGCCGCCTCTGGGAGTTCCGCCGCGAAGACGCGATCGCAGACACGACCGCGCCGATAGCGTTAGACTAGGAGTACTTCCGTTCGGTCCACCACGGATAGAACGGCGGCATGTCTTTCGTAACCTTGTCGGGGAAAGCCGCGGGCCGCTTCTCGAGAAACGACACAACGCCCTCCTTCGCATCACCCTGACGTCCGCGGGCGTAGATGCTGCGGCTGTCGATCTTGTGCGCTTCCATCGGATGGTCGGCGCCGAGCATGCGCCATAGCATTTGGCGGGTGAGCGCGACCGACACGGGCGCGGTGTTGTCGGCGATCTCGCGCGCGAGAGCGTAGGCGGTGGGGAGCAACTCCTCCGGCTTCACCACCTTCGAGACCAAGCCGCCTTCGAGAGCTTCTTTCGCGTCGAAGACGCGGCCGGTCGCGCACCACTCCATCGCCTTCGAAATGCCGACGAGGCGCGGCAGGAACCAGCT
>CAZJOM010000049.1:0-29847 GCA_964547645.1 uncultured Flavobacteriaceae bacterium
AGCGTATCGATCGTGAACTTCGCCGTCTTCTTGTTCATCACATCCGACACGCGCGGCCGCGAGACCATAAGAATCTCCGCTGCCTCCGCCTGTTTCAGCCGGTGCTCGGCGATCCACGCAGAGAGCTCGTCCATCAGCTGACGCTTCAACCGCCGCGTCTCGCTGATCTGCTTGCGCGACGCCGCGTGCAAGCGGCGGGCCTCCGCCGGGGGAAAGCCGAGCTCCAAGAAGATGTTCGCGCCGGGCTTCGTGACATGGCGGACGGCGGTGTCGATCTTCATTCTTCGGCCTTTCTCATTTTCGCGACGGCGCGATAGCGCGCCTCCGCGATGATTTTGTCCTGCCGGCTTGTCGCCTGCGTTTTCTTCTGGAAGCAATGCAGCACGTAGATCGCTTCCTCAAACTTCGCGACGTACATCACGCGATAAGCGCCGCTGGCATCTCTGATCCGTATCTCTTTGGTACCGGCTCCAACGTCGTTGAACGGTTTCCAATCGGCAGGTTCAAGTCCCGACTGAACCCTTCCCAGCTGGAAGCCAGCCTCACGGCGCGCCTCATCCGGAAACGCCAGAAGGTCGTCATAGGACGAGCCGATCCAGCGAATCTCCTTGTCGTCGGTCATAGCGTGTATAAGTACTTATACACAACAACGTAACAAAGTCAAGAAGCGCACGAGTGTCGAGCCGCAATGGTTACGAGATTGTGCCCGCGCAAGCCGCATGACAAAACACGAACCATGCTCCCTCACGCCACCCTCGCCGACATCCCGCCCACCATCCGCGCGCAGATTCTCGTCCGCCTCAACGACATCGCCCTCTCCGAGCGCATCCGCATCATCCTCGCGGTCGAGTCCGGCTCCAGGGCGTGGGGCTTTGCGTCGGCCGACAGCGACTATGACGTGCGCTTTCTCTATGTGCGGCGCCTGGAGGATTACGCGGCGCTTGTCCCGCCTCGCGACGTGATCGAGCGGCCGATCGACGGCGATCTCGATCTGAACGGCTGGGACCTGCGCAAGGCGCTTGCGCTCGGCCTGCGCTGGAACCCGGCGCTGGTCGAGTGGCTGACCTCGCCCATCGTCTACGCGGAAAGCGGCTGGGAGGCTGGGCGGCTTCGCCGGCTGTTCGCCGTGCCGCAGAGCCGCACCGCGCTGATCCGGCATTACTATGGGCTCGCCGCGCGCCAGTTCGGCCGCCACATCGACGGCCGCGCGGCGGTGAACCTGAAGAAGTATTTCTACGTCGTGCGCCCAGCCGCGGCGCTGCTGTGGCTGGAGACGCGGGGCGAGGTGACGCCGCCGATGTCGCTGCCCGCGCTGCTCGACGGCGTTACGCTGCCGGCCGACGTCGCGGCCGCGATCGTCGACTTGCGCGCGCGCAAAGCGGCGGGCGTCGAGTCCCGCAAAGGCGAGCGCATCGATGCCCTCGACGCGTTCTGCACCGAACGCATCGCTTGGGCCGGCGACCGCCCAGAACATCGACCCGGAACTGAAGCGCGCGGCGGAGGCGTTGTTCCATGCCTCCGTGTTCGGCCTCCCCGCGCCGTGAGAGCGCGAGGCCAGGCCGCAAGAAGGAAAGGGAGTGCACCGCCACGGCACCGTGCGGCGAGATAGGGCTTGACTTCCGTGCCAAATGTTCTATTTTTGTTCCAACACAATTCCAGCACCGCCTCGACGGTGTTCGGCTGCAACTTGAAACTGTCGGTGAATGTCCCCAACGCCTTCGCGGCGTGCGAGCGGCGTGATCGGTTGCGCCTCAATCGTCGCTCGAAATAACGCACGCCGAACGGATTCCGAACGGATTCCGAACGGATAATCCGGCGCAACTCCGCCAAAATAACGGATATAACGCATATTCGGATATCATTTGGTCTCGGCGGCCCGTCGCCACCCTGTCTTACTGTCTCGAATGTCTCGCTTGAGGCCCGCCTACCGCGCGTTGGCGATCGTGAACGGCAGCGCGATCGAGCGCGCATAGGGCTTGATCGCGTCTTGCACCGCGGCGGTCGCGACGAGCGCCTTCATCCGGTAGCGCATGTCGCTTTGATCCGCGACCGGGTTGACCGGGTCCGCATAAAGCTGCGCCGTCAAAATCGCATTCGTGCGCAGATCGGGCCGCTCGAACATTTTGCCGAGCACGGCCGCAGCCTTGTCCTTCTGCCCGGAGCAAACCATCGCGTCGAACACGTCGCCGGGCGCCGCGTCGCCGGCCGCCTCCAGCGCCGCCAACGCCGCATCGCGCTTCGCGGTCCGGCCCAGATCGTGCGCCGCGCACACCGTCGTCTTCAACACGGCGGAAGTTTTCGCCTCGCCCTCCAACGTCGCGAGCAACAAGAGCGCGCCGTCGTCGTCGCCGGTCTGCTCCAAAATCTGCGCGATGGAAACGCGCAGCGCATGCGGCAAGGACGCCTCCTCGCTCATCAACGCCTTCGCCGTCCGCCGCGCCGCCCACGCCTGGCCAAGATCCGCATAGGCGTTCGCGATCTCAAGCCGAAGCGCCGGTCCCGCCGGCCGCTTTTCCTCCCGCGCCTGATCGACCGCGTGCAGACCAAGGCGCACCGCTTCGTCCGCCCGCCCGATCACGCGCAAGGCTCGCATCAGCTCCAACCAATCGGACGACGACAGCGACGGTTGCTCCAACCGCACCTGCACGCCGCGCTCCACCCGCGCCACCAACGCACCGGGCAGCATCAACGCCTTCACCGACGGATGCTCCCACAGCGCCTCGAACGACTTATCGGTGAGCACGATGCTCAAGATCGCCGGCGCCTCCAGCCCGTCGGTCTGGCGCGCCGCATCCTCGATCCGGTGCTGGCGCAGCAGCAAGTTGATGTAGCGCAGCCGCAGCGTATCGGGGACATGTTGCGAGGCGGGACCCGCATAGCGCCCCTCGACCAGTCGCGTGATCAGCTGATCGCGCAGCGCCGCTTGCTCGCCAAGCCCGCCGACGATGTTCTCGATCAGCGCCGGCCGCAGCCGGTTGACCAGGATGAACTCTTCTTCCTCAAGATCCAGGATCGCCTGCGCCGCCGGCTGGTACCGCCCGCGGGTCGTCTGGATCGCCACCAGCGACGCCCAGGTGTAGCCGTTCTTGTTCGCCGCCAGCCGCTCGCGAACCGTCGCCTCGCCGTCGTCGCCGCGCCCAAGCCCGACCAGCGCCCGCGCCTTCAGATAGGCCGCCCAGTCGCCGTCGCCGGACGAGAGCCCGCCATTCTTCAGCGCCGTGCCGACCAGCTCCAGCGCAACGGCATAGCGCCCGTCATCGATCGCGCCGGCCGCCTGCTCCAACCGAGCATCGGTCGCGGGCGCGACGATTTTCGCCTTAGGTTGCGCCGACGCCACTTGCGCGGGCGCCGCAACCGAAATCGCTGCCGCCAACAGAATCCAAAGCCCAGCCAACGCTAATTCGCCCCCCAGCCGCCTTAGCAAACGGGACCTTAGCAAGTCCGGCCCGCCACGGGTACCGCGCCCGCATGCATCGACAAGCCCTGTGGCCGGGCCGACACTTTCGCCATTGGCGCGAATCAGCGCGTTTCTGAGGGGAAACACCATGGATATCGGACGTCGCATGGCTGCCGAGTTCGTCGGCACGTTTTGGTTAGTCCTGGGAGGCTGCGGCAGTGCCGTCATCGCCGCCGCCTTTCCAGCCGTCGGCATCGGCTTGCTCGGAGTCTCATTCGCATTCGGCCTTACCGTTCTCACCGGCGCCTACACCTTCGGCCATATCTCCGGCGGCCACTTCAACCCGGCGGTCACCGCGGGCCTTTGGGCCGGCGGCCGCTTTCCGGCAACGGAGATCCTGCCCTACTGGGCCTCGCAAGTTCTGGGCGCCATCTCCGGCGCCGGCGTTCTCTACATCATCGCCTCCAGCGCCGTGACCTTCGACCCCGGCGCCGGCTTCGCCTCGAATGGCTACGGCGAACATTCGCCGGGCGGCTACAGCCTCGCCTCGGGCGCCATCTCGGAGGCCGTTTTGACCGCGATGTTCTTGCTGATCATCCTGGGCTCCACCGGCAAGAAGGCTCCGCCAGGCTTCGCCCCGATCGCGATCGGCCTCGCCCTGACGCTGATCCATTTGATCTCGATCCCGGTCACGAACACGTCCGTCAACCCGGCGCGCAGCACCGGCCCCGCGGTCTTCGTCGGCGGCTGGGCTCTGTCCCAACTCTGGTTGTTCTGGATCGCCCCAATCGTCGGCGCCATCGCCGCCGGCTTCTTCAACCGCTGGCTCAACGAAGAGCAATAGCCTCAAAGAAAGCGGCCGGCATGCAGTGGGGAGCATTGCATGCCGGCCTGGTCCTCGCCGTACACGAGGCAATAGCGTACGACGCATTCGAGTGCTGAGGAACTTCACGCCGGGTGGTCGTCCGGCGCACGCGTACTATCGCCTTCCCAAGCTTTCACCAGGATGTCCACAGCGTGAAAAACACGTAAGGCAGCCTCAGACTTCGCTGAGCGCCAGCAGGAATGTGATCCCGACCCCGGCCGACAAGATCACCGAATAGACCATCAAAAGCCCGAAGAACTTGAGCGTAGTGAGCCACCAACTGCGGCCGTACACGCGATACATCGCCATCCAAAGATAGATCGATAGGATGAGCCATACCGACCACAGGAAGCCCGAATCCCCAAGGATCGCCGTCGCCAGCGCGACCAACGAAAGCGCCACGAACACCACCGTATGCACGTGGGTAGAAAAGACCAGGTGCTCGATCAGATAGACCTTGGGCCACCAATGCATGATCGCCAGCAAGAACGCGAACACCGGCACCAACACCAACATCAACCGCGGCAACCAGGTGTTCAGCGGGCCGTTCAGTTTGATCGGATCGGCCAGCGCATGCTCGTAACCCTCGGTGATGCGCTTGATCTTGCCGTCCAACCAGCGCGCCCAGTCGGCAGACTGTTGATCTCCGCCCTTTGCTGCATCTGTTTGAATCTCGGTGCGAATATCGAGCACATCGCGCTTTTGCTTGTCGGTGAGCTTCACGCGTTCGATCTCGCTCGCCGGCACGAAGAACTCCATCGACACGACGCTTCGCTTGCCGCCACTGCCCTCAAAGATCACGCCCGGCGCCTTCTCCTTTTGGAGTTGCGTCGAAACCTCGGGTGGAAGCGCGTCAAGCGTCCGAACCTTGAACGCCACGATCGCAATTCCGGTAAGCTGCAAAGTCAAAAAGAACACGACAGATGCGATCACAAACAGCCGGAATGGCGGCAGCATCGAGGCGCGCTGCCCGGCGATGTAGCGCCGCGTGAATTCGCCCGGCTCGGCAAACAGGAGCCAGATCGTCCGGAACGTCCGTGAGTCGTAGTTGAAGACAGAGTCCAGAAACTCGCCGAAGATCCACCAGAACGGCCGATGATAGTCGGACGCCTTCTGCCCGCAGTTCGAGCAATAAGGCCCGGTCAACGCCGTTCCGCAATTGGCGCACTGAGGCATGACGGTCATGCGCGTAGGACTCCCCTGGTCGGTATTATTGACCGGCCACTCCATTTCCGCAAACGAAGCCTGCGGCAGAGTAAATGCTGGCTCAGGTGTTGAAGCGGAAGTGCATCACATCGCCGTCCTGCACCACGTATTCCTTGCCTTCCAGCCGAAACTTACCCGCGTCCTTGGCGCCCGCTTCCCCATTGCAGGCCACATAGTCTCCGAAGCTGATCGTCTCAGCGCGGATGAACCCCTTCTCGAAATCGGTGTGGATCACGCCCGCCGCCTGCGGCGCCCGCGCCCCCTTATGCACCGTCCAAGCCCGCGCCTCCTTCGGCCCGACCGTGAAAAACGTGATGAGATGCAGAAGCGAGTACCCGGCCCGGATCAAACGATTCAGTCCCGGCTCCTCCAGACCCAGCGTCGACAGGAAGTCGTCCCGCTCAGCCGAAGCCAACTGCGCGATCTCGGACTCGATCTTCGCGGAGATCACGACGAACGCCGCCCCTTCAGCCTTCGCGCGCTCTTCAACCATTTTCGAGAACGAGTTCCCAGTCGCGGCCGAACCTTCATCTACATTCGCCACATAGACGATCGGCTTGGCGGTCAGAAGCTGCAGCTGTTCAAACACCGGGCGTTGCTCGTCGCTGATCTTCGCCATACGCGCAGGCTTGCCCTCGCGCAGCAACGCTAACGCCGCCGTCATCACATCGAATTGAGCTTTCGCTTCCTTGTCACCCTGCTTCGCCTTCTTCTCGGCGGCAGGAGCCCGCTTCTCCAAGCTGTCCAGGTCCGAGAGCATCAACTCCGTCTCGACCGTGTCCGCATCCGCCGTCGGATCGATCCGGTTCTCGACATGCGTGATATCGCCGTCTTCGAAACACCGCAGCACATAAGCGACCGCATCGACCTCACGAATGTGCGAGAGGAACTGATTGCCGAGCCCCTCGCCCTTCGACGCGCCGCGCACAAGCCCCGCGATATCGACGAACGTCAGTCGTGTTGGAATGATTTGCGCCGACTTGCCCACCTTGGCCAATGTATCAAGCCGCGGGTCCGGCACGGCAACCTCACCCACATTCGGTTCGATCGTACAGAACGGATAGTTCGCCGCCTGCGCCGCCGCCGTCTGCGTCAACGCATTGAAGAGCGTCGACTTACCGACGTTCGGTAGTCCGACAATGCCGCATTTGAAACCCATGAGACTCTAGTCCTTCGTTTTCGGTTGTTCCGGCGGCTTCGGCTTTGCTTCGCGCTGCGGCGTCGTGAGCAGCGATATCTTGTTCATGAAGCCTGGTCCGTCGCCGTCCGCCAAGAACGGCGCCGCTTGTGCTACCGCATCAAGCAACGGATCCACCCATGACCGATCGGCCTTCGTGAAGTTGCCGAGCACGTGACCCGTCACGCGTTCGCGTTCGCCGGGATGCCCTATGCCAAGCCGCACACGCCAATAGTCGTTGCCCGCATGCGTCGAAATCGAGCGCAAACCGTTGTGCCCCGCATTCCCGCCACCAAGCTTCACGCGCACTTTCCCCGCCGCCAGATCGAGCTCGTCGTAAATGACGAACACATGACCGATCGGGATCTTGTGAAACGCGATCGCCTCCTGCACGGCCGTGCCGCTGTCATTCATGTACGTCATCGGCTTCAGCACCAGCGCCTTCACGGAACCGGCCTTGCCCTGAAGCACGCCCTCGCGAACCTGTCCGCGAAATCGCGAGCGTGCAGGACCAAAGCCATGCGCGTTCGCAATCGCATCCGCCGCCATGAAACCGATGTTGTGGCGGTGGTTCTGATACGTCTCGCCCGGATTCCCCAGACCGACGATGAGCAACATGGTTCAAGACCTTCAGCCAGATGCGCAAACGGCCGCCAATTCGACTTGGCGGCCGCCGAAACGCAAAATGAGCAAGCCGTCGCGCTATTTCTTCGCGGCCGGAGCTTTCGCAGCCGGTGCCTTTGCGGCCGCCGCCGGAGCAGCAGCCTTCGCACCCGCAGCCGGAGCCTTCGCACCGGCAGCCGGAGCCGCACCCGCCGCCGGGGCAGCACCCGCAGCCGGGGCGGCACCCGCCGCCGCTTCGCCTTCGGCTGCCGCCGCAGGCTTCGCCTCGGCTTCAGCAAACGCAGACGGTGCCGCAACGGTCGCAACAGTGAAGTCGCGATTGCGGATCACGGGAGACAGACCCTCTGGCAACTTGATCGCCGAGATGTGCAAGCTGTCGCCGATATCCATGCCCTTCAGGTCCGCTTCGATGAACTGCGGAATTCGCTCGGACGGGCAGAAGAATTCGATCTCGTGCCGCACGATGTTGAGCACGCCGCCGCGCTTCAAGCCCGGCGAGTCGCCGTGATTGTTGAAGTGGACCGGAATGAAGAGGCGAATGCGCGCGCCCGCAACCAGGCGCTGGAAGTCCGCATGGATCGGCTGCTCCGTCACCGGATCGACCTGCACCTCGCGCGGAATGACCTTCATCTTCTCGCCTTCGAGATCGAGATTGAAGAGCGTCGAGGTGAAACGGCCGGTTTGATAGTGCTTGAAGATATCGCGCACCGAAATGGTGATCGTGCGCGGCTCGACGCCTGCACCGTAGAGCACCGCCGGAATGTTGCCGTCGCGGCGCACCGAGCGAGCGGCGCCTGTGCCCTTGCCGGCGCGCAATTTGGCTGGAATCGTGGCTTGTTCTGTCATGACCTTGAACCCTTTCAGGGGCGGAATTGCCCCTTATCTTGTTCATTCCGATGATCGGAAGAGGCGGCGATGTACAGGAAGCGCGATGCCCCCGTCAACGGCCAGAACGCCGCTCGCATCCCGGAAAACAGCGAAAATCAGCCGTTAATCGAACAAGCTCGAAACCGAACGCTCTTCCGAGGTTCGGCGGATCGCCTCACCGAGCAACGGCGCCGTCGAAAGCACACGAATGTTCGGGCAACCCTTGACCGCCTCTGTGGTTGCGATCGAATCCGTGATCACGAGCTGCTTCAACGCTGAGCCCTTGACGCGTGCCACCGCACCGCCCGAGAGCACACCGTGTGTGATGTAGCCGTACGTCGCCTTCGCGCCTTTGCTCATCAGCGCCTCAGCCGCGTTGCAGAGCGTCCCCGCTGAATCGACGATGTCATCGACCATAATGCAGGTCCGCCCGCTGACGTCGCCGATGATGTTCATGACTTCAGACTCGCCCGCTCGCTCGCGCCGCTTGTCGACAATCGCAAGGTCCGCATCGATCCGCCGCGCAAGCGCCCGCGCGCGCACCACGCCACCGACGTCGGGCGACACGACCATGACCTTCTCGCCCTTGAAATGATCCTTGATGTCGGTCTCGAAAATCGGCGCCGCAATCAGGTTGTCGGTCGGAATATCAAAGAACCCTTGAATCTGCCCGGCATGAAGATCGAGCGTCAGCACCCGGCTCGCCCCCGCCATGGTGATAAGGTTGGCGACCAGCTTCGCCGAGATCGGCGTCCGGGGGCCCGGCTTGCGGTCCTGTCGCGCATAACCGAAATAGGGAACAACGGCCGTTATCCGTTTCGCCGACGACCGCCGCAGCGCATCGATGCAGATCAAAAGCTCCATCAAATGGTCGTTCGCCGGATATGACGTCGACTGCACGACGAACACATCCTCGCCGCGCACGTTCTCTTGGATCTCAACGAAGACTTCCATGTCGGCGAAGCGCCTGACGATTGCCTTCGTCAGAGGCACCTTGAGATAGGTGCTGATATCGTTCGCAAGCGGATGGTTGCTGTTGCCGGCAAGGAGTTTCATGGGGCCAATCCGAGCTTGGGAAACGTGTCAGATCGATGACGCCGGGCTTGTAGCAATGCCCCCACGGCGTGGCAATGATACTCACCCCCCGTTTGCTGCGCTAACCTGTTGAATAAGTTGGGCGATACCTTCGGCCGCAGCCTCGGCCGCAAAACCCGCCACTTCGCCCCAGGCTTTGCTCAGACGGCCACGCGGAACCGCATTCTCCTGGGTGATGCTCCCCGCCTCGGTGCCCTTCGCATCGATGACGCGCCAAGTCAGCGTCACCACGTCCTGTGTCGCCGACGCCTTAACAACGGTGATACGCCCCTCGATCCGCCAAGCGGCCCGCTCGCGCGCCGAATCGACGGCAATGCCTTTGAGGGGCAACACGCCCTGCAGCGCCCGCGCGAGCGACTTGTTGCCGTCACCAGGCGCGCCAGTGATCGCCGCAATCCACGCCACAGGCTTCTGAGATACCGTCTGCTGCTCGGCCGCCTGGGTACGAGGACGTGTGAGGGCCTTATCGAGCCCAACGACCGCCTGCTCCGCGATCAAACGAAGCTGTTCGCCGCTCAAAGCATCGGCATTTCCTGCATACCCAACCGTGAACAGAGCGCGCTCGTTTCCCTCGACATCCGTTAATCGCCACGAAATTAGCCCCTGCTCCTTCGGCTTCCGACCCTTCTTCTTTGCCGGCGACAGAACGACCGTGTTCTGCGAACTCAGAACCCAGGCTGGCACCGTCGACTCCGGCAGCGCTGGAATGTCGTGATCATGCGCCACCTTGATCAGTCGATCGCGCAGCGCCGTCCCCGTCTCTTCGCTGAGACCCTGCGGCAGTTCCACGAGCAACGCTGAAACCTCGGTTGCCTGCTTGAGCATCAGCTCGTTGCGCTCGGCACCCGCAAACGGCTGTGGAACCGCAAACGGATCCTCCATGCCGAAGGGCTCCGTCACCGCGCCGCATCCGATGAGCACCAGGCAAACAACGAGTGCAGCGAAACGATTCATCATCTGAGCATTATGACCGACAGGTTGCGCCCATAGTCGCTCTCGCCGCGGTGCGTGGTCCGGCGGAACGAAAAATAGGCGGTGTCGTGTTCGTAGGTACACACATTTAACGGTTCAATCGCCGCCAAGCCCAACGCCGATAGCCTTTGCACTACGAAGCCCGGCAGATCGAACTGCCAGTGTCCCGTCCTAGCCCCATCCGTAAAGTAGCGCGCGTACACCGCCGACTCCGCGACGAACCGCTCGCGAAACTCGGGCCCAACTTCATAGGACGCCTGACTGATACAAGGGCCGATCGCCGCTCGAATTCGTGAACGCGTCGCACCCAACTTCTCCATCAGCGCTACGGTCGCCTCACCGATCCCGCCAATCGCGCCCTTCCAGCCGGAGTGCGCGGCGCCGATAACCCCCGCGTCAGCATCCGAGAACAGGATCGGCGCACAGTCAGCCGCCAACACACCAAGCGCTACACCCCGCATTGTCGTCACCATGCCGTCGGCCTTCGGCGCATCGCCACGCGCCCAGGGTTCAGTCACTTGAACCGCCTCAGCACTATGAATCTGATAGACCGTGAGCACCTTCTGCTGCTGCGTGCCCAGCCATGCCGCAACCCGCGCGCGGTTCTCGCTCACGTTCGCGGCATCGTCGCTTGAACCAAAGCCGCAGTTCAGCGACGAGAATATCCCGCTCGAAACGCCGCCTTGGCGCCCAAAGAATCCGTGCGTCACGCCCGACAGAGCTTTCGATTGCAACGGCGTCATCCGTCGGAAAATCCCGCAAGCTGAAGTGTCGCCGGCGCATAGGCGCAGAGCGCTTTGAACAAGCTGCCCATAGCGTCGAGCCCGGTCAACCGGGCATAGGCTTCATCAAGTTGTGAACTTTGAACCGCCGTTGCCACTCTCTTTAGTCCCGCAAGACGCTCACGCGCTCCAAGCCGGTTCAAAAAGGCAGCCTGGATCGCCATGTCCGACACTTGGAGACCACCCTCGCGAAACGCCTCGGCCAGAGCCGCGAAGTCGACATGCGACGTCAAGTCTGCCTCGCCAGGTTCTTTCAGCAAGTCAGCATAAGCATGACCCTTAACCGCTTGAAACGTGTCACCCGCCGCAGGCCCCCAAAAGCCATAGTCGATCGCAAGAGCCGCACCGCCAGTTCGCGCAATACGCTCTGCCACGAGCCGCGCCGCTGCCGCGCGAGCCGGCGATACTTCGACAATCGAACCGATGGGCGCATCACGCAATGCCGGTGGCAACAACCGGACATCGATCCGCTCCGGCGCCGCGCCAAAGACAAGTTCGCCAGCCTGATCAAGACCGACGCAACGCTCGCTCCAACCTTGAGGATTACGAACCCATTGCCGCATCGGCAACGCATCGAAGAATTCGTTCGCGACGACAATGACGGGGCCTTCGACGTCGAGATCGTCGAACCGGTCAAGCCAATGCACCGGCAACTGACACGCGCGCAACGCATCTTGCTGAAGACGGCGGAGCACCTGACTAACCTCAACCATGACGACCGAAACCGCCGCGACAAAAGCCGGTGCCACGCGCGCCGCGCGGAGTGCGTCCTTCATCAACGTGCCGCGCCCAGGCCCAAGCTCAACCAGCGTCAAATGTTTCGGCGAACCGAGCTGCCGCCAAACATCGACGCACCAGAGCCCGATCAGCTCGCCGAAAATTTGCGACACCTCCGGCGCCGTCACGAAGTCGCCCTTAGCGCCGAAGGGATCGCGCCGCTTGTAGTAGCTGTCGTCCCGCGCGGTCAGAACGATGCGCATATACTCGGCGATCGAAAGCGGCCCGTCGGCACGGATCAGGCCGGCCAAATGCTCTTTAAGCGCCGTCATGGCGTCTGCAGCAGCGCCGGCCCTTTGCGGTAAAGCGAGTACCAAAAGAAGAAAGCCGCAAACGCAAACATGAGGAGCGACAGCACCGTCCCCATCGAGATGAACCCGCCAAGCGACTGATGCGAATTCTCGCGGAAGAACAACTCGACAATCGTCCGAAACAGTCCGTACCCCGCCCAGAACACTGCGATGCACAATCCCGGCCGTCGGAACGCACTGAAGCGATAGATCAACAGCACGAGGATCGCGAACAACACGATGCCCTCAAGACCTGCTTCATAGAGCTGGCTCGGATGGCGCGCGGGGTTGCTGAGCACCGTGCCATCGGGCGCGCGAACGGCAGCGCTCGGAAACACCATCGCCCATGGAACGTCCGACACTTTCCCCCAGAGCTCGCCATTGATGAAGTTCGCGAGCCGGCCTGTGAATAACCCGATGGGCGCCGCCACCGCGACCAGATCGCCGAGCGCTACCATGTCGAGCTTCTTCGCCCGCGCAAAGAAAATGATGGCGAGCACCACACCGATCGCACCGCCGTGGAACGACATCCCCCCTTCCCACGCATAGAAAATCTTCCAGGGCGCCGAGAGAAAGTGATCGGTCTCGTAGATCAATCCATAGAACAACACGTACCCGAGCCGCCCACCGAGAATCACGCCGAGTGCGGCCCACACGAACAAGTCGCCGATGTTATCCGCAGTAGCCGACGGCTTGCCGTTGAACGGTGCGCCTACCCACAGACGCTCCGTCCGCAAGAGTCTCAAAATGAACCACCACGCGCCGAGCAACCCTGCGACATATGACAGTGAATACCATCGAATGGCTACGGGCCCGATCTGAATGAGCACGGGATCGATGTCGGGAAACGGAATGACGGCCATGAAGTTTGGATCCGGAAATAACGCCGCCAGACTTGGGCTTCACGCTTCATGCGTGTCAAGGCGCATTGCAGCTAAGGCATGCGATAGCTACCTAAAGGCAAGCAATTCCTTGGAGTTCTGGGCTCATGCAAGGTGATTCGATATTAGATCAACTCGGCAAACTGATGACGAACGCTGCTGGCGCGGCGAAGGGCTTTCGCGACGAACTCGCCACCATGATTAGGACGCAGGCGGAGCGATTGGTGAACGAACTCGACCTCGCACCGCGCGAAGAGCTCAATGCTGTGAAAGCGATGCTGCAAGCACTGCGAAGCGACGTCGAAACTCTCAACGCTCGACTCAAAAAGCTTGAACACGGCGCGGTGAAAAATGATTCACGCGATTCACACCTGTTCAAAACTCTGCGTAGCGCACCTATCCGCAAGCGATCCCCAAGAGGACGTCGTCGTCGCTGACACAGTCCACATGAAGAATGATTCAGCCCACAGGAGGACTCTTGCGCGCGATTCAACGCTTAGTGCACGCTCCGATTCATGGGAGGTGCTTCGCGTCGGGCTACTAGATGTGGAGCGTGAGTTTTTCCAGGCCTGAGGTGCCTCCCTGCGTACCTTGCTACTTTTGCCCTTGCTTAACCCGCCGCCGGCCCAACTCCGGCGGCGGGTTGACTCTAAGGGCCTCGGAAAGGCTGACGACGAGATGAGCACACCGCAAATCGACGCCGAAGTGCCTCAAGGCAATCCGATTGACCTGATGGAACAGATCGCCGCGCAGAACGAATGGTTGTTCGACCGCGCCGGCGAAGACGAAATGCATCTCTCTTTCCCGGGTCAGACCGAGGATCATCACCTCTCATTCAGCTGGCGCCCGGGCGTCGAGACGCTGCAACTCTCTGCGCAGCTCGAAGTGAAGGTGCCAAAGCTAAAGCGCCAAGAAGTCGCGGCACTCATCAACATCATCAACGAGCAGCTCTGGCTCGGTCACTTTGAGATGTGGCCGGACAGCGGGCAGGTCATCTACCGCCACGGCCTTTTGCTGCGCGGTGCCATCGGCGCGACGCCGGAACAGTGCGAAGGCCTTATCGACGCCGCACTGGAAGCATGCGACCGCTACTATTCGGCCTTCCAATTCGTGATCTGGGCCGGTAAGTCGGCTGCCGAAGCAGCAGCCGCGGTGGTCTACCAGTGCCAGGGAAGCGCCTAACGCGGGCCTCGCAACCGGGTGAAAAGCCCGGAAACGCGCGCCCCATTGTCATCGTCGGTGTCGGCCACATGGGCGGCGCCATCGCCCGCGGCCTGATCGCCGCCGGCCTCGGCCCCCGCCTTATCCTGATCGACCCGGCCATCAAGGCGGCCGACGTCCGTGCCTTCCGGGCGGCTGGTGCCGCAACGTCAGGCGACACCAAAGCGATCGTCGGCGCCCCCGAAGCTCTATTGCTTGCCGTCAAACCGCAACTCATGTCCGCGGTCGCGCCGGCATATGCGGCTGCGGCCCAAAAGGCGCTCGTCATTTCTATCGCCGCCGGGATCCCGATCGAAACGCTGAGCCTGATGCTCAACGCCCCGCGTGCCATCGTCCGCGCAATGCCGAACCTTCCCGCCTCTATCGGTAAGGGAATCAGTGCCGCGTACGCAACGCCGACAACCACCGCCGCCCAACGCAAACTCGCGGAACGCCTGCTGAGGGCGACAGGCGACTTGGTCTGGCTTGAGGGTGAGGAACTATTGAACGCCGTGACTGCGGTGTCCGGTTCCGGTCCCGCCTACGCCTTCCTCCTCGCGGAAGCTCTGGCGGCCGCCGGCGAACGGGTCGGCTTGCCGCCCGCCATCGCCAAGACTCTCGCCCGCAAAACCCTCGAAGGCGCCGGTGCCCTGCTCGCCGCCTCGACGCTCGATCCCGCTGAACTGCGCCGCTCAGTCACCAGCCCCGGCGGCACAACCGAAGCGGCGCTGAAAGTGCTCATGGCCGATTCGCGCTTCGAACAACTGCTGGCCGACGCCGTTGCCGCAGCAACGGCACGCGGCTTTGAACTCGCCAAGACCCGTTAGCCCGCCTAAGCTTGCGCCCATGTCGACCAAACTGTCCCCTGAGGAAAAGCTCGTCAACGCAGCCTTGGCCGCGATAGAGAAGACCGGCTGGAAGACGCTCTCGCTGATCGCTCTTGCCCGCAAGGCGAAGATTCCGGCGGCAACGCTGTACGAACTCTGCCCCGACAAGCGTGCACTGCTCGCCTTGATCGCCAAGCGCATCGATATCGCTGCCCTTGAGCGCGCGAACGAACCCGACCAAGACATCCCGCCCCGCGACCGCGCCTTCGACGCGATCATCGGCTGCTTCGAATCCATGACCCCGTTGAAACCCGCGATCCGCGTGATCCGCGAGGACAGCGCCGGTGACCCGGCCGCCATTCTGGATGTTTTGCCCGCCACCGCACGCAGCGCCTTCTGGATCGCCGACGCAGCCGGCCTCCCCACAACCGGCTGGCGCGGTTTGTTGGTCACGCGCGGTATCGGAATTCTGCTGGCCGAGACGATGCCGGTCTGGCTCGACGACGGCGACGACCTCGCCAAGACCATGGCCCACGTCGATCGCCGCCTGCGGCTTATCGAGGAGTGGTCCGAACGCCTGCAACACACGAGCACCGAAGCCGAGCCCGCCGACGCCGATTGACGCCCGCACGATAACCGGCTCATGCTAGCGCTCCGCACCTCAAGGAGACCGACGCCATGGCGAACAAGAGCCCCTTCCCCGAATTCGATTTCAAGTGGCCCAACTTCGACCAAGGCTTTTGGGACCGCTTCAGCGTCCCCGGCATCGACTCCAACTCGCTGATGGAAAGCCAGAAGAAGAACTTCGAAGCGTTGGTGAAGGCAAACCAGAAAGCCGCAATGGGCTATCAGAACTTGATGCGCCGCCAGGGCGAGATCATGACCGAAACGATGCAATCGATTCAGGAAGCTGTCGGCGACCTGATGAAAGCGAATGACGGTAAGGACCTGCCCAAGAAGCAGGCCGAACTCGTCGAGAAGACGATCGGCCGCGCGCTGAAACACATGAAGGAACTGGCCGAACTCACGATCAACGCCAACGGCGACGCCTTCAAAGTGATCCAAGACCGCGCGAAGGAGTCGATCGCCGAAATGCAGCAACTCGCAGAGAAGATCACGGCTGGCAGAAAGTAGCGCTCAGCCGACGCGCGCCACCGTCGCTTCGAAAATTTCGATGACCGGCGGTGCAGCGCTCATTTGGCGCGCCTTGACGACGAAGTCGATCGAGCCCTTGACCTCGAAATGCGCGGCCAGCGCCTGGGCATCGCGCCACTTCTCGACGAAGACAAGTTTCAGCGGATTTTCGCTGTGCACGTGAACGTCGTGCGAAATGCAACCAGGCTCGCCGCGCGAACGATGAACGTGCTCAAGGCCAAGCGTCCGCAACTCATCGAACGTCTCCGGCCGCGCCAGAATACTTCCCAGAACGATAATCATGTCGGCTCCCAACGGTAACTGAACTACACCGGCAAGCGCACCACAGCGCGCAATCCGCCGAGCTTACTGTCGCCCAACAGAATATCGCCGCCATGCCCGCGCGCGATATCGCGTGCGATCGCAAGCCCTAAGCCCACACCGCCGGTCGCCAGTGTGCGACCTGTGTCGAGTCGGTGGAACGGTCGAAAAGCCTCTTCGCGCCGGTCTGCCGGAATACCCGGCCCGTCATCGTCCACTGCGATCTCGACCATGTCGTCATGCTGGCTGGCGCTCACTTGCGCGTGACTGCCGTGGCGCAGCGCGTTCTCGACCAAATTCATGACGCAACGGCGCATCGCGTTCGGCCGCAGTTCGACGACCAGCTGACTGGGCACTTCAAGATCGACCTTTTTCTCCGGTGTCTTCTCCACCTTCCGCTGCGCGCTCACGACAATGTCGCGGACGAGTTGTGCGATATCTGTGTCAGAAGCCCCCTCCCCAGCCTGTCCGCGTGCGAACGCCAGGTACTCCTCCAGCATGCGCTCCATCTCCTCAAGGTCGCCCTTCAGCGCCTCGGTCGACGGCCCCGCTTTCATCATCGCCAGCTCAAGCTTCATGCGCGTCAATGGTGTGCGCAGATCGTGACTGACACCGGCAAGCATATCGGTTCTCTGCTGCACGAAACGCGAGATGCGTTCCCGCATGTCGAGAAACGCAAGCGATGCGCGACGCACCTCGGTCGCACCGGACGGCCGAAAGTCGGGCACGTCGCGCCCCTTACCAAAAGCCTCCGCCGCATCGGCCAACCGTTCGATCGGCCGAATCTGGTTGCGCAAAAAAAGTACGGCAACGCTCATCAAGATCAGCGATGTGCCGATCATCCACAACACCCAGACGTGCGTGTTCGTCGACATGACCCGCTTGCGCTCGGCCATCACCTGCATCACGGCGCCGTCAAGCTGCACGCGAATGTCGACCTGATCGTCAAGTGAATCGGAATCGATCCAGACCGGCCGCCCCGTACGCGTCGCGAGCTCACGGACAAAAACCTGCTTCAAAACCTCATAGGCCGGCGATTCGGTTTCCGGAATTTTCTCCCCGGGCTTCAGCGTCGGCACAAGACCGAACGACGTTTCACCTAGACGCCGCACTTCGCCGGCAAACCGATCCGGCCCCAACGTGTCGTAGCTCTGTACAAAGAGCGCAATCTGCGCCGCGACGCCGCGCGAGATGCGGGTCGTCACCGCCTCCCACTGCCGGTCGAATAGCAGATACGTGACGACCGCCTGCAGTAGAACGACCGGCATGACGATGATCATCAGCGAGCGCCCGAACAGGCCCCGCGGCATCGAACGCCGGAACCATCCGCCCGACATGTCCGTCATCCCACGCGATCCGGCATCAACACGTAACCGATGCCACGAACTGTTTGCAGATAGAGCGGCAACTTCGGATCGACCTCGATCTTGCGCCGGAGGCGCGTGATTTGCACATCGACCGTGCGCTCCAAAACCTCGCCCATACGCTGCGACAAGTCCGTTCGCGTAAATGTCTGCCCCGGATTGGCGGCCAGCACCCGCATCAACTGTAGCTCAGCCGACGTTAGCTTCACCGGCTTGCCGTCGCGCATAAGCTCACCGCGCTCGGCATCGAAGCGGCAGGCGCCAAGCTGAATGATCGCCCGAACCGTCTCCGTCGGCGTCCCCGCCCGCCGCAGGATCGTCGCAATCCTCAGCAACAACTCCCGCGGCTCGAACGGCTTCGGAAGATAGTCGTCCGCACCGCGCTCCAACCCCTCGATCCGGTCGCCGGACTCGCCGCGTGCGGTCAGAAGCAGGATCGGCACGTTCGACTTCTCACGAATAGCTTTCGTCAGCGAAAATCCGTCCTCCCCCGGCATCATCACGTCGAGCACGATGAAGTCGAAGTCGAGGCTGGCCATCAGCTGCCGCGCTTCGGTTGCGTCTTTGGCGGCGGTCACCCGATAGCCGTTCTCACTCAGATAGCGCTGGAGGAGCGTTCGAATACGTGTGTCGTCGTCGACGATCAGCAAGTGCTGTAGCGTGTCGTCGGCGTCGTCGATGTTTGTGGGTTCGCCAATCATCGTTTTGCTATCAGGCGCAGTACACCCGCCCGCTCCTTCTCCGCCAGCAGTCCAGACAGCACCTGCCGGAAGCCGGCCACCGCTTCCGGTCCCGCTTCGCGATAGGCACGAGCAAACCGCGACCGCTGCAGCGACGTCAGTTCACCTTCGATCGCCAGCCCCTTCGGCGTCAGTCGAAGGAGCCGCTGCCGCCTGTCGCGCGCACCCTCGGTCTGCGAGAGGTAACCGCCGGCAGTCAGCGCACGTACGACGCGGCTGAGCGATTGTTTCGTAATCCCAAGGATACTCAGCAAGTCGGACACAGGCATTCCGGGGTGGCGCGCAACAAAATGCAAAGCGCGGTAGTGCGCCCGGCCCAAACCAAGCTCCTCCAGCCGCGCATCAAGCGCCTTGGCGATATCGCGCCCGGCAAAGAAAAACAGCTCGAACCCATCGGTCAGTTCTTCTTCGCGCAGGTAGAGAAGCGGCGCCGCAGCCTTCATCGGGAGAGTTGGCCCATGCAAATCGGTTATGGCAGATATGCTGCCAGGATAGGCTGTGCCCTGTACCGCTCGCAAGCGGCACGGCTATACTGCCCGCGAACCTTGCCGCTTAACCACGAGCCCGGAGCCTCTTATGGCGCTCATACCTTTCGACGATCGCGATGGCCACATTTGGCTGGACGGCAAACTCGTGCCCTGGCGCGACGCCAAGATCCACGTTCTGACCCACGGCCTGCACTACGGCTCATGCGTATTTGAGGGCCAGCGCGTCTACAATCGCAAGGTTTTCAAGCTCGAACAGCACACGACGCGCCTGTTCGAGTCTGCGCGTCTGATGGGTTTCCAGATCCCCTTCACCGAGGCTCAAATAAACGACGCCTGCCGGCAGGTCGTCGAAGCCGCCGGTCACGACGACGCCTACATGCGTCCTGTCGCTTGGCGTGGCAGCGAAATGATGGCGGTCAGCGCGCAGCAATCGAAGATCCATGTCGCGATCGCCGTCTGGCCATGGCCTTCGATGTTCGACCCAGAAGTCAAAAAGAAGGGCATCCGGCTCGACATTTCTCGCTGGCGCCGCCCTGCCCCGGACACGACGCCGTGGAAGGCAAAGGCGGCCGGACTCTACATGATTTGCACACTGTCGAAGCACGAGGCCGAGGCCAAAGGCTTTGCCGACGCGATGATGTACGATTGGCGCGGCCTCGTCGCCGAGGCGACGGGCGCGAACATCTTCTTCGTGAAGGAAGGTAAGCTCTTCACCCCCTACGCCGATTGCTTCCTCAACGGCATCACCCGCCAAACCGTGATCTCACTCGCGCGCGCACGGCAGATCGAGGTGGTGGAGCAATACATCCAAAGCTCCGATGTCGGCACCTACGAGCAATGCTTCCTCACCGGCTCGGCCGCCGAAGTATCGCCCGTCGGCTCGATCGGTGACTGGAAGTTCGAAGTCGGCAACATCACCCGCACGCTCATGGACGACTACTCGAACTTCGTCCGCGGCAAGCACGCGATCTAGTCGCGTTTCCAACGCGCGGCAGCCTCTTCGTCGCTGGCGCGCGCCTCAACCCAATACTCGCCGGAAGCGCGCAACTCGCGCTTCCAAAACGGTGCGCGCGTCTTGAGGTAGTCCATCAAGAAATTGCCGGCATCGAACGCCGCCTGCCGGTGCTCCGCCGCCGTTACGACCAACACGATCCGTTCACCCGGCTTCAACTCACCAACCCGGTGCACAACCGAAACGCCCTGCAAAGACCAGCGCGAACGCGCCTCCTCTGCGATACGCTCCAACTCGCGCTCGGTCATGCCGGGGAAATGTTCGAGCGTCATACTGGTCAGCTGCTCACCGTGGCTCTCGCCCCGCACCAAGCCGACGAAACTCACCACCGCACCGATGTCGCTGCGCCCACGATGGAGCCGGACAATCTCCTCGCCCGGGTCGAAGTCATCGCGCTGTACCCGGATCATCCGCCCGTCACCGGTGGAAAGAACGCAACTTCATCGCCTTGGCCGACCGGTGCCGAGAAGTCTACGTGCTCCTGATTGACCGCCGCGCGCAAACGCTTCACATCCGCGAACGCATCGGCATAGCCCTCGCCGCGCCCCTTGAGCCAGATGACCAGATCGCCGACTGTGCGCGCCTCGCGTGGGAGCTCGATCGTCTCCTCGCCGCGCCCGATCTTCTGCCGCACCCATGCAAAGTAGAGCAGCTTCACGACACCCGCGTCGCCTCGCGCCGGCGGAGATCCTCGCCGGCCACATGCGCCACGTTGGCGCGAACATAAGAGAACCCGGTGTAGATCGTAAGCACCGCGGCCCCCCAGAGCGCCACAATCCCGGCGCGATGCACCCAGCCCCAAACATGCTCGATCGCCGGCGCCAAAATCAGCATCGCGATTGCGACCACCTGTACCACCGTCTTGAACTTCGAGATCGACGACACCGGGACTTGCACCGAGATCGTTGCCAAGAACTCGCGCATACCGGAAACCAAAATCTCGCGCGAAAGAATAATCAACGCCGGGATGATCACAAAGCCGCGGATGTCGTCCATATAGACCAGCATCAACAACGCCGACGCAATCAGCAGCTTATCGGCGATCGGATCGAGCATTGCTCCAAGACGAGAGACGATGTTCCGCCGCCGTGCAATCCATCCGTCCGCATAGTCGGTCACGGCGGCAATCACGAACAACACGAACGCCACCCATCGCCCGCCCGGCATATCGAGCCAGAACGCCGCCACAAACACAGGTGTGAGCGCGATACGCGCCAGAGTCAGCAAATTGGGTAGATGGTCGCCCATGGCTCTCCGACTTTACGGCGATCAGCCCTTATCGTGGAAGTGCTCGTAGATCTTCCGCGCCATCGCCTTCGAGATACCCTTAACCGATTCCAGGTCCGAAAGTCCGGCCGTAGTTACCGCCCGCCCGGACCCGAAATGGTTCAATAGCGCCCGTTTCCGCGACGGACCGATGCCCTCGATCTCATCAATCGGCGATGACGCCAGCGTTTGCGCCCGTTTCGCGCGGTGAGTTCCTATGGCGAATCGGTGCGCCTCATCCCGCAAGCGTTGCAAGTAGAACAGAACCGGGCTCTTGAACTCGAGGTGAAACGGCTCCCTCCCAGGCATGAAAAAGCGCTCCCGGCCGGCATCCCGGTCCGGTCCCTTCGCTATCGACGCAAGCTTCACGCCCGTGACGCCAAGCTCCGCCATCACCTCCATGGCAACCGACAGCTGCCCCGCCCCGCCATCGATGAGCACCAAGTCCGGCACGCTCACATCCTCGAAGTCATCGTCCACCTTTTCGAACGACACCCCGGCATCGGTCTCGGCGGCCTGCTCTTCCTGAACCTTGACCAAACGCTTGAACCGCCGCGTCAACACCTCGCGCATCATCGCGTAGTCGTCGCCCGGTGTGAGTTCCGCGTTCTTGATGTTGAATTTGCGGTACTCCTTTTTGATGAAGCCCTCAGGCCCCGCAACGATCATCGCGCCGACGGCGTTCGTACCCGAAATGTGGCTGTTATCGTAGACCTCAATCCGCTGCGGCGCCTCGTTCAAACCCAGCGCAGCAGCGACACCTTCAAGCAACTGAATCTGCGTCGCGCTCTCCGCCATCCGCCGCGCAAGCGACTCGCGCGCATTCATCACCGCCTGCGCCATCACCTCGCGTTTCTCGCCACGCTGCGGCATTAGAACTTCGACGCGCCGTTCAGCCTTCACCGACAACGCCTCTTCAAGTAGCGCCCGCCCGGGCACGTCGTGACTGACGATCACTTGTTTCGGCGGCTCGCGATCATCGTAGAATTGCGCCAGAAAACTATCGAGAACTTCCGCCACATCGACCGCCCGATCATGCCGCGGAAAATACGCCCGGTTACCCCAGTTCTGGCCCGAGCGGAAGAAAAACACCTGAATGCACGTGTGCCCGCCGGCCTGATGCGCCGCGAACAAATCCGCCTCGTCGATCGTCTCCGGATTGATCCCTTGGCTCTGCTGCACATGCGCCAGCGCACGAATGCGATCGCGCAGCCGGGCCGCCTTCTCGAAGTCGAGCACCTCCGCCGCCGCTTCCATCTCGTGGCTGAGTTCGCTCTTTACCTCTTGGCTCTTACCGCGCAGAAACCCGACCGCCTGATCGACCAAATGTTGATAGTCCTCGATCGAAATCTTGCCCACGCAAGGCGCGGCGCAACGTTTGATCTGATGCAACAAGCAAGGTCGCGTCCGGCTCTCATAGACCGAGTCCGTACAACTCCTGAGCAAAAATGCCCGCTGCAGCGTGTTCAACGTGCGTGTCACCGAATAGGCCGATGCAAACGGTCCAAAGTACTCGCCCTTTCGCGACTTCGCCCCGCGATGCTTGATGATCTGCGGTGCGGCGTGGTCGGCGGTGACCAGAATGAATGGAAACGACTTGTCGTCGCGCAGATGAACGTTGTAGCGCGGCTTCAGCCGCTTGATCAGATTGGCCTCGAGCAGCAGCGCCTCGACCTCGGACGCCGTTTGCACGAACTCCATCGTCGCCGTGTTCGCGATCATCCGCGCGATCCGCGCCGGCTGGTCGAATGGCTTCGTATAGGCGACAACCCGCTTCTTCAGATTGGCAGCCTTGCCCACATAGAGCACATCGCCGTTGGCAGCCATCATCCGGTATACCCCAGGCGCATTCGGCAGCCGGGTCAGATAATCCGCAATAACCGCCGCCCCCGTAGCCATAAGCCCGGGCGTGTCGATGGTGTCTGGTTCGTCGTTCATATTGCCAAGAGTGTAGCGCTTCACCCGTTGGGGGGAGAAGCGGCTCGCTACCGCCCCGCCTCGCGCTCGATTTCCACGCCGACGGAGTGCGCCTCCGCGATCACTTTCAACTTTTCGATCCGCACTCGCGCAACCTTCACCCGCGCGTCAGCCAGACAGTGCGCTGCGACCTTCTCCGCCAGCGTCTCGACCAAGTTCAAATGTCCGCCCGCCAGAATCTGCTTAATGCCGTCAACCACGGCGCCGTAGTCGACGACGTTCTCAAGCCTATCCTCGATATCGCCGTCCGTTTCCTCGACCGTCAGGTCGACATTGATCCGAACCGGCTGCAACTGACCCTTCTCCCGATGATAGACGCCGATGTTGGCGTTGAGTTCCAAGTCGCGCACGAACACGTGCCGGATGCGCCGCTTCGCATCGGCAATTCGCAGCGGCTGGACCTTCGAACGCTCGCTCATTCGCCCTACTCGAAAAACCTATCGCGCGACCACGCCAAATGCTGACCGCTGTCGACGGTGATCATTTGGCCGGTGACCGCCCTGGCCGACAGAAGATAATGCACCGCGCCCGCAATGTCCTCCGGAGCCGAAGGCTGTTGCAGCAGCGTAGCCTTTACATGCGCATCGAAATTCGCCTGGCTCTGCCTCTCGGCCTTAAGAGACGGCCCCGGCGATACGGCATTGACCCGAATCCGCGGCGCCAGCGCTTGCGCCAACGTCTGCGTCAATGTCCACAACCCAGCCTTGGACACGGTATAGGACAAGAACTGCGGCGTTAGGTTCAGCACCTGCTGATCGATAATGTTGACGATACCGCCGTTCGCACCGGCGGGCAGCTGCTTGGCGAACGCCTGCGCCAACACCAACGGCGCGCGCAAATTCGTGTCCAAGTGTCGATCCCAGCTCGCGCGTGTCACGGTTTCGACGCGGTCGTCCTCAAACACTGAAGCACTGTTGACCAGCGCTGTCAGCGGCCCGAGCGAAGCCACCGCCCTGGGCACGATGGTGGTCGTATCTGCCTCGTCGGAAAGCTCTCCTCCGACGAGTGCGGCACGCCGCCCCATCGCTTTCACTTCCCCGGCAAGCGTCTCCGCTTCAGGTTTGCTGGCGCGATAGTGGATCGCGACGTCATAACCCTCGCGCGCAAGTTTGAGCGCGATCGCGCGCCCAAGCCGCTTCGCCGCGCCGGTGACCAGAACAGCACTCATTTGCCCTTCACCTCGGTTTGCTTCCCGTAGGTCTTGAACTTCTCGATCACCCGCGTCATCTCGCGTCCCGATAGTACCCGCGGTCGCCCAATCATCAACGTCCGCGCGTACTGCGCGGCAAGCGCCTCGACCGCCGCCGCACGATCATACGCGTGCCGCAGCGTCTCGCCCACCGCGATTGCACCGTGATTGGCCATTAGGCACGCATATCGCGGCCCCAAGGCCTTCACTGCGAATCGTGCCAACTCGTCGCTGCCGTACGTCGCATACGGCGCACAAGCAATCTTCTCGCCGCCGAACTCCGCCACCATGTAGTGAAACGCCGGAATACCGCGATGCAAACAGGCAAGCGCCGTCGCGTTCAGCGAATGCGTATGCACGATCGCGCCGACATCCGGCCGTGCCTTGTAGACGCCAAGGTGAATGCGCCACTCGCTCGACGCCACCCGCTGCCCCGGTGCGACGCGGCCATCCAGTCGAACCTCGACAATGTCGGCCGGTCGCATCTCTTGATAGGCGATGCCGGTCGGCGTGATCAGCATCCCGCCACCGACGCGCACGGAGAGGTTGCCGCTTTTCCCGGGCGATAGACCGCTCGACGCCATGCGCTGCCCGACAGCGACGATCTCAGCCCGCAAGTTCGGCGTCGCGCTGATAACGGCTGCGCGCTTCGACAGTACCCGTGCGACGCGCCGCCGAACCGCCGTGCGCTTCACCGCGAGCGCTCCGGAAACAGCTTCGCCAAGCCTTCGCGCGTCGCCTTCGCCACCCCACGCTCCGTAATCAGACCGGTGACAAGGCGTGCCGGCGTTACATCGAACGCCGGATTGCGCGCGGGACTCCCCGGCGCCGTCAGTTCCACTGTCAACACCTCGCCCGCCGCGCTGCGCCCCTGCACATGCGTGATTTCGCGCCCGGAGCGCTCCTCGATCTCGATCTCTCGCACGCCGTCCGAGATCGTCCAATCGATCGTCGACGACGGCAGCGCCACATAGAACGGCACCCCATTGTCATGCGCGGCGAGTGCCTTGAGATATGTCCCGATCTTGTTCGCCACATCGCCCGACGCCGTCGTCCGATCAGTCCCGACGATGCAGAGGTCAACCTCGCCGTGCTGCATATAGTGACCGCCGGCGTTGTCAGCCAGGATCGAATGCTTCACGCCATGCGCACCTAGCTCATAGGCAGTCAGCGACCCACCCTGATTACGCGGTCGCGTCTCGTCCACCCAAACGTGGATCGAAATTCCCTTGTCGTGCGCCATGTAAATCGGCGCGAGTGCCGTGCCCCAATCGACGCAGGCGAGCCATCCCGCATTGCAGTGCGTCAGCACGTTGACTGTCGCGCCCTTTTTCTTGGCGGCGATGCTCTCGATCAACGTCAACCCGTGCCGCCCGATCGCTTCGTTCGTCGCCACGTCGTCGTCGCACAGCTGCGCCGCGCGCCCATAGGCCACGGCAACGCGGCGCTCCGCCGGCTGATTGCGGACAGCCGTCATCATCTCGTCCAGCGCCCATTTCAGATTGATCGCCGTCGGCCGCGTCTTCACAAGCATGTCGTACGCCCGCTCCAGCGCTACGTCCGACGCATCGACGCGCAGCGCCATGCAGAGTCCATATGCGCCCGTCGCGCCAATCAAGGGCGCGCCGCGCACGACCATCGACTTGATCGCCTCAGCCGCCTCTTCGGCACTCGCCAGGCGCTTAGTCACGAACGCAAATGGTAGCTTCGTCTGATCGATCACCTCGACCGACCAACCGTCGCCCGTGACCCAAATCGTTCGATAGTGGCGGCAGTGAATTTTCATCGTGCTACTCCGCCGCTACAGCAGGAATGGACTTGGGGCGAGCGCCATCACCCAACCGCCAATCCCCATTCCCAACCTAGTGGCCGTCAAACTCGACAAGGCTCAGCACTTTCTTGCCCAACTTCTCCAATCGCCGACGGCCTTTGAGCTCCGGCAAATCGATGATGAAGCTGCAGCCGACGACATTGCCGCCGGCCTTCTCGATCAACTTGATCGCGGCTTCTGCGGTACCGCCCGTCGCGATCAGGTCATCGACAAGCAACACGCTCTCGCCCTGCTTGACGGCGTCCTCGTGGATCTCGACCGTGTCGGTGCCGTACTCAAGATCGTAGGTCTGCCCGATCGTCTTCCACGGCAGCTTGCCCTTCTTGCGCACCGGAACGAAGCCGACCGAAAGTTGGTGCGCCACGGCGCCGGCCAGAATGAACCCCCGTGCCTCGATTCCCGCCACCTTGTCGATCCGTGTGCCCGCATAGGGCTGCACCAACAAGTCGACAGTCGTGCGGAACGCCCGCGCGTTGCCGAGCAGCGTCGTGACGTCGCGAAACATGATCCCGGGCTTCGGATAGTCGGGGATCGTGCGGATAACGGATTTGATGTCCATGGAGCTTCAAGCCTTCTTCAAAACGCGGCCGGCGACCGCATCGAGTTTCGCAAAGAGGACCGGATCGCGCTTCTCCGGCGCCGTGATCAACGCCGTGTCCAGCGTCGTTTCGATTTTTAGCGGCGAGTTCGTGCGCTTTGGCCCAAGCTTCGGCGCCACGCGCTTCAGCAACGTCCGCGCGCGATCCGCGTTGCCGTTCAAAATCTTGATGACCTGATCGACCGTGACATGATCATGATCGGGATGCCAGCAATCGTAGTCCGTAACCATCGCCACGATCGCGTAAGGCAGCTCCGCCTCCCGCGCGAGCTTCGCCTCCGGCATCGCGGTCATGCCGATCACGCTGCAGCCCCAAGACCGGTAGAGGTTGGATTCGGCCAGCGTCGAAAATTGCGGACCTTCCATAGCAAGATAAGTGCCGCCCACGATGTGATCGATCTTCGCTTCGCGCGCCGCCTCGGCCAGCGCTCCCTGCAGGCGCGGGCAAATCGGATGCGCCAGCGAAACGTGCGCGACGAACCCAGGCCCGAAGAACGACTTCTCGCGCGCGAACGTGCGATCGATGAACTGATCCGCCAGCACAAACATGCCCGGCGGAAGCTCTTCTTTGAACGAGCCGCAGGCCGAAACCGAGAGTACGTCGGTCACGCCGACGCGCTTCAAGACATCGATGTTAGCGCGATAGTTGATGCTGGTCGGCGAGTGCACGTGGCCGCGGCCGTGCCGAGGCAGAAACACCATGTCGACGCCATTGAGCCGTCCAAACAGCAACTCGTCTGACGCCTCACCCCAAGGCGAGGCCACGCGCTCCCAGCGCGCATTCTCAAGCCCGTCGACTCCGTAAACGCCACTGCCGCCGATTACGCCCAGTACGGTGTTGGTCATGCGCCTCAGCTCCCCAACGTTCGTGAACGGCCGGGTTTGTAGCATCTACCCCCGCCACCGCAATGAGTTTTGGCCCTTGGCCCAAAGACAAAGGGCCGGCTCATATGGAACCGGCCCCCCAGAATTCAAGACTGCGCGTTCGCTCAGTGATCCACGTCGCGCCACAGACGGCGATAGGCCAGATAGAGCAGCGCCGACAGGAAGACGAGGAAGATCATCACCTTCACGCCCATACGCTTGCGTTCTTCCATCTTCGGCTCAGCGGCCCAGGTCAAGAACGCTGCGACGTCCTTGGCCATTTGCTGCTTCGTTGCCGGTGGGTTACCGGCGTCGGGCGCATAGGTCACCTGACCGTCGGACGTCAGCGGTGCCGGCATCGCGATCTGATGGCCCTGGAAATACGCGTTGTAGTTCAGCCCGGGTAGGAGCGAGAAATCCGATGGCGGATCCGAATAACCGGTGAGCAACGCAACGACGTAGTCCGCTCCCCCGTGGCGCGCCTTGGTGACCACCGACAGATCGACCGGGTACGCATTGTTGTTGGCCGCGCGAGCCGCCAGTTCGTTCGGGAACGGCGACGGGAAGCGATCTGCCGGCGTACCGGGGCGCTGGATCGTCTCGCCCTTGTCGTCAAGCGCATTGACCTGAACCGATGCCGCAATCGCCTTCATCTGCGCTTCCGTAAACTCCGGCCCTCCGGGCTGCGAGAGATTGCGGAAAGACAGCAGGTGCATCGCGTGGCACGCCGCGCATACTTCCTTATAGACCTGATAGCCGCGCTGCAGCTGCTGACGATCGAAGTGGCCGAAGGGCCCTTCCCACGTCCAGGCCTGCGGCTCCGGATGCTTGGCATCAGTTGCCCCCTCGGCTGCGCGAGCGACACCCGTAAGACCCAGGGCTACGGAAAAAACGAGGAGGAGTTTGAAGTTCGTCATGATCATCCCCTCACTTCGCCACAGTGGCAGCGCCACCGCCCTTCTTGGCCAACACTGCCTTCGATATGCTCTCCGGCACCGGCAACGGCGTCTCCATGAGACCCACCATCGGTGTGATCACCAAGAAGTGGAGGAAGTAATAGAACGTGAGGATCTGCGCGAGGATTAGCTTACCGATCGGAAGCTCCACCCCGAAGAACACCAAGTTCGAGTCGTCCGCCGTCTGCGCACCCAAATAGCCGAGCAGGAAGATCACGATCATCAGGATCCAGAACAACTGCTTCATGATCGGGCGGAAGTTGTTCGACCGGACCCGCGACGTATCAAGCCACGGCAACAGCGCCCAAACGAAGATCGCGCCAAACATCAAGATCACGCCGATCAGCTTATCCGGCACCGAGCGCAGGATCGCGTAGAGCGGCAGGTAGTACCACTCGGGCACGATGTGCGCAGGCGTCACAAGCCGGTTCGCCGGAATGTAGTTGTCCGTATGACCCAGGGCGTTTGGGTTGAAGAAGATGAAGTAGCAGAACACGAGCATGAAGATCGCAATCCAGAACGCGTCCTTCGTCGTGTAATAGGGATGGAACGGCACCGTGTCTGCCGGCCCCTTCACATCGATGCCCAACGGATTGTTGTTGCCCGGCACGTGCAGCGCCCAAATGTGCAGCACGACAACGCCTGCAATCACGAACGGCAGCAAATAGTGCAAGCTGAAGAACCGCTGCAGCGTCGAGTTGTCGACCGCGAACGACCCCCACAGCCACTGCGTGACGCTCTCGCCAATCAACGGTATGGCGCTGAAGAAGTTCGTGATGACGGTCGCCCCCCAGAACGACATCTGACCCCACGGCAGGGTGTAGCCGAGGAAGCCCGTCGCCATCATGAGAAGATAGATGACGATCCCGAGCAGCCACAGCACCTCGCGCGGCGCCTTGTACGATCCGTAATAGAGCCCGCGGAAAATGTGCAGGTAGACGGCGACGAAAAACATCGACGCGCCGTTCGAGTGTATGTAGCGCAATAGCCAGCCGTAGTTCACGTCACGCATGATGCGCTCGACGCTGTCGAAGGCCAGCGTCTCGTGCGGCACGTAGTGCATCGCCAGCACGATGCCCGAGACGATCTGAATCGCCAGCATAAACGTCAGGATGCCGCCGAACGTGAACCACATGTTGAGGTTCTT
>CAZJOM010000050.1:0-3433 GCA_964547645.1 uncultured Flavobacteriaceae bacterium
GCTGCACGAGACTTTCGGGGACATGGCGTTCGCGATCGCGTGCCGCGTGCTGGGCTTGCGCGATCTTGGTCCCGCGATCTCGCCGTTCAACGCATTCTTGATCTTGAACGGGTTGGAAACGTTGCCCTTGCGCATGCAGCGGCATTGCGAGAATGCCAAGGCTGTGGCGCAGCATTTGAGCCGGCACGCTAAAGTATCGTGGGTCTCTTACGCGAACCTACCGAACGATCAGTGCTACGGCCTGGCGCAGACCTACTGCCCGAAGGGCGCGGGCGCCGTGTTCACATTTGGCGTGCGCGGCGGCTATGAGGCGGGCGTGAACTTGGTGAATAACGTGAAGCTACTCTCTCATTTGGCGAATGTGGGCGACACACGCTCGCTCATTATTCATCCGGCATCGACCACGCACCGCCAGCTTTCCGACGAACAGAAGAGCGCGGCGGGTGCCGGACCCGACGTGGTTCGGATCTCGGTCGGCATCGAGGACGTCGCCGACATCATTGCGGACTTGGATCAAGCCTTGGCGGCATAAGGGCTTGAACCTGCCGCGTTTGGCAGTCAAAGTGGAGGCCCTTCATGGGGGCCTACACGTGACGAACCGGCGGCTCGATCCGGCAACGTTCCAGGCACTGCAAGCGCTGATCGCGCACGGCGGCCTGCGCGTCGGCGCGCGACTTGCCCGCGCGATCCGTGATCGGCGCCGAGAGGTCGGTGCCACCGCAGCCCACTTCGCCAACCACGGCATCGACGACATCGACGCCCTGGAGCGCGAGGGCGCCGCGATCTCCGCGCCAATGCTGGTAAACCTTGCGGGCTCGCTGGACGTCGATCTCGTGTGGTTCATCGAGCGGGAACCTGCGATGCTGAACGAACACCCGAGCGGCACGCTCGACGTAAACGGCGTACGGCTCGGCACGGATGAGGGACTCGAACTCCTCCGCGCCTTCACCGCAATCCGGGACGAAGACGCGCGTAAGAAGGTATTGGAGCTGGCGCAGGCGTTTGCGTCTGAAAGTTCTGGAGACAAGTGCGAGTGAGCGTCGTGTCGAACAATTTCGTTTTGGACGCCGTGCAATCCTTGCAACGGGCGCCCAGCGTTCTGAAAGTCATGGAACTGCTGCGCGGCTCGACGGAGAGGCACGGCTATCAGTTCTTTCTCTGCTCGGCCCCGCCGGCGCCGAACGACCCTATGACGACGAACCCCATTCTTTTTGAAGAATGGCCCGAGGAGTGGAAGCGCCGTTATGTCGATCGTCGGTACTTCGCAAACGATCCGATGCTGAATGAGCTCCAGCGCACCGCCGATCCGTTTCTTTGGAGCGAAGCGCAAGCGCGTCGTACCGCCTCAGCGCCGGGGCGCCGCATCATGGGCGAAGCCGCCGAGCTCGGCATGACCGAAGGCTACGTCGTGCCGATCTACGGAATCGGCGGACAGCTCCACGCGATCACAATGACGGGCAAGGCGCCACGGCGCGACGCGCTCGCAAAGGCCGAGCTGCACCTCATCTCCATCTATGCCTACGCGCGCGCGAAGCAACTCAAAGGCCGGGACAGCGGACAGCAGGCGGCGACCGTTGGGCGGCGTGAACGCGAAGCACTGCAGTGGGCGGCGGCCGGCAAAACGGATTGGGAGATTGGCGAACTGCTCGGCATCAGTGAAAGCGCCGCACACAAACGTATAGAGAGCGCCAAGCGGAAGTTCGGCGTCGCCACCCGCGTCCAAGCCATCGTCGAAGCCCTGCGGCGCGGTCAGATTCAACTCTGAACGACAACGGCCTGATCAGGGAAAAACGCCTCCTCACATCAAGATAGTGTTGGCTTCATCAACGATGGAGGCCGACCGTGTTGCATCTTATCGACAGCCGAAACAGGGACCTACCGAAGCACCAACGTTTGCTGGAGGCGTCCTATCAAGTTCGATACGACATCTATGTGAACTGGCGCGGTTGGAAGGCGCTGCAGCGGCCGGACGGACGCGAGGTTGATCAGTTCGACACAAGCGACGCGACCTATCTGCTCTGGGCTGACGGCGAGGAGGTGGTTGCGGGTGCACGCTTCGTACCCACCAACAAGCCCCATTTGATGGCCGATATATTCCCTCACACCGTCTCGCTGGGCCAAATTCCACGCAGTCCCAAGGTGTGGGAGATCACCCGGCTCTTCACCGCGCGCGGCGGATCAAGCAGTGTCAACCGGCGCAACGTCACCGGCGAGGTGCTCTGCGGCATGTTCGAGATGGGCATCGCTTACCGGTTGGAGGCGATCAGCGTCGTTTGCGACACCTTCTTCTTGCCGCGGTTTCTCGAGTCTGGCGTGGAAATCAATCCGCTAGGCTTGCCGACCGCCTACGACGAAGGCACCTGCATCGCCTGCATCATCCCGGTGTCGCTGCAGCAGCTCGCTGCGGCACGCGGCGGGCGTCGCGGCAGCGTGCTCTTCGACATCGCAACGCCCGACAGTGCTCGCGTTCCCGTCCATGCCGAGTCACCGGTCCATGTCCAGCAATAACCAAGGTTCGCGTCGCGGAGCCTACCGCATCGGCGACACATCACGCGATCGGGAGCTGCTGCGCGACCCGCAGGTTGCTGCATTCGCGCAAGCGCTCGAGCGGATTGACGATCCGAAAAAGCTCGAGTGTCTGAGGTGGCTGGTGCTCGAACTCGCGCGCGCCGAAGAGCAAAAAAAGCGATAGTCGGCGCGCGAGGTTATCGCGCGCCGCTTCGACGCGCCTACTTCGCCGGCTTCACAAACTTGAAGACGAACTGGTCAGTCTTGCCGCGGATCGCCGGGTCGAACACGTTGGCGGTGTGCGGGTCGGCTGAATTCTTGAGAAGATCGCTTTCCGCTTCGAGTTTGAAACCCGCAGCAAGGATTTGTTCCTTTACCAGCGCCGGATCGATGCGGTGGAGCTTATCGATCTGCTCCGGCGTCTTCACGTCCGGGCCCACGTGGTCGATGACGAAGTAGACGCCACCGGGCTTGAGCGCATCGAAGATCGCTTTGTTCATTTTGGCGATGTCGATCTTCTGCCAAACCTGATCGTGATAGAGTTGGCTGACGAAGATGAGGTCGACCGGCTGGTCGAATTTGATCGCGTCCATCGGTTGAACCGAACCTTCGACGTTCGTGTAACCAGCCGCGACGAAGGCTGCGGGCGCCTCGGTGGCTTTCGGAAATTTTTCGGCCACCCATGTCGGGTTGAACATGACAACCTTGCCGTTCGCGCCGACGAGGCGGCTCATGATGCGCGTGTAGTAGCCGGTGCGGCCGGGACCGACGTCGACGGCGCTGCCCCCAGGCTTCAACCCCGTCATCGCCATGATCTCGGCTGGATGACGATCGGCGTCGCGATCGGTGTCGTCCTTCGGGCGGTCCTTGTCGCCGACAGCGGCCGCGACATAACCGGGCACGTCCGCCGCTTGCGCCGGCGCTG
>CAZJOM010000050.1:3533-29824 GCA_964547645.1 uncultured Flavobacteriaceae bacterium
TCGCCGACAGCGGCCGCGACATAACCGGGCACGTCCGCCGCTTGCGCCGGCGCTGTAACGAGCAACGCGAGCGCGACCGTGGACCACGAAAGAATACGCATGGAAAAGCTCTCCCTTTTGCGGGTGCACCATAAGGCGCGGTCCGGCCCGATCCTAGAGCGCGCCGCTTCACGGCGTCGTGAAAAGGCGCTGGATTGTAGCTTCCGGGGGTGCTACGCAGCACGCCCTTCGCTGGAACAAAGGAGATGTGCCATGCGCAAGTACAACGACCTGGGCGAACAGCCCTGCTTTTGAAACGATGAGCAAGCGCCGTCGCGGGTTCCCATCCGAGACGTCAGTGAAGCGCGGCCATCGCGTCGTGCATGGGGACAAGGAACTTGTCGAAAAACTTGGTCGCAACGACCTCTGCCCATGCGGCTCTCGGAGGTTGTTTTAAGCAATGCTGCCGGAACAGTGGCCGCTTTCGATGGCGCAAACCGCCACCACTATGTTCGTGAGGAATAGCAACGTGCGGAACAGGCTCAAATCCTGTTCCGCGCCGCCACCTTTTTCACGACTGGATGATCATCAAGGCGGGCGCCGATCTTGTAGAGCTTCGGGCACTCCGCTTTGAACCAGTCGCGGCCGGGGCGCCAGAGCGTCATGGCCCACATGTAGGCGTCCAGGGAAGAGAAGGTTTCGCCGAGGAACCAGGGGCCGTCGATCTGCTTTTCGACGAACTTCCAAAGGTCTTGGCGATGGCCATGCGTACTTTCGCGCAGCAACTTGCCGGCGCCCACTTTGTAGGGTTCGCCAACCCACCGCTCGGTCACATCGCCATAGGTGAAGGTCGGATAGATCGCGGAGACAAGGAAGAGTTGCCAGCGCAGGAATTCGGCGCGCGACGGGTGGCCAGCCGGCGGGATGAGCTCGAAACCGGGAACGGTGTCTGCGAGATGGAAGAGGATCGCTGCGCTCTCGGTCATCACCGTGCCGTCGGGTAACACCAGGGTCGGCACCTGGCCGAGCGGATTCAGCTTCTTTAGCGCCTTGCTCTTCCAGCCGGTATCGGACCACGGCACGTCGACGATCTCGAACGGAACCTTGGCGAGGCCGAACGCGATCTCGACGATCATCGAGCCACAGCCATTGGTAGCGTAGAGTTTGCAGAGTTTCGTCATAGTTCCCCCCGTTATCCTGCGCGACGAAGTGCGAACGTGTGCACGATCGCTGCGGTCAGCAATGCGACCGCGCCGAATTGATGAAGCGCGCCCAGCCACACGGGCACGACCGCAAGCAGTGTCCAGATGCCGAGCAACACTTGCGCGGCGACTGTCGCGAGCAAGATGTTCGAGGTTGTGCCGGCGAAGCCAACGAGCTTCGCGCGACGCCCGGCAATCCATAGGGCCGCGATCGCGAAGGTCACGATGTAAGCGCCCAGCCGGTGATTGAACTGCACGGTCGCCACATCTTCGAACGGCGCTACCCAGGTTCGAAACGCCCCCTCCGGTACGAACCTACCGTCCATCAACGGCCAGGTGTTGTAGGTGAACCCGGCATCTAGACCAGCGACGAAGCCGCCCAACTTTATCTGCCCGAAAACAAGAACCAGCACGCCGAGCGACCAGAGAAAGAGTTTGTGCGGGCGCCATTGCGCAGGCCACTCGCCGCGCCACAACGGTAGCGCGGTCCAAAGGATGGCGGCGTAAATCACCAACGCCAACATCAGGTGCGCGACGAGACGATACTGGCTGACGCTCGTACGCTCGCTAAGGCCGCTCGCCACCATGAACCAGCCGAGCGCACCTTGCAGTCCGCCCAGGACGAACAGCAACAAAAGCCGCGGGATCAACGCGCGCTCGATCTGTCCCCGAAACAGGAAGACGAGAAACGGGATCAAGAACGCGAAGCCGATCAAGCGGCCAAGATTGCGGTGGCTCCACTCCCACCAGAAAATCGACTTGAACTCCTCAAGCGACATTCCCTTGTTCATGATCTGGTACTGGGGGATCGCTTTGTAGGCATCGAACTCTTCCTGCCACTCGACGTCCGAAAGCGGCGGCAGCGCGCCATGGATCGGCTTCCAGGACGTGATCGAAAGCCCGGAATCGGTCAGGCGCGTGAGGCCACCCACGACGACCATCAAGGCGATCAACCCGCAAACGGCCAGAAGCCAGATGGCAAGCGTGCGGCGCGACTGAATCTGCAAGGGCGTTGCGGTCATGCGGGAGCGGATATAGCGGTCACGGTGGCCCTTAGAACTGCGGCAGTTTGCCTAAGCCAACGCGAAATCCACCGCCGCCTTCGCGTGAATGACGGCGGTGTCGAAGACGGGCTCTTGCAGGTCGGCTTGGCTCAGTAACATCCCAATCTCGGTGCACCCGAATATGACGCCGTCGGCGCCCTGCCCACGCGCGGCGGCGATGACGTCGAGGTACCGCCGCTTGGACTCAGGTGTCACAACGCCCTTCACAAGCTCACCGAAAATGGTGTCGTGCACAATGCGCCTGCCGTGGTCGTCGGGGATCAGCGCATCAATGCCGTGCATGCCCTTCAACCGTCCACGATAGAAGTCCTGCTCCATCGTGTATCGGGTCGCGAGTAGCAAGGGACGCTTGCAAGCTGCGCGCTTGATGGCGGTCGCCGTCGCATCGGCAATATGGAGCAGTGGCACGCGAATGGCGCCGGCAACCGCATCAGCCACTTTGTGCATCGTGTTGGCCGTGATGACGACCGCCTCGGCGCCGGCAGCCTCCAGACGGCGCGCGATCTCAGCCAAGTTACGGCCCGCCTCGTCCCAGGCCCCGGCACGCTGCATTGCCTCGATCGGCGCGAAGTCGACCGACCAGAGAATCAGTTGCGCGGAATGGTGACCGCCCAGCCGTGCGCGCACGTCCTCGTTCATCAGTCGATAGTAAATCGCGGTGCTCTCGGCGCTCATCCCGCCGATCAATCCTAGGGTCTTCATAGGGTCATTCCGCCGTCGCCTTGGCCGCAGAATGGCAGTTTGCGGGCGAGAAGGACAATTGCTAATCAGACAATATGGGTATGCGTTGGAAGAAGCTGATTGGCGTGTTTCTGCTGCTCGGCATCATTGCGATTTATGTGTTGCTCGTAATGCGTGCGGCGGTCGAAATACTGCCGACGGCGGGCGGGATCGTTCAATTCCTCTTCTATGCGGTCGCCGGCATGGCCTGGGTGGTGCCGGTGCGTTACCTCATCGTTTGGATGAACACCCCCGGCCGCAGCGATCGGGAGAACGGCGAGCATGCCTGACACGGCCGGCGACAAGGTCAAAAAATTCTTTGCGGCGTCGGTGACCAACCCGATGGACCGCATTCAAACGGCGGTCGAGCGGATCATTCTCTACAGCCGCTATATCCTGGTCGTGTTCTATGTCGGTTTGGCGGTCGCCCTCGCGTTCTATGCCGTCAGCTTCACCTTCGAGGTCGTGCACATCGCGGAGCTCGCGTTCTTCCCTCCGGAGGAGAACGACGGCAAGTTCAGCATGATCATGCCGATACTGGAACTCATCGACGGCGCGCTGGTGTCGGGCTTGATCGTGATGGTGATGTTGAGCTCGTATGAAAACTTTGTCGGACGGTTCGGCGACGACTCATTGGACGACTCGCCGGAGTGGTTGCGGCGGCTCGATCCCGGCTCGCTGAAAGTAAAGGTAGCGACCGCGCTGCTGACAATCTCGGCAGTGAAGTTGCTGCAAGTGTTCATGGACCGCGAAAAATTCACGGACGGCGACATCTTTTGGAAGGTCGTGATTCACGTGGTCTTCATCGCGTCCGCGGTGTTTTTGGCACTGCTCGATCGCATTGCCGGGCACCCGGCGCGGCTCTATCCGCCACGCGGCAAGGAACCGCCGGACGACGCGCATTGAAGCCCGGCCCCGAAGCCGGGCATACTGGCGCCAAGTGAACTGATCCCCTCCCCTCCTACATAAGGACTTCGGCCCATGGCTGATTCCGGCTCCATCTTTCTTGGCAAGGGCGACCTGGCACAGAGCCTTCTGCTGTCGAGCGCCAACCGGCACGGCCTAATCGCGGGCGCGACGGGCACCGGCAAGACGTCAACCTTGCGCGTGCTGGCCGAAGGCTTCAGCCGCGCAGGTGTCCCCGTGTTTGTGCCCGACATCAAGGGCGACCTCGCGGGCTTTTGCCAAGTCGCAGAGGTGAAACCCTTCATTACCGAGCGCGTGGAGAAGATCGGGCAAACCGATTGGAAACCGACGTCTTATCCGGTCATCTTTTGGGATCTTTTTGGCGAGCTCGGACATCCGCTGCGCGCGACGGTGTCAGAGATGGGGCCGACGTTGTTGGCGCGCATGCTGCAACTCAACGACACGCAAGAAGGCGTGCTCAACATCGTATTCCGCGTCGCGGACGAGCAAGGGATGCTGCTTCTCGATCTCAAAGACCTGCGCGCGATGCTGGTCCACGTGGCGGAGAACGCGGACAAATACTCGGTCCAGTTCGGAAATATCGCGCCGGCCTCGGTCGGCGCAATCCAGCGCACGTTGCTGACGCTCGAGAACCAAGGCGGCGATGCGTTCTTCGGCGAGCCGGCGCTGAAGCTCTCCGACATGCTGATCGCGGACGACACCGGACGCGGTGCCATCCATGTGCTAGCCGCGGAGAAGCTGTTCGGCAGCCCGATGCTCTATGCCACGTTCTTGCTGTGGCTCTTGTCGGAACTCTACGAACAGATGCCGGAAGTCGGCGATCTGGACAAGCCGAAGCTCGTATTCTTCTTCGACGAGGCACACTTGCTCTTCGACGATCAGCCGAAGGCGCTGATAGACAAGGTGGAGCAGGTCATTCGCCTCATCCGCTCGAAGGGCGTTGGCGTCTTCTTCATTTCGCAATCGCCGCTCGACATTCCAGACGACGTCCTCGGGCAACTTGGCAACAAGGTGCAACACGCACTGCGCGCGTTTACGCCAAAGGATCGCAAGTCCGTCAAGGCGGTCGCCGACAACTTCCGTGAGAACCCGAAGTTCAAGGCATCGGACGCGGTACAAGAACTGGGCGTCGGTGAGGCGCTGGTATCGACACTGGATTCGAAGGGTATTCCCTCGGTCGTCGATCGCGTTCTGATCGCGCCACCGATGTGCCGGATGGGTCCGATCAACGCGGCGGAACGCGCCGCCGTCGTAAGCGCGAGCCCTTTGAAGGGCTCTTACGATCAAGCTGTCGATCGCGAGAGCGCTTACGAAGTCCTCATGGCAAAAGCCAACGCGGCGCAAGGCGGTGGTTCGTCACCGTCGACGGCCCCGGCACCTGCAGCCACGACCCGTACCTGGGGTTGGGGAACGTCAAGACCCGAGGCGCCGCCGGAACCGGCGCCGCGTCGTCCCCAAAGTTATCCGATGCCCAGCACACCGCGCGAAGAACCGCGGCCGCGCGCTTCGTCAAGGCAGACGATGGGTGAAGCCGTAGCCAAAAGCGCGGCGCGCTCAGTCACCTCCGCCATCGGCAGCAGCATCGGCCGCGCGCTCGTGCGCGGGGTTCTCGGCTCGCTGTTGAAACGATAGGATCATCCGATGCGCAGGTTCCTTACGGTACTGGCGATTGGCCTGACGCTCTCCGCTTGCGAGTCGGCGGTATCGAACGACCAGGGCGAAGGCCGCTTGGCCCAGAATGATTGGATCGCCGAGACGATCACCGGCAAACCGGTGATCAATCCGGCCCGCGTGACGCTCGCCTTTCTTGAGGGACGCGTTTCCGGGCGAAGCGGCTGCAACCTCTACTCAGGGCCGGTCGACATCGGGCCCGGCACATTGAAGATCGGCGCGCTGATTTCGACAAAGATGGCCTGCATGCAAGACGGCGTGATGCAGCAGGAAACCGCTTACCTCTCGGCCCTTCAGTCGGCGCAAACTTACAGCGTCAACGGCGACAAGCTCACGATCACGACACCAACGGGCAGCATCGTCTACGGAGCGACAGCACGCCAGGCGCAGCCCGGGGAATAAACTCGTCAACAGCCCGCCGCGGACGCGTAAGCGCCCGCGGCCAAGCTGGCCCAACCTCATGGGGAGACCATGTGATAGAGGCCCTGCAGCTTAGCACAAGGCCGGTCGGCGGCGCGCGCGTTTCGTGTTAATGACTAGCTCGGGAGGCCGAAATGACTGAGATCGCCGTGATCGGACCGGGAGCCATCGGGTGCGCCTTTGCCGCTGCCGCAATGCAGGCTGGGCACCAGATCTCGGTTGCCGCGCGCACGCCGTTTGCAGCGCTGGACGTTGAATATCCAGGCGGGCATGTAAGCGGTCAGGTCATGGCTCTTACGCCGGCGTCGGCGCGACCCTTTCCCATCGTAATGCTCACCACCAAAGCGCATCAGACAGCCGCCGCCGGGCCATGGCTCAACGCGTTGTGCGGACCGCAGACCACTGTTGCGGTGTTGCAGAATGGCGTCGAGCACGTCGCGCGGGTGCGACCGCTACTAGGCGACGGCCCAACGATAGTACCGGCGATGGTTGCTTGTCCGAGCGATCGAACCGGGCCCGGCAAAGCGCACGTGACCGGGCCTGCCCGTCTCGATGTGCCGCCAGGCGAAGCGAGCGACAGGTTTCGGCATGTGTTCGAGGGGTCGTTTGCCGAAATCAGGATCGTCGACGATTGGTTGACCTCCGCATGGGGCAAGTTGGTGCTCAACGCGGTGGGCGGTGGAATCGGCGTGCTAACGCGGCGCGGCAACGAGGTGCTAAAGGACGAAGGCATCGCGCGGCTCTACAAGGCACTTGCGGCGGAGGTTGCCGCCGTCGGCCGCGCGGAAGGTGCAAAGTTGCCTGATGACATCGGCGAGCGGCTCCACGCTGTCATGGCGCGCGGACCGCACCTCCACATGGGCTCGATCGTGGTAGACCGCCTTGCGGGACGGCCGACAGAATGGATCGCACGCAACGAAGTGGTGCTGAGACTCGCGGCCAAACACGGGATAGCCGTGCCGCTAAACGACCTCGTGTGCCATCTCATTCGGGCGGGCGAGCCCGACGCGGCCTAGAGCAACGAACGCCTACGCAGGGATGATCTCGCGCCAATACACGTGGATGCCAGGTCCTGCCAGGACGCGGGGCATGTCGCCACGGTGCAAGATCGAATGCGCAACGATGCCCGCGTCTTCAGTTTCGATCGGCCAGAACTCGTGAACGCCAGTGCGGACGAACGGGCCTGCGTTGATCTCCGCGCACAAACGCACGCAGCGGATCTTGCCGTCAAAAAAGCCGATCGTCAGCAAGTCCTCGATTCCGCTGCCCTGCGTTTGGATCAGCGTGCAATCGAGCGAAGGCAGTATGTCGTTGTACTTGCGACCCAAAAACAGGTGCGGACCAATCGGACTCTGCGCCTTCCCGCGATAGGAGGCCGGGTTCGCGCCGTTCACCGCCACGATCGTCAGTGTACGGTCGATCAACACTTCGTAACCGCTGGAGGCGGATATGCGCCTCTGCCACGCGGCGAACGAGTTGTACGCCATGCGCTGTGCAAGCGCTGCCACTTTTCGTGCAACATCGCGCGTAGGCGTTGCGCGGCCTTCGATTAGCGCTGTAACGCGCGCTTCGGTCTCCGCGAGAAGCTCGGCGATACGCAAGGGCGTGAGCGTGTGCACCGATACCAAACGATTCAGATCAGCAATCACAAGCGCGGCCTCCGCCGCAGACAGCGCACCGAACGTACCGATAACAACTTGTGTCATAAAGCAATCGACTTCCCGCCGATCGGCAGGATGCTCCCGTCGATCAGGACAACCTGTGCGCCGAGCACGTTGGTGCCGAGTGTGCCACTACTCTGTCTCGGTGCGCCGGCTTCGAACGCTGCGACGTGAATGAATATCTTCTCGTCGGTAGTGAAAATCGGCCAAATGTCGACGTCACGGCGCAACCGCGCCCCCGGAAGCAAGATTTCGATGCTCACTTTCAGCGCACGAATATTGCCTTCAAACAGCGGCACCTTCTCGATCATCGCGCCCACCTCGCGGGTCGCGGCGAACTCGCTCAGCCGCCGGCCCAACGCTGCTTCACGCGTAAGCTCGCTGAATTCAAGCGCCGACTGGCTGATAGCAACGATCCGCCACTCCGCATCGAACAACGTCTCGCGGCCGTAGGTGTCGTTTACGCGCGCGATCCAGGATTGCGAGTCCGATACCGCGCTGGCGCCAAGCGCCGTCCGCAATGCCGACTGCGCTTCGAGGTGCGGCACCTGCGTGGCGCTCTCCCACCGAGAGACGGTTTGCTGCGTCACGCCGAAGCGCTCGGCAAAGGCCGCCTGTGTCAGCGCGTGGCGTTTGCGGTACTGGGCGATCAGCCGGGGCCAAATCGTCGCGTCCGTCATCCGCGCGCTCGCAAGAAACGCGACCAAATGGAAAGCAATTGCATGGCGGGACCGGCTCGGCTGCGCGCTAGTGTCAAAACAACACGAAATAACCTGCACATTCTGGCAGAACAAGTCGAGCAATATCGCCGCGAATAATCACGGATAGCGTACGCGTCGATCTTACCAACCGTATACGTCACGCACGACTTCGTTTGCCGTTGGCGGCGCAGCCGCTGTTAGCGCCGGCGCGGCCTCAGCTACATCAAAAAGCGAGATGCGATATGAGACGGCAACGACGTACTTCGCCTGTTGCATCAACTTACCGGCGCGCTCAGCGCCCCGCTTCTCGGCGGCAACAACAAGTGATCGGTTCAACGGTAGCGGCAAATCGACAAGCGCCTTCTTGTCGTCAGCCAGCGGGTTGAGAATTGCAAACGGTCCTTCCGATTGGCACGTGCAGTGTATCGCATTTCTCTCACCGCGGCACTCCATCCCGGCACTCTTCAAAAGACCCGGCAAACGCGTGAACAAGGTCGCGTCGCTGATCAGGAGATCGATGATCGCTCGGTTTGCTTCGCGCGCCACATCTTCGGCTGCATCGCACCCGGCAGCGTCGGCCATGATCGGCTCGCCCGCGAGCTTCGCCAAGCGCACGGCAGCAGGATCGGCTTTCAGCGCCTGCACAACCCCAACCATGCAAGGCGCATAAGTGACCTGGCGATTGGTAACGGAAGACGCTGTTGCCGCGACGGCGCCCAATGCAAGCACCCCGGCCGCCAACTCCAACGAACGCTTGCGAAACACTGACCACATGATTGCACCCCCGTGCACGCCCCATTGAGGCGAATCGCTTTGGTTCCATTTTACCGGAATTGCGAGATGCGGGGGCCTACAGGTCGCACCCCCTCGAAAAGCCCCTGAAAGCGGGACTTGATGCGGACGGGCAGGCAACGCAATGTGGTCCCGGGCGCCCCGCGCAGGTCTGAGGGGACCTTGAGCGGGCCGCGCATCAGAACAACCCGTGCCCTCGAGGGGAAAACGCCGCCTATGTCGAACAACAATGTTCGTTTGGCCATTCTTGTGGCCGCGCTTGGGTACTTCGTCGACGTCTACGATTTGATCCTGTTCACTATCTTGCGCGTGTCGAGTTTGACGGACCTGGGCGTACCCGCCGATCAAATGGTCAGCGTCGGCGCCTATCTTCTGAATTGGCAGATGGGCGGGTTCTTGATCGGCGGCGTTCTGTGGGGCGTGGTCGGCGACAAGTTGGGGCGGATCGAACTCTTGTTCGGGTCGATCCTGCTTTACTCGGTCGGCAACATCTTGAACGGGTTCGTAGGTCAGTTCGGACCGGCCGTGGACGGCATGATTTCACCGATCGATCAATACGCCGCGCTGCGCTTCTTCACGGGCATCGGCCTTGCCGGCGAAATCGGCGGCGGTATTACGCTGGTGTCCGAACTGCTGCCCAAGCAAACGCGCGGCTATGGTACGACGATCGTCGTGGCGACGGGCGTCGCCGGCGCGGTGGTGGCGGCGTTGGTCTACGAGTTCTTCTCCTGGCGCGGGGCTTATATCGCGGGCGGCGTGATGGGACTGGGGCTGCTGGCACTGCGGTTATCGGTGGCGGAGTCCGGCATCTTCAAGGCGGTCGCCGAGAAAGAGCACGTCGCACGCGGGAACTTCTTCATGCTGTTCACGTCGTGGGACAGATTCGGGCGCTATATCAATTGCATCCTAGTGGGCTTGCCGATCTGGTACTCGCTGGCGGTGCTCGTGACGTTCTCGCCGGAGGTGGCGCCGGCACTCGGCATCACGGAGAAGATCATCGCCGGGACGTCGGTGTTCTGGTTCTATTGCGGCATCACGGCGGGAAGCGTCGCGAACGGGTTGCTGAGCCAAGCACTGGGCAGCCGTAAGAAGGCGATCGGCGTATTTCTGTTCGCGCTGTTCGCAGGGTTTGCAGTCCTATTCCATATGCCGATGACGTCGGCGGCCACGTTCTACACGGTCATCTTTGCGATCGGTTTTGCGACCGCCTATTGGGCGATGATGGTGACGATCGCAGCGGAACAGTTCGGCACAAACCTGCGCGCCACCGTGGCCACGTCGGTGCCCAACTTCGTACGCGGGTTCACGGTGCCGATCACGATTCTGTTCACATATCTGAAGCCTTCGGCCGGGATCGTCGGCGCGGCGGAAGTGGTGGCGATCCTGATCTCGGCGTTTGCGATCTATGCGCTGTTCTCGCTGCGCGAGACGTTCAACATCGATCTCGACTACATCGAGAGCGATGCGAAGCCGGCGGGTGCGCGATGACAAACTCTCCCCTGCCCCAGGCGCCCCCGCCGGATTGGCGGCGCTACATGATCCGCGCGGTGATCTGGGTCGCGTTTGTGGGAGCGCTCGGCTATGCCGCCGCGAACGGCGGGCTAGGCTTCTTGGAGAACGACGTGCATCTCGCCGTCGAGCCGAACCGCGATAGCGTGAAGCTTGTTGCGAATGAGCCGGCCGTCATCCAAGTGAAGGTCACGCTTCGCAACAACACGGCCAAGGAAGTGACGCTAACCGCGAAGTCGGCCTGCAAAGTCTTCCGCTGGCAGATCTTCGCGCGGAGCGGCGACTTGGTGCAGTCGTGGGTGGGCGACGACCCATGCCCGGACAAAGAGGTGACCGCGTTCCTGCCGTCCGGCAAATCGATTGAAGAATTCTATTCGATCGTGCTCGTGCCCTCACGCTACCGCGTCGGCGACGATTATCTGGTCCAGTATCAGTACTGGAACCACGAGGGCGAGTTTCAGTTTAAGGCCGAGTGATCAACCGGCATCCCGCTTCCCTTCGCGCACGCCCAACGGGTCGGCCTTCAGTTTCACGCCGCCAATGGCCGAGAGCCAATCGAGACCACTGCGCAGCCGCACCGCTTCACCGATGACGATGAGCGCGGGCGCGGCGATCTGGTTGGCTTCCGCATCTGCCGAGGCACGGGCAAGCGTGGTTTCGAGCACACGTTGGCGAGCTGTCGTAGCGTGACTGATCAGCGCAACGGGTTCGTCGGCGTGACGGCCGGCGCTCAACAATTCGCGCGCAATACGCGGCAGGTGTTTCAGCCCCATATAAATCACGATGACCGGCGAGCCTTCGCCGAGTGAGCGCCAGTTGATCGTGTCGGGCACGTCACCACCTGCCATGTGGCCCGTCACGAACGTCACCGCATGATTGACGTCGCGATGTGTCACCGGAATGCCCGCGTAAGCGAGGCCGCCGACGCCGGACGTAACGCCCGGAACCACGCGGAACGGAATCTCCGCTTCAACAAGCGCCAATGCTTCCTCACCACCGCGCCCAAAGAAGAAAGGGTCGCCGCCCTTCAGACGCAGCACGCGCTTGCCTTGGCGGGCGAATTCGATAAGGCGCAAAGAGATGTTGCGCTGTTTCGGACTTGGCTTGCCGCCGCGCTTGCCGGCGTACTCGACTTGCACATTGGGTCGCGCAAGTTTCAGCACCTCTTCGTCCACCAGTGCGTCGTAAACGATGACATCCGCCTGCTGCAGGGCGTTCAGCGCATGCAGCGTGAGCAGCCCCGGATCGCCCGGACCCGCGCCAACCAGCCAAACCCACCCCGGCTCAAACTGGGGCAAGGCCGCTGCGGCGCGGACGGCGTTCCAAGCAAACGGAAGGGCGGAATTGGTCATACCCCTATCTACGATCTTCCGTGTTGTTTTTCAATAATTACGTCCCATTTCGTGCATTGTGTTTACCGGCGCTTCGTAGCTGTCGGCTAGGCTTTGCCAATGCGCAATATTGCCCTTTTCGCTGCAGCCATCGTGCTTATGGCTTTGGTTCTGGGAAACAGCCTCAGCACCATTCCCGACGCATCGTCAAAGAAGAGCAACGGCGCCCGCGCCAACGTGCAAAGTCACGGAGGCGGCGATGTCGTACTGAAGCGTGGCTTCAGCGGCCACTTCTTTGCCGATGTCGAGGTAAACGGCACCAACATCACCATGCTCGCCGACACGGGTGCGAGCGTCGTTGCGCTGAGCGTCGAAGATGCGGAGGCCGCCGGGATCAGCGTCGATAGCCTGAGTTTTTCCCGCACGGTCTCGACCGCAAACGGAGACGCCGACGCTGCACCGGTAACGCTGGACGAGGTCACCGTCGGCTCGATCACGCGCCGCAACGTCCCGGCGCTGGTCGCGCGCGGGTTGTCGGAATCGCTGCTCGGCATGAGCTTCTTCAATACGCTTTCCAAAGTCGCGATGGAATCGGACGAAATGATGCTTCAGGACTGAGAGCGTTCGTGGCACGTTAAGCCCATGAACCGCGTCTTCGTCCTTGTCGCTCTCTTGGTCGCCGTGACCGCACTCATCGTTTGGGTTGCCGGCGGCGCGGGCCAAGTATTTTCGGCGGCGGGTGGCTCCCCCGCATTGCTCTACAATTTGGTGCTGCTTGGTCTGGTGCTCACCTCCGTCGTCCTCAGGTGGCGCGGCAGCATCAGCGAGGCGCTGCAGTACTCGTTGATCTGGGCCGCCCTCTTCGCTGCATTGATTGTTGGCTATTCCTATCGCGACGACTTCAAATCGGTGTGGCAGCGCGTCGCCGGCGAACTGAGCCCCGCCAGTCCGATGCAGCGCTCCGACGGCGAAGTGGTGTTGCGCCGTACCGATGACGGACACTTCCACGCCGACGTTGATGTCAATGGCGTCAGCATTCGCATGCTCGCCGACACAGGCGCAACGTCGATTGCACTCAGCGAATCCGATGCGCGGCGCGCCGGCATCGATGTCGATCAACTGCAGTACACAATGACCGTCTCCACCGCTAACGGCGACACACAGGCGGCACCCGTGACGTTGCGCGAGGTGCGGGTGGGCTCGATCGTGCGGCACGACGTGAAGGCTTCCGTATCGCGCGGGCTATCGGGCTCGCTGCTTGGCATGAGCTTCTTCAACACCCTGTCGCGGTTCACGATAGAAGCCGACGAACTCGTACTCAAAGATTGATGGCGCGCGGCACGCTGTTCTTGATTGTCGGGCCGTCGGGCAGCGGAAAGGACACGCTGATCGACGGCGTGCGGCAGACACTCGCAAAAACGCACCTCTTCCCCCGCCGCGTCATTACGCGGCCGCGCGACGCTGGGTCAGAGGACCATATCGCGCAGACGCCGACCGAGTTCGAAGCCAGCGAGCAGGCCGGAAGATTCGCGCTCAGCTGGCGGGCGCATGAGCTCGCCTACGGGATCCCGGCGTCGATTGCGACGGACCTTGCGAATGGTAAGCACGTGCTTGCCAACGTATCGCGCACCATTGTGGAAGAGGCGCGCGCCAACTTTGCGCCGATCAAGATCATCGAGATCACCGCGCCCGTGGCGGTGCTACGCCAACGCTTGTCTGCGCGAGGGCGGGAAAGTGCATTGGAGATCGATGAGCGCATGGCGCGGAAATCCGCCGTGCGGCCGGACGTGGTGATCGTGAACGATGGCACAATTGAGCACGGAATTGCCGCGTTGCTTGCGGCGCTCCGGGCTTGAATTTCCACCGTCCGGCCCGTAACACCGGCCCTATAGAAAGAGAGATGAACCACCAAGACACGAAGAACACCAAGACGCTTGCGAAGTAGCGGAAACGCTAAGTCGTTTCGAGGTTGTGTGGCACTGCGCGCCGCAGCGCAGTCTTCCTCCCGGCGCGAAGCACCCACCAAACTAGGGCGCAACGCGGCGAGGAGCGATAAGCACTTACCTCTTGGTGTTCTTCGTGTCTTGGTGGTGGAATTTTCTCTCTTCCTTTCTCAAGCGAAGGCCGGTCAATGTCCACTTCCCCGCGCGCCGATTTGAAGCCGAACACGATCGAGTTCGAGACGTTGCCGCTCATCGCGCCGCAGGGCTTTCGCGAGTACGACGCGCGCTGGCTTTACCCGAATGAGATCAACCTAATCGGGATGCAGGTCTTGGGGCTGAGCCTCGCGACCTTGATCCACGACTTGGGTGTTCGGCCGCGAATTGTCGTCGGGCACGACTATCGCTCCTACTCGATGAGCGTGAAGCATGCGCTGGCGCTTGGCCTTGTGAGCGGCGGGGCGGAGGTACTCGACATCGGTCTCGCACTTTCGCCAACCGCCTATTTTGCGCAGTTCGCACTCGACGCGCCGTGCGTAGCCATGGTGACAGCGAGCCACAACGAGAACGGCTGGACCGGCGTGAAGATGGGCGCGGCGCGACCGCTGACGTTTGGGCCCGAGGAAATGACGGCGCTCAAGACCATCGCGCTGCAAGGCCGTGGCATCGTCCGCGCCGGCGGCACCTACCAAACGATCGACGGCATGCGCACGCGCTACCTCGACGATCTGGTCGCGGGCAAGAAGCTCTCACGTCCGATCAAAGTTGTGGCCGCGTGCGGCAACGGCACCGCCGGGGCGTTCGCGCCGGAAGCTTTGGCGCGCATCGGCGCGGAAGTGATTCCGCTGGACGTCGGCCTCGACCATTCGTTCCCCCGCTATAATCCGAACCCGGAAGACATGAAGATGCTGCATGCGCTCAGCGATGCAGTGAAGCAACATCATGCCGATGTTGGCCTCGCCTTCGATGGCGACGGCGACCGCTGCGGCGTGGTCGACGATCAAGGCCGCGAGATATTTGCGGACAAGGCCGCGGTCTTGCTCGCACGGGACATTTCCTCCCGTCAGAAGGGCGCGCGCTTCGTCGTTGACGTGAAGTCGACCGGACTCTTCATGACCGATCCAGTGCTGACCGCAAACGGAGTCGTGACGGAGTATTGGAAAACCGGACACTCCTACATCAAGCGGCGCGCCCACGAACTCAGCGCACAGGCCGGGTTCGAGAAGAGCGGTCACTACTTTTTCAACCCGCCGGTCGGACGCGGCTATGACGACGGCATCATCGCGGCGATCGCTCTCCTTCAGATGCTCGATCGCGCCGGTGGAAAGAAGATGTCGACGCTCTACGATGGATTGCAGAAAACCTTCGGATCGCCCACCATGGCGCCGCACTGCCCAGACGATAAGAAATACGGCGTGGTCGAGGAAATTGTCGCTGCCTATACGGCCGCCAAGGCGCGAGGCGAGAAGATCATGGGCCTTCCGATCCGCGACCTCGTCACCGTCAACGGCATACGCGTGACGCTCGAAGACGGCACCTGGGGGTTGGTTCGCGCGTCATCCAACAAACCCAGCCTCGTTGTGGTCGTCGAAAGCCCGGTGTCGGAAGAGCGCATGCGCGGCATGTTCGCCGACATCGACGGTCGGTTGAGCAAGAACCCGCTGGTTGGCGCCTACGATCAAAAGATCTGATCTGGCGCTATCTACCCCCCAATTTTGGAAGCGGGGGGACGGCCCATATTCGCACGTTTCCTTTCTCGCACGGCCCCTGGACAACCCCACCGGCCAACAGATCACACTGTGATATTTTTGCATGGCGCCCCCGGAATCCGAATGCTTAAGGCAACCGACGATTGAGCCTAGCTTGTTTCGCGACGTGGAGTTCATCTAGGGTATCGATACGACACGTACAGAATTGGTCGATGGGGGATTTGATCATGAGTAAAGTTGCGATCGCCGCAACCGCCGCTGCTTTGTTGCTTGGGACGGCTCCGATGGCGCTTGCCGATGGCGGCGAAATTCAAAACTGGTCAGGCACCTACATCGGCGCCAACGCCATGTGGGGCCAAATGGGCACCGACATGGTGTCCACGACCAAGCTTGGACCATGGCCCGACCTCGCCGCCGGACAGCGCATTACATACGATATGGACGGATTTGCCTTTGGTGCACAGCTTGGCGTGAACTGGCAGGCAGGTCACTGGGTCTACGGCCTTGAGCTGAGCGGTGACGTGGCCGAAATCAGCGGCAGCAAGAAGTCAGCGTTAGGGGAGTTGGACGACCAATATGAATCCACCCTCCGCAATCTTGCAATGCTGAACGCGCGCATCGGTTACGCGTGGGGGCGTTACCTGCCGTACGTGAAATTTGGCGTCGCGGGTGGCAATGAACGTATCGAAGTTGTAGACACCACTGTCACACTTGGAGCTGGACGTGACCAAATCTGGCGCTCCGGCTATACTTTTGGCGGTGGCCTTGAGTTTGCTTGGCGCGGCAATTGGAGCCTCGCCCTCGAGTACGATTATACCCGCATGGGCAATCAGCCCCTCAATCTAAGCGACGGCAACGCGGACTATAAACTTAACGATGCGGCGCAAAATCTCAACGCGGTGGCTGTGAAGGTCAACTATCGCTTCGGCAGCTAATAGTCGGCGCGCGCTTCTGAGCGCGCAGCCTGCGAAGAAGGGCATTGAGGCGCTGGAGCTATCCGGCGCCTTACTTATTTCCTGAGGTCGTCCGCGCGCCGCAGCAACTAATGCGCCCATGCCATGCGAAGCGCGGTCGCGCAGAGAAAGGCGCCGAATGCCAAGCGCAACGTCCGGCGTGAGAGGCGGTGCGCGATCGCAACACCCCAGGGCGCGGAAAGCATGGTCGCGGGAACGATCAGCGCAAGGCCAACTAAGTTCACATAGCCAAGCGAGAACGGCATCAGACCGGCCGCGTTCCAGCCGCTAACGATCATCCCAACCGTCCCTGGAAGCGCGATAATCAGCCCGAAGCCCGCTGCGGTCGCGACCGCCCGGTGGATAGGGACGTCGAACAGCGTCATCACCGTGACGCCGAACGTGCCGCCGCCAATCCCCATCATGACCGACAGACAGCCATTCGCGAGAGCGAGCACCCAACTCCACAGCCCGCCCGGAACCCCGTCGCCCAAACGCCACTCCTCGCGGCCGAGCAGCATAAATAAACCAAGCGCGCCAGCGCCGGCCGCAAACACCGTCGTCAAACCTCTGCCGCCGATAACGGCCGCCAACCACGTGCCGCCAAGCACTCCGACCACCGTCGGTATGGCCCACGCCTTCAACATCGCCCAATCGACGGCGCCCTTCTTGTTGTGGCTCAGCGTTGAACGGATCGAGGTCGGAATGATCGTCGCGAGCGACGTGCCGACGGCAAGCGGCATGCGCACAGCCTCGTCGATGCCGAGGAAACCCAACGTTTGGTAAAGCACCGGCACGAGCACAATGCCGCCGCCCACGCCGAGAAGGCCCGCGACCGTGCCGCCGACCAAACCCGCAACCCCAACACCTGCCGCGAGCGCGATGAGTTCGCCGGTCGAGGCTGCCGCGAAGGTGTCGATGCTCACGCGGCAGCGAGCTCCGCACCGTCTTCCGTGACAAGGCGAAGCGCCGTCTCGATTACAGCAAGACCCGCACCGCGTTTGACCGCGTGCTCGCTCAGATGGCGCCGGAAAGCGCGCGCGCCAGGCAGACCGTTGAAGAGACCTAGAACATGCTTTGTCATCGCGTTCAGCGGCACCCCCTTCGCGCGCTCCCGTTCGACATAAGGCAGGAACTTGCGGATCGCGTCATGACGCGACGCGACGGGCCTCGGCTCCCCGAAGAGCGCCCGATCCGCGTCGGCGATCAGCCATGGCGATTGATAAGCCGCACGCCCCATCATCACGCCATCAACATGGCTCAAGTGCTCGCGTGCTTGGTCGAGAGTGGTGATCCCGCCGTTGATCACGATGGCCAATTCGGGATGCGCTCTCTTCAACGCATAAACCAGCGCGTAGTCGAGCGGCGGAATCTCGCGATTATCCTTCGGCGACAAACCCTTCAACCAAGCCTTACGGGCGTGCACCACGAACGTATCGCACCCGGTGCGAGCGATACGTTCGACGAAGCCGAATAACGCCTCGCGCGGCTCCTGATCGTCGACACCGATGCGGCACTTCACAGTGACCGGAATGCGCACGGCAGCGCGCATCGCGGCGACGCATTCGGCCACGAGGTCCGGCTCGCGCATTAGGCAAGCCCCGAACGCCCCGCGCTGCACACGTTCCGACGGGCAACCGATGTTGAGATTAACCTCGTCATAGCCCTCGTCCTCGGCCATACGCGCGCAGGCCGCCAGATCGCCTGCATCACACCCGCCAAGCTGCAGCGCGACCGGATGCTCCGCCGGGTCGAACCCGATCAGCCGTTCCCGATTGCCGTGCATCAACGCGGCAGTCGTCACCATCTCCGTATAAAGCCGCGCCCGGCGCGTGAGGATACGATGAAAGAACCGGCAATGCCGGTCCGTCCAATCCATCATAGGCGCCACACTGAATCGGTGCGTCAAAGGCCTAATTCCGCTCAATTTCTCTGACCTCAGTCGATCCAACAACTCACTGGATCGCCAAGCAAATCCGCGTCAGCTAAATAGCAGCCGTCGCGAAAATGCAAGGTTGAGACGCGGCAGACCCTGCCCTCGCTATGTTCTGCCTGCCCACATAAAGCACGCACAATCGAGTTCTCGAATATCTGCAATGGGTGGCAATCTCGCTCCCTTGAACGCACATGTATCGAGCATCTCAGTGGCACAGTGACCGCCCTAGCCAGCGCAGCATCGCAGCGTTCATTTCGCGGGGGTAGGTGTGGCTCAGATCGTCGATCTCGCGGTAGGTTACGTTCGCCCCGACGCGCTTCAGAACAATCTGCGCTTCGCGCGCCACCTCTGCCGGAAACATCCAGTCAAGGGCGCCGTGGACGATGTGAACGGGCAGTCCCCGCACGCGATCGGCAGCAATCATCTGCACGAGCAGCGGATGGAACGCAGCCGACACCGGCGCCAGATGCGTGAACGGCGACGATGCCTGCAGCCCCGCGACATACGTAAACGTACCACCGTCGCTCATGCCCGAGAGCAGCACTCGCGCGGGATCGACGGACCAATTCGCGCGGACGGCGTCGACGATGCGTTCAAGGTTGGGTGTGTCTACGTCCGGTCCCATCAGGGCCCAGGTAGCACCGACCGACGACGGCGCGACGAGGATCGCACCGCGAGATCGTGCGTCGCGTAGCCAGCTCCATAAGAACTGCCGCCCCGTTCCACTTCCGCCGTGCAGCGCCATGACGAGCGGCCAAGCCCGTGCAGGGTCGTAATTCTCAGGGACATAGAGCCAAAAGCCGCCGCGTTCGCCGTCGCTCGCCTCATCCTCGCTCGCGAAGCGCATAAGGCCTACGTTGTCACGCGCCGGCGCCTGGATTAACGCCGCTTGCAACGCAGCATCCGATCGAAGCGCCGGGTCGAGGAAGAAGCGGTTTACCGGCGGCAGCACAGCCGCCACAGGATAGAGCGCCTCAAGCCCCAGCGACACATACCGAAAGGCACGGAAAGCACCGCGAATGTCTTCCGCACCGTCGAGAGCGGCGCGCAGGCCCGCAAACGCTTTCAGCGCCGCATTGCTGGCGCCGTCGAGCGCCTCTCGAAGATCGCCCAAGCTTACGAGCGCGTCCGCGTGTGCGTCGCGCGCAGCCTTCAACGTCTCCTCCGGCGCGCCGATCTGTGCCATCACATTCGCAAATTTCGGCGGATGGAAGTGGCGCGCAATCAGAAACAGCGTCTCATAGGCCCGCAAGAGCGGCGGGAGAACTTCAACAAGGGCGTCGGCTTCGAGCGCGTTCATCCGCTCATCCTAGCAGTGGTCCGCGAACGCGCGCGATAGAAGATGCATTGACCGCCTAACGCCAAAACACTAGGAGAGGATCGACTTCAGGTTACGGACTTGAGCCATGAGCCGAATTTTTGGTGCCGTTTGTCAGAACGGTTACGTCGTTCGCGACATCGAAATGGCGATGAAGCATTGGATCGACGTCATGGGCGTCGGTCCGTGGTTTTACATCGAGCGCGTGACGATGGACTATTTCCGCCACCGCGGCATCGACTCGCCGCTCGAGACATCGATCGCGCTCGCCAACTCGGGCGACCTGCAGATCGAGCTCATTCAACAGCGCAACGACGCGCCTTCCATGTATCGCGAATTCCTCGAGGCGGGACACGAAGGAATGCAGCACATGTCGTACTGGACGCGCGACTATCAAGCCCTCTACGACAAGGCCCTGCAACTTGGGTACAAGGTCGGACAAGAAGGTCAGATCGGCGGTCCGCAGGGCCGTTTTGCCTATTTCGACACCGAGAGCCATCCAGGCACCATCGTCGAAATTTCCGACATCAGCGGCAACAAGGGCCGCTTCTTCGAACGCATCCGCGAAATCTCCAAGAGCTGGGACGGCCGGGATCCGATCCGGAAAGTGTGACCATGCCCTAGCCGAACGGCAGCCAAGAAGCAGTCATCATAGGTGCGGCTGAGGCTGTATGCGTCAGCCGCACCTTTTCATTCAGACCCGCTCGATAATGATCGCCGGCGCCATGCCGCCCGCGGCGCACATGGTCACAAGACCGCGCTTCAGATTGCGGCGCTCGAGTTCGTCGAGCATCGTTCCGATCAGGATCGAACCCGTCGCGCCAATCGGATGGCCGAGCGCCATCGCACCGCCGTTCACGTTCACCTTGTCGCGATCGAGCTTCAGATCGCGGATGAACTTTTCGGCGACGACCGCGAAGGCTTCATTGATCTCCCACAGGTCGATGTCGTTGACAGTGAGCCCCGCTTTCGCGAGCACCTTCTTTGCCGCCGGAACCGGCGCGTTCAACATCAAAGTAGGGCTATCGCCGACATTGGCAATCGCAACCACGCGGGCGCGCGGCTTCAAGCCTCTCTTCTTCGCATAGCCGGCTGAGGCGAGCAGGATCGCGGCAGCGCCGTCGACCACGCCCGACGAATTGCCGGCGTGATGAACGTGCTTGATCTTGAGGTCGGGATAGACTTGACGGATGAGCCCCGCGAAGCTCGTGCCCTGGCCGTCAAGGTTGAACTCCGCCATCGCCTCAAACGCGGGTTTGAGCGCAGCAAGCCCCTCGCGCGTCGTTTGCGGGCGCGGAAACTCTTCGTGGTCGAGCGCAAGCGTGCCGTCTTCCTTGTACACGGGCACGACACTCTTCTTGAAGTGGCCGCCCTTGATCGCGGCATCGGCGCGTTGCTGGCTGACGAGCGCGAGATCGTCAAGCGCCTCACGCGGAATGCTCTCTAAGGTCGCGATGGCGTCGGCGCAGATGCCTTGGTGCGATTGCGGGTGCCGCGCGCGCAGCCGCATGTTGCCGGCATCCATCAGCGTCGGCGGGCCTGCAGCTTCGCGCTGGCTCGATGTGTAGGACATCATCTCCGTACCACCGGCGATGATCAGATCTTCGTAACCCGCGGCGATTGATGAAGCGGCGAAGTTCACCGTCGTAATGCCCGAGCCGCAGAAGCGGTCCAGCGTCACGCCGCTCGCCTTGACATCGTAGCCGGCGTCGAGCGCCGCCATGCGCCCCATATCCATCGCCTGCTTGCCGCGCTGGGACGAGGTTCCCCAGATGATATCGTCGACTTCGGCGGTGTTGAGGTCGTTGCGCTTGGCCAGCGCCTTCAGGACGGTCGCGGCCAGCTGCTGAGGATGAATGTCCGCCAGTGCGCCCTTGCCCACTTTGCCGATTCCACGCGGCGTCCGGCACGCGTCGATGATGTAAGCTTCGCCCATATCGATTGCTCCTTCGCACAAGAAAATGTCGTGGATCGTCAGTGGCCAAGAATGTTCGCCAAGTCAACTCACACTTCGCGGCCGGACCCGGCAATCCGTTTGGCGCCGTAGCGGCAGCCTGATATTCTTGCCCCCACGACTCCACACCACGCGCTCGCCCCGCATTACAGCGGCCCGCGCTGAGCGCCGAGCAGGACAACAACCCATGGTTCCCACCATCGAGCAGCACCGGGCGCACCATCCGGAAATTCGCGCCGACTTCACCATCGACCAACATTGGGAGCGTTATACGCCCGCCGACCACGCGACCTGGCGCACGCTTCATCGGAGGATGGAGCGCATCCTGCCGGGCCGAGCGTGCGACGAGTTCTTGCACGGGCTAAAGGCGCTTAAGATCGGCGACGAGCAGATCCCGGATATGGAGCGGCTCTCCGACGAACTCTACAAACTCACGCGCTGGCGCGTCGTCGCCGTGCCGTCGTTGGTGCCGGACGATATCTTCTTCGAGCATCTGGCGAACCGGCGTTTCCCGGCCGGGCACTTCATTCGCAAGCCCGAGCAACTCGACTACATTGAGGAGCCTGATGTCTTCCACGACGTATTTGGTCATGTGCCGATGCTCGCGCTACCGGTGTTTGCCGACTACATGGAAGCCTACGGCAAGGGGGGCCTGCGGGCGCAGGGTCTGGGTGCATTGGCGAACCTGGCACGACTCTATTGGTACACCGTCGAGTTCGGCTTGATCGAAAAGCCAGAGGGCTTCCGGCTCTACGGATCGGGGATTGCGTCGTCGAGTGCGGAATCTATCTACTCAGTGGAGGATGCGTCGCCGAACCGGATCCACTTCGACCTTGAACGCGTGATGCGGACGAAGTACCGGATTGACGACTTTCAGGAATCCTATTTTGTCATCCGGTCGTTCGACGAGTTGTTTCAGGAAACCTACAAAGACTTCGGACCGATCTACGATCGCCTGAAGAGCGGGCCGACCTATGAACCCGGCACGATTTTGGCGAACGATCGTCTGCACCATCGCGGCACTCATCGGTATAAGGCGGGCTCGCACCGCGCCTCGGCATGAGCAAAGCTGTCGTTTGCTTCGGCGAGGTCCTGCTCCGTCTCACGCCGCCGGGGCACGAACTACTGCTGCAGTCGCCGGCAATGGCGGCCACGGTCGCCGGCGCCGAGGCGAATGTCGCGGTCGCGCTCGCTTCATTCGGACATCAAGCCCGGATGGCGACGGTCCTGCCGGACAACGCGCTCGGCCATGCAGCACTTGGCGAATTGCGTAAACACGGCGTCGACACACGCAGCGTGGTGTTTGGCGCCGGCCGCATGGGCCTGTTCTTTTTGACGCCGGGCGCGGTCAGACGCCCCTCGGCGGTCCTCTACGATCGCGCCGACTCCGCCTTTGCTCGCGCGCCGCAGTTGTGCCGCGTAGAGACCGCGATCGGCGAAGCCAAATGGTTTCACGTCTCCGGCGTAACGCCCGCGCTCGGTCGAGCCTGCGCCGATGCCGCGATCGCCGCCGCAAAGACAGCGCGAGCGCAGGGCGTACCGGTGTCGTTCGACGGAAACTATCGCTCGAAGCTCTGGGAGCCCTGGAAGGACCAAGCGCCCGCGATCTTGCGGCAGCTGTTCGAGAACGCGGACATCGTGTTCGGCGACGAGCGCGACATCGGGCTCGTACTCGGCCGGACGTTTGCGGGTGAGGATCGGCGCGTCCGCGCAGCGGCGGCGGCATTCGAGGCGTTCCCACGACTGAAGCGTATCGCTTGCACGGTACGCACGCCACAATCGGTCGACGCGCAGGACTATGGTGCGGTCATGCTCACACGCAACGGTGCGCACTTCGTGGCCGATCTGGAATTAACCGGGATCGTCGATCGTGTGGGCACCGGCGACGCGTTCGCGGCGGGCGTGATCCATGGGATACTAAGCGGCATGGGCGACTCTCAGGCGCTTGCCTTCGGGCATGCCGCCGCTTGTCTGAAGCACTCGATCCCCGGGGACTTCCTGACCCTTGGGCTGGATGCCGTTCGGGCCGCGCTAGCGGACGACGGTCTCGATGTAAAACGCTAGGCCGCAGGTTCTTTGAAATAGGGCTCAACCTTCCCCTTCAGCTTAATCGTCATCGGGTTGCCCTTGCGATCGCGGGCATTGCCGGCCGCAAGACGGACCCAACCTTCGCTGACGCAATATTCCTCGACGTTCGTCTTCTCCACGCCATTGAAACGGATGCCGACACCCCGCTGCAGCAGCGTTTCGTTATAGTATGGGCTCTCCGGCGTGGCGCTCAGGCGGTCGGGTGGCGTGTCGGTCATGGTCAAGGTCCACAAAGTGTCCGCCGTTCTATAGCGCCGCGACAGTTGACTTTGAAGCGCCGCGTCGGGCGATACTGACGCACCGATTTGGCGCCACTGAGGGGACGACCGGATGCTGGCTGCGGCGATCGCCTCGTGCGTCCGCTTTTGCGTGCGGTTTGCGCCCCTTGTCGTCGCCGTCGCCCTGCTGGCGGCGGGCGTCGCCAGCGTGTTCGCGGCAACCCAATTCAAAATGAACACGGACACGACCAAGCTCGTGTCGCCGGAGTTGCCTTGGCGCAAGCAGGAGGCGGCTTTTGCCGCCATCTTCCCACAGCCACAGAACATGATCCTCATCGTGATCGATGGCACGACGCCGGAGTTGGCACAACAGGCCGCGACGGCGCTGATTGTGGAACTCGGAAAGCAGCCGGCCTTGTTCCAATCGCTGCGGCAACCCGGCGGCGGACCGTTCTTCGAACGCAATGGCTTGCTCTACCTGCCGTTGGCCCAGACCCAATCCGCGGTCGACCAGATCATCGCGGCGCAGCCATTCCTAGGTGCGCTCGCAGCCGATCCGAGCTTGCGCGGCGTGATGAACTCGCTATCGACGGCGTTAGTCGGGGTGGAGCGAGGACAGATCACCCTGCAGCGCCTAGAGAGGCCGCTCGGCGCGTTCGATCAAACGCTGAAAGCGTACTTCGATGGCAAGCCGGTGCATCATTCCTGGCGGAAGATGATGCTGGAGGGCGAACCGGACCTGCGCGAAACGCGACGCGTGATCGAGGCGCTTGTTGCGCTCAACTTCAGCAGCCTGAAGCCGGGCGAGAAGCCGACCGCTTTCATCCGCGACGCGGTGCAGACACTGGGCCTAACGCCGGAGCGCGGTGTGACGGTGCGTCTCACGGGAACCGTTCCGATCTTCGACGAGGAGTTTGCAACGCTGACCGAGCGCGCGGTGCCGATTGCGGCGGCGACGATCGGTGTGATCGTGCTGATGCTCTGGCTGGCGCTTCGCTCTTTCCGATTGATCGCGGCGGTGTTGGTGACGATCCTTGCAGGACTCGTCATCACAACCGCGCTAGGCCTCGCCATGGTCGGCGCGTTCAACATCATGTCGGTCGCGTTCGTGGCGCTGTTTGTGGGGCTGGGCGTCGACTTCGGCATCCAGTTCGGCGTGCGCTACCGGGCAGAGCGGCGGGCGCAAACCCTGAATGAGTCCATCGTCGCAGCAGCACACGGGATCGGGCCGTCGTTGACATTGGCTGCGCTTGCGATCACCGCGGGGTTCTTGGGCTTCCTGCCGACGAGCTATCGCGGGGTGGCAGAACTCGGGTTGATCGCCGGAACGGGCATGCTGATCACCTTCATTTTAAGCCTGACCTTGCTCCCAGCCTTGCTCAAACTGTTTCAGCCCGGTAGCGAGAGCGAGGATACGGGCATTGCCGCACTCGCGCCGCTTGATCGGGTCTTGCTCGGCCGCGCGCCGCTCTTTGCGTTGTTCGCCGCTGGCGCAGGTGCTGTCGCCATCGCGTTGCTGCCGGCGTTGTCGTTCGATTTCAACTTGCTGAACCTCCGCTCGCGGCAGGCCGAGTCGATCTCGACATTGCTCGATCTCGCGCATGATCCCGATCGTTCGCCGAACGCGATGGATGTGTTGGCACCGACGCGAGTGGCTGCTGCAGCGACGGCAACACGGTTGCGCGCGCTCCCCTCCGTCACAAAGGCGATCAGCATCGATGATCTCATCCCGCAAGACCAAGAGTCGAAACTCGCGCTCATCGCTGACGCTTCATTGCTGCTCGATCTTTCGCTCAATCCGATCGGCGTGATGCCGGAACCCAGCGACGCAGAGGTCGTTGACACGTTGCGCACGACCGCGGCCGCTTTGCGCAAGGTTGCAGCGATGACCCGTTCCGCCGTTGCAACGTCTCTTGCGCGCTCGTTGGAGCGGCTCGCTGGTACCGATACAACGAAGCGGGCGGAGGTCGCCGCGATCTTGACCTCGTCTCTGCCGGTGATGCTGGGCAACGTGCGAAAGCTCTTGCAGGCGGAGCCAGTCACCATCGATTCTTTGCCGCCGGACATCGCTCGAGACTTCGTCGCGCCGTCCGGCGCGGTTCGCGTTCGGGTCTATCCGAAAGGCGATCCGACAGACAACGCCGCACTCTCGCGCTTCGTGGCGGAGGTAAGAGGCGTGGCACCCGCCGCCGTCGGGG
>CAZJOM010000051.1:0-8868 GCA_964547645.1 uncultured Flavobacteriaceae bacterium
GAACTTTGGAAGTCCGCGCGCTGGCTCGTCACGATGAATGTGGGACAGTATCTGACCTACCGCGCCGACGAGTTTGTCGTCGGCGGCTTTGCAGGGTCGAGCAATATGGGCGCCTATTTCGTCGCCTCCGATGTCGCCACGATCGCCAATCGCGAAATCGTGGGCGCCGTCGGCCGCGCGGTCTACCCCACGATCTCGACGATCAAGGACAGCGCCGGCGAAACGCGGCAGGCGTTCGTCCACCTGTTCGGATTCCACATGATCACATGCCTCGCCGTGGGCGCGGGGTTGGCGTTGGTGGCCGGCGAATTGGTGCCGCTGCTCCTGGGCGATCAATGGCTGGCGGGCGTGCCGATCTTTCGCTGGATCGCTCTGTGCAGCATCTTTGAGAGCCTGGTATTGGCCACCTTGCCATTCTTCATCACCGCCGGTCGCGAGCGGTTCGTCGGACTCTTTCACGCCGTACACGCGGCGGCACTGGTCGCAGTTCTCGTCGTGGTACGCCAATGGGAGGATCTCATCCTCATCGCACAGGCGCGCTGCCTGATCGGGGCGCTCGCCCTCTCCTATTGTTTGCTGCGCGTACACCGCGCCGGACACGCGACAGGGACCGACATGCTTCGGGCGAGCTGGCGGCCGGTACTGGCAACGTTGCTGATGACCGCGTTGGTGCCGATGATCCACGTGGATGGCGCGGTGCTGGTGTTGAAAGTTTTGGTGGGGGCTTCGGCCTTCACGGTCGCGCTGCTTCTGCTATGGGTTCTGGCCGGGCGCCCATCATCGCCCGAAGCCGATGTGATGGGCGCATTCGGTCGCTGGTTGGCCCGCGCAAGATGACATTGAAACGCCATGTGAAACGCGCGGTCTTCGCCAGCGGTGCGCTCAACCTCTACCGGCGCGCAGCGTTAGCCGACACGCTGACGGTCGCGATGTTCCATCGGGTGATGCCGGCGTCGGACCCGCGCTTCGACGCAGCCGACCGCGCCTACACCATACGCCTCGACAACTTCGAAGGTTGCCTCAGGTTCTTTGGCGATCACTATGACGTGGTCGGCCTGGACGATGTCAACGCCGCGGCCACAGGTGAGCGGGCATTGCCGCGACGCGCATTGCTGATCACCTTCGACGACGGCTGGGAAGACAACGCGCGTTACGCGGTACCCGCATTGACGCAACGCGGAATGAAGGCGGTCGTCTTTGTGGCGACGGATGCAATGACATCGGACTTGACCTTGTGGACGGATGTCGCCGCCTGCGTCTGGCACGCGTTGAACGACGCGGGCACACCGAGCGAGCACGCATCGGTCGAAACACTGCTGGCGTGGCTGAAGGCCTTGCCGCCGTCCGCCCGCAACGGTTGGCTGGAGGCCGCCGTCGCTGCACAGGGAGAGCGGGTACGGCCGCTGATGATGACGCCGACGACGATCCGTACACTGATCGAAAACGGCGTGGCGATTGCGGCGCACGGCGCGTCGCACACGCCGCTGACGGACGTTGCCGACCTTCCGGGCGAACTTGCGCGCTGCAGCCGCGATCTCGAAACTTGGACCGGCAAGCCGGCCCGCGCCCTCGCCTATCCACACGGCCGATACTCGGCCGCGGTGATCGAGGCGGCAGCGAAAGCGGGCTTCACGCAGCAGTTCACCAGCGAACCGCATCTGAACCGGCTCACCGCCGGCCGCCCGCGCGGGTGGCTATTCGGCCGGCTCGACATCCCGGAGGCCGAGATCGTAGACGCGCAAGGCCAGTTCGACGCCGAACGGCTCGCCTATTGGCTCACGATGCGGCCGGTGCGTTAGAGCTTCGGCGGCGCAATCGCCCAGCGCCAAGGGATGTACTTCTGCCGTATCTCACCGTCGAGCCATTGATAGGGCTCACGCGCGTCCGTGTTGCCGTTCGCCAGCGCCAACGCCAACGCCGCTCGCGCGAACGCGACGTAGTGGCCGTCAACCTTGGGCTCGAGACTGTCGTTCGCCGAAGGATCCAGCTTGTTCACGACGGCAAGCTCGGACCACGTTTGCGCCGTCACACCGCCCGCCTGCTGTTCTGCGTAGTAAAACGTCGGGTGCGCCCGAGGCCATCCTGACTTGCCATCTGTGCGTGCGATCGTGCTCTTGATTTTCCAGGCGGCTACGGGCGCCCAGTCCGCGTAACCCATCCAGACGCCAAGTTCGAGCACTGCGGCCAAATAGTCTTCCTGCCAGAACGGCATGCGCAACGGGTCGACACCGGATGAGAATGTCGCTGTCTTGAGACCGGGCTTGTTGACGTAGTTGGACATCACCCAACGTTGATTCCTGCTTAGCTTGTCTTGCCAATAGCTCTTGGATAGCAGCCACGGAGGCGCGTCCCCCGGCGTCGCCCGCACCACAAAGAACAGCGAGCGTAGCGTCCAGGCAAACTCTCGCGTTTGATCGTGACGAATGATCCCGCCGTGATGCGGATAATTGCCTAGTGCATGCATCGTTGCGAACTGAAGTTCTTCCAAATAGTAAGGGTCGCCAGTCAGCAGAAACGGCAGGTACCCCAACTCGGGCTGATGCGCGGCGTCGATCGTGATTTTTTTTGTCGGAAGCATGTACAGCGTCGGCGTCGTGCCCGCGGCTCTTTGATCATAGTAATTCGACGCGTCCGGGTGCAGGTCATAGCTCAACGGCGCATGCGTTTTCGCGTCACGCATATGCCATGGCACGGAGCCGGACGCTTCCGCCCACGCGAAGACCGAGTGCCGCAGATCTTCGTCGCCTGTGGCGAGGAACGCGGCGGAGCGCTCCGGCATCAATCCGATGTCCTGCCGTTCACCGGTCATTGGCATATAAGGCGTTATGTCCGAGAGCCCCATCACGTCATAGGGCGGCGCGGCCGCCGGACGCTTTACCGTCGCGATTGCGCTGTACGGAGGAACGAGTTTCGCGGCGATGAGCTCGGCTGCCGTCTTCACCACCGGCCGCGGCGCCGACTGCCAGCGCCAGCGCGAGAGCCAGAAGTGTTCCGGCACGTCAATACGTGCGATCTCTTTGCCGCCTTGGGATATGGTCGCCGTATAAGCATCCAAGTGCCGGGCCGGCCCCTTCAGGACATCGCCCCACTCGAAGACAACCTCGACACGGTCGCTGTTTCGATCTGGGCGAAAGTAGACCGTGAACGGAATCTTCGGATCCCGCGCCTCGACATTCTGTTGGATAAATCCGGGGCCGGTATAATCCCCAAGAACTTTCCCGCGAACGCTGACAAACTCATGCACGCCGTCGGCGAGTTCGACGCGCACGGAAAGCGGCTCCACAGGCTCCGCCGCGTTTGCAGCGGTGAGAACACTCAGGCAAATCAACGCTGTGACACACATCACGTTGAGGTAACGCCAGACCGCGTGCGAATTTCCGCCCATGTAGGCTCCGATTGCCGCGCGAATCATGACCGCTTTGCGCGCGGGCAGATATTGCAAAACTCTAGCCGCCTTGTCTCTCTTGCGCCGAACTGCCCGCTTGGGAATTGGAATCTTCGTGACGCACACGCCGATCTACGCCGACCTGGACGGGACACTGGTACGCAGCGATCTGTTTATTGAGAGCATGATTGCGAGCGCCAAGGCGGACCCATTGAAAGCGGCGCGCGTTCCGATGTGGCTGCTGCGCGGCATTCCCGCAGCAAAGACGTTGGCCGCGCGCCATGGGCGTATCGCCGTGGAGACGCTGCCCTACGATCGCGATCTCGTCGACTATCTGACGGAGCAGCGCCGGCTTGGGCGGCCGGTTTACCTGGCGACCGCCTGTCACCGTTCGTTGGCGCAGCGCGTGGCCAATCATCTGGGAATTTTCGACGGCGTCATCGCGACATCCGCGCGCGAGAACGCAAAAGGCACCGTCAAGCTCCAGCGCATCCGTGACACCCAAGCAGGCGCGTTCGTCTACGCCGGCGACAGCAATGCCGATCGCCCGTTGTGGGATGCTGCAGCGGCCGGCATCTTCGTTCGTGCTCCGCAGAGCGCGGTCAACGACGCGACGAAGTCGGGTAAGGTCGAGCGCATCTTCGCGCAAACCACAAGCAGCGCAGTGGCGGTGTGGCGCGCGCTCCGCCCGCATCAATGGGCAAAGAACGCACTCTTGTTCGTGCCGCTCCTGACCGCACATCTTTATGCCGACCCGGCCGCGGTTGCTGCTGCCTTTATCGCGTTCGTTGCGTTTTGCCTGTGTGCGTCATCGGCCTACCTCTTGAACGATCTTCTGGATCTTGAGGCCGACCGCCGCCACGCCCGAAAACGCAATCGGCCGTTGGCATCGGGCGCCCTGTCACTGGCCACGGGAATCATGCTCATCCCCTTGCTGCTGGCAATCGCCGTAACCGCCTCGGTCATACTCTTGCCCTGGCCGTTTCTGTTCGTGCTGCTGCTCTACTACGCAACGACATGCGCGTACTCTTGGTGGCTGAAGCGTGTTTCGACACTCGACGTCATGACGCTCGCGGGGCTCTACACCACGCGCGTTTTGGCAGGCGCGGCCGCGATCGCGGTGGTGCCGTCGTTTTGGCTTTTGGCCCTGTCGATGTTTCTGTTTCTGAGCCTCGCTTATGTAAAGCGCTACACCGAGTTGCGAATTCCGACCGCAACGCCGTCGGAGCGCGTCAGCGGACGCGGCTATGCGGCCGACGACGCAGAGAGCATGTTCATCCTGGGTGCCGTTTCAGGTGTCGGCGCGGTGTTGGTGATGGCGCTTTATATCAACAGCCCGGAGGTTGCGTTACACTATAGCGCGCCGCAGTTCCTGTGGAGCTTGTGCTTGGTACTGCTTTACTGGATCAACCGAATCTGGATCGGCGCGCGGCGCGGCAAGATTCATGACGACCCCGTCGTTTTCGCGCTGACCGATCGTGTCAGCCTGGCGCTCGGCGCCGTTTGTATCGTGGCGGTTCTAGCCGCACGTTTCGTTCAACTTTAGGCGGACTACCATGAAGTTCTTGGACCTGTCATTGATCCTGACCGCAGTCGCCATGTCCGCGCTGGCGCAACTGATCTTAAAGCTCGGCATGAGCGCGCCGCCGGTCGCGGCATCGATTGCGCAGGGCACGACCGCCCAGGTCATCGCCACAATCGCGACCTCACCAAGGATCATCGCAGGGCTGGCGCTCTACGGCCTAGGCGCCGTGGTGTGGCTGTTCGTGCTGGCCAAACAGGATCTCTCACTCGCCTACCCGTTTGTGGGGCTGGGATTCATCGCAACAATGCTGCTCGGCGTATTCGTTCTGGGCGAACACGTCACACTCTCGCGTGTCGCTGGAACTTTGCTGATCGTGGCCGGTTGCGCGCTCGTCGCCCGGACGGCTTGATGTTCAAAGCGCTGACCTTGGCACCGATGGAGCGCAACGACTGGATTTCGTGCGCAGCTCTGATCGCTTTTGTCGGGGTCCTATTTCTGGGCGCACCGACAGGTGGCGCTTTCGACTGGAGCGATGCACCGCGCCATGCGCTGAACGGCGTCTTCGTGAAGGACTTCTTCGCGGCAATGCCCGTCGACGATCCGCGGGGGTTTGCTGAAAGCTATTATCTTCAATACCCGGCACTCACGATCCTGTTCTATCCGCCGCTGTTCTATTTCGTCAGCGCGCCGTTCTACGCGATCTTCGGCGTTTCGCAGGAGACGGCGTTGGTCGTCGTCGAACTGCACTACATCGCGTTTGCGATCGGCACCTATTATCTGTTTCGCTACTGGTTGGAACCCTCTCTCGCGTTTGCCGCGGCATTGACCCTGATCGCAGCACCGGAGATTGCATTCTGGGGCCGGCAGGTGATGCTGGAGATACCGGCGTTTGCCTTCCTGGTTTGGAGCCTAGTCGCACTGGTACACCATCTGCGGCGGCACACACCGTGGACGCTTTACCTCTGCATTGCACTTCTGGTGCTTGCCATCTACACGAAACTCAGCGCCGCTTTCCTCGCGCCTGCTATCGCGATAGCACTGTTTCGCAATCGTGGCATGGATCTGTTTCGCGACAAGCACAGCTACATAATTGCGGCCCTTTCAATCGTCGGTTTGGTCCCGCTCGCGATTCTGACGCTAAAGTTCGGGCAAGCCAACGTTCAATCCGTGTCTGGCATTGCGGACGCCGAAGTATCCCGCGCCACGCTGCAAGGATGGCTCTGGTACGCCAAGCAGATTCCGGGACAAATCGGCTGGGCTGCATGCGCGGCCGCGCTGCTCGGTGGCGCCTACTGGATCGCGATGCGGCGAACGCTCCCGACGACTGCGGAGGGCCTCTTGTGGTTGGCGTGGTTCGGCATCGGATACATTTTCTTCTCCGCGATCGACCTCAAAGAGGCCCGCCATAGTGTTTTCATTTTGCCGCCGATCATTTTCGCCGCGGCATTGTCCTTACGCGCCGCCCTACCCTCCGGGTACGCCGCGGGCGCCCTTATGGCTGTCGCGTTAGCGACTCTGGCGCAGACGATCGTGCTGCGGCCGGTCCACTTTGTTGATGGCTACGCCGCCGTCGTCGATCGTATCGCTCAACTCGCGCCACGCGACAGCGTCGTGATGTTCTCCGGTTATCGTGACGGCGCGTTCACGTTCAGCATGCGCGCGCGCGAAGATCGTCGGGATCTGAGCGTTCTTCGCGCCGACAAGCTGTTGCTGCGGATCGCCGTCCGGAGGACCCTTGGTGTCGAGCAGAAAGCGTTGAGCGAAGCTGAAATCGCAACCGCGCTCAATCGCAATGGCGTCCACTACGTGGTGGCTCAGCCCGGCTTCTGGACCGATCTCGCGGCAATGCAACGGTTCGAGAATGTGTTGCACTCGCCCCAATTCGTCGAGGTCGCGCGCGTGCCCACGCACTCGAACTATCCGGCGCACGAGCGAGAGCTGGTCATCTACCGCAACCTGGGCAAAGTGGCGAAGGGCCCGATCAAACTCGAGATCGAGTTGCCTATCATCGGCGGGAAAGTCACCGGCGCCATCGGCTCACCGGAGTGACTATTCCGCCGGCTGCCCCACGCCACCACGACGACGGAACGGCTCTACCGTTGCAGGTGCCGGCGCCTCCGTAACTTTGACGCCTTCCATCATCCGTCGCAACGCGAAGGTCAACCCGAACAGGGTCAGGTGCAGGTCATAGTAGGCGAGCGACAACGAATTGCCGGCGATCATGAGACACAGGATCGAGAGCTGAAGCGCGTTGGCAAGTTCGTCAACAGGTCGCGCGTCGGTTCGCTCCCTGGCCAGGCGAGAGACCGTTTGCGTGTTCTTCAACGCCGATAGGATGATCAGCAGGTAGATCGCGAGACCGACGAAGCCGTGCTCGCCCAGCACTTGGAAGTAGATGTTGTGTGCGGCGTGAAATTCGGTGCGCTCCGACAGCCCGGTGTAGTGGTCCCATGTGCTTTGCTTCTCGCCAAACCGGAAACCGCCGCCGTTGATCGGACGCTCTGACGCCATATTCCAGGCGACTTTCCAGGCCTCGAAGCGTCCCTGAACCGAGGCGTCGACCTCGCCGGAGAAGATCGTGTCCATACGCTCGCGCCAAGTGTCGGGCACAACTTGAACCAAAACGACCGCAACCAAAGCGGCGGCCGCCAGCATCGCGAACTTCGATCGAGAGCGCAGCACCAACAGCGCACCCATCGCGAGCAACGCGAGGAAACCGCCGCGAGAGAACGTACCGACGACCGTCACCACAATCGCGAGCGCCACAGCGGCACTACCCAGGCGCAAGACCAATTGGTCGCTGTTGCGGTACAGATAGAGGAGCAGAGGCAATATCGTAACCAACGCAACGCTGAGAGCGTTGTTATCGCGGATCATCGAGTCCTCGGGACCGAACACGAGACCTGAACCCGCGAGTAGCACGAAGCCGGCACCCTTGACCGCATAGTAACCGAGCGCGATCACCATGACCCACACCAATGCATGCGCGCGGGTCATCGTGTTTGTCATCATCATCATGAAGAAGACGAAGATCAACGTCTTCTCGGTGCGCTCCCACATGTTGTACGAAAAATCCGGATCGACCGCGAAGTAGGTGGTCACGCACATCCATAGGCCGAAGGCGAGAAAAAGCATCGGCGTCGCGCCGACCGGCAGCACCTTGCGCTCGCGCGAGAGCAGCCAAGCAATCATGGTCAGCAATGCGAGCGAAAGGTCGAACTGAAAGTCGTAGGCGAATCCGAAGGTCTCGCGGTGCGGGTGCATGAACGAGAACCAGGCCCACGCCAGCAAGCCCGCATAGGGATAAAGCACCGCGATTGCGATGATGGCGAGGAACGCGCCGAACAGTAGTAACCCACGCATGTGTTAGGCGGCCCTCACGTTACGCTGCACTCACTCGATCGCAGGGGCACATACTTTTCTTCTGCCCGGCTTCTTGTGCTATGTCCGCACATCAACTGCACCACCGCGAACGGTGTCACCGATGTCCAGCTTCCTGTTCCTGATCGCCGTCGTTGCGGTCATATTTCTCTTGGTTTGGTTCGTGCGCAACGACGCGGACGGTCTTGCTGGTGGACAACGCGGATTCTTCGCGATTCGCAACCGCCCGTCACTGCCTACCGCAAAACCCGCGCGTCGCGACTGGCGCGATTTGCGCAACGGCTAGCGTCTTCCCGCATCCGATAGTTGTGCCGGACAACACCGCCGCGCTGGCGTTGTGGTCGCCCCCATATCCCCGCTGTTGATAAGTCCGTATGTCGGAACTCTTTACACCTTGGTTTGCCGCCTTTGGCAAAGACTTGCTGCAGGGCGATTCACGCGCCCGCTGAACCACAGGGGTAAATCAAATGAGTATGAAACGGACGTTGCTCGCTTTAGCGATGCTCGCCGGTGCAGCGCTCGCACCGCAAGCGAACGCCGGCGTTATGACCGTCACATTCTGGCAAGCGAACAATCC
>CAZJOM010000051.1:8968-13136 GCA_964547645.1 uncultured Flavobacteriaceae bacterium
CACCGCAAGCGAACGCCGGCGTTATGACCGTCACATTCTGGCAAGCGAACAATCCGGGTGGCGCGATCGGCGACGCATTGGAACAGGCGCTGCCGACGAACCCGATGGCCGCGGGCACCCCGTTGGCAACCTTCACGTACAACGGCAATCTGTCGTGGATCGCGAACACGGGGCCCGACAACTTTCTCGACACGTTCGTCGGCACCGGAGGCGGCAGCGTGAGCGGTTGCGTGGGCGCCGCATGCACAAACGCGACGACGCTCGGTCATTTCCTGCTCAGCACATCGGGCTTCGATCTGACGTCGCTGTTCCGCATAGTCTTCACGACGACGGGGCCGATCAACAACGGCACAATCACACACGACGATGGCGCGAGCATCTTCGATTCATCAAACTCATTCGCTTATCTGGACTCTTCGGTGCCGACGAGCGCGATCACCGACAACTTCAGCCTTCCGGGCGCCGGCACCTATAATCTTTGGTATGTCGAGGCGAACGGCCACCCGTCCGTACTGGAAGTCAGCGGCGACATAAACGAACAGTCGGTGCCGGAACCAAGCACGTTGGCGCTGATCGGTTTCGCCCTGATGTCGCTGTTTGGTCTTGGATTGATGCGCCGCCGCGCCAACGCTTAGGCGGCCTGCGATTGTTCGTTTTCAGGGGCTGCCTCACCCAGGTGGCCCCATTTCTTTGATCTGAGACGCGCCGCACACCTTCGAGACCGATCGAAGTGTCGGAACTCTTTACACGACACGCGCGCGCTACTCTGCAACCATCGCCCTTGACGACTCCGACAGTGACCGCGTTTCGTGGAGATGTGACATGAAAAACCTTCGGCTCTTCCTGATTGGCCTGGCGTTCCTTCTACCGGGCGTCGCGCAAGCGAACTTGATCTCGAACGGCAACTTCACGAATTGCGTCGGTTGCGGCGGTCTGTTCACGACATACTTCGGCGGTTCCACCAACATCACCGATTGGACGGTGCAAGGGCATTCCGTCGATTTGATCCTCACCTATTGGCAAGCCCCGCCTCTCGGCGGCAACAGCGTCGATCTCGACGGCAACGCGCCCGGCGGCGTCTCGCAAACATTCTCGACCGTCATCGGCCAGCAATACTTGGTGACCTTTTACCTTTCGGGAAATCCCGACAGCGGCGATCCGACGAAAGATCTGCGCGTCAGCGCCGCATCGGCGTTTCAAGACTACTCGTTCGTGACAACTGGCAACTCGCACCCCAACATGGGCTGGGTGGCACGCTCGTTCCTGTTCTCGGCGCTGGGCACCAGCACCACACTGAACTTCTCCAGCCTCGAAGTCGGATCTGCGTTCGGCCCCGCGATCGGTAACGTCGACGTCGTCGAAGCGCCGGAGCCAAGTTCGTTGTTGCTGATTGCAGCCGCCGCCCTGTCCCTACTGGGTTTCGGCTGGCTGCGCCGGCAAAAGCAGGCGTAACCAACCCAACCGTTGAAGCACTACGGGGTCGCCCACGCGGGCGGCCCCTTTTCGTTGCCGGCGTGCATCGGCGCTGAAGTGTCGGAACTCTTTACACACAGGATTCTCGAATCGCAGGCACACTGTGCATGGAACGAATCTGCTGAGAGGATTTCAGATGAAGCACATATCGACGAAATTGGCGGCGGCGGTTCTGTCGCTCTCACTGGGCGCGGTAGCGGCCAACGCGGCACCGACCTACACACCGTTCGGTCCCCAAAACGACGTATCAGTCGCGACGGTCACGGGTGGCGGATGGAGTGTTTGCTACTCGGCGACATATGCGACGCCGCTGGGCAGCGATATCTCAGCTACGTTGGCGAATTGTACGGGCGACCTATTGATGCTCGCGGGCATGACGACCGGCAACGAAACGTATGATGTTCTTGCCTGGGCATCGCGAACCGACGTCTTATTTAATACGGGTGCCGCCGACAACGGCATTACGCATACCGCAAATGGTTCTGAGTGGTACTATGCGCCGAACTGGTCTTGGGGCTTTGCAGGGCTCGGTGACACTGTCGCGAAGTTTGAGTGCGACACCAACGGCGCAACTGAGCGCGACCGGCTGTGCTGGCATACCTTCAATGTCGGCGGCTGGCGCAGCGGGGACCATACGTTCCTGAACGGTTCAACCGACTTCACGAAGGTCATCCTGCAGGCGAATTCGCGGCCGGTGCCCGAACCATCAACGCTGATGCTGATCGCGGCCAGCTTGCTTTCGCTGTTTGGCCTCGGTCTGTGGCGCCGCGCGTCCCAGGCTTAAGACAATCCGCCGGTTCGAATCTGAGGGGCCGTCCAGCTGGGCGGCCCTTTGCTTTTCGGACCGCAACGGATGCAAGAGCGACTGTTGCTCCGCAGCGACGGTTTTTCGCCGGGTGTCGGAACTCTTTACACACGCCATCCGTGCGAATCGAGCAAATCTCCCAGTGCGTCGAACGGGGGACTATCGTTTATGAAACGCTTTGGAATTTTGGCGGCCGCCGCGATGGCGTTCGGGCTCTCGGTTGCACCGGCTGTCGCCGGGCCGATCAATCAGCCGGTGCCGTCGAATGCCTACATCACACTGAACGGCTTTGATTGGGCCTGGGCATCGCCCTGCCCCGCGCTTGGCGGCAGAGGCACCGGCGAAACCTGCGGGAACGGTTTGCAAGCGGTCGATCTCACCTATCAGAGCACGCTGGGATGGCGGTTTCCGACGGCGGCGGAACTGCTTCTGGCGCCGGTCGCGCAGGACTTCCTGTTTGCCGGCGGCAACGTGCCGTTGGGCGTCGTTGCGCCGGGAACGAAGTTCGGACCGGTCGATCCGCTCTCGGGTTCAAGGTTCCGTTTCCGCGATCAACTCGCCGGGAGCGTTGCGCCGGCGGGCGCGTGTGCGGCGACGTATTTCTCGATCTCATACACAAACTGCGACTTCAACGATGGACTGAACGGCGGACGCGGCCTGCCATGGGCGCTACCCAACAGCTTGGGCTTCTTGGAGCAACTCGTCCTGCGCCCGAACGACGAAATCATCATCATTCAAAGCGTGCCCGAACCCTCGACGCTCGCGCTGATCGGCGTCGCGCTGCTGTCGCTATTTGGCATGGGACTCATGCGCCAGCGTGGCGCCGCTTAGAACTTTTGTCTGGGAGAAAAGAGAATGAAACTTCTGAAGTTTGCCGCAACTTTAGCAACCGCCGCGTTTTCGCTGACCGCTGCAATGGCTGGGCCGATTAATTCGCCCGTGCCAACAAACGCATACATCGTCCAGGGCGACCTCGACTGGGCTTGGGCGTATCCGTGTCCGGGCATCTCCGCTTGCGGATTCGGTGTACCAATAGATCTCACCTACCAAAGCACTCAGGGCTGGCGCTTCCCGACGCTCGAAGAATTTCTGTTGCACCCCTCGGCACAGGACTTCCTGTTCGCCGGTGCAAACGTACCCGCAGGTGGTTCGGACCCGATCTCAGGCGCCGTCTTTCAGGCAGGACCGCCAAATGTCGATGGCGCGTGCGCCACGCCCTACTTCTCGCCTAGCTTCCTGCACTGCGACTTTGGCGACGGCAACGCCAACTCCTGGGCCTCGTCTCCTGAGGAACAGACCTTATCAGAGCAGCTCCTCGTAAGGTCGCACCGTGCTGCCGTTCCGGAACCGTCGACTCTGGCCATGATCGCCGTCGCGTTGCTGTCGTTGCTGACATTCGGCTGGGTTCGCCGCAGTCCTTCAATCTGAACAACCGCAGCAATTCGCACACAAAGGGCCGCCGCCGAGCGGCCCTTTTTTATGCGCCGCCGCGGCCGTAACGGTCCTCGAAGCGGACGATGTCATCCTCGCCGAGATAGCTCCCCGACTGCACCTCGACAATTTGCAGCGGGATGAGGCCCGGGTTCTCCAAGCGGTGGCGGGTACCGAGCGGGATGAACGTGGACTCGTTCTCCTGCACCAAGAACGTTTCCTCGCCGCGCGTCACCCGAGCCGTGCCGCGGACGACCACCCAGTGTTCGGCGCGGTGGTGGTGCATTTGCAGGCTGATGCTGGCGCCCGGCTTCACGGTGATGAGCTTCACCTGATGGCGTTCGGCGCTGGCCACGCTTTCGAAGTGGCCCCACGGGCGATAGCTGACGCGGTTATCGCGATGTTCGGTCCGGCCCTGCGCCTTCAGCCGCTCGACGATCGCGCGCACATCTTGCGCGC
>CAZJOM010000051.1:13236-28730 GCA_964547645.1 uncultured Flavobacteriaceae bacterium
TCGGTCCGGCCCTGCGCCTTCAGCCGCTCGACGATCGCGCGCACATCTTGCGCGCGATCCTTGGCCGCCACCAGCACGGCGTCGCTCGACGTCACGACGATGACGTTCTCAAGCCCGACGACCGCGGTCAGATGATCGTCGCTGCGCACGAGCGACCCGCGCGTGTCTTCAAGCATCACGTCGCCGTGCGTGACGTTGCCATCACGATCCTGCTTCGACAATTCCAAGATCGACGTCCAAGAGCCGAGATCGCCCCACGGGCCCTTGAAGCCGCAGACCGCCGCCTTCCCCGTGCGCTCCATCACGGCATAGTCGATCGAAATCGCGGGCGCGGCCCCATACGTCTTGCGATCAAGCCTGAGGAAATCCAAATCCTTCGTCGTTGCCTCCAACGCGGCACGCGCCGCCTCCAGGATCTTCGGCTCGAATGTCCGCAACTCGTCCAGGAACACCTTCGGTCCGTACGCAAACATACCGGCGTTCCAAAGGTGGTTGCCGCCGACCAGCAAGCGCTGCGCCGTGGCGATGTCCGGCTTCTCAACGAACTTGTCGACCGCATTGCAACCAGCCGCATCCGCCAACGGAGCGCCAACGCGGATATAACCGTAGCCCGTCTCGGCGCGCGTGGGCGTAACGCCGAACGTAGTGATGAAGCCGGCGACGGCGGCCCGCGAGGCCGCCTCAATCGCCTTGGCGAACACGTCGACGTCGCCGATGTAATGATCGGAGGGCAACAGGAGTACGATGCCGTTCGGGTCATCGCGCTCGACCATCAGCGCAGCGATGGCGGCGGCCGCCGCCGTGTTGCGGCCGACCGGCTCCAGCACGATGCGCGCGTCGGTGATTTCGATCTCGCGCAATTGCTCGGCGATCAGAAAGCGGTGCTGTTCGTTGCCGATAACGATCGGTGCGACCGCCCCGGCCCGTTGCGCGCGCAAAACAGTTTCCTGCAGCAATGTGCGTTCGCTCATCAACCGCAGCAGTTGCTTCGGCACCGCCTCGCGCGAGAGCGGCCACAGGCGCGAGCCGCTGCCGCCCGCCATGATCACCGGATAAACCGAGGGCGATTTCATACGCTCAACCTTTGCTTCCTTGGCGGCACTAAACCTTCACAGAGGTATACGCAGCCACAATAGTTCCTCGGCATTCGTCGACAGGCTGTCCTTGTAGCGCGCGGCGCCGGCCAGAAAGTCGTAGCGCGCGGCGCCAATTGCGTAAGCGTCTTCGATGGCCAACAGATGCGCCACCAAACCAGGTTTCAGTTTCGGATAGTCAGCATAGGCGAAGCCGCTTGTGTAGTTGAGCACAGCGTTGCCGTGGCGGAAATTCACGAGATATCCGATTGTCTTTTCGCCCGCCCACAACCGCAGGACGTCCACCCTGCCCGCCGGCACGCCGGAGCGAATCAGTTCGGTAAGGAAGGGCTCGAACACGGGGTTATCAAACGCCGTCGGTTTGCGCCGCGCACGCCACCGCGCAATGTGCAGCGGCTTCAACTCACCGAGGAACGCAAACGCACGCTCGACCGTCGCAGCACGTTCGATCCGAAGCAGGCCGATCGCTTCGAAGTCGCGGCGCGCGCGGCGCAACTGTTGACGCGTGTTCGCGCTGAGCCCTTCAAGGAACGACTGCCCGGCGGCGCGCAATGCGGCAAGATCCGCAAATGGGCTCCTGTCGCGCCGGAATACTTCCACGCCAGCGATACGCCCCAGAACCGCTGCCGCGAACGCCGGCGCGGCCGCACTGACGATCAGCTCGTGCGGCAACAGCTTCGTCCATGACTTCGACCTGCGATCCTTCAGCGTATCGACGATTGCAGCAAACACGCTGCCCGCCGCCCCTGGCGCGGCCAGCACCCCGTTGAACTCAATGAACAGTCCATCGGTGCGCGCAATCCCTGTCTCGTGCAGGCGATACTGGATGCGCAGCGGATGGCGCAAAGTGAACGGTGAACGCGCAACCAATGCTGCGCCCATCGTCGTGCCGTTGCTTGTCGCGCGGAACATGGCCGGCGCCACGTTGCTCGCCTTCAGCCATGCCAATATCCAATCCGCGCTCAAGAAAAAGGAAGACGCCTCCCCTCGGTGCAGCTCGCTCCACACACGCGCGATATCTTTGATCGACGCGCCATCGGCAACAGCGATTTCGACGGACCCGGCGCCCATCGTCGCAATGCCAACTCTTGAAGCCGATGCCGCCTGCATCTGCACAATCTGCCTCAACTTGCGCCGCTGCCGGGTATGAATGTTGTGTTCTTTCCACTGCTATGGCGTGGGCGCACCTTTCCGGCGCGGCTCGCTGCAGTTGACGCAATGGGTTCCTCACACCCATTCGGCGAATTGTTCTCGAAACCGGCGAACAGCGCCCCCGGCATAAGCCTTCGCTGATTGCAAAATGCAGCGCGCCTGTGCTCGGCCGTTGCCATGCCTCCGACCGCTCTCTAGCGTTTGCCTTGCACGCCGCAAGCATCATTTCGATCGCGACCGGCACAAGCGAGGGTTCTCATGAAAAAGATGTTGGGTTTGGTGACGGCGACGGCGCTCTTCGCTTCGTCGGGCGTGGCAAGTGCCGCGGGTATGGTCAATTCGTTCACGGTCGAGAAGCTTTCGTCGCTACTGACCGCATGGGGTGCGGGAAACGTCACGGCATCGAAGACACCGGACGGTCAGCGCGATCTGGTGCGCTTTGACTCCGGCGGCACGACTTACACGGCGCTCTTATCGGCCTGTCCGAAGGAACCGACCGGATGCTTGGGTCTTTATGTCGGCGTCGGCGTCCAAGGTTCGGCCGGTGCGATCACGCTCCAGACCGTCAACGACTTCAATAGCGTGTTGCCGTTCGGCAAAGCCGTGCGCACCCAAGACGGTACAGCCGCAATCCTCTTTCGCTACATCGTCGCCGACGGCGGCATCACCGAGGAAAATTTGCGCACCAACATCGGCGTCCTCACCCAGATGCCTGAGGCCTTCAACAAGCACCTGGCGAGCGCAACCGTCGCGTCACTGCCCGGCAGCAATCGCGGCGCACAAGTAAGCTTCCAAACCTGGGCCCCAAGCGCCGCACACAGCGAGGCATTGCAGCGCGCAACGGAAGCAGTCTTGCAGGCGAGCGCGCTCAGGTCCGGGCGCTAGCCGAAGCCAATAAAGAACGCTGCCGAGCTGTTGGCTCGGCAGCGTTCGAAATCTTAGACCTGATTGCTTTAAACGTTGATGCGGCGACGCGCGATGCCAAACGCGAGCAGCAGCGCCATAGACACGAGCCAAAGCGTCATCGGCTCGGGCACCTGAGCATCGACCGTCGCGGTGAAGGTCGCGTCCGAAAGGCCGTCATTGAAGAACAAGGTGCCGCCGTCGGTTAGTACCGGACTGCTTCCCCACTGGAGAAGTAGACCAGATCCCAAAATCGGTCCGACAGAGGAAGTCATGTCCCACGCCGCAAGCGCAGGTCCGTTGAACAGATCGAGACCCAACACTCCGGCACGAGAGAACCCTACAACAGTCGCGGCAGCGAAGAACCTGGTCGGTGTCGTGAAATTAAACGTCCCAACGCCCGCGATGGTGATGCTCGCACTGAGATTGTCGTTGAAGAGACACGAGACGCCGCAGGATTGAACGTTGGCCGTATCGCCAGTCGCGGTAATCGTGAAGGCAACCGGCGCAAGAGCGCCGAAGCTCACCTGATCAAGCGTGCCCGATCCTGAGCCTGTGTGCACATAGGTAATCGGCGTAGCGTGCGCGCTCGCCGCCGCCCCAAAAATGGCCACCGCAGCGAACGCCGCAGCGGTCAACGCTTTTCGCATCGACGTGATCATCAGACATATCCTTCGTTGGAGCCCAGTCGAATCTTTGATCACGATCTTGAGGGCGCCACCGCGGACTGTCGTGTAAAGAGTTCCGACACGTCGGCTGGCCGGCCGATGCATTGAGCAACGCTGCGGTTTGAAACTTGGTGAGCCCAGATGGGATCGAACCATCGACCCTCTGATTAAAAGTCTCCGACCCAGGTCTACGACGACCTACTGTTGTTTTCTTGAGACTACACAAAACCCAACAAAACACTGGCTTTCCTGCGCCTGAGAGGTACCTAAGAGCCACACGATCCACGAGGGACCTCGATGTCCCCGAGGCACTCAGGGGCCACTCCATGCGTCGAGTCCAACTTACAAAAAAGGCCATCGAGGCGATCGCCTTCAACGGGAAACATGGCAAGGCGCATGACATCCATTGGGACGCCGACGTGCGCGGCTTCGGCGTCCGGGTGTTCCCCAGCGGCGCGAAGACCTTCGTTTTCCGCTACCCCACCCGAGCGGGCCGCAAGCGGCTGCTGACCATCGCCAAGGTCGGGGAGCTATCCCTTGATCATGCCCGGCAGAAAGCACGCGCTCTCCGTGTCCAGGTGGACGACGGCGCGGACCCCGCCGCAATGCGCCGCTCGGAGCGCCAGGCCGGAACCTTCACCGAGTTGGCCGACCGATACCTCACCGATCACGCCGCGAAGAAGAAGAAGGCCTCATCCGCCACCGACGACCGCCGGAACCTGGCCAACCACATCCGGCCCGAGCTGGGTCGTCTCCCGATCAAGTCGATCACCCGAGCGGACATAGCCGCGTTACATCACAAGCTGCGAGAAACACCCTACGCCGCCAACCGTTGCCTCGCCCTCCTTTCCAAGATCTTCAACCTTGCCGAACGCTGGAGCCTCATCCCGGACGGCGCCAACCCATGCAAGCACGTCGAGCGCTTTCCGGAACGCCGCCGTGAGCGCTTCCTCTCCCCCGCAGAACTCTCCGCCCTCGGCTCCACGCTTCAGGCCCTTCGGGCCTCCGAGCTCGAAGACCCGAACGTCATCCTCGCGGTTCGACTGCTTGCGCGGCACCAACAATAGGTCCCTAGTGGCAGTTAAATGCAGTCGACGAACGAAATCCCCTGGGAGTGGATAGCGATTGCCGCCGCAAGCGGCATACTCGGGAATCTTGCTTGGGCCGTCTTCTTGTTCGTGGGCGACCTATTGCGTCGTGGGCTCGTTGCTGGATGGAAGAGCGCTAAGGAAATCCTTAGTAGTCTTTCGCTTGCGAACACAGTGAGTGGCCTCGGTATCGTTGCCGGAGTCCTTTCCCTTGTTCAGCTTGCGCAAGTCGGGCTGGAAGTGGGATTCCAACCGGTCCTGCTCTCACTGCTCAACTACTATCATTCAGTGATGAGTGCCGTATTTGCTCCGTTCGAGGAGCTAATTCGCCCCGTCGTTGACTTGGTCGGCCCACTGCCAAGTGGGTGGCGTGACGTGTTCGTGCTGTTCGTTCTTCTCGTTGCGAGCGTACTTCGTTCAACTTGGTGGCTGCACAAGCGGCCGGAAGACGAAGAACGCTCTAAGACCTTTTCATCTAGATTTTCCTATTTTGTGCTGATCAATTTCCTGTCCGTACTCGGAGTCCTAGCGTTGTTGCTCGCAGTCAATTATGGGCTTTCAAGTTTCGGACTCTAGGCTTCACTCACCATGAATCACGACCAACAGGGCTGGAGGATCAGTTTCTGTTTTTTTGTGTGGCGGAGGCCGAAGTCCGGGGACACGCTGTGTCCCCCTGGCCGTATAGCCCTTGTAGATTCCCGCTTGGGTGCCCGGGGGTCTGATTGAAAACCCAGCGGGGGTCCCTTCGGTTTTCGGAAAAAGTCTCGGGCCTGGAGTCGATGCTCCGTCGCGTTCGAGGCCCCTCGATGGGCCGATATGCGCCGCGCATATGGCACGACACCTCGACGGAAATGCCACAGCGGTTGGAGGCTCAATGCCACCCGGCCAGCGTCCAGCCGCCGAGCTGATGATCGTTCACCGACTTCGATCGCTTTCAGGGCTGAGAAGGCATCCTGCACCAGAGGCCGTCAGCGGACTCGTGATTGCGAGCGCGGCGAGGTCACTCCGCAGACACTCCACCTGAGTGACCGATTTGCGCCTAGCCACCTAAGTGATTGATCTAATTGGTGAGCCCAGATGGGATCGAACCATCGACCCTCTGATTAAAAGTCAGATGCTCTACCGCTGAGCTATGGGCCCCACCGACGGGCGCATGGCCCGCGAAAGAGCGCGGAACCTACGGATGTGGGGGGCCTGGGTCAACCCGGCTTCGACCGGGGCTCAACCGCGTATGTCCGGCAGTCCGGGACTTAGCCACGCGGCATTTTGTAGTACCTAAGCGGTCGATCGTAGAGGAAACGCGTGTCTTGATAGGTGAAACCCACCTTCTCCGCCACGCGGCGTGACGCGTGATTGTCGGGGCGGAGGTAACAGTCCAGGGATTCGAGCTTCGAATTTGCGAAAGTGAAATCGATCGATGCCTTCGCGGCTTCGGCGGCGTAGCCCCTGCCCCAGGCATCTTTGATGGTCGACCAGGCAATTTCGATCCGGCCCGTTTCAGGCGTCGTCATCGCGCCGACGCGCGCGACAAAGCGATCAGTCGGCTTCTCCAGCACTGCAAACATGCCGTAGCCGCGCTCGGCCCAGATTTGTTCGTGGAACTTGGTGCGCGCTTCCAACTCCTGGCGCGTCGGCGGACCGGTAAGGAACAGCCAGTCCGCCACGTCGGGATCATGGAAAAGGTTGTAAAGATCGTCGTTGAACCGCGCGGCAAGCGGCACAAGTTTGAGTCGCGGTGTTTCGATCTTTGAATCCGCCATCGGCCTCCCCACGTCAGCCAGCGCGGACCGCTACGAGATACCAAGCGAACAAACCCACCATGACCAGGTCGATGACAACTGCCGTGCCGGCCTGCCGTCGCAGGTAGCGGCCGCCCTGCGAGGACACGAGTGCGATGAAGACGACTTTGCTCGCAGCCGCGACCATGAGGATGACGGTTCGGCTTGCCGGATCGAAAGCGCCATAGATGAGCATCACGCCGATCAACGCGATTAGGGCACCCCAATTGCGCACGATGACCTCGGCCAGCGGACCCTCAAGCACCTCTCCAAAATTCGCGCGCAAGGCGGCCTTTGGCGCGATCGCCGCGAAGATCATCGTCGATGTTAGTGCGCCACTGGCGATCATGATCCACTGGATATTTGTGATGATCCAGGCCATGGCAGTCAGAGCCCCGGGACCGGGAAGCGCGAGCAGAGCACGCGGGTCTCTTGGCGCAGGCCTTCAAGGCGCTTTTCGTCGCCGTGGTTCTTCATCGCTTCGATCATGATGCGGGCGATTTGTTTCATTTCGCCCTCCTTCATGCCGCGCGTGGTCGCCGCCGGCGTGCCGAGGCGCACGCCCGACGGGCGCAGCGGCGGATTCGGGTCGTCGGGAATCACCTGCTTGTTTGTGGTGATGCCGGCGTGGTCGAGCGCCTTCTCCGCGATCGAACCGTTGATGTCGAAGCTCTTCACCACGTCGATCACGAGCAAATGGTTGTCGGTGCCACCGGTGACCAGATACGCGCCGGCATTCGTGAGTTCGGTCGCAAGCGCCTTTGCGTTCTTGAGGACCTGCGCGGCGTAGGCCTTGAACGCCGGTTGCGCGGCGAGTTTCAGTGTCACCGCGGTCGCCGCGACCTGGTTCATGTGCGGCCCGCCCTGCAGGCCGGGGAACACCGATTGGTCGATGCCTTTCGCGTGATCCTTCTTGCACACGATCAAGCCGCCGCGCGGCCCGCGCAACGACTTGTGCGTCGTCGTGGTCAAGAAGTCGAAGCCGGCATCCATCGGGTTCCGCATCGCGCCGCCCGCGATCAAGCCGCCGATGTGGCTGACATCGGCCATGGTCAGCGCGCCGACTTCATCGGCCACTTGCTTGAAAAGTTTGTAGTCGTAGTCGCGCGGATAGGACGAGTAACCGCAAACGACGAGCTTGGGCTTTTCCTTCCGCGCGACATCCCGCAGATGGTCGAAGTCGATCTCACCATTCTGCGGGTTCGTCTTGTAGCGGACGAAGTTATAGATCTTGCCCATATGCGAAACCGGCGCGCCGTGGGTCAGGTGCCCACCGTGGCTGAGATCCATGGCAAGAATCGTCGAGCCTGGTGGGATAAAGCCGAGATACACCGCTTGGTTCATCGGCGAGCCGGAGAGCGGTTGCACGTTCGCGTGTTCCGCGCGGAAGATCGCCTTCGCCCGGTCGCGGGCGAGGTTCTCCATCACGTCGACGAATTCGGTGCCCCCGTAATAGCGTCGGCCCGGCACGCCTTCCGCGTACTTGTTCGTGAACGCAGAGCCAAGCGCCGCGTAGACCTCCGGGTAGGTGTAGTTCTCCGACGGGATCATCTCCACGCCTTCGCGCTGGCGGCGCTCTTCCCCGATCAGCGTTTCGTAGATCTCTGGGTCGGTGGCCTTGAGGGCGGCGCGGTAGTCGTTCATGGACGTCATGGGCTCGTCTCCTTCAGTTGCGGTTGACGCAAGCGCACGGCCCAGGCGCGCGGCACTCCCAAAACCCCACTCCTCACGCTTCCCCGTGGTCGAAACCCACGCTGACGCCAGTTACGTGAAAAGGGCTTGCAGACGGCTTTGGCAGGGGAAGTGGTCGCGCGGCGGGGTGGGCGAAGTCAAGGGGACGAACGGCAGCATTACCCCGCGCGCGGCGCCAAAATAGGCGCGATTAGCCAAGGTTTGTTGTAGACAACAATGGTCAATCTAGTGACGCCACACGGCGCGTCAGCCAAAGCGTCATCGCGATCGCCAACGTCACAACGGCCAAGCGCAAGCCATTACCAAACCAGCCGCCGATCGCGTTTTCACCAAGCTCGAACATCAGCCATACGCCGTTCAGTCCGGCATGCAGGAAGATCGACGGCCACAGGTTGAAGCCCCAACGCACATAGAGCCAGCCGAAAAGTATGCCCCCGGCCCCTGTGATACCGGTAATCCCGGCGACTTCTTGCCAATCGCTACCCTGCCAGGCATGCGCGGCGCCAAAAAAAACCGCCGGCCACAAGCACGCAGGAAGAAACGGCCAACCGCACAGACGCATCAGAACGCCGATGGCAAGGCCCCGAAATGCTACCTCTTCGAAGAACGGCCCGCCAAACGTTTTCCATGCGAGGTCGGATGCGGTCACGCCGGTCGCGAGCGGAACCAGAGAGGCGCTTACCGCGATCGCCGGGCCCATGGTTAGGATTGCGAACACCACGGGTAGGCCGAGGGGCGCAAAGACGCCCGACAAATGCGCAAGCGCCGTACCGGAGGCACCAGCCAGCCGAAGCAGAATGAGCATCACCGCAAGGTCCAGAAGCGTGATCATCACGGCGCGGCCGTAAGGGATGCCCCGGATCGGTTCGAAGTCCAATAACGGCCGCAGCAACGGGCCGCTCTGTGTGGCGAATGCGAGGGCAAGTGAGATCGCGAGCGCCAGTGCTATCGCTTGCCCCGCCCCAACCCTCGCAACGCCGCCGTTTTCCATGGCCGTTTCAAGCGAATGTGTGTCCATAACGTCAACGCTAGACTATGCACCCTCAAACGTATTGAAGAATTCGGACATGGCGGAAGACCGGCAAGAAGGCGACTTTAGCAGCGCGCGTCAGGGCATCCTCCGGCGCCTGCCACCGCCCGGCGATCTCGCACCCTGGATCACGGGCTTTGTGCAGCGCGACGACACGAGCGGTGGCCGTGTTGTCGTTGTGCTCCCAGAAACGCGCGCCTCGATCCAAATGATGCTCGGTGACAACTATTGGCTGCGCGAGCAGTCGCGCGAGGCATGGACGACGGTGCCTCGCGCCGGTCTTTGGGGGCCGCGGTATAATTGGGCCTACGGCTTTGCGGCGCACCGGATCAAAGTTTATGCCGTCGGCCTGACACCCGATGGCGTCAAGGCGCTGACGGGTCTTTCGATGACAAGCCTCCTCAACACCGTTCTTCCGGTTGAGCGCGCCTCGGCTGTCGATCTGGCGGTTACGCCGGATGAGGGCTTTGGGGCCTGGGTGGCGCGCATGACCCGCGCGATGCGCGATCACTTTCACCGCTCGGAGCGGGACGGCATCGACTGGGACGCGGCGCTGCATGTTCTGGCGACATCGGCCGGCGGCGCCATTCGCGAGGCGGCGGCGCCAACGGCGCTGTCCGAACGCCAGTTCAGACGGGTGTTTCGCGAGCGCTATGGCGTGGCGCCAAAACAATATCAGCGCGTACTGCGGGTCGACCGGCTGCTGCGGCAATTGCATCCGGCACCTTGGGAAGCTGACACACTCGTCGACGACCCGATCGCCTTCGCAGATCAGCCGCACGTCATCCGCGAGTTCAAAGCGCTGACCGGGATGACGCCGGCTGCCTACGTGCGGCACAAGTCAGAGGCGAATGACCGCGTCATCCGCTCGGTCGCCGCCGACAATATCGCGCCGCCGAACATTGCTGACTGACACCTCGCCCGAACCTTAGCCCGCACTATATACTCGCCTCAACGCCCCGCGACCTTGAGGGCTGGAAAGAGCCTGGGGATCGAAACAACGCGATGGCACGTGGGTTTGAGGCGGCTGATGCAGCCGAATGGCGGAACGGATGGCGCATTGTTCTCGGGGCGGCCGTTGGGCTCGGAACCAGCGTCGCGCTTTATCTCAACGTAGGAAGCCTCTTCGTTACGCGGGTCACGTCGGAATTCGGCTGGACGCGCGGCGATCTGGGGATGGCGAGTGCGGTCGGATTCATTGCGGGCGCAATCTCGCTCTCGGTGGTCGGGCGGCTCCTTGACCGTTTCGGATTTCGTCGAGTCGTTCTGACCTGCGTGCCCGCACTTGCGGCCATCTATCTGGTGACCAGTAGCGTGACCGGATCGTTTACGGTCTACGTCGTTCTCAACTTTCTGGCCGGCGTGTTCGGCGCTGGCACCGGGGCTATCGCCTACACGCGCCCCGTGATCGCCAACTTCGACCGGCAGCGCGGGCTCGCGCTTGGCGCGTCGGCGGCCGGCGTGTCGCTGGCCGCAATGACGGCACCGCCGCTGATGACCTACGTGATCGCCGAGTTCGGATGGCGGGCCGGCTTCCAGGCCCTGGCTGTAATCACGCTTTGCCTAGGCTTGCCGCTCGCGCTTGGGCTGATAGGGCGGGCAAAAGAGCACGTCGCGCCGCAAGACGTCCGCAATGCCCTGCTGGACGCACCCGAGGTGACGCCCGAATTGCTGAAGGCGCCCAATATGTCCCTGAATGAGGCCGTGCGCGGGCCAAGGTTTTGGCTCTTGGCACTAGCCTTGATCGCCGTAAACATACCTGGCGCGGGTGCCGTGGGCCAGCTCGCACCGATGCTCACCGACAAGGGGTTGAGCGAGACCACCGCGGGGCTCTTAATGTCGCTTTATGCGGTGGGGCTGCTTGCGGGGCGGCTGTCGACCGGATTTGCGCTGGACCGCTTGCCGGCGGCGAACGTGGCGCTGCTCATGACTGTGGTGCCCGCAATTGGCATGACCATGCTGCTCATTCCAGGGCCGTCCTTCGTGCTGGCCACGATCGCCGTTCTGTTGATCGGGCTGCAGCAGGGCTCCGAGGTCGATCTACTCGCCTACTTCGTCAGCCGCGGCTTCGGGTTCAAGAACTACAGCAGCATCTTTGGAGCTATCGCAACCGCGGGCGCCCTCTCTACCGCGGCCGGACTCGTACTGTTCGGCAAGGTGCACGAACAGACGGGCAGCTACGACATCGCACTGATCATCGGTTCGATCTCATTCCTGATCGGCGCGGCAGCGTTCTTTGCGACACGGTGGCTGAAGGCGACCTAGCCGCGGAGCGCCGGCCAATTGACGTTGGCGCGGCGGCATTGGAAAATGCGAGCAAGCGTTAATGAGGTCGATTATGCGCCGCCTTACGATCGTAGCCGCTTGCTTGGTTTTGCTTGCCGCGTGCGGGGAACCTTCGCCGCCCCAGAAGGCTGAAGCGCCCAAGCCGCCGCCAGTCGCGGTGGCGCCGCCGATTTGGCAGCGTGTGTTGACGCCCCCGCCGCTGCCTGCTTTCGACGCGCAAGGCACGGTCGCGCACGCCGGCGCAAAGATCTGGTACGCGTCGATCGGCCAAGGGGCACCGGTCATTCTGCTGCACGGAGCCTTCGACAGCGCGGAGACCTTCGGCTTTCAAGTCCCTGCCCTCGTCAAAGCCGGATATCGGGTCATCCTCATCGAGACGCGCGGACACGGGCGCAGCACGCGCGTCGCGAACGAGCCACTGACCTACGAACTCTTCGCGTCGGATGTGATTGCGGTGATGGATGCCTTGAAGCTTCCAAAAGCGTCAATCGTCGGCTGGAGCGACGGGGCGATCCAAGGCCTTGTCATCGCGATGAAGAACCCGAAGCGGCTCGACCGACTATTTGCGTTCGGGGCGAACACGGATCCGACAGGGGCACAGCCCGGCATCACCGAGAAACCGATTTTTGTCGGCATGATGGACAGGGTCACGAAAGACTATCGGCGGCTGTCGCCGACGCCGGATGACTTCGTAGCATTCAGCGAGGCGATGTTCACGATGCTGACGACGCAACCGAACTACACGCAGAGCGATCTTGCGAAAATTCGGGGACCCCGGATCGCGATTGTGGACGGCGAGAAGGAAGAGGTTATCAAGCCCGAGCACACGGCCTATTTGGGCAAGGCCATCCCGGGCGCCAGCCTGATCATCCTGCCCGGCGTCAGCCACTTTGCCCCGGTGCAGAAGCCCGAAGAATTCAATGCCGCGATGCTGGCTTTCCTCGGCGCGCCCTAACGATCTGGAGATAAAAGTTGAAGCGTTTTGCCATCGGTACCGCAGCCGCGGTCGCCCTCGCAGCCCCCGCGTGGGCGGATCTGGCGCCGGAGCCGACCGATCCCTCGAGCCCGTACTTTTGGGTCGCAGTTCTGGCCGCGGTGGCGGGCGGCATCGGGATCTTTGTTTGGCGCCGGCGCAAGAAGTAATCTCAGGATTGAGCATAAGCGCCGCCTGCTTTGCGGGTCGTAGGGGCTTCGTGATCGCGGCAAGCCCCGCCTCCTACAACGCGCTCGATTTGCGGTGGATGGTACGGATAGCGGTCACAAGACCGCGGTCGAGCGCTTGGTAGAGCACGGCGGCGCGTTGCAGTTCGTCGGTGAAAGCAGACAGGCGCTGCTTGCGGAACGGCTTCGGCACCGTCTTGAGAAGTTGTGCGATTTCCTGGCCGCGCGCGAGACCGGCGAGAATTTCGGCGGCGAGTTGGTCGTTGGCGGTCGCGGTCGAGCGCAGCTCCATGCCTTCTGCTTGCAGCAATTTTATCGCCTCGGCCGGGTGCAGCGTCAGCTTCTGACCCGGCGCTGCGATCGACTGCGCGATGAGCGCGGCGACCGACGGATCGCTCGCGTGCAACTCGTCGATGTAGAGTTGACCGCCGGGTTTCATCGCGCCGGCAAGCGCCTTCAACACCGGTTCCGGCGACGCGTTGAACATCAGCGGGCGAAACGCGATCAAACTGTGATAGCGCTCGGCCGGGAATGTTGGATTGGCGCTATCCCAAGATGCAAGCTTTAGAAGCTTGCTGCCGCTCGCGTCCTTCTGCTTGAACGCCAAGACCGCCGCATCGCAATCGAAGACGTCGATATAGGCCCCGCCGTTTTCGGCCGCGACTTCGGCAACGCCGCCGATGGCGCCGCCGACCGCACCGACGATCTGCTTCTTCGTGATCGTAAGGCCACCCGCACCCGTGCGCACGCTGTCCAGTTGCCCCGGTCCATAGCAGCCCACGCCCCAAAGATCGTGCACCACCGCGGCCCAGGATTGAAACTCGCTCTCGCCACCCTCGAGCATGCTCCAAACGCCGGGGTCATAGTCCTCCGACACGAGAATGAGAGAGCGTTTGTGGGCGGCGGCTTTCGACATCGCCGCAGCTTGTCAGATGGCGCTAAAGACCTGCTTAAACCCCACAGGCTTAACGGCTCGGTAATGACTTGAAAAAGGTCCAGATTTCCGCGGTGGCGCTCACCTCGTCGCTGGTATTCCCAAGGAGCATGTCCGTAATGATATTGTCGCGCGCGCCGGGCCAGGTGTGGCCGCCCGCCTGAATCACGATCTGCTTCAGTGGCGCCTTGGTGCACTCATAGTCGGTGATCACGGCAACCGTTTTGTCGTAGCCCACCTTGTCAAGCGTCTTCGGCTCCTTCGCGTCCGTACAACCATTCATGCGCTTGAAAACGGCGATCGTGTCGTCGACGGAGCGTACTGTCCCCAAATCCTTGCGCTGCTTCGTCGCCGCTATTGGGCCGCCCGCGAACGGCATGTACTCGTCGTCGGTGCCGTGGATGAAAAGCGCGGGCATGGCCCCGGCGCCGCACTCCCAGTCAGTCGGCAGGTTCGCAACCACGGGCGCGACGCCCGCAATCGCGCGGTCGAGTTCGCACGCCGCGCGCATCGCCATCATGCCGCCGTTTGAAGCGCCGGTCAGAAACACGCGCGACGGATCGACGAGGTTCTCGGCCGCGAGCTGGTCGACAATCTGCTGCGTGAACCGGACATCGTCGACGCTGGCCGCAGCGCGCTGATTGATGTCGCCGGTAGAGCGGCCGTCGTTCCAACTGTTGCCAAGCCCCTGCGGGTAGACGGCAACAAACCCTTCCTTACCGGCCATTTCGTCGAAGCGCGTATAACGACGCGCGCGCGACGCCGACTGCCCGCCGCCGTGATAGACCACAAGAAGCGGCAGCGGCTCCACCACCTTGTCCGGCGCAATCAGCGTGTACTCGCGCCGCGTGCCGTCGACATCCAGCGCCCGCTCGCGCTCCGCGGCAGACGCAACTGTGGTGCAAGCGATCACTGCAGTGACGAAAGCGGCGAGACGCATGGGGGGCTCCGAAACTCTTTGAACGAACGCGCAGCGCGAATCCGTCGGAGCGTAGCACGCCTCGGAGCGACAGCTTTTAGGGCTAGAACGGCGCGTCCAGCGCCTTACATACGAATTGCATCAACGGTTTGGCGGCGCGGAACGTGGCCTCGACTTCGTCGAGCAACGCAGGCGACGCCGCGACTTTCGGTGAGCTTTGGTGCATCGCGAAGAAGCTCTTGCGCTTGATGTCGCCAATGTAAGGATGCTCGGCATCGAACCCCTTCGGCGGGCGGGAAAGCGCCTCGCCCTCGACCCCGTTGAACGTGGTCTTGAACACCCTGTCGTCGACGACCTTCTTCCAGCTCTTGGGCTCGTCCGCAATCGCGCGGCGAACTTTGTTCAACGCAGGCGGCTCCGGCATCCAGATTCCGCCGCCAAAGAACACCTCGTCCGGTGCGAAGTGCATGTAGAAGCCTGGCACATGCGCGTCGCGGCCTAGGGCATGGCGAAAGTGGACGCCGGCATTGGTCTTATAGGGACTCTTGTCCTTGGCAAAGCGTACGTCGCGATAGATGCGAAACATCGAGCCGCCGTTCGGGCGCGGATCGCAGACGATGTGCTTCGTGATTTTGGCAACACGCGGCGCCATCGCCGCAATGAAATCCGAGAGCGGCGCGAGGACGACGTCCTTGTACCGCTGCTTATTCTCCTCAAACCACGCCCGCTCGTTATTGGCCGCAAGCTCCTTGAAGAAGACGAAAAAGTCCTTGGGCAGGCCTTTGAAGG
>CAZJOM010000052.1:0-28525 GCA_964547645.1 uncultured Flavobacteriaceae bacterium
TAGAGCGTGTCGGCGTCGCGATGGGCGCGCGCAAGACCGAAGTCGGTTAAGAATGCTTCCATCTTGTCGAGATCGGGCGCGTTGAAGCGGACGAAGGCGATGTCGTCGACTTTGATCATAAGGTTCGTTCCTTCTTGCGGGCATCCATGGCGGCTTTGGCGAGGCGGGCGGCTTCGGTCGGCTTGACGCCGAGCGCCACGAGGGCTGTGGCCACGACTTCGGCGGCGAACGTGTAGGGATCGGGGATGCGGTGCTTTGGATCGGAGAGGCGCATGCCGGCCGACATCGCGATACCGAGAAGGGCTACGACCGAGGCGTTCACGGACGTCACGGCGAAGCGCTTCGTCTTCACGCCGAGCACCACATCGCCGCGAATGCCGGCGTTGATCGGCGTATCGGGGTCGACGGCGCCGGGGATAAGCCGCATCAGCGCGCGGGCGCGCACGGGCTGCGCGATCGCGAAGGCGCAAAGTGAGGACAGGCCGTTGGCCATGCGAATCGCGGCATCCGCAACGCCGTCGTTGATGGCGGTGATCCGATCCTCAAGATCGACGCGGATGGCCCTGCCGACAGCGGCGGCGAGATCGTCCTTGTCGGTGAAGTGCGTGTAGAACGTGCCCTTGGCGACGTCGGCTTCCTCCGTGATCTCGTCGATCGAGAGCGCGTCGAGGCCGCGGGCCGCGACCAGACGTTCGGCAGCCGCCACGAGTTCGCCGCGGGTGCGTTCGCGTTTGCGGACGGTGCGGGGTTGGGTCAGTGTCATAATTGACCGTTTAGTCAATTATGACTGATTAGTCAATATACCCGCTCGCCGAAAATCCAGCGGCCAAGCGTTTGCAATCCGGTACGCCGGAGCCGTTGTTCTGACTGAAATTCACCTTGGACAAGTGGCGGCAGAGAGACCGGCGATCTCAGGAAGGCTACCGCCCGGTTTTCGCCTGGCGCTTCGCCACCGCGCGCTGCAATTGGAGGCGCTCTTTGACGCTCAGAGGGCGCTTGATTGCCTTGCCGCTTTCGGCGATGCGGGCGGGTTGGAAGACGTCGAAGACGCGGCCGTCCTTGCCGCGGGTCCGCATCGTCGCGTCGATCGTCCAGTTGCGGACGGGGCCGGAGTCGAGGTGGATGAAATGGTTTGTCGGGTACCAGCCGACGCCGCCGCGGGACATTTTGCGCGCGACTTTCGCGGCGGGTGCCAAGTTCGAGTCCAACGTGATGTCCATGGCTCGGCCGGCGAGGTGCTGGCTCTTCTCCGCGACGCCGAAGATGCGGGACGCCAGCATGCGGTTCGTCTTCTCCGTGCGGTAGGCGGAGAGGACTGTGGCGCGCTGCTGGTTTGCCGACTGAATGACGTCCGCGAGGAAGTCGAGCGTTTCGACGAAGACGGGACCGGTCGCGTTCTCACGATGGTCGCGCAAGAAAATGGCGAGGTCGATCATTGCCGAGGGGATTGGGCCGATCTCATCGCGATAAGGACCATCAAACGTCTCGCCCGTGTGCGCGTTGCGCAAGGACAACCTGCGGACGATGGAGCGTGCCGGGAAAACGTAGGGCGTGTCGGTCAGAATGCGCGCGTGCGCGGCCCGGCCAAAGACCAAGGTCAGGCCGGTTGCCAGCAAAAGATCGCGCCGCCGCAGTTCCATGGCTCATCATTTATGGTGCAACTCTTAAAAAGACTACACCGGCCCATTCAAACTTGCGTTGGGTGGATTCCGCGCAGGGCTCGATTGTGGGACTCAAGGACTTTGGGTTAAATTGGGTTCGGCCCCCAACCCCTTGAAATGCCTTGCTCTGTTCAAGGCCTTGCCAATTCGACCTGCTGCAACAAGTTCAGTGTTCGGGTTCGGGCGCGACAGCCGTTCGATCAGACAACGATTTTGGTGGAGGAAAGTCTCATGACCTACAAACGCCTCATGTTGGCGTCAGCGCTTATGGTGGGCCTCGGCGCACCGGTAGCGTTGGCCAAAGTGCCGGCCGATCAAGCCGCGCGGCTTGGAAAAGATCTGACGCCGCTCGGCGGCGAAGTGGCCGGCACCGGCGACGTGCCTGCTTATACCGGCGGGCTGCAAGCGCCGCCTCCCGGCGTGAAGTTCGATCCGAAGACGCAGCATCCGGTCAACCCGTGGCCCGGCGACAAGCCGAAGTACACGATCAGCAAGGCCAACGCCGGGCAGTACGCCGACAAGCTGACTGAAGGCGCCAAAGCGATGCTGGCGAAGATTCCAGACTTCCGAATGAACGTCTACGAGTCGCGGCGCTCTTGCACCGTGCCGCAATTCGTTCAGGCCGCAACGAAGAACAACGCCTTGGTCGCCGAACTCACGAGCGACGGGGAAGGTGTGACCGGCGGCATCATGGGGACGCCGTTCCCGATCGCCAAAAACGCTCAGGAATTGATGTGGAACCATAAGCTGCGCTTCCTGCCGCATAAACTCTATCGCTATTACGCGACGGCGCCGGTGCAAGCGAACGGCTCCTACAATATGATCCGCTATCAAGACGAAGCGATGATCAATTGGACGGACCCAACCAAGAAGAAGGCGGAGGAGTTGAACAACATTCAGCTCATGTATCTGCAGAATACCGTGGCGCCCGCCCGCCTTGCAGGCAACGTGATCCTGGTACACGAGTCACTTAACGCGAGCGTGCAGCAGCGCAAAGCCTGGTCGTATAGCCCCGGTACGCGGCGTGTGAAGGTTGCGCCGGACATTTCGTACGACAACCCCGGCTTCAATACGGACGCCATGTCGACATCGGATGCCTTCACGGGCTTCAACGGCGCGATGGATCGATATGATTGGTCGATGAAGGGCAGCAGCGTGAAGATCGTGCCGTACAACTCGTACGACCTCGTCAACACGAAGTATGCCGACCTCATTCAACCTGGCCGCTTGAATCCGGACAGGCTGCGCTATGAGCCGCACCGTGTTTGGACGGTTGAGGCGAAGCTGCGTGCGGGACAGCGGCATCTTTATTCGCGCCGCGTGTTCCACTTGGACGAGGATAGCCGCGGTATTGTCGCCGCCGAACTCTATGACGGTCGCGGTGGCCTTTGGCGCGTGCAGGAGATTCACAGCATCAACTTCTACCAAGTGCCGGTGTGCTTCGGCGTGGCCGAGTTGGTCTACGACCTGACGAGCAACGGGCGCTATCTCGCGGGCTCGATGATCAACGAGGAAAAACCGATCAACTTCGATGCCGATGCCTTGACGGTGGATCGGTATCAGCCGGATGCGCTGCGCACGATCGGCGTGCGCTAGGGTCGCTTAGTGTTCGCATGAAGCGAGCCGCTCCAGAGATGGAGCGGCTCTTTCTTTGCGCTATTGCTTGGCGGTTTGCAGGACGATCTGGTTCGACTGGGCGCGGACCGTGACGGCTTCCAGCTTGCCGGTCAAAGGCATGATTGCGCTCACCGGGCCAGGCGTGACGGAGGATTCCGACATGCAGGCCATGAAGTCCGCCGTCGCCGAAAGGCCGTCGGCCGAGACCGAGGTGATCACGAGATCGCCCGCGGCGCTCGTCGCACCCGTCGCCATGCCGGTCATGTGGGCGACTTGGCCGTCCGGACCTTTGATCACCGTGCCGGAGTCGATGCGGGTTACGAGTTGCGTTGCGCAATCGCCCATCTCGCCAGCGTAATAGGTGTGCGGCACCGACGGGACCGTGCGCAGGCCCGGGTTCAAGTTCGGTGCGATCAATTGATTTTGTGGTGCCGCGATCGATGCGGCACTCATTGTAACGGCAAAGACTGCGACCGCGATCGTGCGCGACATGAAACCCATCCCCAAAGACAATTCGAGCGCTGCCGCATTCTAGCGCGTCGGCGGCGGCGCTCCACAAGTCATCGGGGACAGCGTTAACGGCGGAACGTGGTTACTTCGCGGCCTCCAGGAACAGCGGCTCCAGGCGCTTCTTGGCGAGCGGCGGCACGTAGGCGGCTTTGACGGCTGCGAGGTTGCTCTTGTCGTTGCCGACGAGCACCAGGCCCACCATGCCCATGCCGAAATGCGGCGTGCATTTGTAGAGGTAGAGGCCGGGCTTCACGAAGGTGAACTTCACCTCCTTGGCGAAGGGGGAGGTGAAGAGCGCCACGCCCGCAGGCACGCCGCCCGCGACGAAGGCGACGTTGTGGCCGGGGTTGGTTGCGACCCACTTCACTGTGTCGCCGGCGTTCACTTTCACGAAGCCGGGTTTGAAGAGATTCGACAGGTTCGCGACCTTATCGCGGTTCATCATTTCGACGACGACTTCGGCGGCGGAGGCCGTTTGCGCCAGGAGCGCGGAGAGAATGAAGGCACTGACAATCCAAAGCGAACGCATGGTTCTGCACCTCAACGTGTTAGTTCCCGCGCATGAGCTAGGTGGCGGGCGGTGTAGTCTCAAGATTGTTCGGCGTCACACCGGCGCGGCGCGAGAGCGCACCCACTCGGATACGATCGTCTCCAGTACGGGCAAAGGCAAGGCGCCGTTCTCGAGCACGGCATCGTGAAAGGCGCGCAGGTCGAAGCGCGACCCTAGGGCGGTCTTGGCGCGCTCGCGCAGGTCCAAGATTTTGTTGCGGCCGAGTTGATAGGCGCAGGCTTGGCCGGGGTAGACGAAGTACCTGTCGATTTCGCGCACGATGTTGTCTCGGGTGAGTGCGGTGTTGGCGACGAAGTAGTCGACGGCGCGGCTGCGGTTCCAGCCCATGGCGTGGATGCCGGTGTCGACGACCAGGCGGCAGGCGCGCCAAAGTTCCATCGTGATGCGGCCGATTTCGTCGAGGTCGTCTTTGTAGAGCCCCATCTCCTTCGCCAGGTATTCGGTGTAGAGCGCCCAACCTTCGACGTAGGACGTGAAGAACGTGTACTTGCGGAAATCGGGAACGGTCTTTGTTTCCTGCGCAATCGAGATCTGTAGGTGGTGGCCGGGGATGCCTTCGTGAAAGGCGAGCGCCGCCATCTGCCATTTGGGCAGCGTCGACATCGAGGCGAGATTGTAAAAGACGTAGCCCGGACGCGAGCCATCGGCTGACGGTTGATTGTAGAAGGCGATCGTTTGGCCGCTCTCTAGGAACGGCTCCATGCGCTTGACCGAAATATCGGCTTTCGGGAGCGTGCCGAACGCCGATGGCAAGGCTGCCTTTGCCGCGTTCAAGAGGTCTTGCGCGCGGGCGAGATAGTCGTTCCGGCCTTGCGTGGTGGTCGGGTAGAGATAGCGCGGGTTCCGGCGCAGATCGGCGTAGAACGCTTTCAACGGGCCCTTGAAGCCGATTTTGGCCTTTAGTTTCGTCATGTCGGCTGAGAGACGCGCGACTTCGGCGAGGCCAAGCTTGTGTATCTCGGCCGCCGGCATCTTCAATGTCGTGTGGTAGGCGGCGCGTTCGTCGTAGTAGGTCTTGCCGTTCGGGAGCGCACCGACGCCGTGATCGGTTTTGGCGAAGGCTGCGATCTCTTGCGCGGCGGCGAGGAACTTTTCGAAGGCGGGTTTGAGCTTATTTGTCAACGCGCTTTCGGCGTCGGCGATCAGTTTCGCTTTCTTGTCGGCGGCGATCGAGAGCTTGCCGACCTTGGCTTTGAAATCGGCCAGGATTTCGTTATCGGCGGCACCGTCGAACGGAGCGCCGCGCAGAACCTTGCGGGTGTCGTCGATCATGAGGCCGTACGAGAAGCGTGGCAGGGTCACGCCCTTCGCTTGAGCCTCGCGCATGAAGTCGACGGTTTGGCGCATCACGGTTTCGGTGTTGGCGATGCGGCTGATGTAAGCCTCGGCGTCGGAGGCGTCGTCGATGCGATGCTGGTTGATCAGCAACGTGGGCACGTTCTGGTGCGGCCCGCCGAAGTGCGAGACGTCGTAGTTGTGGAAACGGAAGGGGTAGTTGGCGATGCGCTGCTCGTTGCGGAACAGGAAGACGTCGTAGGAAACGCGCATCGCCGGGCTCAATGCGGCGCGGTCGATTTTCGTGCGCATGTAATCGGTGTCGGCTACGGTGTTCTTGTACGACGCCTCGACGAATTCGTTGGAGAGGTCGCTCCACTCGCCGTAGCGGGTCTTCATGCCGAGGCTGGTCATGAACTCCGGCGATTCTTGCAGTTCGCGGGTGAAGCTCTTTAAGAAGAAGGCGAGGAGCTTGTCGTCGGCGATGGCCGTGCCGGGCGCGTCGATGCCGGCCCTTGCGATATCGTCGATGCAGCCGTTGAGGCCGAGCGCGGCGGTAGCGGCCGAGAGCTGCAGGAAAGCGCGGCGCGGCAGGCGACCAAACGGCGTGGCGGTCATCATCCCCTCCTTGTTCGTTGCGCGGGACACTAGAGGCCGTCGCCGGGCTGGACAAGGCGCGGGCTGAACCACAAACTCGTGAACGATGGCTCGTCCCGCGAAGTACCCGTTTCTGGAACACTCAGGCGTCTTGGCGTTCGCGCACCGCGGCGGCGCGTTGGAGGCGCCCGAGAACACGATGAAGGCGTTCGGCTATGCGGTGGATCTCGGCTACCGCTACTTGGAGACCGATGCCTATGCGACGCGGGACGGCGTGGTGGTGTCGTTCCACGACGACAAGCTTGACCGCGTTTCGGATGCGACCGGCAAGATCGAGGAGCTGACGTGGGGCGCGTTGGCCTCAGCGCGGATTGGCGGCGAGCCTATTCCGTTGATGGAAGATTTGCTGACCCGCTGGCCGGACGTGCGGATCAACATCGATCCGAAGCATGATGCCGTTGTGGCGCCGCTGATCGCGCTGATCAAGCGGGTCGGGGCTGAGGACCGAGTTTGCGTGGGGTCGTTTTCGGATAAGCGGATTCGTCAAGTCTACGACGCGTTCGACGGGCGGGTGTGTACGTCGCTGGGGCCGCAAGGCGTGTTGAAGCTGAAGGCGGCGTCCGCGGGCGTGCCGACGACACGCTGGCGCGAGGGTTGCGCGCAGGTGCCGGTGAAGACTGGCAACGTCACCGTCGTGACGCGCCGCTTCGTCGAAACGGCGGAGCGGCGGGGCTTGCAGGTGCACGTATGGACGATCGACGAAGAGGCGGAGATGAAGCGCCTGCTCGATTTGGGCGTGCACGGGCTGATGACAGATAGGCCAGCGCTCTTGAAGCGGGTGCTGGAGGAGCGGGGTTTGTGGGGATGAGAAGGAAAGAATGTTCACCACAAAGCCGTGTGAGCTCTCTTCTTTGTGCTCTTCGTGGCTTAGTGGTGAAATTCTCTTTTGCTCTTCTCACCGGCGCTTAAGGCCGTTCTTTCTCAGGCGCCAGAGTAGCGCGTCTAACCGGTCTTGGCCGAAGAAGGGTTCGCCGTTGTAGGCGAATGTCGGGACGCCCCAGTGGCCGGCTTTGCGGTGGGCTTCTTCGTTCGCCTTGATCATCGCTTCGTAGCGATCCGGATCTTGCGCAATCGCTTGATCGAGTTCGGCGAGGTTGACGCCGGCGCGTGCTGCGGCTTCGTTCAGGTGGTTGCCTTCGTGCCAGTTCTGCACTTTGCCACCGTAGAGCGTTGACGAGAATTCGTAGATGAATGGAAGGCCTTGTCCCTTTTCAGCGGCAGCGACGCCTAAGCGCGTGAGGCGATGGATGTGCGGTTGTTGTTTCGAGACTTCGCCGGTTGAGAGATCCATGAGAATCGGATCGGGCTTCGGCCATGCGAACGGCGTGCCGTAGCGCTCCGCTTCGCGCATCACGTCGCGCACGAGATAGGGCAGCCACATCGGATTCGCGTTCTTGAACCAACCGTCGAGTCGGACCGCGATCGGATAAACAGGACGCACACGGAATTTCAGGTCCCACTCTTTCTCCAGTGCGACCATTCGAGGCGCCGCGAGATACGAGTAAGGCGAGCGAAACGACCAGAACACTTCGACTTCCAGTGACATCGACTTCTCCACATTCGCCGCGTTGGGGAATCCATCGCCGTTCGCAAAGGCATTTCTTAGTTAAACCCTGAGTGGCACGACCACAAATTGCAGCTGGCCGCAACTCATGGTCCGAGTGGCTCTGTGCATTGCGCTTTTCGCGTGCGCTCGCATGAGTTGCCGAGCCTCAGTTCGTACATGCAAAGTATCGTCTAACTACGTGATTCTATCACGCTTTTTTTGATGTCGCGTATTGACTCATGTTCGGAGGGTGGCGCTCAATACTTAACAGTGCTGACCCTGAGTCTCGGAAGGGACAAAGACCAGCGCGGCATACCCGAGTTTGTATTCACGACGTTGGTTGAGGGACACATGCAGCCCAAGCGCGCGTCTCAGTTGGAAGGTTCCATCCCCGTGAAGAACCGCTTTGCGACCATTGCGCGCCGATCTTTGCTCGCCGCGATGACGGTGTGCTCGATCGCAGCGTTCGCACCGGCGAAAGCCGACGTCGCCGAATGCGAGCGGGCCTATCAGTACGGACGCAAGGACGAAGCGATTCGTTTGTGCCGCCGCGCGGCATGGCAGGACAACGACTTCTTCGCGCAAGTGAAACTCGGCGACATCTACGCGGCCAAGCGCGAAGACGACAAAGGCTACTACGATCCGGTCGAAGCGTTCGTCTGGTACTTCCTCGCGGGACGCAACTCCGGAATCTTCGATCACATCCATCTCGATCCTGCCGCGGACGCGGTGGTGTCGAAACTCGCGGCGGCCGACGACAGCGCGCGCGAGATCTATCGCAATCTGCTCCAAGACGAGCGGATCGATGTGCGCAATCGCGTGTCGTATATCGAATCGTGCCGCGGCGGCGACGGCTTCATCATGCTGGGTCAGCTGCACGATCCGTTCATCGCGCAGCGGCATCAGAGTCAGTCGGCGCCTTTGACCGGCGTTTCGGACCAGCCCTATTGGCGCCGTCCGGTCGGACGCAATCCCGGCATGTTGCCCACGCGCGTGACGCCTGCGCCTTCGCCCTATCCGACGTCGTCGACGCCGGGAGGCTATCCGGGCTCGACTTCATCGTCGACGCGCTTCGGCTCCGATTATTGGGGCAACAAGCTTTGCAACAGCAGCGACTGGTACGGCTGGATGACGCCGGGCAGTTCGTGCTCGCGCTATTCGACGGGCGGCGGTTCGGCGGCGGTGTTCCCGACCAGCACGATCGAGGCGATGGTCTATTACCAGCTCGCGGACCGGGCAGGGCATCCGATCGCCAAGACCTATATTGAGGCGTTGAAGAACTGGCCGGGCGACTACAGCTCGGGCGCGGACGCGAAATCTTCGGCGCAGTCGGAAGTGCTGGCGAAAGCCAAGGCGTTGCGCTGGCTGGCGCCGTTCGAGTTCTACGCGGCCGAAACGCGCTATCGCGGCGAGACGCCGTCGGGCCTCGTGCATAGCGACGAGTGTGCGGTGAATGCGCGCCGGGCGCAGGCGCTGGCGATGGGCGAGCGGCTGATCCCGCAGACGATCCGCCGCGATATGCTGCAATTCTTGGGCTTCTTCCGCAACACGGGCGGCAACGACTATTCGCGCGCGGTGTCGAAGTATCAGGATTTCTTGGGCGACCCGCAGACCGGCAACCTAACGCCGATCCAGCTGACACGTTTGTTGCAGATCGGTGCGGTGCGCGGGTACGCGCGGGCACAGCGGTGCCTCGGGATCATGTACGTGAAAGGCGTGGGCGTGGTCACCGACTATGTGCGCGCGGAGAAATGGTTGCTGGCGGCGGCGGAGCAGGGCGACGGCGAGGCGATGTACGCTCTGTCAGAACTCTATACGCAGGGCGCGGATGGGCTTGAGAAGTCGGAAGATCGCGCGGTGCGCTATCGCCAGGGTTCGGCTGCGGCGGGCTTTGCGCCGACGCGCGCGGAGTTCCTGCGCATTTTGGAATCGGCGCCGGCGCAGTCGTCGCAAGGCGAATGCAAGACGAAACGCTGCCGCCGCGAGCGTGAGCGCGCCGCGCAGGAGCAGACCGAGGAAACACAGTGACGGCTTATGCCGGTTGGTGGCTTGGGGACAGGGTGACAGAGATGCGGCAGAAGCTGTTGACACGTCTTGTGGCTTTGGCGGCGGCGAGTTTGTTGATCGCCGGATGGGGCGCTGCACCCGCGGCCGCTTATAGCGGCGCGCAAGCGGAAGCGCAGTCCGATCCGCGCGATCCGTATTCGTTTCCGAACATTCAGCTCTGCTGCAAGCCGAAGAAGAAGACTTACACGCGACCACGGCCTTGGCCGCCAGGCGGCCCTGGGCCGGGCCCGGACGGTCCGGGATCGGGCCGTGTGGAGTATGTGAGTTGCGGCGAGCCGCGGCCCTATACATCGTCGTCGATCGGTGAAGCACTTGACCGGCTGCGCCATGGCGGGACCATTCGTGTGTTGCCGCATGCAGCGTGCGATATTTCCGGCCTCTCGATCGACGAAGGTGTTGTGATCGAATCGGCGCAAGAGTATGGCGGGCGAGCGGAGCTGCGCGGCGGCGCTTGCGCGACGATTGCGCCGGGCTATGGCAGCTCCGTCGTCAGCTTCGAAGAGATCGACATAGACGGTTGCTTCGTGGTGCAGAACGGGCGGCTGGACTTCAATCGCGTCAATCTGGCGTCGCGCAGTGATGGGGATGCGGTGCGGCTGAACGGCGGGTCGTTCTCATCGACCGAATCGACGATCCGCGCCCGCGGTCCGGCACTCAATGCCGTGCGCGGTACGATGGTGTCGCTGACCGGCGGCGGTTTTGCGAGCGGGGCTCGGGCGCCGCAAGTCGTGGCGTTGGGCGTCGATGGCGCGAATATTCAGAACACGTTGATCAAGGGTGGTCTTGTCGGCGTGCGTGTCGGGATGACCGGGCGGTATCCGGTCGCCTTCAACCGTGTGCAAGTGTTGCGTGGCGAAGCGGCGGAGATCTATCAGATCGGACCGGGGCAGGCGGGCATCGTGGTCGGCGGCAGCGCGCCTGGCGACGATCTGCCAACGCTGCCAAGCTTGCCGGGTGTCAGCTTCTCGATCGAAGGCGGCGTGATTGCCGGCTATGTCGACGGGCTTGTCTTTGCGCCGGGTGCGCGCGGATCGGCGAAGGGCGTCAACATCGCCCATCCTGGCCGCGGCATCGTGGTAGGGGCCGGAGCGGCCGTGGATTTGCGGGAAAATCGCATTACGCACAGCAAAAGGACGGGCATCGACCTTGCCGCAGGGGCGTCGGGTCAAGCCGCGTTCAATGATATACAGTGCGACGATGGGCGGTGCGTTTGCTACGGCGGCGACTGCACTTCTCGCGCAGACCGCGACTTCGGGAACGGGGCTTTCCGGATGAGCGGCACGCGGTGTGACGACTAGCCATGCCGTTCGAGTGGAGCCATGACGCAGGATCACAAGCTGTTCACGACGCCGGTTTCGGTGAACGACGGCTTCAAACGTGGGGACAGCCGCACGTGGATCGTGCTGCTGATAGGCGCGGCGGTCGCGCTCGTCATCGTTGCGGCGATCAATCTCCTCGTGGAGAAGCCGAAGATTCGCTGGCCCAGTTCGCCGGCGCAACCTTCGGCAACGGCGCCCGCGCCTGCGGAACCGGCGAAGGACGAAACGGAGCCGAGGACGTTCGACGTGGCGCCGCGTGGTGCCGTGCCGCCGAAATCCCGGTAGCGAATTTTGGTTTGATGGGTTGAGGGCGGCATGGGCTGGGCGAGACGTTTGATCGAATACCTGATCGTCGTGCTTGTCGCGATCATCGTGTCGATGGGAATCATCTGGTTGTTCTTCCCGAAGAACGGGCAGTGCACGAACTGCGTCGTGTCGATGCCGCAAGTGCGCGCGGAATGCGACAAGCAGTTCTTCTCCAGCGGGCAACGCGCGCGGCAGCTCGATGCGGGGGCGGAGGACGAGTTCCTGATCGCCTATGTGGCGTCGCAGCCGGATGCGAGTTCGAGCAGTGGCGATTACTCAAGTCCCACGGGCGGCGGTAGCTATCCGGGGGTGTCGACGCCGTCGCCGACGGTGAAGGGCCCCGGCTATGTGATGGTCCGCGCGCAGCCACAGTTCGGCTACGATTATTCCGGCGGCCAATCGTCGAACTACAACAGCTCGTACGATGCCAGCCAGACACAGCCGGAAACGGTGTGGCAGGAAGTGACCGTCACAGTCGCACGCTACGTCAACCCGCTGCGCAACGATGCGGTGTGTTCGCAGACGTCGCTTCGCTTCCGCGAGGGGCGGTTTGAGACCTACTGCGAAATGCCGAACCGCTTCACGGAAGAAGACGGCGGCCAAGCCAGCTACCGCGTGTTCGTGCGCAACGAAAGCAGCGTGCCGATGGAATACTGCATCATCAGCAACTGCGACGCCTCAGCCCCCTACGGGCAGGGAACGATGTGCCAGGTCGAGCAACCGCAGCAGTAAGCGATCCGACGAATGTCCGGGCGATCCCTTGCTAAGTTGCGGGGGCCGGGGTGAGGCAGTCGCCTGAATGCCTCTGCAACAAAAGGCAACAACCGCGTTTGTGATGTCGTTCACCGAGCGGTCGGACGGCGCGGCGGTGTTGCTTAAGCGTGCGCCTCTGCCGCGATTGCGCGGCGGACGCTGTGCCGTTCCGCCATTTGCGTGCGGAACTGCGAAAGCCGCGGGAAACGTTCTGGGCTCACGCCGTCAGCCTCCCACCACTGCGCCAGCGTGAAGAGGTAAGGGTCGCAGATCGTGTAGGTGTCGCCCATCACGAAGGGCCCCTTGAACATCGTGCGTTCGATCAAATCGAAGCATTCGCCGACCGACTGCGGGACCTTGCGTTGCATTGCCGTGATCGCAGCCGGGTCGTCGACCCAACGATAGCCACGCATCCGGTGCGCATGTGCGACGTGTACGGTCGCGCAGAGATAGGCGTTGAACGATTGGACTTGCGCCAGCGCCCACAAATCGTCGAGCGGTGCGAGCCGCGCCTTCGGATAGCTTTGCGCGATGAACGTCAAGATCGCCGGCGTCTCCGTCAGGACGCCCCGATCGGTAACCAGCGATGGCACCCGCGCCTTCGGATTGATCGCTCTGTACGCGTCGCCGCGCTGTTCGTTCGCCGTAAAATCGACGCGCACGAGTTCATAAGCGGCGCCGGCATCCTCAAGTGCCACGTGCGAAGCCAGCGCGCATGTATGGGCGGCGTAATAGAGCTTCATGTTCACCCGCATCCGAAGGGACAACGCTGCAACGATAATACAACGTCGCAATTACGCCAATCTCGCCCGGAGCAAGAACTTGCAACGAAGGGTGCCGTTACGCATTGTGCGCGTCCGATTTATCGATGGAGGCGGTGATGCCGCAACGCGTGGCGGTCCTCGGCGCAAATGGCGTGTATGCGCGTCATTTGCTTCCGCGCTTGGTTGACGCTGGGTTTGCTGCGGCGGCGCTCGTTCGCCGGCCTGAAGCAGCGACCGTCGCGCGCGCCTGTGGCGCAACGGTGAAGCGCGCCGACATCTTCGACCTTTCCTCCATGGCTGTGGCACTCGAAGGTGCGGACGTCGCGCTCAACTTGGCGACGAGCCTCCCCGGCCCCTCCGGCCGGGGCGATTTCGCGGAGAACGACAAGCTGCGGGTCGAGGGCAGCGACAACTTCGTGCGCGCCGCTCGCGCCGCCGGCGTGAAACGCATCGTCCAACAGAGCATCAGTTTCGTGAATGCGTCTGGCAACGCGGGTTGGTCGGACGAAGACACGGTTTTCGTTCCCACCTCTGATACGATCGCCACGCGTGCCATCGCTGCCGCCCTAAAGATGGAGGAACGCATCCGTTCTTCGAACCTCGACTGGCTGATCTTGCGCGGGGGCCTCTTTTACGGCCCCGGTACGGGGTTCGACGAAGGCTGGTTCGCGCGCGCGGCTGCGGGCAAGCTGCGTCTCCCCGGCGACGGAAGCAGCTATGTCTCGCTCGCGCACATCGCGGACATGGCCGCCGCCACCGTTGCGGCTCTGCGCAAATGGCCGAGCCACCAAACGCTTATCGTCTGTGACGACGAGCCCGTTACATGGCGAGACCTCTTTACTCATATCGCAACATCCGCCGGTGCCGCCGCACCGCCAGAGGGCGGCCGCGAAGACTTCCCCTCCTTCCGCCTGAAGAACGCTCGCGCGAAGGAAGCGCTCGATTGGTGTCCGTTCTATCGTTCTTACCGCGAGGGTCTCGCGCGATAGAGTGTTGCTACGCACGGGCGCGCTTTCTTGAACGCCTCTCAGTTGTCGTGCTAGGTGCAAATTCTGCCAAGCGAGTGCGGTGGGGGTTGATTGGCGAGCGTTACGATCATCGACGACGGCCGGGACGGGCGTGTCGCGTATAGCGACGGATCTCACACGATCAGCGGCTATTGGACGTTCGGCGGCGGGGATGTCGTCACGATCGTGAGTATGGGGTCGCAGGACGATTGGCGGCGCTCGAACGGTTGGGCCGTGGGTCAACGTGCGAGCATCTTGCGCTTTGTGGCCGACGAAGTGATCCGTTTGCGGGCGCCGACTTGCATTGCAGAGATCGATGAGGCGAGCGGCGACATTCTGCTGCGAGCGCCGGGTGATGGGGTAAGGGCGGTCAAGCCGGGCGTGCCGCCAGGTCAGGCCAAGGCAGCGGCCTTTGTCTTTCGGTATCGTCGAATTCGAGAAATGTTTGCGCTTGGGGTACTTGTTGTTGCGCTGATTGGCGGCGGCTTGTTTTGGCTCGGTAATCGAGTTGCGATGGTCACGCCGGTCAGCGGCGTGCCGTTACGCGAGAGCTTGCGCTTCGATTCGAACGATCCGGTGCGGCCGGGCGGTGTCGCGACGTTGATCGAGACTATCGACCCTTATCCCCTCGACATCAGCGGGCGGGGTGGCGATCGGACCGCCAGCCTTAGCATTCTTCTGACGCCGCTGGACGGCTCGAAGCCGCATCTGATTCCGTTCGCGCAGCGGCTTTCGCCGGGCGCCTATAGCCTGGCGCGTATTTTGGGGAGCGATGGACGCACGCTGTGGTTCGACGCGGCCGGGCTTTATGGGGTGCGGTTGAGCGACTTCGCCCTTGTAACGACGAGCGACCTGCGCGCGGCGAACCCCGGTCTCGACGGCGGTTGGTGGGAAGATACGCGCGGCATGGACTTGATCGCGGGGAAACTGCGCGTGATGCGCATCGATCGCAGCGCCGCGGTTGAGATCAATCCCGAGACGCTATCTGCGACGAGCATCGCGCCGACACCTTCGAACGCCCGTTTCGAGCGGCACGAGCTCGCGGATCATCTGGCGGCAGGCATCGTGATCTCGCCTCGCGCATGGATCGGGTTGCATTCGACGGCGGAACTCGCAGGCGCGTTTAGGCCTGGAAAGTGGATCCGGCCCGTGGAAAGTGCCGACGACGCGAAGGTGTTGCGCCGACTGAGTAAAGCGACGCTTGAGGCTGCGACCACCGATGCGCATTTTCGTGTTCGCACGATGACACCGATCGGGGAGGCTGAGTATTTGGAGGCGGCCTTCTTGCGGATGGACGGCAAGTCAGAGCCGATAAGACTGACGCGCCCGGATAGCGCCTTGATGATGCATACGTCCGCACCGGGGCCGTCCGGTACCTTGCTTGTGTCGCGTGTGGATTTCGACGGCAATTTGCTCTGGCGTGCAGATACGGGTCTCGACCGGTTCCAGTTGAAGCAGATTCTGCCGGGGCCGGACGTGCTTGCCTTCGTGGGTGAGCGCCCGCCGATTCCGGACAAGCTTAGCGAGCCGCTTGTGGTTCTGGTGGAGACGGCAACGGGGAAGGTGACCAGTCAGTCGTTGTGGCGCTAAGCCGCTTCACGCGAACCGTTCGACCACCTCCTTCGGGACGCGGATGGGTCTTGTGTTTTTGCGGTCGAGGATGACCCAGGTTGTCTTCGCGCGGACGAGCGTGCGGTTGCCCTTTGCGAATTCGGCGTAGCGGTCGAATTTTGCGCCGACGGCTTCGCTGGCGACCCAGGTGCGGCCGGTCAGGCTTTCGCCTTCGGCCAGATTGCCGAGGTAGTCGATCTCGTGGCGGACGACAACCCAGATGTAGGCCTCGGTCTGCGCGGGCGTTGCGGCCTGGGCCCAATGCGCTGTGGCGAGGTCTTGGACCCAGCGCACCCAGACCGCATTGTTGACGTGACCGAGTTCGTCGATGTCGGCGGCGCTGGCGGTAAAGGATTTCTCGAACTGACGCATTTGGCTCACCAGTGTTCCCTGCTCATTTCGCCTGTTCCAACATGTCGGCCAAGGCGTCGGCGGCGAGTTGGATCGGGTTGCCGCTTCGCTCGACGCGCGCTTGAATCAACGCTCCTTGCAAGGTGGCCACGCAGAGGATCGCAAGTGACTGCGCGCGGGGCTTGGGGAATCCGTCAGCCACCAGCTTTTCGAATAGAACCGCAATCCGTGCCGCGTATGCCTTACGCCCAACCTCGGTGATCGCGCGGTCCGCGGGCGCCAGTTCCAGCAGCACCGTCGTGATGGGGCAGCCATCGCGGAAGCCCGACGAGCGCATCCACCCGGCCAGCATCCGCGAGTGCGCGCGCACCACGTCGCCGGTCGATTCGCACTCCAACGCCAGTTTGCGCATTGTCGCCGCCACGCGCGCGCCCGCTTCTTCTACGGCGGCTGCTGCGATCGAGGCCTTGCCCAAGGGGAAGTAATGATAGAGCGAGCCTTTCGGCGCGCCGCTTGCCTCTACGATATCGTTGAGTCCGGTGCTTGCATAACCCTGCCGCCGGAACAGGCGAACAGCGGCATTGATGATCGGCTGTCTGTGCTTGGGCACTGCCGGCATACCGGGCTCCCACATTATCCGAGGCGTTATATTGACTGGTCTACATCGCCAACTCAAGCTTTGCCTGCTGTGAAAGAGAGGCCAACGATGGAACGCGTGAGTTATCGGGTTGAAAGCGGCGTCGCCCGCATCACGATGGACGACGGCAAAGTGAACGTGATGAGCAAGGCCATGCTCGACGAGCTGGCCGCCGCCTTCGATCGGGCCGAGCGGGACGGCGCGATCGTGGTGCTGCGATCGGGGTGCAAGGACATTTTCTCGGCGGGCTTCGATCTGAAAGTGTTTGCCGCGAACGACCCGCAACGAAGCCTCGAGATGGTGAAAGCCGGCGCCGAGCTCGCGCTGCGCCTGCTGTCGTTTCCGGCGCCGGTCGTGGGCGTGATGGAAGGTCATGCCTTCCCCATGGGTACCTTTCTTCTGTTGGCAAGCGACGTTCGCCTTGCGACGCTGGGCAAGCATCGGATGGGTCTTAATGAGGTTGCGATCGCGATCACGCCGCCCAGCTTTGCGATCGAACTCGCGCGCGGTCGCCTGCATCCGGCTTGGCTGAGCCGCACGGTCACGCTTGGCGAAATGTTCGAGCCCGAGGAGGCGGTGACGGCAGGGTTCTTGGATCGTGTTGTCTCCGCGGACGCACTGGAAGCGGAGCTTGAGCGCACGCTGCAAGCGCTGGCGGCGATCGATCGAACGTCGCATGTGATGGCAAAGAAGCGGCTGCGCCGGGCCACGATTGAGGCGGTCCGTTCCGCCATCGATGCGGAGCTGAGATAGGCAGTCTATGCGACAGCCGCGACCAGGCGAGCTTCTGATGTTTGCCGCGAGGTCACTCCTTCGTTAGCGCACCGTTCGTGTCACCACCCACTTGTGCTTGCCGATGAGGCGCGCGCGTTTGAAGCCTTGGCGTTCGAAGGTGGAGAGGGCGCCGTTGAAGAGGAAGGCGGGGGAGGCTTTTCGGCCTTCGGTGTCTTCGGGGTAGCCTTCGATGCGGCCGCCACCGAGTTTCTTGATCTGCTCGATCGCGCCTTTGAGCGCGGCGGAGGCGACACCGTTGCCGCGATAGCCACTGCCGGAGAAGAAGCAGGTGATGCGCCAATCCGGGGGCACCGGGTCTGTGGCCATGTAGGCGCGCTCGTTGTGGATGCGCGGCAGCTCTTCCGGCGAGCCGAACTGGCACCAGCCGACGCAGTCCTTGCCATCGAAGACGAGAGCGGCGTGTGCGCGGCCTTCGCGGACGAGGCACTCTTTCGCTTTGCGCCGCGCGGCTGGAGAGTCGTCGGCTTGGCCCTTGCCATGATACCAAATGCACCAGCATCCGCCCCATAGGGCGTGGCGTCACTCTTACCCGTGCCGGTCAGGCGTTCGCGGCGCGAGTAAGACTGGGGCTGTCGCTCATCTCCGAAGCATTCGGACCAGATTCTAGGGGGCGCTCGAAACGCCTTGTTGTTTCGACGCTCCCGTCGATCGCATCCAAGATACTGCTTCCGGGACTTGAGGGGCTTCGCAGCTTGGTTCCGAACATCGCTCTTGAGATCCGACTGACCGAGGATCTGGAACAATTTCGGAATAGTGATGTAGATATTGCAGTTCGGTTCGGGCCGGGTGATTGGGCGGGCCTGGCCTCTCAGCATATTTCCGCGGAGACGCTGTTTCCAGTTTGCAGCCCGGCGTTCCGAGATAAGCACCTACTGGCGCATCCCACGGACCTATTGGCTTGCCCTCTGATTGGTCATCCGAGCAGTTCATGGAAACTTTGGTTTGACCCGATCGGTCTGGATTTCAAGGCCGTAACACCGTGGCTCACGCTCGAAGACGCTGGAGTGGCAATCGATGCCGCTAGTCTCGGGCATGGTATCGCCCTCGCGCGCGGTAGACTTGCCCGGGGTGACCTCGCAGGTGGCCGGGTTGTTCGGCTTTTCGAGCACGAGGTAAGCGCAGAGTATCAATATTCCTGCGTGACTCGGGCTTAGGGTCGAAAAACTACGCCTGCCTCCGTGTTTGCCGAGTGGCTTGCTGTGGAGATGTCTGACCCTGCCACAGACCAAATTGGGCGGGCTACCGCGTTGCGTTGAAGGATCCTAGTCGTCGGTCTTCAATCCTGACGGCATGTCCACGGCCCGCAGTGTTGCCGTCACGACTGCACAACGCGTCTCGGCACCGTTTGCTACCGTGAACACTTCGACCTGGGCAACCCCGATGGTTCCACCTACATGCACCGCCCTGGCGCGTGCGATCATGACATCGCCATTGGCTGGCGCCAGGAAGTTGACTTGCAAGTTGACAGTCACCGCAAACCGCCCTGGCGGCAGGGCAGTGGTTACCGCACCACCGGCGGCATGGTCGGCGAGGGCAGCGACGACACCGCCGTGAAACAAACCTTGCGCCTGAAGCAGACTCGCCTTGCGGTCCAGTGCAAACTCGACCTCTCCCGGCCGGGCTGAGAGCACGCGCGTGCCGATCTCGCGTGTGTATCCAGGGGCGGATGTCACGCGCTCGACAAGACGCCGGGCTGCTTCCATGTCGGTCATGACTGTCCAGGTTCGAGCCGGGAAGCCGCGGGCGCTTCCAGGGCAAGTCGAAACGACTCGTGATAGTGGTGCAGGGCTGGCTCGTTGCGGCCATATATGACACGGGGCAACAGCCCCGATGACAGTGCGGTTTGGGCACTTTCAGCGACGACCAAGTCTTCACCGATGATCACGCCCTCGTGCGTCCGGATGACCTGCGCGCAGATCTCCCGATCCGCATCGGTTGTGGCTTCGCGATCCAGAAACAGCGACTGCTCGACCCGGCACTGTCCAGGGTCGTCCCGGTGCGGAAAGATCCTATAGAGGGCCACGTTCTGACGGGAAATGAGAAGCTGCGTGTTGGGGTAAAGAAAGTAGGCAATGGTCGAATGCGGTCTGAGTTGCCATTCCGACCGGGGAAGCTGTCGCAACTCGTCGATGGTGCGAGCAGCGAACACCATGCGGTGATTGCGCCCGAACGTTTCATATGCCGTTGCGTTGCTGTGATAGACGGAGGCGAGCGTGCCTCGATGCAGGAACTCGAAATGGTACGTCTCGCCGAACGTATCGTTGGCGAGCTTCCAGTTCATGTGCCGGTGCAGTGTCTGCGTGTGGAAGGCGACCTGTTTGCTTAGGTTCCAGTCAGCCAATTCAGCTCCCAGGCCGCCGAGACACTCCTCAATGTCGACCGCTGGACCGGGGCGGGTCACCGCCCATACGATGCCATGCCGTTCGACCGTCGGGAGGGCGATCAAGCCCAGCCCGGCCTTGTCGACTTCCCCAAAACTCTCGGCTTTGGGAACGCCGCTCAGCGCTCCTGCCGCGTCATACGTCCAGGCATGGAACGGACATGAGAAACGCAGGCGCTGGCCGCGCGGTTTCGAGACCAAGCGCGTGCCGCGATGGCGACAGGCGTTGAGAAAGGCCCGGGCAATGCCGTCCTGCCCGCGAATCAGGAGGATCGGCACGTCCGCGACCTCGTCTGTCAGGAAGCTTCCGGGCGCGGGGATGTCCCCGCTCAATCCCAGCACCAACGGCCATGGGCCGAAGAGTCGCTCCATTTCCAGATGCAGAACGTCTCGCGACCGATAGTGCCGCGCGTCATTGCAGACGACATTTGCTCTGCGCGATGTGTCGCCTTCACTGACGTAGCGCATGAGCTGCGTGAGGATTTCGACCTGCTTCAAGTGGTCCATGGCGTTTCTCCTCGCCTCCGGCCCACCCTGATCGTGCCGTGACATATGGACAATTCGTATATTTCCGATATCGTCCTATAGAGGCAGCCTATAGATGGACCTTAGACAGATCCGCTACTTCATCGCTGTAGCCGACGCTGGCAGTTTCAGCGCCGGTGCGAGACGGGCCTTTGTGACTCAGCCGACCCTATCAGGCGCGATCGCGGCGCTGGAGAAGGAGTTGGGACATCGATTGTTCGAACGACGGGCGCGCGGCGTCACCTTGACCGCGGAAGGGAACCGTTGTCTCGCCCACGCGCGAGGTGTCCTGCGGGAGTCGAAATCGATGAAGACCGCCGGTGCGGACGCGGCGCCGGCGAAGCCTGTGCGAGTCGGCTTGCTGCCCACATTGCCGTCGAAACTGCTCACTGATTTGCTTGACCTGCTGCAGAGCGTACGCCCTAGCCAGCATGTGGCCGTCGAGGATGCGCCGTCCGCGGCATTGGCCCAAAGACTCGCTAATGGTCGATACGATGCCGTCTTGACCAGCCTCGACAAGCCGAAGCCCGGTCGTCGACAGATCAGGATTGGCAGAGACACGCTTGCCTTGGCCGTCCCAAGGCAGATGAGTCGACCAAGGAAGGTGACGCCACGGATTCTGCATGGTCATCCTTTGATCGTGCGCGTCCACTGTGAGCAGCTTCAGGCAAGTTCACGCATCCTCGACAACTGGGGCGTCCGGCCTCAGGTGATCGCGCGGACCGACAGTGACGCGCGCGCGTTGGCGATGGTCGCGGCAGGACTTGGAGCATGCCTGATGCCCGACAGCATCCGCCACACTGACGTCGCCTTTCTTCGGCCGGAAGGCGTGAACCTGCCACGCCAACTTGGATTGGAGTGGATCAAAGGGTCGGCAGGCGACTGGTTCGACGGGCTCGACGGTAGCCTTCGCAAGACATTTCCAGTTTCGAACTGACGACTAACGCGACTCAAGACCCGCATCCTCAAACACCGGTGTCGCCTTTCGAAAGCTTTCCGACGAGCGTCAGAAGTTGGTGCGCGGTGACGCCAGTGCAGGGAACCCCGATCGCCTGTTTGAGGTCGACCGTGTGGCCGGGTTTGTCGAGTGGGATGGCGAGTACCGCGGGGACGGCCGCGAATTGAGCATAGCCGCTGCGCGTGAAGGCGGCGACGGGCTGGCCGACCGCGAAGCCATCGACACCGTTGCCGAGCGCGGCGACGGTACCAACGATCTCCAGCCCCATGACGAACGGGACGGGCGGGGCCGGAACGACACCACGGCGCACCAGCGTTTCCGCGAAGTTGATTCCGGAATAGCGCACCTTCACGAGGATTTCGCCCGCGGCAGGGGCGGGATCCGCAACGTCTTACAGGACAAGCGTTTCGGGGCTGCCGATGGCGCTGACGACGACCGCTTTCATTTGGGTGCTCGCGGATTTCGCATGAACAGGCTCCTTGCTGCGAGAGGTGATGTTTACATTTTTGTCATTTATGTCAATATCGACAATGCGGCGGCCAAGGCTTGTCTCGATGGCGATGCGCCGCAACGGAGACCGAATGGCAAGAGACACTCGACAGCGAATTCTTGATTCCGCGCTGACTCTGTTCGGCCGGCATGGCGTTGCCGGTGTGAGCCTTGAAATGGTCGCGGCCGAGGTGAAGCTCACGCGGCAAGCTATCTATCGCTATTTCAAGGATCGAGACGCTTTGTTTGTGGAGGCGGTCCGAAGTCTGCACGTTCGTGCTTTCGATGCCGCGGAGGCGGCTCTGGGAACGGCGAGGCTGCGCCGATCGCTGGCGGTTACGGTGGGGGACGTCTTGGCGGCGCGATTCGCGCCGTTCGTCGAACGGCTCGAGCATTCCGTGCACGCCGACGAATTGCTCGCCCAGAATTCGCGTTTGGTCGGCGAGGTGGCCGCCGCGTATCAGGAACGGCTGGTGCGTTTGGTGGCCCGGCTGATTGCATTGCATCGAAAGTCGGATGGCGCTCGGTTGCGCCATGGCCTAACCGACGCCGACTTGGCGCGGTATCTGATCTGCGCAGTGCAAGGTGTCAAATTGGCTGCATTCGCCCGGCCCAAGGATGCGTTTTTCCGGCAGATGCGGACGATGGTGGCGCTTGTCATTGAGGGCGGGGTGGCGGGGGCATGAAGGGGTATGCGTCTGCGCACATTCCTCTCGGATAGGGAGAGACAACGTCACCGCACCGTTCGTGTCACCACCCACTTGTGCTTGCCGATGAGGCGCGCGCGTTTGAAGCCTTGGCGTTCGAAGGTGGAGAGGGCGCCGTTGAAGAGGAAGGCGGGGGAGGCTTTTCGGCCTTCGGTGTCTTCGGGGTAGCCTTCGATGCGGCCGCCACCGAGTTTCTTGATCTGCTCGATCGCGCCTTTGAGCGCGGCGGAGGCGACACCGTTGCCGCGATAGCCACTGCCGGAGAAGAAGCAGGTGATGCGCCAATCCGGGGGCACCGGGTCTGTGGCCATGTAGGCGCGCTCGTTGTGGATGCGCGGCAGCTCTTCCGGCGAGCCGAACTGGCACCAGCCGACGCAGTCCTTGCCATCGAAGACGAGCGCGGCGTGCGCGCGGCCTTCCCGCACGCGGCACTCTTTTGCTTTGCGCCGCGCGGCTGGAGAGTCGTCGGCTTGGCCCTTGCCATGATACCACATGCACCAGCAGCCGCCCCACACACCGTTGTTCGCCTCGACCAAGCGCGCGAAGGCGGGCCAGGTTTTCGCGTCGAGTGGTTTGGTTTCGAATTATGGCATGGGGCGTTACTCGAGCTTGCGCATTGGCATCAGATGAGTACTTCGAACGATGTCGGCACGCCTGCGGTCATGGTGACTTGGTAGAGCGCGGGGTTGGGCATGGCTTGCCAGGATTCGAAGCCGAAGCTTGGGTCCATGTGATGCAGCAGCGAGGCGAGGAGGTTGCCGTGCGAGGCGATCGCCGCGTGTGTCGGGCGTTCCGTGTGGATGCGCTGGAGTGCAGCGAGGCCGCGGCTTTGCGCTTCGCGTAGTGTCTCGCCGCCCGGCGCGCGATGGTCGAGGTTCGCGAACGACCGGCGGATGTGATCCAACCAATCGTCCAGCGGTTCGGCGGACAGCCGGCGTTCGCGCAAGTCGGGTTCGATGTTGATCGGCAGTGCGTGCTTGGCGGCGAACGGTTCAATCGTTTGGACAGCGCGCAGGTACGGGCTCGAGTAAACGGCGTCGATGCCGAGCTGCAGCAAACGGTCGGCGAGGGCGCGGGCGTCCCCTGCGCCTTGCGCGGTCAGCGGCGCATCGGGGGCTTGGCCACTCGATTGGCAGTGACGGACGAGGATAAGGGTGGAGCGCATGGTGGGCAGGTGGGGACGTGTCGAGCGTCCGCCTTCGCCAAGGCTTCGGCGGACAGGCCGCGGGACACTTTTTCGCCTTTGGCGAAAAGGTGGCGCACCCAGCACGATTCGAACGTGCGACCTCTGCCTTCGGAGGGCAGCGCTCTATCCACTGAGCTATGGGTGCTTTCAGGGGGCGGAACCTAGCGAAAGATCGGGGATAGCGCAAACGGCGGATTGCTGCGGCGTGGCGCGGGATTGCGAGTTGCGCTATGGGATCGGCTTCCAAACGCGAGCCTTGTGTCCCATGAAAACGCCCGCCCCAGAAGTGATCACTGTCGAGAAGCGCCGGATCGCCTGCGACGGCGGCGGCGGGGCGCTTGGCCATCCTCGGGTCTATCTTGAGATGGGGCAGGGGACTGAGGTCGAGTGTCCCTATTGCGATCGGAAGTTCGTGCTGTCGCGGGCGGCGGCAGAGGCCGACCACCATTGAGCGCCAAGGTGGCGGGGGCCAAGGCGCCGGCGATCAAGGCTGGCGATCATCTCTATCTGATCGACGGGTCGGGTTACATCTTTCGCGCGTTCCATGCGCTGCCGCCGTTGACGCGCAAGAGCGACGGGCTGCCGGTCGGTGCGGTCGCGGGCTTTTGCAACATGCTGTTCAAGCTGTTGCGGGAAACGAAGGCGGGCGACAAGCCTACGCATCTGGCGGTTATTTTCGACACATCGCGGGCGACGTTCCGCAATGAAATCTATTCCGAGTACAAGGCGCACCGGCCGCCGCCGCCGGAGGATTTGGTGCCGCAGTTCGCGCTGATCCGCGACGCGACGCGGGCGTTCGGCGTGGCGCAGGTCGAGAAGGACGGGTTTGAGGCCGACGATCTGATCGGGACCTATGCGCAGCAAGCGGCGAAGGCGGGCGCGAAGGTTACGATCGTGTCGTCGGACAAGGACCTGATGCAGCTGGTCGTCGACGGGAAGATCGAACTGCTCGACACGATGAAGACGCCGAACAAGACGATCCGGTCGGCCGAAGTAATGGAGAAGTTCGGCGTTAGCCCCAGCAAGGTCGTGGATGTGCAGGCGCTGGCCGGCGATTCTACCGACAACGTACCGGGGGTGCCGGGGATCGGCGTGAAGACGGCGGCGGAGTTGATCAACCTCTACGGCGACCTTGAGACGCTGTTGAAGCGCGCGGGCGAGATCAAGCAGCCGAAGCGGCGTGAGACGTTGATCGACAATGCGGAGAAGGCACGGATTTCGAAGAAGCTCGTGCAGCTCGATTGCGACTCGCCAGTGCCGGTGCCGCTGGGCGAGCTTGGCGTGTTCGATGCTGACCCAAAGGAGCTGATCGGGTTCTTGAAGGCGATGGAGTTTTCGTCGCTGATCAAGCGCGTCGCCAAAGAATGGGATTTGGAAGAGACCGATGCGATCCCGGCCTCTGCGTTGGCGGCGCCGGCCGCAAAGGCTGAGACGCGCGAGGCGCCGGTTGACGGCAAGACGGCAGGGCCGGGCGCGGTCAATCGTGGGCCATTGGTTGCCGCGTTTGATCGCTCAAAGTACGAGACGGTGACGACGGCGGAGGCGCTGGAGCGGTGGATTTCGCTGGCGAGCGAAGAGGGTGTGGTGGCGCTTGATGTCACCGCGAATACGGCGATGGAGACGCAGGCCGAGATCGTGGGCGTGGCGCTGGCGGTAAAGCCCGGCAAGGCTTGCTACATTCCGGTTGCGCATGGATCGGGCGGCGGACTCGACTTTGGCGATGCGAAGCCGGCGCAGCTTTCGCGCGAGCTTGTCGTGAAGAAGCTCAAGGCACTGCTGCAGGATGAGGGCGTGCTCAAGATCGGGCATGACATCAAGCGGGACGTGCATCTCTTCTGGCGGCACGGTGTTCGGATTGCGCCGATCGACGATACGATGCTGCTGTCCTACGTGCTCGAAGAGGGCATTCGCGCGCATTCGCTGGACGAGTTGTCGGAAGCGCATGTCGAGCACAAGTTGTCGGCGCTGGGCGAACTGCTCGGCAAGGGTAAGGCGCAGCAGACGTTTGACAAGGTGGCGATTGCCGACGCGACGGCCTATGCCGGCGAGTGTGCGGACGTGAAGCTTCGCCTGCATGGGCTGTTGAAGCCGAAGTTGGCGGCGGAGCGGTTGACCACCGTTTACGAAACGTTGGAACGGCCGCTGGTTCCGGTGCTCGCCGAGATGGAAGAGGCCGGCATTCTCGTCGATCGCGGCGTGCTGGCTCGGCTGTCGCAGCGCTATGCGCAGAAGATGGCCGAGCTCGAAGACGGGATCTATGAGCTGGCGGGCGAGAAATTCAATCTCGGGTCGCCGAAGCAGCTTGGCGATATTTTGTTCGGCAAGTTCTCGTTGCCGGGCGGGCGCAAGACGAAGACCGGCGCGTGGTCGACGGATGCCGACGTGCTCGAGGAGTTGGCGGCGCAGGGACAGGATCTACCGAAGCAGATTCTGGAATGGCGGCAGCTTTCGAAGTTGAAGAGCACTTACACGGACGCGCTGCCGAACTTCATCAATGCGCATACCGGGCGCATTCATACGTCGTATTCGCTGGCGTCCACGACGACGGGGCGGTTGTCGTCGAACGATCCAAACCTACAGAACATTCCGATCCGCACGCAGGAAGGGCGCGAAATCCGCACCGCCTTCATCGCGGCGAAGGGCATGAAGCTGATCAGCGCGGACTACAGCCAGATCGAGCTTCGCTTGCTTGCCCATATTGCCGACATTCCGGCGCTGAAGAAGGCGTTCGCGGAAGGGCTCGACATTCACGCCATGACGGCCTCCGAAATGTTCGGTGTGCCGATCAAGGGCATGCCGGCGGACGTGCGGCGGCGGGCGAAGGCGATCAACTTCGGCATCATCTATGGGATTTCGGCGTTCGGGTTGGCGAACCAGTTGTCGATCCCGCGGGGTGAGGCGGATGCCTATATCAAAACCTACTTCGAGCGCTTCCCCGGCATCCGCGCCTACATGGATCGCACGAAGGCCGAAGCGCACAAGCAGAAGTTCGTGAGCACGATCTTCGGGCGCAAAGTGAACCTGCCCGACATCAATGCGTCGAACCCTTCGCTGCGCTCGTTCATGGAACGGGCCGCGATCAACGCGCCGATCCAGGGCTCAGCCGCCGACATCATCCGCCGCGCGATGGTGCGCATTCCGGATGCGCTGAAGGCGAAGAAGCTGTCGGCGCGCATGCTGTTGCAGGTGCACGACGAACTCGTGTTCGAAGCGCCGGACGACGAGGTCGAGGCGACGTGCAAGGTGGTGCAGAGGGTGATGGAAGGCGCCGCCAAGCCCGCGCTCGAACTCAGCGTACCGCTGGTCGTCGAGGCGAAAGCCGGGCGGCATTGGGACGAGGCGCATTGACGTGTCTCCCCCGAGGGAAGCTCGGGGGGAGACAATCGGAGAAAAGCCGATGTCTCCCTGCTTGCACCGAGCCACCCGGCACCCGATGTTAGTATCATCCGAACCGCCATAGGATTCGCCATGCCAACATTCCGGCTCCCCCATGTGGCGTAAGGCGCGTGAGTTGGCGCAGATGACGCCGCCTGAGCGTAACCGTTGGGTTGATTTCTTGCGTGCGGTTTCGATCTTGGCGGTGGTGTGCGGCCACTGGTTGATGGCCGGGGTCTATGTCGATGCTGCGGGTCAGCTGCAACGCGGCGACCTGCTCAGCACTTCCAAATGGGCGGAGTGGCTGACCTGGATCTTCCAGGTGATGCCGGTGTTCTTCCTCGTCGGCGGCTATTCGAACGGCGTCAGTTGGGACGCGACGCTGCGCAAGGCCGAGCCCGGACAGATCGGCAAATACCGCGACTGGTTTGCGAGCCGGGTGCAGCGCCTCATCAACCCGATCTTCCCGCTGCTGATGCTGTGGGCGGTGCTCGCGGTGATCCTGACGCAGGCCGGCTTCCCGCGCGAACAGATCCGGCTCGCGACCGAAGCCGCGCTGATCCCGGTTTGGTTTCTGGCGGTCTATCTGTTGGTGACCGGCTTCACACCGCTGACCTACGCGGCGTGGAAGCGGTTCGGGTGGCTCAGCTTTGCGTGGTTCATCCCCGCGGCCATCCTCACCGACTGGCTGACCTTCTCGGCACAAGTTCCGTACGTGAATTTCACCAATTTCCTCTGGGTGTTTCTCGCGATCCATCAGCTCGGCTTTGCCTGGCGCGAGGGCAAGTTCGACAATCGGCTCTTCGCGCTCGGCTGGTTCGTGGTCGGGCTCGTCGTGCTGATTTCGATCACGGTCTACGGCTTCTATCCGGTGGCGATGGTGTCCGCGCCGGGCGAGCTGTCGAACTCGCTGCCGCCGACGCTGGCGCTCTTTGCGCTCGGGATCGCGCAGGTCGGCCTCGTGCTCGCGCTTGAGCCTTTGGGCCGCAGGATGCTCGACAATCTCAACATCTGGACCGCGACGGTGCTGATGAACGGGATGATCATGACCGTCTATCTGTGGCACCTGACCGCGTTCGTGCTGGTGATGACGGTGTGCTGGGTCCTGCTCGGCGGGTTCGGGCTCGATGCTGTCCCCGGATCGCCGACGTGGTGGGCTTCGCGCCCGCTGTGGTTTGCGATCTACATCGCAGCCCTGCTGCCGATGATCGCCATCTTCGCGCGGCACGAGCGCAGCTTTTCACCCGTCAGAGGCGGCCGCACAGTGCCCAAAGCGCGCGTGGTCGCAGGTGTCCTCTTGATCTGCATCGGCCTAGCCGCAACCGCGGGTATCACGATCACAAGCCCCGACAACGAATTGGGCATCCGCACCGGCGTCGTCGCAGCCCCCTTCATCGGCGCCGCCCTCATGGGCTTCGGCCCGATCTACAACATGATCGTGCGCTGGCGCGAGAAGCG
>CAZJOM010000053.1:0-3549 GCA_964547645.1 uncultured Flavobacteriaceae bacterium
TCGACCGTCATCGCTTCCAGTTCGGCTTGCACCGGGGTTTCGTCGCGGCGCGCGATCTTGGCGAGCCACTCCTTGCTCCACTTGTTGTGCGTGATCTCGCGCAACTGACGCTGGGCAGTTCCCACGCTGGGTGCGGCACCCGACCCCACCTTCGCCGCCAGCGAGGCCACGCCGACGGAGAGCCCTTTGAACGCCTGGTACTCGCGGTGCTCGGACGAACTCCAGCCGAGTATCCGTTGCTTCACGATCGACTGGCGAAGCAGCTGGACGCCTTGGCGAAATAGGCCGAGCGTGCGGATGTCGTCCTCGGTGAGTGTTAGCTCGCTTGCGACGCGCAACAATATCGCTTCCCCATTCGCCTCCAGAGCCGCGGCTCGCCGCATAAGATCCCAAAGCGTGGAATCATCGGTTTCGTGATCCGCGTCGCGGAACGCATAGTTGCAGAGCTTCCAGAGCGCAAAGAATTCGCCGTAGAGGCGGTAGAACTCGGCGACACTGGCCAAGCTGTCCTCGCGCCGACGTTGCTGAAGCGCCCAAGCGGAACTGAGCCGATTGCCGACGAGCCAAGCGAGCCCGACGGCCACAACCGGCCCGATCAAGGCCTTGAGGAATTCAAATCCAATCGCGTCGAACAAGGCGTATCCGCTCCTTCGCGCTCAGGCTCCGAAGAATCGGGCCTCAAAACGCGCAGGATGTCGCAAGCCGCGCTCATCGCCTAATGCCCGCAAAAACGGAAGCTACCTAAGTGCCACCAACGGCGGGGTTTGAACCCGCATCCCTCGTACCGCTCGACCGGCTAGCCAAGTGTCTTACCTGCGCGCAGCGTGTCGAGGCTGCGTTTTGAGACGACGCTGATGACGCGCCGATACTAGAGGACGCCGCGCGCAGGAGGAATGGGGCTGTCGCTGCGGGAACGGCTCGCGCCCCGTGCAGCGACAATATCCCGGCTACAACAAATCCCCGCCGCATGCCCCAGCGGTCGTACCAGTGGCCTTGTACGCCTTGATCACGTTGCGGCCCGTGGTCCAACGATGCACTTCGTCCGGCCCGTCGACCAGGCGCTGGCTTCTGATGTGCGTGTACCAGGCGGCCAGCGGCAGGTCGCGGCTGTAACCCAGCGCGCCGTGCAGCTGGATCGCTGTGTCGACAACCTTGTGGACCATGTTCGCGAGATAGACCTTCGCGATCCCGTTCTCCTGGCGCAGATCCAACTTGTTCTCCGCTTTGAACGCGATGTGCATCAGCATCAGCCGCGCGATATAGAGTTCGCTGGCGCAATCGGCGAGCATGAACTGCACCGCCTGACGTTCGTCCAGCTTCTTGCCGAAGGTCGAGCGCGTGGTCACATGCTTCACCGCCATGTCGAGGGCCCGCTGCGCCATCGCAACGTTGTGCATGCCATGCCGCAACCGCCCATAGGCCAAACGGTGTTGGCCCATCGCGAAGCCCTTGCCTTCACCGCCGAGCAGATTTTCTGCCGGCACCTCTAGATCGCTGATCTCGATTTCCGCATGGCCGCCGCCGAGGATATGTGAGAGCGGCCCCTCGAGCGCCATCGTCGGAATGTTGCGTTTGATCTTGTAGCCGGGGTTCGGCAGCTCGACTAAGAACGTCGAGTATTGCTGATGCCGCGGCGCGTCCGGATCGGTCTTCGCCATGACGAGCGCGATGTCGGCGACACTGGCGGCGCTCGAAAACCACTTCTCGCCGTTCAGCACATAGCGGTCGTTGCCTTTCTTCTCCGCCCGCGTCTGCATGCCGGTCGCATCCGCGCCGGCCGCCTTTTCCGTCATCGAGTAGCAAATGCGCTTCTCGCCATTGAGTAGCGGTTTCAGGAACTTCTCCTTCTGATACGGCGTGCCGTGCTCCAGCAGCGTCAGCATCGTCGCGTCGTCCGGCCCCTGCGTGTTCATTGACAACGCGCCGAGATAGCTCTCGCCGAGCTCCATCTGCACCAGCGCGTTCGCGAGCGGCCCAAGGCCCATGCCGCCATGCTCCTTCGGGATGAACGGACACCACAGACCCTGCTTGCGTGCCTTCGTGCGCAGCTCGTTCAGCACGGTCTTGTAGTCCTCACCGTCGATCAGCCGCTTCTCCGCCGGCACGCATTCGTCCTGCACCCAATGCCGGATGCGCTCGCGCAATGCCTTGGCTTCCGCCGGGATCTCAAAGTCGATGGCCATGGGTATATCTCCGTTGCGATGTCTCGATTTGGGGACCCTATCACGCCAACGAGCCGCCGAAAGGGCAGGCCCCTCCCCTGCCCTGGCCGGCCCGATTTACCGTGTCGCAACACTTGAAGCGCGGCGACCGTGCGCGCGATACTAAGGGCGCCATGCCCACCCGCGCCGCCAAGCTCCTGACAGTCGGATCGCTCGTCGCCGCCGACAAGGGCGTTACGCTGCACTGCGCGTGCGGACACAAGACGGCGCTTCTACCGGCGCAGGTCGCCGAGATGGCGCATCCGCGATCGTCGCTGCTCGACTTCAAGCGTCGCTTCCGTTGCACCATGTGCGGCCGCTCGGGATCCAGTGACGAGATCCGCATCGCGACCTTCGACGTGGCTCCGGCCATCGCCGCGGGACCGCAAATCAACCTGCCGCGTGCGAGGCAATAGGCGCGTGTGATCGAGATCCTGGCACCCTTCCTCAACGCCGGCACGGCGGCGGCGATTGCACTCGTGGCCTTCGCGGGCGTTCTGCGCGGCTTCTCCGGCTTCGGTTCGGCGATGGTGTTGGCGCCCGCGTTGGCGGCGCTCTATCCGGTGACCGTCGCGGTGCCGCTGATCATCCTCCTGGAAGTTGCCCTGTCTTTTCAGATGCTCCCAGCAGCCATGCGCCAGGTCGTTTGGCGCGAGATCGCGGTCTTGAGTGTGGCCGCACTTCCCGGATTGCTGATCGGCGCGTGGCTGCTCGAAGTCGTGCCGGAGCAAACGCTGCGCTTGGCGATATCGCTGACGATACTGATCTTTCTGGCGCTGCTGCTCGCCAATGTCAGGCGCCGAGGCGCGGTGACGCCGCTCGGCCTTGCTGCAACCGGCACACTCTCCGGTGTTGCCAACGGCGCCTCGGGCGTCGGTGGCCCGCCGGTCGTGCTCTACTATCTCGCCGGCGATGGCTCGACCGCGGCGGTGCGCGCCACGGTCATCGTCTACTTCTTTGCGATCGATGTCGCGTCAACTGGGATCTATGCCGCGCGCGGGCTGGTGACGCGCGATGTACTTGTCTTGACGGCGCTTTGCGTTCCCGGGGCGATCGCCGGGGTGTGGCTGGGCACGAAACTCTTCGACAGAGCCTCGGAGCAAACCTACCGCCGCGTCGCTTACGCGATCATCGCGGCGGCGGCTCTCGTCGGCCCCTTCGCCTAACTGTCGCGCAGCTCGAAATCCATGTGCACGATCACATTCGTGCGCACGACGTTCGACGGCCGGTACCGCCACCCCTGCACGGCGCGGACAGCTGTCGCTTCAAAATAGCCGCGCGGGTTAGACGATACGACCTGAACGTCGCGAACCGATCCATCCGGCATGATTGTGATCGACATGATCAC
>CAZJOM010000053.1:3649-28397 GCA_964547645.1 uncultured Flavobacteriaceae bacterium
CGACCTGAACGTCGCGAACCGATCCATCCGGCATGATTGTGATCGACATGATCACACGGCCTTCAATACCGCGCTCCAGCGCGGCGGTTGGGTATCGCGGCAACGCTTGCGCAACGGGAACTTCCTCTATCGGTGCATTTACGCCGATAGTCGTCGCATCTGCCGTCGATTCCGCAGGCGGAGCAGGTGGAAACGGTACCGGGGGAACGTCAACCGAAACAGGAGGCGTCACTGGTGTATGCGGTCTGAAGCGCGGCGGTTCCGGCTTGATCGGATCGATTTCTAAAATCGGGGGAGGAGGTGTCGGCCGAAAAGTGACGATTGGCGTCGCGTCGGGTGTCAGATCGACGGGCGGCGGAACCACCTTGAATGCCACCGCGACGTAGTAAAGCACCACCACATGCAAGACGACAGCGAACAAGACAACTTGCGGCGACCAAAGACGCGGGCGCGCTTGAGCAACGTTCATGAGCCAAGCCTCCGATTAAGACTGCCCGGTCAGAATACGCGCAAACGAAAGATTCGTACAAGACTGGAAAAATAACCGGCAGAATCAGTCGATCACGTCCTCTGTGACGATCGATTTGTTCCGATAGCCCGTTCGCTGAAGCTGATCCATAAGCCGCATGACTTCCGCATACGGCACCTTCGGGTCAGCGCGAATGAGCAGCTGCCGGTTGGGATTTCCCGCCGTCTTCGAGCGGATCGCCGCATCGAGGGTCGCCCATGTTGCGCGAACCTCCCCTTCGCTCTGCGTGCCGATGTTGAACGTGCCGTCGTCTTGCAGGCTGACGAAAACGGGTTCGAGCGCGAGCGGCGGTTGCGGCCGATTAATGTCGGCGAGATCGATCGGTACGGCGACGGTCGCGAGCGGTGCCGCGACCATGAAGATGATCAGAAGCACCAGCATCACGTCCACGAACGGCGTAACGTTCACTTCGGATTGCGCGGAATGACGCCCGCCGATTTTGCCAACAGTCGCAGCCATGATGACCTCCCGCGAAGTAGGGCCAAGCCTACGCCGATTCCGCAGTGCTGCAAGGACAACAAAAAAGGGCCGGTCTCCCGGCCCCTGTTCCTGCGAATATCCGCCCGCGCGCGTCAGTCGACGACGTCCTCGGCCACCAACGCTTTGTTCTTGTACCCTTCCTTGTCGATGGCATCCATCAACCGCATCACGTCGGCGTAGATCACCTTCTGGTCCGCGCGAATGAAGATCTTGCGAGTCAAGTCGCCGCCCGTCTTCTGCTTGATCGCGTCTGACAGATTGGCCCAGTCGGCCTGAACTTCGCCCGTCGCCTGCGTCCCGACGTTGATCACCCCTGTGTCTTGTAAGCTCACGAAAATGGGCTCGATCGGATCTGGCGGTGAGTTGTCCGACGGCGGCGGCAGATCGAGCGGAATGCTGATCGTGGCGAGCGGCGCCGAAACCATGAAAATGATAAGCAGCACCAGCATGACGTCCACGAACGGGGTCACGTTGATTTCCGCGTTATCGCCATAGCGGCCTCTTTTTCCGCCCGCGCTTTCGCCGGTACCGACGGTGCCTGCCATGTTCCGTCAAACTCCCACTACTAATCCAACTTGAACTCGACTTCGACTTCGCCGATCACCGTGCGTCCCGCTGCCTTGAAGCGCCAGCGCTTCACTGCTTGCAACGAAGCTTGCTCGAACCAGCCTTCCGGCCGCGATGAAACAACGACGGCATCGGCCACAGTCCCGTCAGGGTTGATCGTCACGCGAACGCGGACGACGCCTTCCTTCTCGGCATCAAGCGCGCGCTGCGGGTACCGCGGCGCCGGTTTCGAAACCGGGCTGTCGATCACCTGCTTGTCCGACAAGATCTGCGTAGCGTCCGACGTGCTCTCGGCCGGCGGCTGCGGTTTCAGCGGCACCGGTGGCACCTTCACGGGCGCCGGCGGCGGCGGAACCGGACGCGGACGGAAGCGCGGCTTCTCGATGACAACCTGCTCGGGCGGCGGAGGTGGAGGCGGAGGCGGAGGCGGCGGCGGCGCGACGGCCAAGACCGTTTCCTCCGGCTCTTCCAACACGTTCGGGACGATGCCCCAGGTCACGGCAATGTAGTACAGCACCGCGATGTGAATCAGCACGGAGACGATGATCGTGAAATATACCGTGCGTCTATCCATAACCGCCCGTTACCCGTATTTACCCGTGGTCACTTCGTGACGCGATCTTCGGCCACCAGGGCGATCTGATAGAACCCGGTGTCCTGGATCACGTTCATGACCCGCATCACTTCTTTGTACTGAACCGTCTTGTCGGCACGAATGAAGATGCGCCGGTTGTAGTTATTGCCGGAGGCAGAAACGAGGCGAGTCGAAAACTCGCTGTAGCTGACCTGAACGTCGCCAATGTAGATCTTGCCGTTCGCCTGCAACGATACGTAAACCGGGTCCTTCACCTTCGCCGGCTTCGAAACCGACGGCGGCAGTTCGACTTTCACGTTCACGCTGGCCAGCGGCGCCGCCACCATGAAGATGATCAACAGCACCAGCATGACGTCCACGAAGGGCGTCACGTTGATCTGACTGTTGTCGTCGTATCGCCGGCCGCGCGACTTCGTCCCGCCGATGCTTCCCGCCATTTGCGACTACTCGAACTCGCGTGACACCCGCACGAGCACTTCGCTCGCGAAGTTGTCCATACGGGTCTGGTAGGCGCCAATACGACGGGCAAACATGTTGTAGAAGATAACCGCCGGCACGGCTGCGAACAGGCCGATGCCGGTTGCGAACAGCGCTTCGGCGATACCGGGCGCGACGACCGCAAGGTTGGTCGTCTGCGTCTGCGCAATGCCGATAAACGAGTTCATGATGCCCCAAACGGTACCGAACAGACCGACGAACGCCGCGATCGAACCGACAGTCGCAAAGATGCCCATGCCGCTGGAAAGTTCTTCGCCGACTTCGGCCTGAACGATGCCCATGCGCTGCGCAACGCGCGACGTCACGTTCTTCTTTCCGGCCCCAATCTCATCGACTGCCGCGATCAGCATCCGTCCAAGCGGGTTGTTGCGGAAACTTTTCGACGCGGTCTTGCCCGCATCCTGCAACGAGCCCGCATTGCGGAACGCCTGCACAAAGCGATCCGACGACCCGCGGATGCCCGAGAAGAACGAGAGTTTCGAGAACATCAACGCCCAGGTAATCACCGACCAGAGCATCAAGAGCGTCATCACAACCTGCACGACGATCGAGGCGTGAATGAACATCGTGATCGGCGTGATGTCCGGACCTTTGGGCTCTTCCTCGGCCGGAGCAGCGGCGGCCGGCGCAGCTGGTGCTGCAGCGTCGGGGGCCGGCGTGATCGGAAGCCCGTCCGGGCCAATTGCCGGCGGCGCGGGCTCCGTGCCCGGCGCGGCAGGTTGCGCATCAGCGGGTGCAGCGCCCGGCGTCGCGGGCGCAGCGGCTGGCGCCGGTTGTGAAGGTGCCGGCTGTGCCAGCGCTGAACTGACCATGAAGGTGAGTCCCAGCATCAATCCTGCCGCGGCGGCAACGCGCGCGATCGTCATCCGAATACCCCTGTTGACTGTTACACGTCCCATAACCACTTGCCTTCCCGACATTGCTCGGACCAATGCTTCATACATAGCACAAGCCACGCGCGACAACGGCGATTGCCGTTTAAAGCTTAATTCGATGATGCCCGCCTGCGGGGCGAGAGCCGATCCTATAGACATACCGATGTCGGAGATAATCCGCTGGTCCTCAGAACAAGGCCAGCCTGTTATCTCGAACAGGTCGCGCCTTTTTGGCTCGACTGCCCGAACTCCCCACTCGAAAACGAACATGGCGCCCAGTCCTCCCAGACGCCCTCCCCACCGCGCTTATCCCAAAACTTAGAACCACAATCAAACCAAAACTGTAGCGGCAGTCCGCACCCCAAGCCTGAAATCGCAGAAAACCGCGATTCCGGTTACACGGAGAAGTTGTCGCGGAATTTGCCGCTCAAAGTTCAATCACCATCCCGTCAAAGGCCGCCTCAACTCCTTTTGGCAGCGCCTCTGACAATGTCCGATAGTCCAAATCCGTGTGCAGATTGGTTAGTACCGCGCGCTTCGGACGGACCCGCTCAATCCAACCAAGCGTCTTTTCCACGTGCGCGTGCGTTGGATGCGGCCGGTAGCGCAGCGCATCGACGATCCAGCACTCGACCCCTGCAAGCGCCTTGAAGGCAGTATCGTCCAGGTCCACGACGTCCGAGGAGTACGCAACGGGTCCGAACCGGAATCCCTGACTGACCATCGAGCCGTGGTCCTGATCGAACGCCAGGACGTCGATCGAACCACCATGTCCCTGAATCGAAAATGAACGGTAAGGCCGTTCGATCGCATGACCGTTCAGGATCGCCGGATACGCACCAACCTCGTTTCCTTTGAAGCAATAGCCGAAGCGATCAATGAGCACGCGCAGCGTTTCCGGCGCAGCATATACGTCGACCCGCCGCATCATGTTTTGAGCGACCATACGCAGATCATCGATGCCATGCGACTGGTCCGCATGATCGTGTGTGATCAGCACGGCGTCCAGGGTCCGCACCCTCGCATCAATCAACTGCTCCCGCATGTCGGGTGACGTGTCGACAAGCACTTGCGTGCCGCCGCGCTCGACCAAGATCGAGCAGCGCCGCCGACGGTTCCTCGGTTCGCCAGGATCGCATGCACCCCATTCGCCGCGCCCGTCCGCGCCGCCGATGCGGGGCACCCCGCCCGACGACCCCGAGCCCAAGATCGTGACCTTGAGCCCCGAACTCACGCCGGTCGCCGTACTTTGGAAAATAAGCGGAAGAAGTTATCGCTTGTTGTCTCGGCAAACCGTTCGGCGTCGATACCCTTGAGGCGCGCGACGCTCTCCGCCGTGTGCCGGACGAACGAGGGCTCGTTCCGCTTGCCGCGATGCGGGATCGGCGCGAGATACGGTGCGTCCGTCTCGACCAGCAGTCGATCGAGCGGCACGTTGGCCACAATCGACCGCAGCTCATCCGCCTTCTTGAACGTCACGATCCCGGAGATCGATATGTACATACCCAGCGTCAACGCCGTTTGCGCTAGTTTCGCGGTCGATGAGAAACAATGGATGAGCCCCGGGAACGCGCCTCGCGCGCTTTCTTCGCTCAATATCTCGCAAAGATCGTCGTCGGCATCGCGCGCGTGCACGACCAGCGGCAGTCCTGTCTCGCGCGAAGCCGCTATGTGCGCGCGAAAATTACGCACCTGATCCGCTTTGGGACTGTGCTCATAGAAATAGTCGAGACCAGCCTCCCCGATCCCAACAACACGTGGGTGCGCCGCGCGCTCGACCAGTGCCGCTGCTTCGTGCAAGGGCTCGACCGCCGCTTCGTGCGGGTGCACTCCGACGGTGCACCAAACGTCGTCGAAGCGCTCCGCGATCTCCCGCACGCCGTCAAACTTGCTGAGGCGCGTGCCGATCGTCAGGCACGTCCCGACGCCGGCCGCACGCGCGCGCTCCACAACCGCATCGAGCTCGGTCGCGAAATCCGGAAAATCGAGATGGCAGTGACTATCGACGAGCATCGGCGCTTCAGATCAACGTTGCGAAGCCGCCTCAATAGCAAAAAACGTGTTCAGAACCAGTTGTTTCTTATCCAGGTTCAAATCGTCCGCCCTGAGCGCCTCAGCCTTCAGTGCATCCCACAGCTGCCCCCACCGTTCCAACGGCACGGCCGCGCCCAGGTGACGCAGCAACGCTTCCTCACCCGGCACGGGCGGCAGTGCTGCGTAGGAACCGCGCAGAAGCCGCTCTTCCAATTGAACCAATAGCGACACAAACAGCGCAAGCCCACGCTCGGTCGGCGCCTTCGCAACTTTCTCAGCCAGCCCGAACAACCTTGCTCCGTTCAGTCGCGGTAGGCCCATCAACAGTTCGCCAATCTCGCGATACATCGCCAACGCGTCGCTCTCCGCCAACTCAAGTGCACGTCCGGGCGCACCGTCCGCCAACGCCGAAAGCTGCGCTCGGGATGTATCGTCTAGCTTTGGCGCAAGCGCCGCCAGTGCCCGACGCATCGTTATGCCGTCCAACCTTCGTAGCGTTAGCATCCGGCAGCGCGACCTTGTCGTGGGTAGCAGACCACCTGGCGCATGCGAAATCAGCAGTAGCAGTGCGCGCGGCGGTGGTTCCTCCAGAATCTTCAAGAGAGCGTTCTGCGCCGAACGGTTCATGTCATCGGCCGCATCCACGATCGCGATCCGTGCGCCACCGTGCGACGAGTGCCGCGAATAGAACCCGTGTAGTCGCCGAATTTCTTCGACGGGCAATTCCACTCGAAAGCGCTTCCGGTCCGGGTCCCAAGGTCGGCGCACCAAGATCAGATCGCTATGGGCCATCGCAGCAAGTTGACGCTGTATCGGATGGTCGGCGGCAACGCTCAAATCGTCGGGACAGTTCGCGGCCCCATGCGCCAACAGAGCGCGCGCGAACCGCCATGCCAGTGTCGCCTTCCCAACACCCTTCGGTCCGGCAATGATCCACGCATGGTGCAGTCTTCCCGACCGCGCGCTTTCGGCAAGCGTCCGCGCCGCTTCCGCATGCCCGAACAGTTCCAACCGCTCGCGCGGATGCGGCAGCTCGCCGACCCGGTCGCTCTCCGGCTGCGGCTCAAGCTCGGCGGTTCGCGCGCGCGGCGCCATCAGCCAAGACCCAGGCGCGTTTTCACCGCCGCCACGACGGCCGCCTGCACGCGGTCAACCTGTTGCCCTGCATCGATGATCACACAACGCTGTGGCGCACCGCGCGCGATGTCCAAGAAACCCTGTCGTAGCCGCTCGTGAAACTCGCGCCCTTTACGCTCGAACCGGGTTTCATCGTCGTGGCGCGCAGCCGCCCGCTTAAGACCCTCGTCCACCGGCAGGTCAAGCACCAACGTGAGATCGGGCTCCGCATTCGCCATCGTCAGCCGGTGCAACCTTGCGATCATCTCCCGGTCGAGGCCGCCAGCGTACGACTGATACGCCATTGTAGAATCCGAGAACCGGTCGCACAGAACGTGCGCACCTCGCACCAGCGCCGGCTCGATCACTTGCCGCCAATGCTCCACCCGCGCCGCATAGAAGAGAAGCGTCTCGGCCAGCGGCGACCAACGGTCAGCCGCACCCGTCACAAGCAACGACCGAATTTCCTCGGCAGACGGCGACCCGCCCGGTTCACGGGTCTGAACAACATCCGCCTTCGATTGTGTCAGATGCGCAGCAAGCAACCGCACTTGCGTCGACTTGCCGGTACCCTCCCCGCCTTCGAAAGTGATGAAGCGCCCGCGTTTCATTGCGTAGGCGGCGCGGCCGGTTCTGAATCGTCGGGTAGGTTCAATTCAGCGGTGGTTGCCGCCGAGTCCGGCCGTCCCGAGAACAACCCCTTCACGCCAAGCTTGATCTGCGTGAACACGCCACCATCCTCGACCGCGCTACCCGCAATCACAGGCACGATCACTTCCGACACGCCAGGCGCACTGATCGACAACTTGCCAAGTTCTTGCCCCTTTGAAACCGGCGACATCACCGGCTCGAGATAGCTCAGGGTCACCTTCAAACCCGCGCGTGACGCTCGCCGCATCAAGAGCTTGACAGGTTGCTTGACTGCCAAAGGAACGCTGTGTTCTGCGCCCGCCCAAACCTCCGCCTCGCCGACGACGTCACCGGCTTTCAACAGTGCATAAGTCCGAAACTCGCGGAAGCCAAGATCAAGAAGCCTTTTTGACTCGTTCGCGCGCTCGACCTCCGAGCCCAACCCATTCACCACCAGGATCAATCGCCGGCCGTCCTGCTGCGCGGAGGACACCATGCCATAGCCCGAGTCAGCCGTGTGTCCGGTTTTCAAGCCATCCGCGCCTGGATAGTTGCCGAGTAACAGATTTCGGTTCGGCTGTTTGATGCCGTTCCACGTAAACTCGCGCTCGCCGAAGTAATGATAGTAGTCCGGAAACTCCCGAATGATGTAGTTCGCGAGCTTCGCTAAATCGTGTGCCGTCGTATGCATCGCCGGGTCGGGCAAGCCGCTCGCATTTTTGAAGACGGAATCGACCAAGCCGATCTTCTTCGCTTCCGCATTCATCAATTCCGAAAACGCTTCTTCGCTCCCCGAGAAGTGCTCCGCAACGACCGCACAAGCGTCATTGCCGGACTGAATGATGATCCCGCGCAGCAAGTCTTCGACCTTGATCTGCGAGCCGATGCTCACAAACATCTTCGAAGATTCTTTCTTGTCCGCAACCGACAGGCGCCATGCCTTCTCGCTGACCGTGAAAGTATCTTCAAGGCGCAGATCGCCGTGCTTCAATTTCTCGAACACGATAGCAACCGTCATCAGCTTCGCCATCGAGGCCGGCGCCATCGGTTGGTCGCCATCCTTCGAGAACAGAACTGAGCCCGTCTCGAAATCCATCATCAACGCGAACCGCGCGTTCGTTTGCAGCGCCGTCGCCGGATCTTCGACCGGCTGGGCGGCGGCATTCGTAAGCGAGAACAGCAACGCACAGAGCAGAACGGATAGAAAGCGCATGAGTTTCCTTACTCGACAACGATATGAGCGCCGTTTTGGCCCCGATCGATGACCTTGTTCAACATCGAATCTGCTTCATCCACTGTAGCAAACGGCCCAAAGCGCACGCGATAGAGCGGCTTGCCGCCCACTACCGACTGGGTGACGCGCGCGCGCCCCGCATAGACAAGGCTCTCCACCGCCCGGTCTGCGTTGCTGCGCGAAAGAAATGCGCCGATCTGAACCCAGAGCTGCGTCTGCGCCGGAACCGCGACCGTCGTCACCACACCATCGAGCCCGGCGTCCGTCGCCGAGGCCGAAGGCGCTGCCGTTGAAGAAGCGCGTATTGGCGCCGCCGTTTCACGCGGGGTCGCTGCCGCGGCACCCGGAGGAGGCGCCAACTCATTGCTCGCAACCGTGGCAACTGGCGCCGCCTTCATCGTGCCGGGTTGAGCGGTCGCCACTTCGTCTTCGTCCTCAGGCGGCTCGACACCGACTTCGCCTCGACCCTCAAACTGAACTCGAACTCGAGCCGTACCTTTGTCGACGAACCCAAGGAGCGTTGCCGCGCGACGCGACACGTCGATGATACGTCCTCGCGCATAAGGGCCGCGATCGTTCACGCGCAGCCGCAGCGACCGCCCATTCTCCAGATTTGTCACCCGCACGATCGTCGGCATCGGCAGCGTCCGATGTGCGGCCGTCAACGTATCCATGTCGTAGCGTTCGCCGTTGGCAGTCGCCTTGCCGTGGAAGTCGCGCCCGTACCACGACGCGACGCCGGTTTCGTCGTAGAACGGATCATCCTTCGGATAGTACCAAACCCCGTTGATCTGGTACGGGTTCCCTACCTTGTAGGCACCCTCGCCGCCTGGTTTCGTTCCACATCCGGCAATCCCCACCAGCGCGAACCCGACCAGCGCAGCGCGGACCCAAAACGCGAACCGCATGTAAGCATTCCACTTGGTTGAAGGTACGGATTGTCGGGGCCTGACGACTCTCCGACGCCAGCCAGCGCGCTAAACTGCGCGAGGCCGACCGGCCGCGCAAGATGCCAAACGACGCTTTGGTGTTGCACCTTTCGCTCGCCTGTGTTGTGGAGCGTGGAACAACGCAACCTCTACAGAAAGGACCTAGCCCCATGGCCTACAAACCCTTCGATCTGACCGGAAAAGTGGCACTTGTAACCGGAGGCAACGGCGGCATCGGATTGGGCATGGCCGAGGCCATGGCACAGGCCGGCGCTGGCGTGGTCATTTGGGGTACGAATGAGGCCAAGAACAAGGCGGCCGAAACGACCCTCAAGGCGCACGGCAAACCTGTCTTCATCCAGAAAATCGACGTTTCGGATGAGGCTCAGGTCATCGCCGGAATGCAGGCCGCGGTCGCCAAGATGGGGCGCATCGACGCCGTCTTCGCCAATGCCGGCATCGGCATACCGTCGCGCTCATTCCTCGACATCACGGCCGAGCAGTACCGCAAGGTGCTCTCCGTCAACGAAGACGGCGTCTTCTTCACCCTGCGCGAGGGAGCTCGGCACATGCGCGACCGTGCGTCTAAGGGTGATCCCGGCGGCTCGCTCGTCGGCGTTGCGAGTCTGGCAGCGATCGAGGGGGCAGCACGCAACCAACACTACGCCGCCACCAAGGGCGCAGTCATTTCGATGATCCGCGGCATCGCGGTCGAGTTCGCCCGCGACGGCGTTCGCGCGAATGCGATCCTTCCAGGTTGGATCGCCACCGACATGACCGCCGGCGCGCAATCATCCCCCGCCTTCGCCGAGAAAGTCATTCCGCGCGTTCCGGCACGGCGTTGGGGTGAGCCCGCGGACTTCGGTGGGATTGCGGTGTACCTGGCGAGCGACGCGTCAGCCTATCATTCCGGCGACACGTTGTTGGTAGACGGTGGCTACGCGATCTTCTGACGTTTGCGCGCGTTCAATCCGGCGACAGTCTTAGCAACTTCGTTTAGCAATTCTTCCTTGCTGTGCGACGGATAAAGCGTCTCGAGCAACGTGCGCGCCATCCGGTCCATCTGGTTCAGATGTGCCGTCACGTCGCCTGTCCGCGCCTTGCCGATCTCCTGGACCAACGCGTTGGCAAGGTCGTGGATGCGGTCGTCGTCCGCCGATACAGAGCGACCCGCAATGTCTTTTGCCGTTGCGTCCAACGCGTCGAGTTCGGCGCTGTGTGACTGATCCGCACCTACCGCGTCGCGCAAGCTGTGGAGCAGGCAAGCGATCTTGAACGCGCTCTTGCGAGCTCGCTCGGCCTCTACCTTAGCTTTGGTCTTCTTGATTTCCTCTGCCGCTCCAGCCGTCCCCGCAAAGAAGTCGCGCGCTTTCGCCAACAACATGTTCGGCACGTTGATGCGATTGACCGCGTCACGCGGCGGCGTCTTCCTCCGGTCCGGGCCGATATACTCGCTTGTCACCACAAACGGTTTGCGAGATTCGGTGTGCACCTTGACCCGCGCGCTCAGGAAATCGATCGAAAACGGTCGCGTGATCAAATCGTCCGCGCCGCACGTCAACGCCCGTTGCACATTGTCGTGCTCAAGCTTCCATGCCATTAGCACGATGTGCGCGAACGGATTGGCACCTAGGGCACCATCGCGAATGGCGCGGACAAGGTCGCAGACGGCGAACGCATCCTGTGTGATGTCGGCGACCAGCAGGTCGAAGGGTCGGTCTTTCCAGAACTTATCGAGTTCGCGCACCTCGGAGATCGCGGTTACGCTGCGGAAGCCGATCGTCGTCAACGCTGTGCGCGTCGCCGAACGGTTTTCCGGAACCGGGTCGAACAGCAACGCGGTCGCGGCGCTGAACGAAAGTTCCTCCGATTGCCCTGCCGTCGCGGCTGCCATCGCGCCGGATCCCCTTGCTGACTCCGGGTCGATCCTAGTCGGCGACGATTGATCAACACTTATGGAAGGTCGTTAACGCGAAGCAAACGTTAGGCGCGTTGGCCTTTGCCGCGTTCCCGCGACTTAATCGTCGCCACGGCCGCCTCAACCTCTTGCCACAGCTGAGCCCTGTCTTCCTTCGGATACAACGCGTCGAGCAGCGCGCGCGACAGATCCTCTATTGGGGCAATCGCGCCTCCTGAACGCACATTGCCCACTTCGCCAAGCAATGATGCTATGCTCTGCTGCGCATCTTTGAGAGGTGTCGAATTCAGACGCGCCGCCAGGTCATTGGCGGTCGCTTCCATCTTGCTCAGCTCATTTTCCAGCGATTGCTTCGCGTCAGCGGCGTCGCGCAAAGTATGAAAGAGGCACGCAATCTTGAAGGCGCAGCGCCGTATCCGTTCGGCATCCACTTTTCTGCAGGCGAGTTTCACCTCTTCCATCGCAGACACCCCACCCCGCTGACCGTTCCGAGCCTTGGCGAGGAGAGAGTTCGGCACCTGCATCAAACGGGGCGAATTCCGCGGGGGCGCGCGGCGGCGATCGGGCCCCACGTAGTCGGCGGTGACGATAAATTGCTTGCGGGACAACACATTCGTTCGAATGCGCTTGCTCAGCAGATCAACGGAAATCGGCCGCATGATCAAATCATCGGCGCCGCAGTTCAATGCTGCCTGAACAAGATCGCCGTCCAGCGTCCACGCCGTCAGAACGATATGAACGAAGGGATTCTTGCCGATCTTGCCGTCACGGATTGAGCGTACCAGATCGTAAACCTGCGTTGGGTTCTCCGTTACATCGGCAACCAACAGATCAACCGGTGTGGCTGCCCAGCTTCGTGCAAAACTATCGAGGTCGGCCACCGCCACGGCACGTCCAAAACCCAAGGCAGCGAACGAAGACCTTGTCGCCGACCGGTTGGCGGCGATCGGGTCGCAGATCAATACGTCGGCGTGCGCGAACGAAAACTCCGCCGCATCTGCTGCCGCCACCGCCAACATCTGTTCCAAGCCTTCCAATTTTGACAGGAAGAACAGTAACGCGCGACGGTTGCGCAAATCTTAGGAAGCCCGATCCTATTGGGCCCGGGCGCCTGCGACTATAGTCAGGAAATCGCTCGCCTTGAGGCTAGCGCCGCCGACAAGCACGCCATCGACGCCTTTGAGGCTTAAGATCTCTTTAGCATTTGAGGGCTTAACGGAGCCGCCATAGAGCAAGCGAATGTCCCGCCCCGCCGCCCCCAACCGCGCATCCATCCGTGCGCGGATGAAAGCATGCGCGGTCTCAATGTCGGTCGCCGATGCCGTCTTTCCCGTACCGATGGCCCAAATCGGCTCGTAGGCGACTGCCGCATTTGCCGGTGTCGCATGCGCGGGAACGCTGCCCTCAATCTGCCGCGCCAGTACGGCCTCCGTTTCCCCGGCCGCACGCTGAGCGTCGCTCTCCCCGATGCAGATAATCGCTGACAGCCCCGCACGCCAAGCCGCCGCTGCCTGCGCAGCCACTTCCTCGCTCGTCTCGCGATGGTCGGTCCGCCGCTCGGAGTGCCCGACGATTACGTATGAGGCCCCCGCATCCTTCAGCATCTCGGCGCTAAGATCACCGGTGTGCGCGCCGCTCTCCTTGGCGTGACAGGTTTGCCCACCCAGCTTGATCGAACTGCCATCGACGACCTCGATCAACGATCGCAGCAACGTCGCGGGGGGGCACACCAGAACCTCCGGCGACGCTCCGCGGCCCTTCAGCGCAGCCGCCATGGCGCCAACCTCGGACCGAGCCGTCAACAGGCCGTTCATCTTCCAGTTTCCAGCGATCAATTGCTTCATGGTTCACACCTAGCGTGGTGCAACGAAAGCCCCGAAACCCGCAGCCCGTCAAGCCGAGCCTGGCCTTGCCGCAGGGGATGGCGGTCCCTAATATCCCGCCCGCTTCGGTTCAGGTGTCGATCGGTGTTCGAGAAGGACACGGATCCCCCCGCCCACGAGCGGAGCCGCAGCAAGCCAGAACACCAACCCCAGATACTTTCGGTCTCGACATCCCATGCTTGAAACGATGCGCAACGCCTCCAAGGGATGGCTCGCGATAATTTTGATTGTCATGCTGATCGGTAGCTTCGGCATCTGGGGTGTGCAGGACATGGTGCGTGTCAGCAGCGCGCCAAAGATCGCGACCGTCGGCGGCGAGGACGTTTCACCGGAACAGTTCCAACGAGAGTTCTCGGCGTTCCTCCGCAAAATGGCTCGCGAATCCAAAGTCGAGTTATCAACTGTGGAAGCGAAGGCGTTGGGCTTGGACCGGCAGGCGCTTGACCAGCTGCTGAATCGATTAGCCCTTATCCGCAAAGCCAAAGCCTTAGGCTTCAATGCCTCACCCGCACAGGTTACGGACACCCTGAAAGCCAATCTGCCTGACGGCCAGGGCGGCATCAATTTCGGTGCGCTTCAGCAGATACTGCAAGAAAGCCAGATGGGCCAGGAAGAGTTTATGACCTTCGTTGGCGGGGACATCGTTCGTCAACAAGTGCTGCGCACTCTCCTCGCGGGCATCGATATGCCCGCCGGCCTCGAAGGCGCCCTGCATCGCTTCCGGTTGGAACGTCGCGTAGCCGAATATGTCTTGATCGACCCCACCCGCGCTGGCGACATCAAAGACCCCGACGACGCCACGCTGCTCAAGTACTACGAGACGCATGCGGGCGAGCGCTATTCGTCTCCCGAGTATCGCGCGGTGACGGTGATGACCGCTCGCGCCGCGGATGTGGCTTCACGGGTCAACGTCACGGAAGACGAAATCAAGAAAACTTACGAGGCTCGCCGGCGCGTTTATGAAACGCCGGAGAAGCGAGCCCTAGAGCAGATTCGCTTCAAAACCGAAGCCCGCGCTCGCGAAGCGAAGGCGAAACTCGATGCCGGGCAGTCGTTCGAAACGATCGCAGCCGCCGAGGGGTACAAACCGGATGATGTGAAATTGGGAGAGGTCAGCAAGACCGACACAACCATCCCGGCAGCCGCGTTCGACTTGCCCTTGAACAAGATCAGCGATCCTCTGAAGGGGCCGTTCGGTTGGGTCATCCTTCGCGCGCTTTCCTCCACCCCCGGCACCGTGAAAACGCTTGCTGAAGTTCACGACGAGATCAAACAGGCCTTTGTAACCGAGCGCTCGAAGGAACTTCTGATCGACCTCACCGCCGACTTCGAGGACACGCTGGGCGGAGGCGCCACGCTTGAGGAAACGGCGAAAAAGCACAATTTGCCGGTTCAGAAGATCGAAGCGCTCGACGCGCGCGGCAACGGTCCCGACGGTCAGCCCGTGGCAAATCTGCCTGGTGGCGAATTCCTGGGCCAAGTTTTTGCCGCCGAGAGCGGCGCCGATTCGGAGACCAGCGAAACGTCTGAGGGCGTTCGCTATGTCTTCCGCGTCGATAAGGTGACGCCACAGGCGAAAAAACCGTTCGCGACCGTTCGCGACCAATTGCTAGCCGATTGGCGCGACGAGGAATTGTCCAAGCGGCTTGCCAAAATAGCCGATGACTTGGTGAAGAAGGCGAACGCGGGCGAAAAGATGTCCGCCATCGCAGCGTCGTTGGGCGTCGCCGCGCTGCGCACAGACCCCATGCCGCGCTACGGCAAGACCGGTATCTTTGGACCCGAAACTGTCGCCGCCGCCGCGCGCGCCAAGATCGGCGACTTTTTCAGCGGACCGGTTGCCGAGGGCAAAAGCCTCGTCGTCGCCCGCCTTGCCGAAATTCAGTACCAAGACGAAGCGCCGGATGCACCCCTGCGCACTTCTTACGGCGAACAGCTGCGTCAGGCTTTCAGCAGCGACTTCGCCGAGCAGCTAACGTACGCCGTTCGCGACGAGGTCGGCGTCACGATCGACGAAAAGAAATTCCAGGAATTCCACACGGGCGAATGACCGACCACACGCCTTCGTTCGAGGACTTTCGCCCGGCCTACGAAGCGGGAAAGCCGCAGATCGTCGCGCGTTCGCTGGTCGCCGACCTCGACACGCCCGTCTCGGCGTGGTTGAAGCTCGGCGTCGGCGATCCATATTCCTTTCTGCTCGAAAGCGTCCAGGGCGGTGAAACCCGTGGCCGCTATTCGATTATCGGCCTGAAGCCAGACATCATCTGGCGCTGCCGCGGCACGCGCGCCGAGCTGAACCTCAACGCGCAAGCGACGCCCGACACGTTCGCCGCCGAAGCCAAGCCGCCGCTCGATTCCCTGCGCGACTTGATGCAGCGCACGCGCATGGAGCTGCCGCCGTCGCTGCCGCCGATGGCCTCGGGCCTGTTCGGCTATCTGGGCCATGACATGGTTCGCCTGATGGAGCGTCTGCCGGCCGACAAGCCCGATCCGCTGGGCTTGCCCGACGCGATCCTTGTGCGCCCAACCATTGTCGCAATCTTCGATGCTGTCCGTGCCGACGTGACGATCGCGACGCCGGTGTTTCCGCAGGCAGGAGTCACGGCACGCCAAGCCTACGACCGCGCCGAGGAACGCCTCTCCACCGTCGCCATCGACTTCGCCCGCAATCGCTTGCCCGAAGACGCGCACGCCAGCGAGCTCAAACTTGAACAGCCCGCGTCGAACACCTCGCACGCCGAGTACCTCGACATCGTTGCCCGCGCGAAAGAGTACATCGCCGCCGGCGACATCTTCCAAGTCGTGCCAAGCCAGCGCTTCCGCCGCCCGTTCAAGCTGCCGCCGTTTCAGCTTTACCGCGCGCTCCGCCGCCTGAACCCCTCTCCTTTCCTGTTCTATCTGAACTACCCGGGTTTCGCCGTCGTGGGCTCGAGCCCCGAAATTCTCGTCCGCGTCCGCGAAGGTGTCGTGACCATTCGCCCGATCGCCGGCACCACCCGCCGCGGCGCCACGGCAGCGGAAGACAAGGCGCTCGCCGACAAGCTGCTTGCCGATCCGAAGGAGCGCGCCGAGCACTTGATGCTGCTCGATCTCGGCCGCAACGACGTCGGACGTGTCGCGAGCATCGGCTCGGTCACTGTCACCGAGCAGTTCATCATCGAGAAATACAGCCACGTCCAGCACATCGTCTCCAACGTCGAAGGCAAGATGCGTCCCGGCGTGGACGCGCTCTCGGCCTTGATCGCTGGCTTCCCCGCCGGCACCACCAGCGGCGCCCCGAAAATCCGCGCTCTCGAAATCATCGACGAGCTGGAGAAGGAAAAGCGCGGCGTCTATGGCGGTACTGTCGGCTATTTCTCCGCCAACGGCTCGATGGACACCTGCATTGCGCTGCGCACCGCGGTCGTGAAGGACGGCGTCATGTACGTCCAAGCCGGCGGTGGTGTCGTCGCCGACAGCGACCCCGAAGCCGAGTTCATGGAGACGGTCTACAAGTCCGCCGCCCTGTTCCGCGCCGCAGAAGAAGCGCAGCGCCTCGACACCAAAATCAATCGTTAGGCCCGCGTGCGCTTGGCGGGGCTCGTCCCCGTCCAGCGCCGGAACGCCCGCGAGAAGGCACTCGGCTCCGAGAACCCGACCAAGTACGCCGCCTCGTTCACCGAGACCTTTTTGCCGTCGAGATAGTGCAGCGCCATCCGGTGCCGCAGCTCGTCGAGCACCTTCTCGAAGCTCGCGCCCTCCGCCTTCAGCTTGCGATAGAGCGTCGCCCGGCTAAGCCCAATCTTCTGAGCGATCTGTTCGATCGGCGGCACGCCGGTGTGCAGCACCGGGATCAACAGGCTCTCGACCTGCCCGCGCACCGTCTTCGTTTCCTCCAACTCCCGCAGCAAGCCCTCCGCTCGCGCGCTCAGCACGCCGAAGACATAGCGGCTGACGGGAGGCTGGCGCAGCGACAAGAACCCCTTGTCGATCTTCAGCGCATTCATCTGCGCGCCGAACGCGACCGGCGCCCGGAAGATGCGCTCGTACTCGGCCCGATAGCTGGGCGCCGCGTGCGTCACCCGAACCGCCAGCGGAAACGGCGTAGCTTGGAAGTAGGCATTGCCCGCAAACATCGCCCGCGCGTTCTCTACCATCCGCGCCAACTCCGCCTCCGCCAGCATCGGATTGCCGTTGAACACCGCGCCGGCGAAATCCATCCAATAGCCCTCCGCATCGCGTACCAAACGAATGGGCTCGACATCGTCAGCCACATCGAACGCCAACCGCGCGTAGCGGCTGAGCTGCACGCCCACATCAATCGTCGTCTCGCAGGCTTCGCAGATGAGACCCACGATCGAGATCTCCTGCATTCGCACCGCCTCGCCAAACTGCAACGCCAGCGCCGGTTCGCCGGTCAGCGCCGCCGCTGCGCGCAGCAACGCCTCGTAGCGAGAGAACGCAAGCCGCTGATCCAGATCCTCGATCTCGTCTGCGGCAATGCCAGCGGCCGCGAGCAGTGCCTCCCGTCCGGCGCCCTTCGATACAGCGAAAGTCACCAACCCGCGCGCATAGCCGGCGCCAATCGTAGGCCCGGTGACCGGCTTCGCCCGGTTGATCCCGGCGGTCGTCTTTTTGAGCGTTGCGGTCATGGGGGTCGGGCGCGGCGCCGGATACCGTTTCGTCAGTTTCGAAGAGGTGCGGCCTCGACGGTAGCGCAGACCAAAGCGCCCGTCCAAACCCGCGCGCGCCCTAGGAATAAGCCAGGAGTAAGCATGACGGTTCTGCAAGCAGCCCCCGACGCCCCACTCTGGATGCACCTCGCAGCCGACGGGCTCTTGCTTGGCCATATCGGCGGCGGGACGCTCGGCATGGTCGGAGGCGCCACCGCGATGTTCGCGGCCAAAGGCGGCGAGCTTCACATCGTCGCCGGCCGCGTCTTCTTGGGCGGCATGCTGGTGATGGCCGCGATCGGCGCCGGCGTCGCGCCGTTTCTCGACGAGGGCCAGCGCCCGAACACGGTTGCCGGCGTGCTCGCGTTCTATCTGGTCTTGAGCGGTTGGAACGCGGTGCGCCACCAAACGCTGACCGCGGGCCGCTTCGAGCTCGTGGGCTTCGTGATCGCGCTCCTCGCCGCGGCAGCCGGTGCGATCTTCACGATCCAAGCCGCCAATGACCCCAGCGGCACCGTCGACGGTTCACCACCGCAAGCGTTCACATTCTTCGTGACGGTGGGAACCTTCGCCGCCGCCGGCGACCTGAACCTCCTGCTCAGAGGCAGCCTCACCGGCCCCGCGCGCATCGCCCGCCACCTCTGGCGGATGTGCACCGGAACCTTCATCGCCGCCGGCTCGTTCTTCCTCGGGCAGCAGCAACTCTTCCCGAAGGAAATCCAAAACTCGAGCCTCCTCTTCGTGCCCGTCCTGCTGCCGCTGGCGGTGCTAGCCTTCTGGATGCTCCGCGTGCGACTGACGAATTGGTACGCCCAAGCACCGGCCAACTGAGACATTCGAGACACCGAGACACTGTCTCGAATGCCCCGAACCTAAATGATATGCGCACATCCGTTATATGTGTTATTTCGGCAGAACTGCGCCGGATATTCCGTTCGGAATCCGCTATGTATGCGTTCGGCATGCGTTATCGCGCCTCACCGACCCCCTCAAAGCATGACCGATCACCCCGCTGGCGACGTCGCCGCCAAGACGTTGATGGTCATTGATCGACAGTTTCAAATTGCAGCCGAGCCCCGCCAAAACAGGGCCGGAAACACGTTGGAACATAAATAGAACATTCCAGCGAAAGTTCAAGCCCAATCTCGTCGCACCCCAAGCGCAGCCTGGGACCGCGGGCGTCCCCGCCCGCCCTTGGACAACTCGCTATCGCTGGAATGACGAAGCCCAAGAAAGAAGCGGGCGAGACGCCCGCGTTCCCAGACTGCGTAGCCGCGTGACCCACGCGCCGAGTGCCTCCACTTCCTCACGGCGCGTACACAGAAAACCCCAATTCACGCGGCAGTGTTGTTCGAGGAGACTTAGGGACACGTCGGCTCCCCGACCCAAGCTCTCACCCAGGTCGGGGCCTTCTTCTAAGCGACCACCTCCGTCACCAACCCCGCGCCCACCGTCTTCCCACCCTCGCGGATGGCGAAGCGGACGCCTTTCTCCATCCCCACCGGCTTCATCAGCTCGAACCCGATGTCGGCTTGGTCGCCGGGCGCGACGAAGGCGTCGCCTTCCACGCGCATGACGCCGGTCACGTCCGTTGCGCCGAAGAAGAACTGCGGCGTGTAGCCGGTCGTGAACGGCGTGTGCCGGCCGCCTTCGGCCGCGGTGAGGACGAAGATCTGCGCCCGGCCCTTCGCGTGCGCTTTGATCGCGCCCGGTTGGGACAGAACTTGACCGCGTTCCACGTCGTCGCGTTTCAGACCGCGGAGCAGAAGCCCCACGTTCATCCCCGCACGCGCCTCCGCGACGTCCTTGTGAAAGGACTGCACGGAGGTCACCACGACTTCGCCGCCTTGCGTGTCGAGACCGACGATCTCGACCTTGTCGCCGACTTTCAGCGTGCCGCGCTCGACGCAGCCGGACACCACCGTGCCGCGGCCTTCGATCGTGTGCACGCCTTCGATCGGCATCAAGAACGGCCCGGCGAAATCCCGAACGGGGTCCGGGATGTGCGCGTCGAGCGCTGCGACCAGCTCGCCGATCGAGGCCACCCACGGGTCGCCAAGATCGCCACGCGCCACCGCCTCGCCCGCCTTCAGCGCGCTGCCGAACACGAACGGCACGTTGTCGTAGCCTTGCGCCGAGAGCAACGCCCGCGTCTCAAGCTCGATCAACGCCTTCATGTCGGCAACGTCGTCCGGCGCCAACGCGTCCATCTTGTTGACGAACACGACCATGTGCTTCACGCCCACCTGACGCGCGAGCAGAATGTGCTCGATCGTCTGCTTCGCCGCGCCCTTCGTGGCGTCGACGAGCAGGATCGCGCCGTCCATCTGCGACGCGCCGATGATCATGTTCTTCACATAGTCGGCATGCCCCGGACAGTCGATATGCGCGTAGTGGCGCGTGACCGACTCGTATTCGACATGCGCGGTGTTGATGGTGATGCCGCGCGCGCGCTCTTCCGGCGCCCGGTCGATTTGCTCGAACGACAACGCCTTCCCGCCAAAACGGGCCGCCTGCACCTGCGTGATCGCAGAGGTCAGCGTCGTCTTGCCGTGATCGACGTGGCCGATCGTTCCGACATTCACATGGATCTTATGCACTGCACTTTCTCCTTTGGTTGTGCTTGAGAACCGCCGCTGGCCAGGCAGCAGCCCTCAAGCGTTGGCATTGGCGCGCCAACTCTCGTGCGGGCGTCTCCGCCCAAAACAAAACCCGCCGAGGAGCCCGGCGGGTTGCGGCAAAGACATCGCGTCTCGCGCCCAGGGCTCATCGGCCGCCCTGAGCGAAGCTCGGGCGTCAGGTCAAAAATCGTTCGCGCAAGTTCGTGCGCATGATTGTCCGCTCCTTCGCACGCCTCTCGGCGCACAAGAAAAAACCCCGGAGCCTTGCGGCCATCCAGGGTTCGAAACCGTGAGGAGAGGCCGGCGCGCCCCTCGTATCTCAAGAGACGTTATGCGATTGAACCATAGCCATGCGGCGCGCCGGCTTCCGCCGTCGCGCGAACTGCTGCCAAGTCAAACGTCAAATACGTCATCGCATCCATCTCAATTCAGGGCGCGGGACATAAACGCGGGCGATCAGAGAGTCAACACTGGCCGGCTTTGCGCGCTTTGATCATGCGCTCCAGTCGCTTCCGACTCCCTGTCATGCCGATGAACGCTCCACGACTGCGTTCCTCCAGCAAAGCACGAAGCGCCGCAACTTCTGCCTCAGGAGTAATCATCAGTTCCTGACCGTTCGTCCCCGACAAGGGCTGCTTCGGTGTCATCTCGCACGTCTCCCGCCCACGCGCTAACCGGCTATCCGAGACGCACCACCACAACGAGGGGCTGTCCCTTGCACTTTCAAAAAGCCGCGCGCTCACCCCGCCCGCGCAGCGCCCTGCGCCAGCAATTCCTCATCCGACATCGGCGTTTGGCTTTTCCAGACCTCGCGCGATCGGGTGTAGAGAAGGATCATCACGTCGCCCGACCCGTCGGCCGCGGCCTTCATGCTGTTGCCCGCCAAGGACCACTTCTTTTCCTCCAGCGCGCGGATCGCCGGAATGTTGGTCGCCAGCGTCGTCGCGCGCTGGAATTTCAAATCGAGCTGTTCGAAGAAATAGCGGTTCACGCGCCACGAAGTCTCATGGCGGACATGCGTCTTGCGCTCAGGAATGTCGCCCACGATCAGATTGATCAAGAACTCGGACTTCGGCCAATCGATGTAGTTCGACCACATGCCGACCAGCGCATTGTCCGTCCGCCGGAAAATACCGAGCAAGTGGCTGTTGATCCGGTCGAAGCGCCGTACATAGGCCTTGAAGTCGTCGGCCGTGAGCGTCTTCACGGCGGTGTTCAGCATGCGCGCCGTGTGCGGATCGGCGATCCACTCGCCCCAGCGGCCCATATCGTCGCTCTCGCGCAGCGTGCGCACGACATAGTTCGGCGTGTCGATGACGATGTCGATGGGCTGTCTAGTGATCGTCATGCGACCGCGTGGCCCCGTGCGCGCCGATAGTGCTCCACCGTCTCCAATGCCGTCCGCGTCGGAGGCGGCAGGTCGGCCGTTGTCGTCCCAAGCGGCGTCACGCGGCTGCCCCAGCGCACAAGATGCGCGCAGAACGTCAAACCGCCGCCGAACGCCGGCATCAACAATAGTGCGCCCGGCTTCACGCGGCCCTCTTCCAACGCTTCGCACAAGGCTACCGGCACGGTCGCTGCCGACATGTTGCCGTAGCGCTCGACGCTCACATAAACCTTGTCCATCGGCACGCCGGATTTCTTCGCGACCGCTTCGATGATGCGCAGGTTCGCCTGATGCGGCACGCAGATGTCGACGTCCGCAGCCGTCTTGCCAGCGCGCTTGAGCACGTCGTCGCTCGCCATCGCCATGCCGCCGACGGCCTTCTTGAAAATCTCCTGGCCTTCGAACTGCCATTCGGTCACGCCGATCAAGCGCCCAGAGTGGACGTAGTTTCCGCCCATGCCGTGGATCTGCAGGATCGCACGCGACTCGCCGTAGCAGCCGAGCTTCTCCATCTGCACGCCCTCGTCGCGGTCGGTCGCCTGCACCACGACCGCAGCGCAGCCATCGCCGAACAGCACCGCCACATTGCGGTCGTCCCAATTCATGAACGGTGAAATGAGCTCGCCGCCGATGACAAGCGCGTTCTTGATAGCGCCGCTCTTGATCATGCCGGTCGCGGTCGAGAGACCGTAGAGAAAACTCGTGCAGGCGGTGTTCACGTCCATCGCGCCGCAACCTTCGGCACCGGGGATCCGCCGCTGCACGCCCGACGCCTGGTTCGGGCACTGCTCGTCATGCGTCGTCGTGCCCATGACGATGAGGTCAAGGTCCTTCCCCTCGATCCCGGCACAGGCGAGCGCCCGTTTCGCGGCAACCTCGGCCATATCGGTTAGCGAGACATGCGACACGCGCCGCGTCTTGATGCCGGTGCGCGTCGTGATCCACTCGTCCGACGTATCCAAGAACGTCGCGATATCGTTGTTGCTGAGAACGTTTGGGGGCATGCACTTGCCCCAACCCGTGATGCCCGCATTCGGCATGCGCTTCCCCTTTTAGTCTCTAGTCCCAAGGGTCGGCGACGAAAACTCCAGTCCGGCCTGGGGCGTGATTGCTCTCACGCCCCAAACCATAACATTGGAAGGGCTATCGGCCTAGCTTAAGCCGCCTGGTACCCCAGAACAGCCTTAACCTCTAGGAACTCCTTGAAGCCGTGCTCGCCCCACTCGCGGCCGGTGCCGGATTGCTTGTAGCCGCCGAACGGTGCGTTGAAGTCGGGGCCGGCGCCGTTCAAGTGCACGTTACCGGTGCGCAGCCGTGCCGCCACTTTGCGGGCGTGCTCGACGCTGCCGGATTGCACGTAACCCGAAAGGCCGTACGGCGTGTCGTTCGCTTGGGCGATCGCTTCTTCCTCGGTGTCGTACGGCAAGATCGACAACACCGGTCCGAAGATTTCCTCGCGCGCGATCGTCATGTCGTTCGTCACGTTCGCAAACACCGTCGGACGCACGAAGTAGCCGCGGTTCAAGCCTTCCGGCCGGCCAAGACCGCCGGCGACCAGCGTCGCGCCTTCATCGATGCCTTTTTTGATCAGGCCTTGGATCTTGTTGTATTGCGCCTCGCTGACGACTGGGCCCATCACCATACCTTCCGAGAACGGATCGGCGACCTTCACCGATTCCGCCGTCGCCTTGGCGATGGCGATCGCTTCGTCTTGCTTCTTGCGCGGCACGAACATGCGTGTCGGCGCGTTGCACGACTGACCGGAATTGCCGAAGCAACCCATCACGCCGCCCGACACCGCCTTCTTCAGGTCCGCGTCTTCCAGGATGATGTTCGCCGACTTGCCGCCCAGTTCTTGCGTCACGCGCTTGACCGTATCGGCAGCGGCCTTCGCCACCGCCACGCCGGCGCGGGTCGAGCCCGTGAACGACATCATGTCGATGCCGGGGTGCGAGGACATTGCTTCGCCGACTGTCGGTCCGTCGCCGTTCACGACGTTGAACACGCCTGGCGGCACGCCCGCTTCATGGAACACGTCCGCGATCAGCATCGCGTTCAACGGCGCGATTTCCGACGGCTTCAACACCATCGTACAGCCGGCGGCGAGCGCGGGTGCCGCCTTGCACATGATCTGGTTCACCGGCCAGTTCCACGGCGTGATCATGCCGACGACGCCGACGGGCTCGTGCACGATGCCGGTCGTGCCCTTCACCTGCGTGAATTCGAAATCCTTCAGGATCTTCATCGTCTGCATCAAATGCGCGACGCCGGTCGCGGCCTGCGCGGCCTTCGACAGCCACATCGGCGCGCCCATCTCCAGCGAGATCGTCTCGGCGAATTCGCCGAAGCGGCGTTGATAGACTTCCGTGATCTTCTGCAACAGCGCGAGGCGCTCTTCCTTCGTCGTCTGCGAGAAGGTCTCGAACGCGCGGCGCGCCGCCTTCACGGCCTTGTCGACATCGGCCTTTGAGCCAAGGCTAATCTGGCCGATCGGCTCTTCGGTCGAGGGGTTGATGACGTCCAGCGTCTTCGGTGTAACGGGGTCGACCCACTTGCCGTCGATGTAGAATTGTAGGCGCTTCTGCATGGGATGCTCCTTCGGAAACGAACCTGGTAAGGTTGAGATATTGCTGCCGCCTCATATAGGCCGTTGCGGCGCCCATGGCGAGCCGTTTGGCCGCTGAAAATCGTCTGTCCAACCCCCTGCCGGTTGTGTTTATCTGCCCCTTGAGTCCGACAACTTGACCGGCCGCACGTCGATGATCCTGCTGATCGACAACTACGACAGCTTTACCTGGAA
>CAZJOM010000054.1:0-28328 GCA_964547645.1 uncultured Flavobacteriaceae bacterium
AACCTTGCCAAGGTTAGGGTCGGGCGTTCGAATCGCCTCGCCCGCTCCAATTTCGATTAGCGTTGGAAGTGTCATGTCTGGCTTCGTGCCAGGGCGAACGGCTAGTGCTTCGGTGGGATCTTTTCGCCAGCCCTAACAGCCAGCGGAATCTTGTCGATCGCAAGCGGACAATTGTAATGCGGCGAGCGCGCGCAATTCGGGTTGTACGCGCGGTTGAAGTCGATCATTAGCGTCTTCGGCAGACCGTCGACATCGATGTCGATGTATCGACCGACGCCGTAGGTTTCCTTGCCCGACAATTCGTCGAGGAAAAACGTCGAAAGCTGTTTCACCTTCGAGGGGTCTTTCTCATCCGAGAACAAGCCGACCTTGACCGGCTTGCCGTATAGCTTGAATGACGCATAGCCGACGCGGTTGATCCGCTTTAGCCAACCGCGCGACGTTTGAAAATCGACGGCTTCGAGACTGGGCGCAGCCTCGAATGTCGCCTCGACGACGGCGTTTGGGTCGTAGGGGAAATGTTCCAGCCCCGCAAAGTGCTTCGCCGCCGGATGCTCCTGGTTGTAGACCATGACCCGAAGCCCATCGGTGCCGCCGTCGAGCTGCGTTAAGCCGAAGCGAAGGTCTGCACCTTCGCGGAGCGCAACGTTTTGCAGCTTTTCCAACGTGAAGCTTTGCTTCTTCTTTCCGGCCCAGACCTGCGCCTTGCCGCCCTTGAATGTGACGCGCGCCAGGCTCGCCGAACGCCGATCGAACGTCCAACGATATTCGAGCATCTTCTGCGTGCGGTTCGTGAGGTAGGCGGTTTGCCCGTCCTTCAGATACACCGCATCGTCGATTTTCAGGATCGCAAACTTGTTCGTCGACCAGGCTGCGTTTTCGTCCGCGCGCCATTTCTCCCAGTCCGCGATGGCCGAGGCTTGGATCACGGGCGCCGACGTCACGCTTTCGCCGTTGCTTGCACAGGCGGCGAGCATGAAGGTCGTGAGCAAAAGAACGGCGTAACGCATGGTCTCTCCGATTTCGTGTTGATGCGATGAAGCGGAAACGCGCGGGTCCCGTCAACACCCTCACGTGCGGCCGGGCACCGCGCGATGTTTCGCCCGAAAGGCCGCCATCTCTTTGACCAGCCAATCGACGAACGCCTTCACCTCCGGCCGCGCGCCGTCCGCTCGTCGATGCACGACGTAGTAGGAGGACTGGCTGTCGACCTTCGGCGCGAACGGCACCACCAAGTCCTTTGCGACCGGTGCCTCCCAGACCAGCGGGTGCATGCCGAGCACAACCCCCCGCCCGCGCGCCGCCGCGTCCAGTGCCGCCGGCACCGTATCGAACGAGAGATCGCGTTTGCCCTTCAGAAAGCCGACGTCTGCGCTTTTCAACCACTCGGCCCAGGCATCTGGCCGCGCAGTGATGTGAATGAGCGTCTGCGCGGCCAAATCGCGCGGCGTCCTGAGCGAAGCAAGTAACTCCCGCGCACAAACCGGAATACCCCGCACGTCCAGAAGCTTGCGCGCAACCAATCCCGGCGTCGGCGCGCGGAGATTGCGGATCGCGACATCGACACCGTCGCGCTCCAAGTCGGTGATCCGGTTCGTCGTTTCGATGTCGAGCAATATGTCCGGATAGCGCGCCTCGAACTGCGCGAGCCGCGGGATCAACCAAGCGCTGGTGATCAGCGGAAGTGCGCTGACCTTGAGCTTGCGCCCACCCGTCGCGCGCAACCGCTGCGCCGTCGTCGCGATCCGCCCGAACGCCCGTTCCGTTTCGCGTAGGAGCGTTTTACCCGCGGCCGTGAGTTCGATTCGCCGTGCGCCGCGCGTAAAGAGCGTCACGCCGAACCAATCCTCGAGCCCGCGTATCTGATGGCTCACCGCCGACGGCGTCACGTGCAGCGCCCGCGCGGCTTCTTGAAAGCTCCCATGCCGCCCGGCGGCATGAAACGCGCGCAGGGCCGTTAAGGGCGGAAGGTCGCTCATCGACACATGAAATCATTTCACGTGTCGAAAAGAAAGTGCGTTTGCGCCGTTACGCACGTGCCGCAAAGCTCTGATCCGGCGCAGACCGCAAAACCCGAGGGCCGAGAGCATGGCAAATTTCTGGACCAGACCCAGCACTTGGTTGGTCGTACTGCTCGGCGGCTTCATGCTGCTGAACACGGCCCGCGCCGTCCTCGACCCCGCGGGCTTTGCAATCTACATGGGCCTGCCGCTCACCGATCCCACTGACCACGGCTTCGTGCAGGTTTATGCGCTGCGCGCCGCGTTCCTGGGGCTGTGTGCGTTCGGCTTGCTGTGGCTGCGCGACGTGCGCGCGCTCGCCGTCTTCGCGCTGGCAGCACTTGTCATGCCGGTCGGCGACGCGCTGCTGACCGCTTCGAACCACGCCCCGCCGCTGATTGTGGCGCGCCACGGCGCGACTGCTGTGGTGCTCGCTATCACCGCCTGGCTTCTCTTCAACCGCGCGTCCAAGGAGGCGAACCGCTAATGCGCCAACTCACGTTCATCAAACCGGGCAAGTTCGAATGGCAGGACGTGCCCGCGCCAAAGCTCGCCGCCGACACCGACGCGATCGTGAAGCCCATCGCGGTCGCGCGTTGCGACCTCGATCTCTACATCGCCAGTGGTTTCGTAAATTATCCCGGCCCCTTCGCCTTCGGCCACGAAGCCGTCGCCGAAGTCGTTGAGGCCGGACCGAAATCGAATGTCAAACCCGGCGAGCGTGTCGTCGTCCCGTTCCAACTCTCCTGCGGGCGCTGCGATCCTTGCCGCCGCGGTTATACGAACACCTGTGAAGCCTTTGCGCCGCGCGCCGCCTACGGGCTCAAACCGACAAGTGGTACCGAATACGGCGGCGCACTCGCCGAGCGCATGTATGTGCCGTTCGCCGATCATATGCTCGTACGCCTGCCACCGAACCTCGATCCCGTTGCCGTCGCAAGCGCCGCCGACAACGTCCCCGACGGCTGGCGCGCCGTTGCCGCGCATTTGCGAGTCCGTCCAGGCGCGAACGTCCTCGTTGTCGGTGGATTGGCACAAAGCGTCGGCCTCTATGCGGCGGGCGCGGCGGTCAGCCTTGGCGCCGCTCGCGTGCTCTATCTCGACGACGATCCTGTTCGCCGCGCAGCAGCCACGCGTCTTGGCGCAACCGCCGAACCGCTGAAGCTCACCGAACGCCGCGGTAAGACGACCGCCGGCGCCGGCGGCTCTCCGCTGGCGCTGAGCAGCAGCATGGAGCAATTCGAAATCACCGTCGAAGCTTGCGGCAACGCCGACGCGCTCGACTTTGCGATCTCCTCGACCGCGCCTAACGGCGTCTGCACCGGCGTCGCGATTCACTTCGGCCCGACCCCGATCCCGCTCACCAAGATGTATGGCAAAGGCATCACGTTCATCACCGGCCGCGTCCACGCGCGTGCGAACTTGCCGGCGGTGCTCGATTGCTGCGCCAATGGTCACTTTCATCCCGAGCACGTCACCTCCCGCGTTGTGCCGTTCAGTCAAGCCGCCGACGCCATGACGGACACGGGACCTAAACTTGTTTTCACGAACGACCTTTAGCTCGCCCCACCTCTGCCCCAATCTCGCCCCAGACGGGGTGCTTCATGAGCCTCGAACCTTTGGAGAGGTAGAGCCCATGAACCGTCGTATCGCCATGTTGTCGTTTGCCGTGCTGAGCACAGGCCTGATGACGTTCGCAGTCGCCGCCCCGAAACCCTCGACGGAAGCAACTTCCGGCGGCCAGATCGACTTCGTCGGCTTCCAAAACCTATCGCAGGAAGTTCATGCCTACCGCGCAAAGCGACTCGTGAGCCTGGCGCAGTTCCAAGCCATGGCGCGCGAACCGGGCACGATCATCCTTGACGCCCGCTCGGCCGCGGCGTTCGCCCAAGGTCACATCGACGGCGCCATTAACCTGAGCCTGCCCGACTTCACCGCGCAAAGCCTGGCTGCGTCGCTCAAGAACCCGAACACTCGCATCCTGATCTACTGCAACAATAACTTCGAAAACAACGCGCCGCCCGTCGTGCTGAAGAGCGTTCAACTCGCGCTCAATATCCAAACCTTCATCAACCTCTACGGCTACGGCTACAAAAACGTGTACGAATTGGGCGACGTCGTGAACTTCGACGACCCGAAGGTCCGCTGGGTCCGCGGCACCTGATTGCAGGGCCTGCACTTCTTCTGTTAGATCGGCCTTGCTGCACTGCAGCGAGGGCAACCGATGCGCGACAAACCTTGGATTTTCCGCACTTATGCGGGTCACTCGACCGCGAAGGCGTCAAACGCGCTCTATCGACAGAATCTCGCGCGCGGCCAGACCGGCCTCTCGGTCGCCTTCGATCTGCCGACGCAGACCGGCTACGACAGCGACGATCCGAAGGCGAAGGGTGAGGTCGGCAAGGTCGGCGTGCCCGTATCGCACCTGGGCGACATGCGTGCGCTGTTCGATGCCATCCCGCTCGGCACCATGAACACTTCGATGACGATCAACGCGACCGCGCCCTGGCTGCTCGCGCTTTACATCGCCGTCGCCGACGAACAAGGCGTTTCGCGCAAAGAGCTGCAAGGCACGACGCAAAACGACATTATCAAGGAATACCTTTCGCGCGGCACCTACATCTATCCGCCGAAGCCGTCGCTGAAACTGACCGCCGACACGATCGCGTTCACCTACCGCGAACTGCCGAAGTGGAACCCGGTCAACGTCTGCTCCTATCACCTGCAAGAAGCAGGCGCGACGCCGGTGCAGGAGCTCGCGTATGCGCTCGCCGCCGCGACTGCGATCCTCGATGAGGTGAAGAAGAGCGGCCAAGTTCCCGACGCCGATCTCGGCCGCGTCTTCGGCCGGATCTCGTTCTTCGTCAACGCCGGCATCCGCTTCGTGACCGAGGTGTGCAAGATGCGCGCCTTCACCGAACTCTGGGACGAGATCGGCCGCAAACGTTACGGCGTGACGAACGAGAAGGATTTGCTCTTTCGCTATGGCGTGCAGGTGAACTCGTTGGGCTTGACCGAGCAGCAGCCCGAAAACAATGTCTACCGCATTCTGCTCGAGATGCTGGCGGTGACGCTCTCGAAGAATGCGCGCGCTCGCTCCGTGCAGCTTCCCGCCTGGAACGAGGCGCTCGGCCTGCCGCGCCCCTGGGACCAGCAATGGTCGCTGCGCGCGCAGCAGATCCTCGCGCTCGAAACCGATCTGCTCGAGTATGGCGACCTCTTCGACGGCTCACCCGTGATCGAGGCCAAGGTCAACGACCTAAAGCGCGAAGCAGTCGCCGAACTCGCTCATATCGACCAGATGGGCGGCGCGATCAAAGCGGTTGAGACCGGCTACATCAAAGAACGCCTTGTCGAATCCAACGCCGCTCGCGTCACCGCGATCGAGTCCGGCGACCAAACCGTCATCGGCGTCAACGCGTACAAAGAAACAGCGCAGCCGGGTTTGAGCGGCGGCTCGTCCTCAGTTGTAACGGTCGACGCCTCCGCCGAGCGCGACCAGATCGAGCGCCTCCATGCTTGGCGCAAGAGCCGCGACGCGAAAGCCGTCGCCGCGGTGCTCGACGCACTCCGCCGTGCGGCAAGCGAAGGGCGCAACATCATGGAACCCTCGATCGCTTGTGCGAAAGCCGGCGTCACGACCGGTGAATGGGCCGGCACGCTCCGCCAGGCCTTCGGCGAATTCCGCGCGCCGACCGGCGTGGCTGCAGCCCCGCGACTCTCGAACGATGAAGCGATCGGCGCACTGCGCGAGAAAGCGAAAGCGCTCACGGTCAAGCTCGGCCGTGCGCCCGCCTTGCTGGTCGCCAAGCCCGGCCTCGACGGCCACTCGAACGGCGCCGAACAAATTGCCTACCGCGCCCGCGACTGCGGCTTCGCCGTCGCCTATGACGGCATCCGCCTAACGCCGGCCGAAATAGCGAAGGCCGCTAAGGAAAAGACGCCCCACGTCATCGGCCTCTCGATCCTCTCGGGCAGCCACAAAGAACTCGTCGCCGACGTCATGCGCGAACTGAAAGCGGCCGGCATTACGAATACTCCCGTGATCCTCGGCGGCATCGTTCCCCCCGAAGACGAAGCCGACCTCAAAGCCATGGGCGTCGCGCGCATCTACACGCCCAAAGACTTCGACCTGAATGCGATCATGGGGGACATGCTGACGATCGTGGCGAGGCCTGCCGTATAACTTCCGGGGGCGTACACGCGCTCGACATGTGTCCGGCGGGTCGGCGTTTTCGTCTTTCGAAGCTTGATTTTCGTCCGCCCGCCAGTCGCAGGCGACTTTTGCCCTGATAGAATCAGGCCTTTGCCAGCGCCTCTATTTCGGCCAAGACCTTTTCCGTGGCGGCGGCGCCGATGGCAATGGCTTCTTCGGCCCTATCGAATTCGAGCAAAGCGATCTTGCCGATATCGGAATTGATAGTGACGTCGGGCGGGTCGCTGGCTAAGCGGACGCGGGTCATACGGTCGAGCAGGATATTCAGTGCGGCGACCGACACGGTAGCGGTCGTCAGCTCGCCGGGCTCGTCGCCGAAAAGCTGGCGCGCGACGAACCGCTCGGGCTCGCGAAACAGGGCCATCGCTTTCTGCCAGGCGGTGCCCTCGCTCTCCGTCGGTTGCTTGGCGAAGCGTTGGTTCGGGCTTTGGCTCGCGGGCAGAGGCACCGCAATCACCACCTGCGCGCCCATCGCGCGGCAGGCGGAGACCGGGACCGGGTTTGTGATGCCGCCGTCGATCAAGGGACGGTTGTCGATGGTGACGGGGACGATGATACCCGGCAGCGCGTAGGAGGCGCGCATCGCAGTGCTGAGGCTGCCTTCTTCGATCCAGATTTCGTGACCTGTTAAGAGCTCTGTTGCGACGGCGGTGAACTTCTTTTTCAGGGTTGGGATTTCTGGGTCGCCCATAATGTCGATCAGCGCTTGCGCGACGCGATCGCCGGAGACCAAGCCGCCGCCCTTGCCGAGGTTCATGTCGGCGAGCTTCCAGATTGTGCGGCGGTCAAGAGAGAGAGCGAATTTTTCCAGCTCGTCCAGGCAACCGGCGGCGAACGCGCCGCCGACGATCGCGCCGATCGATGTGCCGGCGACGATCGCCGGTTCAAACCCCGCGCGCGTGAGCGTGCGCAGGACGCCGATGTGGGCCCAACCGCGCGCGCCGCCGCCGCCAAGTGCTACGCCGATCCTCATAGAGTATAGATTGGCGCGCCGGAGCGGTGGCGGCAATGGGCCTCGTGGCCTATGTTTGTCGCGTTAGCCACTGGAGTTCTGTCCATGTTGAAGCCGCTCGCCGAGCAGATTCTCGAGACCTATGCGCCCGATCCGAAGTTCGGGCGGACCTTCCCGTTCGATCCGCCGGTCGATCTGGCGCATTTTTCGGCGTTTACCGGCGGGCAGCCGTTCGGCGCGTTCAAGCAGATGCGCGAGAACGCGCCCGTGTGTTGGTGCAAGGAGCCGCCGGAGCTTGGCGGCGGGTTCTGGGCGCTGACGCGTTATGACGATGTTCGCGCGGTGTCTTTGAACCCGCAGCTCTTCTCGTCGCAGAAGGGCGGCATCTTGATGGCCTACGGTAATCCGGCGCAGCGCCATCCCGTACTGCATCGCGCTTCGCTCGATCAGATGATCAACATGGATCAGCCGATCCACTTCGAACTGCGCCGCGAACATCTGCCGTTCTTCACGCCGAAATACGTTGCTGATCTGAAGGTGAAGGTCGAGGGCAAGGTGACGACGCTGCTCGACACGATCGCGCCGATGGGCGCGTGCGATTTGGTGGAGCATGTGTCGGCGGAACTGCCGCTCTACACACTGTCGGAGATTTTGGGCATTCCGGATTCGGACCGGCCAAAGCTCGTGCGCTGGATGCACTATTTGGAGTTGGCGGGCTACATCATGGCCGAGAAAAACTTCGGCTCGGTCGATCCGAGCTTCTTCGGCGAGTTCATGTCGAACGTGCAGGAGATGTTCGACTATGGGCGGGCTTTGTTGCTGAAGCGGCGGGAGGAGCCGAAGGAGGACCTCTTGACCGCGCTCGCGCATGCGAAGGTTGCGGGCGATTTGTTGCCGGACGAGTATCTCGACGGGTCGTGGCTCTTGATCGTGTTTGCCGGCAACGACACGACGCGCAACTCGATCTCGGGGACGATGAAGCTTCTGACGGAGTTCGCGGCGGAGAAAGCGCGCGTGCAGGCGAACCTTTCGCTGCTGCCCACGATGGTGGATGAAGCGATCCGGATGGTGTCGCCGGTGATGTATATGCGCCGGACGGCGACGGCCGACACCGAAATCCGCGGGCAGAAGATCGCCGAGGGCGAGAAGGTGATCATGTACTACGGTGCCGCCAATCGCGATCCGGCGGTGTTCGCGGATCCAGACCGCTTCGATCCTGCGCGCGTGAACGGGAAGGAGCATGTGGCGTTCGGCATCGGGCCGCATGTGTGCCTGGGGCAGCGGGTCGCGAACATGCAGCTCGAGGCGGTCTATCGTCAGATTCTCACTCGATTTCCAGATATGCATTGGACCGGCGAGATCGACATCGCACCGAACAATTTCGTGCATGCGATCCGCAAGATCGGGGTCAAGTTCACGCCCGAGAAAAAGCGCGCGGCATGAGCTGGGAAAAGGACATCGCGGAACTGCGGCGGCGGCAGGCGCGAACGCAGGAGATGGGCGGCGCGGAGCGCGTCGATAAGCATCGCGCGCTGGGCAAGCTGACGGTCAGGGAACGGATCGCGGGCGTGCTTGACGCCGGGTCGTTCCATGAGATCGGGTCGACGACGGGATCGGCGACGTATGGGTCCGACGGGAAGATGCTGGACTTCACGCCGGTGCCGTTCATCTTTGGGCGCGGGTTGATCGAGGGGCGGCCGGTCGTCGTTGCCGGCGACGATTTCACGGTGCGCGGCGGTTCGGCCGACGTGGCGGGCAAGCGCAAGCAAGAAGTCGCCGAGCAGATGGCGCTTGAGCTTCGTTTGCCGATGATCCGTCTGATCGACGGGTCGGGCGGCGGCGGCTCGGTCAAGACCTACGAACAGAGCGGCTTTACCTATGTGCCGGCGAACCCGGCGTGGGACACAGTGGTGGCAAATCTTGCGACGGTGCCGGTCGTGTCGTTGGCGCTGGGTAGTGTGGCGGGGCTTGGCGCGGCACGTGTGGTGACGAGCCACTATTCGATGATCGTCAAAGGCACGGCGCAGATGTTCACCGCCGGACCGCCGGTCGTGAAGCAGATCGGCGAAGATCTGACGAAAGAAGAGCTCGGCGGATCGTCGATCCATGCGAAGAACGGCGCGGTCGACGACGAGGTGGAGAGCGAGGCGGAGGGCTTTGCGCGGGCGCGGCGGTTCTTGTCCTATCTGCCGTCGTCGGTTTTCGACGTGCCGCCGCGCGGGCCGCAAACGGACGATCCAGCACGGCGCGAAGAGGCGCTGATCAAGATCGTGCCGCAGTCGCGCCGTCAGGTTTACAAGATGCGCTCGATCGTGGAGGCAGCGGTCGACAAGGGTTCGTTCTTCGAGATCGGGCGCCAGCATGGACGCTCGTCGATTTGCGGGTTGGCGCGGCTCGACGGGTGGCCGGTCGCGGTGCTGGCCAGCGATCCTTACGTTTACGGCGGCGCGTGGACGGCAGAGTCAAGCTTGAAGGTCGTGCGGTTTCTGGACTTTGCCGAGACCTTCCATCTGCCGGTCGTGCATTTCGTCGACATACCGGGATTTCGGATCGGGCTTGAGGCGGAGCAAGCTGCCACGATCCGGCACGGCGCGCGGGCGTTGACTGCGATCTATCAGGCGACGGGACCGTGGTGCACGATCCTTGTGCGCAAAGCGTTCGGCGTTGCGGGTGCGGCGATGAGCAATGCGACGCGATTGCCCTTCCGCTATGCGTGGCCGTCGGGCGATTGGGGGTCGCTGCCGCTTGAGGGTGGGATCGAGGCAGCCTATCGGCGCGATCTCGAAGCGGCGGAAGATCCGGTCAAGCTGCGCGCGGAGATCGAAGAACGCCTGAACCGCGTGCGCTCGCCGTTCCGGACAGCGGAGAAATTCGGGATCGAGGAGATCATCGATCCGCGCGATACGCGCAAAGTGCTGTGCGAGTTCGCCAATTTGGCGGCGCCGCTCAGAGCACCCGGGCCGCGGGCGACGGGGTATCGGCCTTGATTTGACGGCAGGAAGCGGGGTGCGGGATGCCCGCCGCTTCACCATTTTCGAGCCTTGCAGTTTAGCGAGGACTTGAGATGTTGAGCCATGGAACTGAGCCAATGAGCAGCTACGCCAGCGATGCGGCGCGGTATCGGGCGTTCGAGACGCGCGATGCCGGGGCCGAAGGGCATTTCATTATCGCGGTGAAGACGACCGGGATCTATTGCCGGCCGGGATGCCCGGCGCGGCCGCCGAAGCGTGAGAATGTCGAGTTCTTCGATACGATCGCCGAAGCTCGTTCCGCGGGCTACCGCGCGTGTTTGCGGTGCAAGCCGGATGAGCCGGCGCAGGGCGTTCGTATCGCGAAGGTGGTGACGGAGGCTTGCCGAAAGCTCGAGCGCGACGAGAAGGTGCCAAGCGTGGCGGCGCTCGCGAAGGCGGCGGGCTTTAGCGAGGGGCGGTTCCATAAGCTGTTCAAGCAGGCGACGGGGTTGTCGCCGAAGCAATATGCGTTGGCCAAGCGCGTCGAGAAGTTTCGCGATCGGTTGAAGGGCGGCGAGACGGTGACGGCGGCGCTCTATGACGTGGGGTTCAATGCGTCGAGCCGTGCCTACGAGGCGAGCCGGCGTTTGGGCGCGAAGCCGCGCGACGTGAAATCGGGCGGGGCTGCCTTGACGTTGAGGGGCGCGGTGGCGCGGTGCTCGTTGGGCTTCGTTGGGATTGCGATGAGCGAGCGTGGGCTTTGTGCTCTGGCGTTCGGCGATAGCGCCACAGCGGCGCGCGAGGCGGTGCAGGCGCGGTTTCCGAAGGCGCGGCTCATCGAAGCGGAGGATGCGCTCAGCGGCGCATTGAAGCGCGTGGTTGCGTTGGTGGAGGAGCCTGCGGGCGCGCTTGATCTGCCGCTCGATATTCGGGGAACGGCGTTTCAGGAGCGTGTGTGGCAGGCGCTGCGCAAGATTCCGGCGGGCGAGACGCGCAGCTATGGCGCTATCGCTAAGGCGATCGGCGAGCCGAGCGCGACCCGCGCGGTGGCGAACGCTTGCGGCGCGAACAAGATCGCGGTGGCGATTCCCTGTCACCGCGTGGTGGCGAGCGACGGCGGCGTCGGCGGCTATGCGTTTGGCGTGAAGCGGAAGAAGGTGTTGCTCGCGAAGGAAGCGGCGGAGTGAGGGCGGCCCCGAAAGCCGCAGCACCCGATAGCGGTGCGGCGGCGTGTCTCGATGCCGTCGACTGGGCGGCCGTCGAGCGCGACTTGGGTGAGCGCGGGTTTGCCTCGATTTCGGGTGCGTTCACAGCGGGCGAATGTGCGGATGCGCGGGCGCTGTATCAGGAGCCTGCGCTTTTCCGTAGTCGCATCGTAATGGCGCGGCATGGGTTTGGGGCGGGAGAGTATCAGTATTTCGCTTATCCGTTGCCGACGCCCGTTGAAGCGTGGCGTCAGGGGCTTTACGGACGACTTGCGCCGATCGCCAATCGTTGGTCGGAGGCGCTGTCGCTTGAGGTGCGCTATCCGGCGACGCTGCCGGCGTTTCTCTCGCGATGTCATGAGCAGGGGCAGATGCGGCCGACGCCGTTGCTGCTGACCTATGGGGTTGGCGATTACAATCGCTTGCATCAGGACCTCTATGGCGGGGTGCAGTTTCCGTTGCAGGCGGCGGTGTTGCTGAGCGCGCCGGGGGATGACTTCGACGGCGGTGAGTTCGTGCTAACGGAGACGGCGGCGCGCAAACAGACTCGTGCCGAGGTTGTGCCGCTTGGACAGGGCGATATGGTGATTTTCGCCGTCAACCACCGGCCGCAGAGATCGGCGAAGGGCTACTCGCGCGTGGCGATGCGCCATGGGGTCAGCACGATCCGACGGGGATCGCGCATGACCCTTGGCATCATCTTTCATGACGCGGCTTAAGCGCGCTCGATCAATGCGGCGTAGCAGCCGCGGCGGGCGAAGTGGGCGTGGAGGTAGCTGACGTCGTTGTTTGCGAAGAAGCGTTCGATCAGCGGTTGGAGGTCTTTTCCATCCACGACATCGGCGTCGAGCATCATGCCAGATTTGTCATAGGCGCGCAGTGAGATCAGGCGTACTTTGAGTTGATCGGGGATTGCATTCGCGATCTTTGCCGCGCGGTGCTTGCTCTCGCGCACGAAGATCGGTCCCTTTGAGGCGTAGGCCGTCGCTGAGGTTTGATGGGCGTGCGGGACCAGCAAGAGCGCTTCGCCGGGTTCGGCGTCTTCGAGAGTGATGCGGCAGGGGAAGCCGGGTTTTGTTTCAGCGACATAACGTTTGGCGTTGTGCCGCTGAAGTTCTTCGTCGCTCAGTCCGAATAAGTGCTCGAACGGCGCGGGGCTCAAGCCCGAGATTTGAAAGGTCATCGTTGGCTCCTTGATCGTGGGCCAAGATTGATAGGTCGGGCGCGTTCGCGCACTCCGCAAACTGCCGTCAAACCTCAGAGGCCGGCGTCGGTGACGACGCGGTTCAATGCTGCGCAGTATGCTTTGAGGTCTTGGCGTTCGGCCCAGGCGCGGAAGCCGTCGCTCATCGTGTTGTTGAAGACGACGTATTGGTCGGGCGTGATTTTGCCTTGCTTGCGGGCTTCGACGAGTTTGTGAGTGATGTCTTGGGCTTTGAGGCCCGCTTGTTCGGGCGTTGTGCAAGCGGTGCGCACCGGCGGGCTTTGACCGGCGGCCGGTTGCTTCGGCTGGGAATTGTCGCAGGCGGCCAATGTGAGGCACGCGGCGAAAAAAAGGACGCAGAACCGTTTCATAGGCGAAGACATCGGGCGTTTTGCGGCGCGCGTCAATGGTTACTCGGTTCTCTTCAAGGTCGCGAGGTCGGCCTTAAAGACCGAGATATCGCCGCGCTTTTCGATGATGCCGGAGAGTTCTACGGCGTCGGCCACGTGGTCGAGGATGCGTTCGGGCGGTACAGCGCTGCCGTCAAAGGTTGTGAGCAGCATCACGGGCGGGACGTTCTGTCCGCGGGTCACGAACATCGGCGGGATGCCGCCGCGGATGCAAAGACTGGCACAAGCCTTGTGGATGTGGCCGTCACCGGGGCGCATGACGCCGAGCCAGCATTTGGAATCGACGATCTCGCCCTTCAGCATCACGCGGCCGTGGATTTCGCGGGCCGGCGCGGCGACGGGTGCGGTGTCGGTTGAAGACATGTCGGTGGCGGCAAGTTGAATCATGCCGACAGCTGCGCGTTCGATTTCGTAGCCTTGCAGTTTGATCGAGGTGCCATCCGCGAATTTGCTCAACGCTGCTTCGGCGCCGCGTTTCTCGTCAGAAATCACGACGTAGGTTTTGATTGTGCCGTTCTTGGTAACGCGCAGCGTGGGGTAGGGATCGCGCGTGAGCGTACCGACGAACTCCGTCGGCGTTTCGGCCCAACGGCCGTCGCCGGCATCAGGCTGTAGCGTGGCGATCAACCAAGCATCGAAGGCAACGAGCGCGAAGAGTGTGGCGACGAGTGTTGCGAGCGTGAGGCGCAGGCCGCGCGGGAGGGCGAGGTAGCCGACGTAGAAGCTGTTTGGTTGCTCGCTCATCGTTTCACCCGATTGCTGCCGGCTCGGATGGTGCGCCTTTGGGGTTCGGCTTCGGCGCAACGAAGACGCGCCCGTCTTTCACTTGGACGGCGAACGTGTCCACTTTTTCCGTGTAGGGCGCGGGCGAGCGGCCGGTTTTGGGATCGTATTGCCAGCCATGCCACGGGCAGGTGACGAGGCCGTCGATGATGCAGCCCTCTGCGAGCGGGCCCATTTGGTGGGCGCAGACGTTGGAGACGGCGGAGACTTTGCCGTCATAGCGGAAGATCGCGATCTGTTGGCCTGCGGGCGTCGTGATGCGGCGGGCGCGCTTCTCCGGGATCTCGCTTGCGAGGCCGGCGTCGATCCAGTCTTGGTCGGGCTTGCGGCGTGTCGCACCGTCGCGGCCGGCTTGGACGATCGCGGCAGTGAGGTGCAGACCTGTTATGGTGACAAAGCCGATGGCGACGGCGGCGACGTAGAGAGGGCTGCCGCCGTGGCCGCTGGCGGCGCCGAGCAGGACGTGAAGCACGATGCTGCCATAGGCCGGGTAGATCAGCATGTGCAGCGTTTTCCAGACGGCCGGCGACAGGTTGTTGAGCCAGAAGTCGTGACTGGTCGCGGCCATCAGGAAGAGAACGAGGAGGCCCAGGACGCCAAGGCTTTCGAATGGGAAGGCGCCGATGGCATCGTAGCGCGGGTTCGAAACGAAGAGCGAGACGATTGGATTGATGATGCCGTAGCCGTGGTACCAGACGGTGGCGAGCGCGGCGTGCGCGAGCGCGACGATAAAGAGCGCTACGCCGAAGTGGCGGCGGTTGTAGAGCAGCGGCAAGAACTTCGGCGACAGGCGTGCGAGCGGTCCGATCGCCAACACGACGTGCAGCATGAAGAAGGCGCAGGCGCCAAGCGCGCTGATGGTTAGGATTTCCATCGACGTGTTGGCGCTGTCGCCGGTCGCGAATCCCACGGCGATGAAGACGCCAAGATAGAGCGCGATGCCGGCGATCAAGACAGCGTCGTAGATGCGCTTGTGCTTGTTCCAAAGGACGGGCTTGTAGGTCGCGGCCATGCGCTATCTCAAGTCCAATAGGCCGGGTTCGTGCTGCACGAGCGTGATGAGCGCGAAAGTTACGACCGCCGCGATGGCGAGCCATATCCAGGGGTGAGCACGGCGTTGCCAGAGTCGCATTCTTTATCCGTGCGGTTGTCCGCCGGAAAGCCAGCGGATGAGCATGAGGGGCCACAGGGCGATCAGGCCGGGCAAGATCAACATACGGAAGCCGATGCCCGCGCCTTTCGCGCCGTTGTCGATGCGGGGTAGCCCGAGTGCAAGAAAGAGCAGCGCAAATACCAAGCCCGCCGCTGCGTAAAGCGCGACGCCTTGTAAGATGGCCGTGACGGTCTCGGTGCTCCCCATGGGTTCGAAGATTGCACGGCCAGGCCCCTGCCGCCAATGCCGGGCATGTATCAAATGCGTGACGCTGAGGTATGGTGCGGCCGAATAGCCAAAGGGTCTCAAGAATGCAGATCGAGAATCGATTGTCGAAAATGTTGGGCGTGGAGTATCCGATCGTGCAGGCGCCGATGGGATGGATTGCGCGGTCGCAGCTGGCCTCCGCGGTCTCGAATGCGGGCGGGCTTGGGATCATCGAGACCTCGTCGGGAGAACTCGACGCGGTGCGCGAAGAAATCAAGAAGATGAAAAAGCTGACCACGAAGCCGTTCGGGGTGAACATCGCGCTCGCCTTTGTGCGCGATCCCAACATCGTGAAGTTTGTCGATGACGCAGTCGCCAAAGAAGGGGTGAAGTTCGTCACGACGTCCGCCGGGGATCCGACGAAGTTCTGCCGCGAGCTGAAAGCCTTGGGGCTCACCGTTTTTCACGTCGTGCCGACATTGAAGGCGGCGCTGAAGGCTGTGGAGGCGGGCGTCGATGGCCTGGTTGTCGAAGGCGGCGAGGGCGGCGGGTTCAAGAATCCGCAGTCGGTGATGTCCATGGTGCTGCTGCCGCTCGTTCGCGAGAAGGTGGACGTGCCGATCATCGCGGCGGGCGGCATTACCTGCGGGCGGACGATGGCGGCTGCCTTTGCGTTGGGTGCCGAAGGCGTCCAGATGGGAACGCGAATGGTTTCGGCCGCCGAGTCGCCGGTGCATCAGAACTGGAAACAGGCGATCATCGATGCGGAGGACACGGGGACCGTGTTCCTCAATCAGTTCTCGCGGCCTGCCTTGCGGGCGCTGCGTACGGAGAAGACCGCTCGGTTGGAGCGGGAGCTGGTGCCGACCTATCAGGGTCCGCCGGTGATGGCGGAGTTCGCGCGGGCAAAGGACCTCTATTTCGGCGGCGATATGGAAGCCTCGATCGCTTTATCGGGGCAGGTGGCTGGGCGCATCGACAGCGTGAAGCCGGTGAAGCAAATCATCGATGACACGGTGGCGGAGTTTTATGCGACGGTGGGCGCGCTTGGGCGGCAGTACCCGCGTGCTTAAAGTGAAACTTCCATTCGACGGGACAGAATGATGCTCGCACCTGCTTCAGTTTCCGACTATCGCGAATTGGCGCGGCGGCGGTTGCCGCGGATGATGTTCGACTACGTCGATGGTGGGGCGTTCGACGAGGCGACGCTCAGGGCAAACCGGGACGATCTGTCGAGGCTTTCGCTGAAGCAGAAGGTTTGTCGCGATGTGTCGGCACTGGACACATCGACCACGTTGTTCGGGCAGCGGCTGGAGGTGCCCTTGATCCTGGCGCCGGTCGGGTTCGCGGGGATGATGGCGAGGCGGGGCGAGACGCAGGCAGCGCGGGCGGCGGAGAAGGCCGGCGTGCCGTACACGCTCTCGACGGTCGGGATCTGTCCGATCGAAGAAGTGCGGCAAGCGACGTCGAAGCCGTTCTGGTTTCAGCTCTACATGATGCGCGATCGCGGAGTGGTGAAAGAGATTCTTTCGCGTGCGGCGGCGGCGAATTGCGGTGCGCTGGTGTTCACGGTCGATTTGCCGGTGCTGGGCACACGGTATCGCGATATCCGCAACGGTATGGGCGGCGGGTTGTCGACGGCTTCAAAGCTGCGCTTGGCGGCGAATTTCGCGTCGCGGCCGCAATGGATTTACGACGTGGGCGTGCGTGGGCGGCCGCTCACGTTCGGGAACTTGGCCGGGGTGGTGAAGGGTGCGAATTCACTCGGCGCGCTCCTGGCATGGACGACGACGGCGCTTGATCCGAGTGTCACGTGGAAGGACCTCGAGTGGGTGCGCGGGATTTGGAAGGGGCCGCTTATCCTGAAGGGCGTGCTCGATCCGGAGGATGCGAAGGAAGCGGTGGCGACCGGCGCGGACGGGCTTGTGGTGTCGAACCATGGCGGGCGGCAGCTCGACGCGGCGCGCTCGTCGATTGCGGTGTTGCCGGAAATTGTCGAGGCGGTGGGGGCGAAGACGACCGTGCTTATGGATGGCGGGATTCGCTCCGGCCAAGATTTGACGCGTGCGCTGGCGCTGGGCGCGAAGGCCTGCATGATCGGGCGCGCGTGGGTCTATGGCGTTGCGGCGAGGGGCGAGCGGGGCGTGACCGCGGTGCTCGAGACGATGAAGCGCGAACTGCGGACCAGCATGGCGCTGGTCGGCAAGTCGCGGGTGGCCGACATCGACGCTTCGGTCGTTGAGAGCTAGGCGATTGGCTTCACGGCCGCGAACTCCCGGCGCATTTCGGCGAAGGCGATGAGTTTGTCTTCGACACGGCGGTTGATGGTGTCTTTGGGGTAGAGGCCGTCTGGCCCACGTTCGCCGGCGATTGCGCCGGTTAAGAGCGCGATGCCCTCGTCGATCGTTGATGCCGCGAAGACGTGGAATTTGCCGGCTTCAACCGCTTCGACGATTTCACGATCGAGCATGAGGTGTTGTTCGTTCGCTTTTGGGATCATCACGCCATGCGTGCCGTCGAGGCCGCGGGTTTTGCAGAGGGCGAAGTAGCCTTCGATTTTTTCATTCACGCCGCCGATCGCCTGAACCTCGCCGCGTTGGTTGACGGAGCCGGTGACGGCGATGCCTTGGCGGATGGGAACGTCGGCGAGCGCGGACAGAAGGGCGTAGAGTTCGGTCGAGGAGGCGCTGTCGCCGTCGACGCCGCCGTACGATTGTTCGAAAACCAGGCTAGCGTGCAGCGAGATCGGGCGGTTCAGCGCGTAGCGTGTCGAAAGAAACGAACTGAGGATCAGCACGCCCTTCGTGTGGGACGGGCCGCCCATCGCCGCTTCGCGTTCGACGTCGATGACCTCACCCGCGCCGACGCGGACGCGCGCAGTGATGCGGCTTGGCTTGCCGAACGCATAGCCGCCCAAGGACATCACAGCGAGGCCGTTGATCTGGCCGACTTTGGCGCCGGCGGTGTCGACCAGCATGATTTCGCGCTCGATCATTTCTTGGCCGCGCAGGGCTACGCGATCGTGGCGGCGCTCCCAGGCGGCGCTGGCGCGATCGATGTCGACGGCGTCGATGACTTTGTGACCTGCCTCTGCGGCCCAGAAGTCGGCCTCGCGCAGGTGGTCGGCGAGCGTGCCGATGCGCAGCGAGAGCTTCGAGGCGTCCTCGGCCTCGCGGGCCAGTTCTTCGATCACGAGGGCAACGGCGGCGGGCGAGAGCGCGCGCAAGGCCTCGCGTCTCGCGATCGAGGCGATCAGGCGGGCGTAGTCGTTGGCAGTGGCGTCGGTCCAGTCGACCGTGTCTTCGAAGTCGACGGCGATCTTGAAGAGCTCGGCGAAGTCGGGGTCGCCTTCGAAGAGCGCGTAGTAGAGCTGACGGTCGCCGAACAAGATGACCTTTGTCGAGAGCGGGATGGTGTCGGGCTTCAGGCCTGCGGTCGCCATGATCGACATGCGGTCGGTGGGCGATTCGATCGTGATCGTGCGCGCACGCAGGCACCGCTTCAGCATTTCCCACGCATAGGGTTCGAGTAGCAGGCGGCGCGCGTCGATTAGGAGATAGCCGCCGTTGGCCAGGTGCAGGCTGCCGGGACGGATCAAGGTGAAGTCCGTGAACAGCGCGCCCATCTGCGCTTGTTGCTCGATGCGACCGATGAGGTTGCCGATCGACGGATTGTCTTCGACGACGACGGGGGCGCAGGCTTTCGCGCCGTCGCCGACGAATAGGTTCACGCGAAAGCGGCGAAAGCGCGGGTCGGCTTCGGTGATTGCTTCGGCCATTTGCATCGGGTGGGGCGGGGCGTCGTCGCGCTTGATCGGTCCTGCGGCGCGGAAGAGGCCGACCTGCTTGACGAGTTCGGTGGTTGTGGTTTCGACGTAAGCATGGATCTCCGGCAGGTCGGAGACGCTCTGGGCTACGTCTTTCATCACGTCCGCGACGGCAAGGCGGGCGTATTCGCGATCGAGGTCCATGATCCGTTGGCGGCGTTCGCGCTCCCATCCGGGGAGCCGCTCGATCAAAGTCGCGAGCTCACCTTGCAGCGCTTCGATTCGCCCGATGATGGCTTTGCGGTCGGCCTCGGGAAGCTGATTGAAGGTTTCCGGCGGCATGACGCCGTCCTTGCCCAGCGGCGCGAACGTGAAGCCGGCTTGGGTGCGCATCAATGTGATGTCTTGCGCGCGAGCCTTTTCGTTCAAGGCCTCGAACGCCTGTTCCTGCTGGTTGTTCACGTCCTCGAGCGCGGTGCGGCGGCGGGCTTGGTATTCGGCGCTCTCGAAGATGGCGGGGACGAGAGAGAACAACTCGTCGATGGCGTGGTCCATCGCGGCTTTGAATTTGTGCGCGCGGCCCGGCGGCAGCGACAGCGCGCGGGGGCGATCGGGTTGCTCGGTGTTCGCGACGTAAATCCAATCGGCGGGGGCGGGCAGCTTTGCCGCGTATTGATCGATCAGGCCGCGCACGGTGCCGTGGCGGGCGGTGCCGCGTTCGCCCAGCACGAAGAGGTTGAAGCCGGGCTTGTCGATGCGGGCGCCGAGGTCGAGAGCCTCGAGTGCGCGGCTTTGACCAATCAGACCGTCAAAGGGCTTGAGATCGGCCGTGGTCTTGAAGCCGAACGACGTCGGATCGCAGACGCGGCGCAGGCGTGCAGGCTTCAGCCGCAACGGATGCTTCGCCAGATCGTTCGACTTCTCCGCCATGTGTGCCCCATCTCATTGATGTCGTAGGGTGAATAGACGCTAGGCGCTGGCTGTTCGCAACCGCCGCAAATCCCCAAAACGCGAGGGATAATCGCCCAGATTCTTCGCTGGCGCGGGCGGGCGCGGACACTATAGTGGCGCCCCGGGGATCGCTTTGCGCTTCAGGCATTCAAGAACATCAGCGACCTCGCGGAGGAGACTTTTCGCGCAATGAATATCCACGCACCGGGTGCGCCGGGCATGAAGCCGACGGACATTACGAATCCGGACTATTTTCATAAGGTCGTCGACTGCCAGTGGGCGTGTCCCGCGCATACGCCGGTGCCGGAGTACATCCGGCTGATCGCGGCGGGCCGGTATGGCGACGCCTACATGGTCAACTGGAAGTCCAATGTATTTCCGGGCGTTCTTGGCCGTACGTGCGATCGGCCGTGCGAGCCGGCCTGCCGTCGCGGGCGGGTCGAGGAAGAGCCGGTGGCGATCTGCCGCCTGAAGCGCGTCGCGGCCGACAACAAGGGCGACATTCGTGCGCGGATGCCGGCCGCTGCCGCGACGAAGAACGGGAAGCGGATTGCGCTGATCGGCGCGGGGCCGGCGTCGCTGACCGTTGCGCGCGATTTGCTGCCGCTCGGCTATCACGTGGTGGTCTACGACCAGGACCCGGCGGCGGGCGGCATGATGCGGACGCAGATTCCGAAGTTCCGCCTGCCGGAGCGCGTGCTCGATGAAGAGGTTGGGTTCATCACTGATTTGCAGCCGGAGCTGCGCCTGGGCAAGCGCGTCGATAGTTTGAAGGCGGTGCTGGCCGAAGGGTTCGATGCGGTTTTCGTAGGCTCGGGCGCGCCACGGGGACGCAATCTCGAATTGCCGGGCCGCGCGGAGGCGGCGGCGAATATTCACATCGGGATCGATTGGCTGTCGTCGGTGTCGTTCGGGCATACGACGAAAATCGGCCGGCGTGTGATCGTGCTCGGCGGCGGCAACACGGCGATGGATTGCTGCCGCACGTCGCGGCGCTTGGGCGGGGACGACGTGAAGGTCGTCGTGCGATCGGGCTTTGAGGAGATGAAGGCGTCTCCTTGGGAGAAGGAAGATTCGATGCGGGAAGGTATCCCCATCCATAACTTCCTGGTGCCTAAGGCGTTCAAACATCAGAACGGCAAGCTGACTGGGATGACGTTTGAGAAGGTCAAGGCCGAATACGACGCGAAGGGCAAGCGCAATTTAGTGCCGTCGGGCGAGCCGGACGTGTTCTTCGAGTGCGACGACGTGTTGGTCGCGGTCGGTCAGGAGAATGCGTTCCCGTGGATCGAGCGCGATGCCGGGATCGAGTTCGACAAATGGGGCATGCCGAAGGTCGACGAGGTGACCTATCAGTCGAGCAACCCGCGCGTATTTTTCGGCGGTGACGCGGCATTCGGGCCTAAGAACATCATCTGGGCGGTCGCGCACGGACATGGCGCGGCGATTTCGATCGATCAGTTCGTGCAAGGGAAATCGGTCGCCGACCGGCCGCCGCCGCTCGTCAATTTGATGAGCCAGAAGATGGGCATCCACGAGTGGTCGTACGACAACGACGTCGCGCTCGACCTTCGTTACAAGGTGCCGCATCTGCCGAACGAGATCGCGCTGAAAGACGTGAAGGCCGAGGTCGAGCTCGGGTTCGACCGCGAGCTCGGCTACAAGGAGACGCAGCGCTGCTTGAACTGCGACGTGCAGACGGTGTTCGCGCCGAAGCTTTGTATCGAGTGCGATGCCTGCGTCGACATATGTCCGCTCGATTGCATCACGTTCACGGAAAACGGCGACGAAAAGGAGCTGCGCACGCGGCTCACGGTGCCGGCGAAGAATGCGACTCAGGACCTCTATATCGGCGACGGTTTGAAGACCGGCCGGGTGATGGTGAAGGACGAAGACCTTTGCCTGCACTGCGGTCTGTGCGCCGAACGTTGTCCGACGGGTGCGTGGGACATGCAAAAATTCCTTCTTGAAACTGCGCAGGCGGGGTCATGCCAAAGCCGATAGAGGCGACGAACGACTTCGTCGTCAAATTTGCGAACGTCAACGGCTCGGGCTCGGCGAGCGCGAACGAACTTTTTGCCCGCTCAATTCTTCGGATGGGCGTGCCGATCGCGACGCGCAACATCTTCCCGTCGAACATTCAGGGATTGCCGACCTGGTACGAGGTGCGGGTCTCCGGCGAAGGCTGGGGCGGGCGGCGCGGCGGCTGCGATCTGATGGTGCCGATGAACCCGCAGACCTGGGACAAAGACGTCAAGGAAGTCGATGCGGGCGGGTATCTGTTTTACGATTCGACGAAGCCGCTGCCAGCATCGAAGTTCCGGCCGGACATCAATGTCATCGGGATGCCGCTGACGGCGATCGCGAACGCGCGCTATGATTTGCCGCGCGACCGGCAGCTGCTGAAGAACATGATCTATGTCGGCGCGCTGGCGGCGCTGCTCGACATCGATCATGCGGTCGTGGAGAAGCTGGTTGCCGAGCAGTACGCGGGCAAGGACAGGCTGATTAAGCCGAACATCGAGGCGCTGGGTCTTGGCCGCGACTATGTGCGGGAGCATTTGAAAGGCGCTTGCGGGCTTTCAGTGCGCAAGTCCGACAAGGTCGGCGATCGGATTTTCGTCGATGGCAACGATGCGGCGGCGCTGGGTGCGGTTTATGGCGGTGCCACGGTTTGCGCTTGGTATCCGATCACGCCGTCGACCTCTATGGCGGAGGCGTTCACGAAGCACTGCAAACGGCTGCGTGTCGATCCGGAGACGAAGAAGAACCGCTTTGCGATCATCCAGTCGGAAGACGAGCTTTCGGCGATCGGGTCGGTGATCGGAGCCGGCTGGAACGGCGCGCGGGCGTTCACGGCGACGTCGGGGCCGGGCATTTCGTTGATGCAGGAGTTCTTGGGGCTTTCGTACTTCGCCGAAATTCCGGCGGTGATTTTCGACATTCAGCGCGGTGGTCCTTCGACCGGCATGCCGACGCGCACGCAGCAGTCGGACTTGAAAATTTGCGCCTATGCGAGCCACGGCGATACGAAGCATGTGTTGCTGCTGCCCGAGGATCCGGGCGAGTCGTTCGAGTTCGCGGCGCAGTCGTTCGATTTGGCGGAGCGGTTGCAGACGCCGATCTTCGTTCTGCTCGATCTCGATATCGGCATGAACGACTGGCTGACGAAGCCCTTCAAGTGGGACGACACGCGGGCCTACGACCGCGGCAAGGTGATGACGGCGGAGGAACTTGAGGCGGGTCGGGAGTTCGGGCGCTATCTCGATGTTGATGGCGATGCCATTCCCTACCGCACGCTGCCGGGCACGCATCCGACGAAGGGTGCCTATTTTACCCGCGGCACGTCGCGCAACCGGTATGCGAAGTACTCCGAAGAGGGCGCGGATTACGTCGACAATATGCAGCGGCTGCTGCGCAAGCTCGATACGGCGAAGCGGCTGGTGCCCGGCCCGATTATCCGTAGCGCGAAGCAGGCGACGCGTCATGGCGTGATCTATTTCGGCTCGACCTCGGCGGCGATGGACGAGGCCGTCGCGTCGCTGGAGGGGCAGGGGATCCATCTCGATACGATGCGACTCAGGGCGTTTCCCTTCGCCGACAGCGTCATCGAGTTCATTAACAACCACGATCAGGTTTTCGTCGTCGAGCAGAACCGCGATGCGCAGATGCGCATGTTGCTGGTCAACGAAGGGGCCATCGATCCGGCCCGATTTATCTCGATCCTGCACTACGACGGCGCGCCGATCACGGCGCGGTTCATCACCAAGGAAATCTCGGAGCGGTTGAAGGCCTTCGGCAAACCCGCCCGCACAAAGGTTGCGTCATGACCTATCTGACCAAGCCGAAGTTCCGGCATCCGGCGCTGGAAAAGAACGAGCGCGGGTTCACACATCGCGACTACGAGGGCGCGATCTCGACGTTGTGCGCGGGCTGCGGGCACGACTCGATTTCGGCGGCGCTGATCCAGGCGTGCTTCGAGCTGAATATCGAGCCGCATCGGGTGGCGAAGCTTTCGGGCATTGGCTGTTCCTCGAAGACGCCGGACTATTTGTTGGGGCAAAGCCACGGGTTTAACTCGGTACATGGGCGCATGCCGTCGGTGCTCACCGGCGCAAACCTCGCCAATCGGAACTTGCTCTATCTCGGCATTTCGGGCGACGGCGACTCGGCTTCGATCGGGCTCGGGCAGTTCGTGCATTGCGTCCGGCGCGGCGTGAACATGGTCTACATCACGGAGAACAACGGCGTTTACGGGCTGACGAAAGGTCAGTTCTCGGCGACGGCCGACCGTGGCTCGAAGTCGAAGGCGGGCGGAACGAACAACGACGCGCCGATCGACCTGGTCGGCATGGCGCTGATGGCGGGGGCGACATTCGTGGCGCGCTCGTTCTCGGGCGATAAGGGGCAGCTGGTGCCGCTGATCAAGGCTGCGATGGCGCATAATGGGCCGGCCTTTATCGATGTGATTTCGCCGTGTGTTGCGTTCAACAATCACGCGGGGTCGACAAAGAGCTTCGACTTCGTGCGCGAGCACAATGAGGCCGTGAACCGGATCGACTTTATTGAGAGCCGGGCGGAGATCACGGTCGACTATGAGCCGGGGACCGGGCGCGATGTGGAGCAACACGACGGGTCGATCATCCGGCTGCACAAGATCCACGACGGCTACGACCCGACAAACCGGGTGGCGGCGATGGACTATCTGCAGAAGCACCACGAACAGGGCGAACTGGTGACGGGGTTGCTCTATCTCGATCCTAACCCGCGGGATTTGCACGCGTTCCTGCGCACTGTCGACGTGCCGTTGAACCGGCTGACCGACAAGGATTTGTGCCCCGGCGCGAAGGCGCTTGAGGCGATCAACGACGAATACCGCTAAGGAGCCGACGAATGAGCCGCATGCAGGGAAAGCGCACGATCATCACGGGCGCGGGGTCGGGGATCGGCCGCGCGTCGGCGAAGCTGTTCGCGCAGGAAGGGGCCGCCGTTCTTTGCGTCGACAAGACGGATGGCGTGCACGAGACGGTCGAGGCGATCACGAAGGCGGGCGGACGCGCGGTTGGGCTGAAGGCCGACGTCGGCGTCGAGGCGGAGGTCAAGGGCTATGTCGCGCGGGCCGTCAAAGAGTTCGGCGGCGTCGATGCGATCTATGCCAATGCCGGGATTACGGGCGGCAGTTTCGCCCCGATCACAGAGCAAACCGTCGAACTGTGGCAGGAGATTTTGCGGGTCAATCTGATCGGGCCGTTCTTGGCGATCAAGCATGTCGTGCCGCTGATGGTGGCGCAGAAGAAGGGTGCGATCGTCTGCACGGCGTCGGTTGCGGGTTTGCGCGCGAACGCGGGGCCCACACCCTATTCGGCGTCGAAGGCGGGCGTGATCTCGCTGGTGCAAGTGACGGCGAACGAGCTTTACGGCACGGGCGTGCGCGTGAATGCGATCTGCCCGGGCTTGATCGAAACGGGGATGACGAAGCCCATCTTCGACGGTGCGCGGGCGCGCGGCAACGAAGGCAAAATCGGGCAGCTCAATCCGACGGCGCGCTATGGGCATCCGGAAGAGATCGCGGCGATGGCGCTGTTCTTGGCGTCGGATGAGGCGAGCTACGTCAACGGTCAGGCGTTCCCGGTGGATGGCGGGTTGTCGTCGACGTTGCCGTTTGTGACGAAGCGCTGACTTCCTGGGACCGCGGGCGTCCCGCCCGCTCTTTGGGATTTTCCACGCGGTAGTGCTTTTGAGATTCAGCAAGAGCGGGCGGGACGCCCGCGGTCCCAGGAAGAAAGAGCGATGTTCGATCCGCAAAAACTGAAAAAACACGCCGATGCGAATTGGGACGATGCGATCGTTCCGTCGCTGGTCGAGTACATCAAGATTCCGAACAAGTCGCCGGCCTACGATGCCGAGTGGGAAAAACACGGCTATATGGATGATGCGGTCAAGCTGATGGAGGCTTGGGCGCGGGCGCGGTTGTCGACGTGGCCGGGCGCGACGCTTGAAGTCGTGAAGCTCAAAGGCCGGACGCCGGTGATCTTCATCGAGATACCGGGGCAAGGCGACGACACGGTTTTGCTTTACGGGCATCTCGATAAGCAGCCGGAGATGAAGGGCTGGTGGGATGGGTTCGGGCCTTGGACGCCGATCATCAAGGACGACAAGCTTTACGGGCGCGGCGGGGCGGACGACGGCTATGCAATGTATGGGTCGCTGGCGGCGTTGCAGGCGCTGAAGGATCAGGGCGTGAGCCATGCGCGCTGCGTGATCCTGATCGAGGCGTGCGAGGAATCCGGGTCGTACGATCTGCCGTTCTATATCGATCATTTGGCGGAGCGGATCGGGAAACCGTCATTGGTCGTGTGTTTGGATTCGGGCTGCGGGAACTACGATCAACTGTGGTTGACCACTTCGCTGCGCGGCAACGGTGTCGGAACGCTGACGGTCAAGGTGCTGACCGAGGGCGTGCACTCGGGCGACGCGTCCGGGATCGTGCCGTCGAGCTTTCGGATCGCGCGGCAGTTGCTGTCGCGGATTGAAGACGAGGTGACGGGCAAGATTCTGCCTAAGGATTTTTACGTCAAGATTCCAGCACAGCGGATTGCGCAGGCGAAGAAGGCCGCGAAGGTATTGGGGCCGGATGTCTATGCGAAGCTGCCGTTTGCGGGCGGGACGCTGCCGATGGCGAAGCAGCTTTCGGAGTTGGTGCTCAATCGGACGTGGCGGCCGACGCTTTCGATCATCGGGGCCGACGGGCTAACGCCGTCGGCGAATGCGGGGAACGTGCTGCTGCCGTACACGACGCTGAAACTGTCGTTCCGTTGGCCGCCGACGCTGGACGCGAAGAAGGCGATCGAGAAGGTCGAGGCGCTGCTCACGAAGAAGCCGCCTTATAACGCCGAGGTGAAGGTCGAGTTCGATCGCGGCGGTACGGGCTGGAATGCGCCGGCATTGGCGCCGTGGCTGGAGAAGTCGGTCGCGCGCGCTTCACAAATGGCGTTCGGCAAGCCCGTCGTCTACATGGGCGAAGGCGGGACGATCCCGTTCATGGGTATGCTGGGCGAGAAATTCCCGGAGACGCAGTTCGTGATCACGGGCGTGCTTGGGCCGCACTCGAACGCGCATGGGCCGAACGAGTTTCTGCATATTCCGACGGGCAAGCGCGTGACGATGGCGATAGCGCAGATCGTGGCGGATCACTTCGTGCGGAACGAGAAGGCGAAGCCGGCGAAGAAGAAAAAGAAGAAGTAGACGTGGTTCGGGATTCGGTTATCGGGATTCGGATAGGCCTGACGCCCCGATAACCGAATCCCGATCCCCGAAAACCGACCTACCGATAGCCGCGCACCGGTTGGGTTCGATCGAATTTCGGTTGGCCGGGCGGTAGGCCGGTTGCGGGGCTGGGGTGGCCGTCGAGGCGCATGTTGAAGAGGAAGTAGGTCGGGACGCAGAAGCCGACTTCGTTGCGGTGTAGGCCGCGGATCGTGGTGCCGTTGATTTCGGACGGGGTCGAGTAGTTTACCCGCTGGCCGTTCTTGGTGTTGCCGTAGTCGCTGGCGCTGATCCGGTCGTAGTCGGGGAACTTTTGGCAGATGTAGTCCTCGCGGCAGGTGCGGCTGGGCGAGCAGGTGTCGAGCATGCCGCGCACCACGCGCGATTCCAGGCAGGCGCCGGAATTGCCGCTGGCCGCGCAGAGGTCGAAGCCGTTGCCGCCTTGGTTGGCGCAGAGTTGTGGCGGCGGGCTTGCGAGATCGACGCCGGCGAAGTTTTCTTCGGCCTTCGTGCAATCGCGGCTGGCGCGGCCGAGAGGGGCGCCCGATTGCGGCAGCACGCATTTGAGGTGGCTGACTTCGCCGCGGCTGTAGACGGAGCCGCCGAACTTCCATTTGTCTTGGAACGCAAAGAGGTTGTAGGCGGGAACCTGGCCGCGATCGCGCGGTGGGCCTGCGACCTCGTTCACTTCGCCGCGCCAGCAGACGCTGCCGGCGGGGGCTTTGCCGCCGGTGACCACGCACTCGCCGAAGAGCACGTTTTGGCTGCGCGAGGTGACGGTGCGTTGGCAGGTGGCGCCCGCCACGCAGGCCGGGGCGCCGGCGAAGGCGGTGGGCGTCGTGCACATTTCGCCGACGGTTGCGGCTTTGAACGCGGGCGGCGATTGCGGGCCGCTCCAGGTGGCGGCGGGGAAGGCCGAGTGCGGGCGGAAACGGTTGGGCTCACGGCCGGCGGCGAGCGCGTCGACATAGGCGGTGCGGCGCGCGACCTCGGCATAGGCATGCGGGGAGAGAGGCAATTGCTGGCGGTTGAAGTGGTGCGAGTAGTTGTCGTCGGCGTAGCCTAGCAAGTGGAAACCTGCGGTGCCGCTTGTCTGATGGCAGCCCATGCAGGTCAAGTTGTTCAGTCGCTCGACCAGGGCCTCGCGCGACTTGATGTGTTTCAACCGCGCCAGGTCGATTGACTGCAGAAGGCCCGGGTTGCCGGCGAAGAGGCGCGAATAGGGTTTGTTGGCGGTGCGGGCGCGGCCGAGCGTCGACCAGGA
>CAZJOM010000055.1:0-12567 GCA_964547645.1 uncultured Flavobacteriaceae bacterium
CTACTGCTCCACCGTAAACCCGGTCTCCGCGCGATACGCAGCCACGCCTTCGCCCAGATGCGCGTTGTTTGCCTCGCGCACTTTCGCCGCCGCCTCGTCATAGAGGAACGGCAAGAACGCAAAGCGTCGTCCGCGCGTCACAGGCGTCACCAAGTGAAGCAGCGAGCACGAGAACACGACCGCGCCGCCCGTCGGCGGCTTGAAGCGCCGTGTGCCGTATTCGGGAAAGACCACCTCGCCGCCGTCAAAATCCGCATTCAGATTGATCGACACCGCAAATCGCCGGTGCGCCGTCCCCTTCGTCGTGTTGTCGCGGTGCGCGTTGAAGTGGCCGCGCTCCTCCGCCGCGTAGCAAGCGACGATGTAGCGCTCCATCCGCGAGACCTCGAACTGATGCACCTTCTTGATCTCGGGCGTAATGCGTCGTTGCACCCGCCGCTGCGCCTCAAGTTGCAAGGCTTTGTCTTCGATTTGCACGTCGCGCCGACTCTTGAAGTCGAGACTTTCCTGCACGATCGTCTTGCCCGCGACCTCGTCCATGAACCCTGACGGCGTACCGCCCTTCGCCTCGTAGTAGGCAATCAACGTCTCGCAAAGCGCAGGCTCGAACACGTTGGGCAGCACGATCACCGGCACCGGAATTTCGATCCCCTGCCGGCCTGGCGGCGGTAGGCCCTCGACGAAATCCAACACCTCACGCGCGCTTGCCGCCGGGTCGGCGCCGAACGGAACAGCCTTCAGAATGCGCAGCGCTGGGTCCAGGACAAACCACAACGGTCGGACCTGCACCTGTGCTGCCGGCACGGCCTCAGGCGAAATTGCGCCATAAAGCACCGACGCCTTCCCCTCGAAGTCGCGAAAGAACCGCAAGCCCGGAATCTCGTCCGTGATTAGCCCCGCGGTGTGATCCCCGCGGTCAAGCGAGAACCCAAAGAACGACGCCTTCAAGTCGTCGAACAGCTTCCGACGCGCTCGCACAGCCTGAAGCGCCGCCTCCGCGAACGCATCCTTCGTCGATCCGAAAAAGCAGAGCACCAAATACCGCCCCCCAGCCATATCCAGCCGAAGCGACGGATGCGTCGACGTCGCCAACGTCACCCAGGGCGCCGGATCACCAACCGAAAGCACACGATATTTCACGAGAGAGGACTCAAAAATTGACGGCCGATACTAGACCTACCCAAACCGCACGCACCACATCGTTTTCATCGTGTGAGCATTCTTCTTGGCGCGCCTTCGTGAGGCTTTGTGGTGAAAAAGCCGACTCGACGCGCCGCAAGCGTCCGACGGCCTAGATCCCGCGCACCAGCACATCGACGCGGTCGCTCACGCCGTCCGTCGCGCCGCCAAACGCCAGCACGTCTACGCGTTCGGCCGACACACCCTTCGACGCCAGATAGGTGCGGATGGCGAGCGCCCGCGCGAGTGACAATCGCCGCGCGCTCGACGACAAGTCCCCCGCGCGTCCGCTGAACGCCGCAAGCCGCACCCGCTCGCGCGAGGTCAACAGCCGTTGCACCAGCGTGTCGAGAGTCGGTTGCGCTTGTGTCGGGATCTCGCTCTTGCCGCGCACGAAGCGCACGCGGCTCAGCACTGCAAATCCGTCCAACGGGTTCACGTTCTTGGAGCCGGCGAAAGGATCGGCGGCCACGCCGCTGATCTCCACCGGAAACTCTTCCGCGCTTGAACTGACGATCGTCACCGGTACAGCGGGCGGTGGCGCTGGTTGTACGGGCGCGGGCTGCGTTGGCGCCGGGGTGGGGGTGGTGGGCTGCGCCGCAGTCATCGCGGTCGCCACCGCGTCAGGTGGCGTCACCACTGCACCAGCATCGAACGCAGGCTTCTGACGCGGCCGCGCCAGCGCAAGCGGATGCATTTCCTCCGCCGTCGGTTTCGGCCTCGGCAACGGAATGGGCAGCGCTTCGAGATTGACCGACACGCTCGATCCCGCGTCGCCGGACGGCGGCACGCTTTGCGCGCCGGCAACGCCGCACGTCACGAACACCAACGCCGCTACGAAACTGACTCGCATAACGAGAAGAGAATAGCCGATCAGGCGGCCGATGAGGAGGTGCGCGCGCCTTTCAGCACTTTAAGCATCGGTCCATGCAACAGACCGTTCGAGGCCAGAACATGGCCTTCGGTAAGCATGTTCTGCCCCTGTGCCAGATCGCTGACAATTCCGCCAGCCTCCCGCACGATGACGGCGCCTGCCGCGATGTCCCAGGGTCCAAGACCGCGTTCCCAAAACGCGTCGTACCGTCCCGCTGCTACCCATGCGAGGTCGAGCGCCGCAGCCCCAAAACGGCGGATGCCCGCCACTTCGTTCATCACCAACGAGAGTTCGCTGGAGAACGCGGCGTGCCCCTCGCGGCCGTGATAGGGGATGCCGGTCGAGATCAGCGCATCCCTCAAATTGCGCCGCGCCGACACCCGCAAGCGCCGGTCATTGTGCCACGCGCCGCGTCCCTTCTCGGCGATGAACATGTCGTCGGTCACCGGATTGAAGACGACCCCGGCGACCAGCACGCCCTCGCGCTCCAGTGCGATCGACACCGCAAAGTGCGGCACGCCGTGCAGGAAGTTCGTCGTCCCGTCGAGCGGATCGACATACCAACGATGCGTTTTGTCCAAGCCCTCGGTCGCACCCGACTCTTCCATCGTGAAGCTGTAGTGCGGCCGGGTGCGGATCAGTTCATCCTTGACGACCTTTTCGGCCTTCAGATCGACCTTCGTGACAAAGTCCGCCGGACCCTTGCGCGAGATCTGCAAGTTCTCGACCTCGCCAAAGTCGCGCAGGATCGCTTTCCCCGCCTTGCGCGCGGCCGTCGTCATCACATTCATCAGCGGGGTTTTGATCGTCATTGGAATTATTCGGCCCGCTTCACGTAAGAGGAGTCTTCGGTGGCAACCACAATCCGAGTGCCCGCCTCGATGAACGGCGGCACCATCACCCGTAACCCGTTCTCGAGCTTAGCGGGCTTGTAGGACGAAGCCGCGGTTTGGCCCTTCACGACCGGATCGGCTTCGACCACGGTCTGCACGACCTGGGTCGGCAATTGCACGCTGATTGGCCGGCCTTCGTAACTCTCGACCTTCACGTCCATCCCGTCGGTCAGGAACGCCGCGCGCTCGCCCACGAAGTCGGCCGCGATCTCGATCTGGTCGAACGTTTCCTTGTCCATGAACGTCAGCGTATCGCCCGACGCGTAAAGGAACGTGTAGCCCTTGAAGTCGAGCTCGATCTGCTCGACGGACTCGGCGGAGCGGAAACGCTCGTTGAGCTTGCGCCCGTCGAACAGGTTCTTCAGTTCGACCTGATTGTAAGCGCCGCCCTTGCCGGGCTTGACCGCTTGCGTCTTCACCGCGACCCACAGCGACCCGTCGTGCTCGATCACCGCGCCCGGTTTGATTTCATTGCCTGCGATTTTCATGAGGAGGTACGCTTTGCCAAAAATGAGAAAGGGCGGATCGCCCCGCCCTTCGAATTGGCGCGGAACCTAACAGGCGCGACCGGGCCGTTCAACCGCGCGGGGCTGCGGCCGACCCACGTTTTTCGCGGGTATGGTTGAGCGCCGCCTAGCTGAAGCGTCGCAGGCTCCGCCCGGAACCGAACATCCGGCCGGCTGTCCAAATCAACCAAGCGACCACAAGCCATACCAGGACAAGCAGCACCATGCCGATGTCGTGCAGAAAGCCTACCAGCGAGGCAATCGTGCCGCCCGTGAACCCCGCAAGCTGATCGACGAACGTCTCACCCAGAATCTCGACGAGGGAAAAGGCCAGCACGCACAGAAGCGTCCAAGCCGCGACCAGCACCGTCGAGGCAACGCGAAAGAGCAGGGACATCGATCGTCTCCGTGAGATGCGAACACGACATGGTGCGTTCGCACCGAACGTCAACGCTGCATCAGCGCGGTTTTCAGCGTGCGGATCTCTTCCCGCAATGCCGTGATCTCCGCGATGATCGCGCTTTGGCTCGCCGACGCGATCTTTTCCTCGGCCGCCAGCTCGTCCTTCTGCATCTCTTGCATGGAGTTGGTGAGCACAGCGATGAATAGGTTCAGCACCGCGAACACCGAAATGACGATGAACGGCACGAAGAACAAGTAAGCTTGCGGATGGGTCGATTGTACTTCGCGCGCGATATCAGCCCAACCTTCGAGCGTCATCACCGCAAAAAGCGTGAAGAGCGAGTCGCCTAGCGTGCCGAAATAACCGGGATGCGCCCCACCAAACAATTTCGTCGCGATGACAGCACCGACGAAGAAAACGACGCCCATGAGCATCGCGATCGAGGCCATGCCGGGCAGCGAATGGATCAGTGCCTCAACCACGCGCCGCATCTGCGGCAGCAGCGAAATCAGCCTGAGGACGCGCAACACGCGCAACGCCCGCAACACCGCCAACGGCCCTGACGCCGGCAGCAGCGCGATCGCCACGATCGTCAAATCGAAGACGTTCCAACCGGAGCGGAAGAAACTGAGCCGGTAAACCGCAAGCTTCGCCGCCAGCTCCGCCACAAAGATCGCAAGCACGAGTTTGTCGAACGCAATTAGCGCGGGCCCGGCCGCCGCCATGATCGACGGCGACGTCTCCAGTGCCAGCGTAATCGCATTCACCACGATCAGCACCATGATCGCGGCGGTGAACTTGTCCGATTCGATGAACGTCTTCAGCTTCTGCATGTCGCGGTTTCAGCCCCTCAAGCCGTAGTGACATGCAATACGAAAGCGCGGAATCAAGCCTGGCCGCGGATTAGGGCACGTTCTTTCGCACGCGCCACCTCTTGAAATGAATCCGACTACGCTTAGGTGATCCGCCAACAAAAGGATGGGGCCGAAATCGGCCGCCGCGTCCCGAAAACGAAGGCGCAAGAACGTGCGCCGCTTGAGGAAAAAAATGACCGACGCCGCAATTCGCCGCCCCGATGGCATCGACGAGAAATGGTGCATCGACACCGATACCCGCCACGCGGTCGTCGCGCGTCGCAACGTACTGGCAGCTCTTTGGGCTGGCCGTTTGATGGGCAAACGCGGCGACGAACTGGAGGCCTATGCGCGCGAAGTACACACCGCCGACTTCGAAGTCCCCGGCGACAGCGACGTCGTCGCGAAGCTGCGTGACGATCTGACCGCCGCAGGCTTCAACCGCGAAGCCACGGCCGTGCGCACGCGCCTGACCGACTTCCAAAAGCAAGCCTGGCGCGAATGCGCCGCCACGGACTAGCGGGACGGCGCGAAGATTTTCAACGCATTTGGGTGAACGGTGAAATGGGCCGGCGTAAAGGTCACGAGGTCGCCATCCGTGTTCACCGGCCGCGGCCGCCGCGTGCGGACCTCAAACTCTGTGCAGCGATGTGTGCGGACCTCGCTCCAGAGCCCGTGGGTACCACGCCGAAAATCCCACGCCATGAGTGCGAGCTTCCACACGTTTGACACCTCGAGGCTGTAAAGATCGAGGTGCCCATCGTCGATGGCCGCGGAAGCTTCGATGACGGTGCCGCCGCCATAGTGCCGCCCGTTGCCGACGGCGATCTGCATCGTCTTGACCTTTTGCTCGCCGTCTTTGCTGAGGATCGTGGCGCTGAACGGCCGCGCGAAGAGGAGCGTCTTCAAGGCTGTGAGGGCATAGGCGAGACGCCCCCACCGCCGCTTCACATCGGGCGTCAGCGAACGCGCCAACTCTGCGGCTAAACCGATGCTCGCCACGTTGAAGAAGTAATGTCCGTTCACACTGCCGACATCGATCGTCCGCGTGTGCCCCTCAACAATCACACGCGCTGCCTCGGTCAGCTCAAGCGGCACGTAAAGCGTCCGCGCCAGATCGTTCGCCGTCCCCATCGGCAGAATGCCGGCCGGCAATCCCGTCTCGATCAGCCCGCGCGCCGCCGCGTTGATCGTGCCGTCGCCGCCGCAAACGATCGCCAGGTCGAAGCCCGGTCCGCGACGGATGATGTCAGGCGACACCTCGGCCGCCGACCCGAACCGCTCGATCGCAACGTCAATCCCGCCCTCGTCCAACACGCGCATCACGCCGTCCAACGGCGCCTGGGCCAAGCGCGCGTTCGGATTGATCAGCATAAGGGCGCGGCGCCGGCGCGGGGGATCGATGGGCATCCCCCTGAAATGGTCGCAGCCGTTCGAATCTCAAGCTAGTTGCGCGCGTCAAAGATCGTATTGAACGCCTGAACAGCGGCCGCCGGACCGTCGGCATAATCCCAAACGCCGCTGGCCACCGCCAGAAAGTCGGCGCCCGCTTCGACCAGCGGCCCGGCGTTCGCAACCGTGATCCCGCCGATCGCGACGCACGGCACGGTCATCATCTCCTGCCACCAGGTGAGCAACTCGGGTTCCGCCCGCGTCTTCGCCTCTTTCGTCGCAGTGGGATAGAACGCCCCGAACGCGACATAGTCGGCGCCGGCTTCAGCCGCCTCCATCGCCAAATGCCGCGAGTCATGACACGTCACCCCGACGATCGCATCGGGCCCAAGCAACGCCCGCGCCTCAGCATAGGGCGCATCCTCTTGCCCCACATGCACGCCATCGGCGCCAAGCTTCTTCGCAAGATCCGGCCGGTCGTTGACGATGAACGCAACGCCGGCCTTCTGCGCGATCGGCATCAACCGCGCCCCTACGCGCAGCACCTCGTCGTCGGACACGTCCTTCAGCCGCAACTGCAACGAAGCCACATCGCCAGCACCAAGCGCATGCCTCAACGCCTCGTCGAACGAGGCGTCAAAGCGTGGCGGCGTGATGAGATAGAGACGACAGCGGATTAGGCGGCTTCCTTCTCAAGGCCCTGCGCCCACTTGCCGAGGCTCGCGAGCCCGTTCATCCGCGCGCGGTGCGCGAAGGCGCGTTGCGCGGCGGCAACGTTCTCGCGCTTGCCCGACCACGCCTTCTGTGGCGCCGCCTGCAGAGCGCGGCCGTAGGAGAAGGTGAGCGCCCAGGGCAGGGGGCCAAGCTTGTTCATCGCATCGAGATGCGCCGTCGCCTCTTCGTCCGACTGCCCGCCCGACAGGAACGCGATCCCCGGCACCGCCGGCGGCACGCAATTCTTGAGCATCTTCACGGTCTTCTCGGCGACTTCCTGAATGCCCGCACGCTTGGCGGCCTTCTTGCCGGCGATCGCCATGTTCGGCTTCAGCACCATGCCCTCAAGCTTCACGTCGGCTTTGTAGAGCTCGCTGAACGTCTCTTTTAACGCCCACTCGGTGACCTCATAGCACGTGTCGATGTCGTGCTCGCCGTCCATCAGGACCTCCGGCTCCACGATCGGCACGATGTTCGCCTGCTGGCAGAGCGCCGCATAGCGCGCCAACGCATGCGCGTTCGCGTGAATGCAGTTGTAGGTCGGAATTCCCGCGCCGATATCGATCACCGCGCGCCACTTCGCAAACCGCGCACCGCGCTCGTAGTATTTCGGCAAACGCTTTGAGAGCCCGTCGAGCCCCTTCGTGATCAGCTCCTTTGGCGAACCGGGAAGCATCTCCGTACCCTCGTCCACCTTGATCCCCGGCACCGCGCCGGCGTCTGCGATGATCTTGACCAGCGGCGTACCGTCGGCCGCGTCCTGCCAGATCGTCTCGTCGTACAGAATGACGCCCGAGATGAACTCGCGCATCGCGCCGGTGCGGAACATCAGCTCTCGATAATCGCGCCGGCTGGTCTCCGTCGACTCCACCCCGATCGCGTCGAAGCGCTTCTTGATCGTGCCCGAGCTTTCGTCGGCTGCCAGAATGCCCTTGCCCGGCGCCACCATCTTGCGCGCGATCTTTTCCAAATCCGTCATCAGCGTCTCTCCCGATTATTGCGCCAGAGCTTTCACGCCCGGCAGCTCGCGTCCCTCAAGCCATTCCAAAAACGCACCGCCCGCGGTGGAGCAATACGTGAAGCCATCTTCGGCACCGGCCGCAGCCAGCGCCGCCAGCGTATCGCCGCCACCGGCGACCGACACCATCGCGCCCACTTTGGTCAGCATCGCGACGTGCCGCGCGATCGCGTTTGTGCCGTTGTCGAACGGCGGCGTCTCGAACGCGCCCAATGGCCCGTTCCACACGACAGTCTTCGCCGTCTCCAACCGCGCCGCAATCGCCGCAATCGAATCCGACCCGATGTCGAGGATCATCCCGTCGTCCGGCGTCTGCGCGACGGAGAGTGTCTTCGCCGCTGCCATCGCCTTGAACTCTTTCGCGACCACGCCGTCGCTGGGCAGCACGATCGCGCAGCCGCGCGCCTTCGCCGCCGTCATGATCTCGCGCGCCTTGTCGAGCAGCGCGGGTTCGTGCAGCGACTTGCCGATCGCAAACCCTTGCGCCTTCAGGAACGTGTTCGCCATGCCGCCGCCGATGACCAGCGCATCGACCTTCGTGATCAAATTCTCCAGCACCGCAAGTTTCGACGAAACTTTCGCCCCGCCGACGATCGCGACCACCGGATGCTGCGGCTTCTCCAGCACGCGCCCCAGCGCCTCCAACTCCGCTTGCATCCCGCGCCCGGCATAAGCGGGCAGGCGATGCGCCAGCCCCTCCGTCGTCGCATGCGCACGGTGCGCGGCCGAGAACGCATCGTTCACGTACGCATCGCCAAGCTTCGCGAGCGCCGCGACGAGCCCCGCGTCGTTCTTCTCCTCGCCGGCATGAAAGCGCGTGTTCTCCAGCAGAAGCACGTCGCCGTCCTTCAGCCCCGCAACAGCCTTCTCGGCGTCCGCTCCGATGCAATCGTTGGCAAACGCGACAGCCTTGCCCACCGCCTTCGAAAGCGCCGGCACAATCGCCTTCAGAGACATGCTCTCAACACGTTTCCCATCCGGCCGCCCGAAATGCGACAGCACCACGACGCGCGCACCCTTGGCGGAGAGGTCGCGGATCGTCTCTGCCGCCTGATCGATCCGCGCCGTGTCGGTGACCGCGCCATCTTTCATCGGCACGTTCAGGTCCGCGCGCACCAACACGCGCTTCGAACGCGCCTCAAGCGCGTCGATCGTCCGAAACGCGGGCATCAGATCAGCTTCGCCATCGCAACCGCCGTATCGCTCATGCGGTTCGCAAAGCCCCACTCGTTGTCGTACCAGGTCATCACGCTGACCAGTGTCCCGTCCATGACCTTCGTCTGGTCGAGCGCGAACGACGACGACGCCGGATTGTGATTGAAATCCATCGACACCAACGGCGCGCTGACGATGTCGAGCACGCCTTTCAGTTCCTGCGAAGCTGCGCGCTTCATCGCGTCGTTGATCTCGGCAACCGTGGTCGGCCGCTTCGTCACCACCTTCAGGTCGACGACCGAAACGTTCGGTGTCGGCACGCGGATCGAAATCCCGTCAAGCTTACCCTTGAGCTCCGGCAGCACCAAACCCACCGCCTTCGCCGCACCCGTCGACGTCGGGATCATCGAAAGCGCCGCCGCCCGCGCACGGTAGAGATCCTTGTGCATTTGGTCGAGCGACGGCTGGTCGTTGGTGTACGAGTGCACGGTCGTCATCATGCCCCGCTCGATCCCGACCGTGTCGTGCAGCACCTTCGCCACCGGCACCAGACAGTTCGTCGTGCACGACGCATTCGAGACAACGACGTGCTCCTTCGTCAGCTTCTGGTGATTGACGCCGTAGACGACGGTGAGGTCCGCGCCGTCCGCCGGGGCGGAGACGAGAACGCGCTTCGCACCCGCGGTCAAATGCGCCGAGGCCTTGTCCTTCGAGGTGAAGATGCCCGTGCATTCCATCGCGATGTCGACGCCCAGTTCCTTGTGCGGTAGCTGCCCCGGATCCTTGATCGCCGTGACTTTGATCTTGTGCGGTCCGACGATCATGTGATCGCCGTCGACTTTCACCTCGATCGGGAAGCGCCCGTGCACTGAGTCGTAGCGCAGCAAATGCGCATTCGTCTCGATCGGCCCCAGATCGTTCACGCCGACGATGCTGATGTCCTTGCGCCCCGACTCCACGATCGCGCGCAACACCAGGCGCCCGATGCGCCCGAACCCGTTGATGGCAACTTTGACGGTCATGTCTCTAATCCCCTTACAGCCGCGCCTTCGCGGCTTTGACAATGTGGTCCGGCGTGATGCCGAAATGCTGGTAGAGCTTCTCGTACGGCCCGCTCGCGCCGAAGGTGGTCATGCCGGCCACCGCGCCTTCGCGGCCCGTCCACCGGTCCCAACCCATGGGCGAACCGGCTTCCACCACGATGCGCACGGTCGATTGCGGAATGACCTTGTCTTGATAGACATGGTCTTCAATATTGAAAATATCGAGGCAGGGCATCGACACGACGCTGGCGCCGATCCCATCGGCCTCCAGAAGTTTCTGCGCCTCCATCGCAATAGAAACTTCCGAGCCCGAGGCGATCAGCGTCACCCGGTGCTTTGCCTTCGCCGGCGACAGCACGTACCCGCCGCGCGCGGAGAGATTCTCGTCCGAGTGCTTCAACCGCACCTGCGGCAGATTCTGTCGCGAGAGTGCGATCACGCTGGGCGATTTCGCCGAACGCAGCGCCAACTCCCAGCACTCGGCGGTCTCCACCGCATCGGCCGGGCGATAGACGAACAAGTTCGGGATCGCGCGCAATGACGCCAGATGCTCGACCGGTTGATGCGTGGGCCCATCTTCGCCAAGACCGATGGAATCGTGCGTCATCACATGAATAACGCGCTGTCCCATCAAAGCTGCCAGACGGATCGACGGTCGGCAGTAGTCCGCAAACACCAAGAACGTGCCGGAGTAGGGCACCACGCCGCCGTGCAGCGCCATGCCGTTCATCGCCGCCGCCATGCCATGCTCGCGGATGCCGTAGTGCACGAAGCGCCCGCGGAAATCGCCGGCCTCGATCGCCTCCATCCCCTTCGTGCGCGTGTTGTTCGAGCCCGTCAGATCAGCCGAACCGCCGATCGCCTCCACCACATGCGCGTTGATCACCTCAAGCGCCATCTCCGACGCTTTGCGCGTGGCGACTGTCACCGGCTTCTCTGTCAATCCTTTGCGATAGGTGTTCAGCGCCGGCCACAGCGTCGGATTGATCGCCCCTTCGTTCGCGCTCTCGAACGCCGCTTTCTGCGCTGAACCGGCGAACCGCTTCGCCCAAGCCTGATACTCGCCATGGCTCCGCTCACCCGCCGCAAGCCACGCCGCGCGGATGTTGTCGGGCACTTCAAACAAACCATGCGTCCAACCGAGCGCCTTCTTCGCGCCGGCCGCCTCTTCCGCGCCCAGCGGCGAACCATGCGACGACGCCGTGCCCTGCTTCTTCGGCGCGCCATAGCCGATGATCGTCCGGCACGCGATCAAGGACGGCCGGTCCGACGCCTGCGCCGACTCGATCGCCGCCGCAATCGCCGCCGGATCGTGCCCGTCCACACGCGAAGCCGACCAGCCCGCTGCCTCGAACCGCGCGACCTGATCGCCCGACTCCGACAGCGACACCGGCCCGTCGATCGAAATGCCATTGTCGTCGAACAGCACGATCAACTTCGAAAGCTTCAAATGCCCCGCCAGCGAGATCGCCTCGTGGCTGATCCCTTCCATCAAATCGCCGTCCGACGCGATCACATAAGTAAAGTGATCGACCAGATCGTTCCCGAAACGCGCATTCGTAATGCGCTCCGCCATCGCCATGCCGACAGCCGTCGCGATCCCTTGGCCCAGCGGCCCCGTTGTCGTCTCAACACCCGCGCCATGCCCGTACTCCGGATGCCCCGCGCAAGGCGAACCCAACTGCCGAAAGTTCTTGATGTCCTGAAGGGTGATGTCCTTGTACCCGGTCAGATGCAGCAGCGAATAGAGCAGCATCGACCCGTGCCCGGCCGACAGCACGAAGCGGTCGCGATCCGGCCACTTCGGATTGCGCGGATCGAATTTCAAAAAGCGCGTGAACAGCACCGTCGCGACATCCGCCATGCCCATCGGCATGCCGGGATGCCCGGACTTCGCCGCCTCGACCGCATCGATCGAAAGCGCACGGATGGCATTCGCCATATCGCGGTGGGGAACGGTGGAGGTCGGGGTGCTCGCCATGGGTGTTCGTGTCTCGAGGCCAAGCTCTCGAAGGCACGCCGCTCAAGGGGCTGAGCGGTTCCGTGACCTCGGAGTGCGCGAAAGGCCGGAAAAGCGGGCGGACCATGGGGTGCCGCGACCACCAACGTCAACCCCACAAACCCCCGCAATTCTGCGACATTTGGGGACGAAACCCGTAACAAACGGAAACGTTTCAGTGGCGCTGAATGCTCCACAACGATCTGTCCCAAAGCGCGCCCGACATGTAATGAGCGCAAATCACCGCCAGAAGGACGAAATGCCCGAACTCAGCTGCCACTGCGGCGCCGTCCGCATCGACGTCGAAACCGCACCCACCGAAGTCACATCCTGCAACTGCTCGATCTGCCGGCGCACGGGGACGCTTATGGCGTACTACGCGCCGCGCCAAGTCCGCTTTACGCCTTCGCCGCCGCCGACCGACACCTATGTTTGGGGCGACAAGGCGATCGTCTTCCACCGCTGCAAAACTTGCGGCGTCCACACCCACTGGTCGGCCGTCGACCCCGCCTACGACCGCATGGGCATCAACATGCG
>CAZJOM010000055.1:12667-28281 GCA_964547645.1 uncultured Flavobacteriaceae bacterium
ACACCCACTGGTCGGCCGTCGACCCCGCCTACGACCGCATGGGCATCAACATGCGGCTCGCAGCCCCCGAGCTGCTAGCCAAAACTCGCATCCGAAAATTCGACGGCGCGGATACGTGGAAGTTCCTGGACGAAGAGTGAGGCGATTCCTCTAAATCTTACGCGAAGCAAGACGCAGAGCCACTTGGCGTTTCAATCCGGTCTCAACGCTCGCCGCACCTCTTCAGATCCAGCCCGAACACCAACCCCGCCGCCGGCGCACCGTCGACGGAGTCGAGCATCATCGTACCCGTGGCCGCCCCCTTCTTCGAGGCCAACGACAACGTCGCGGAGAAATTCAGCACCGCCTCATCGCCGCAGCCCATGCGCTTCAACACGCCGCCCCTCAAGCGTTCGTTGAACACGAAGTCGCCCTCATAGGCGCCGCGCACGTCGCGCCGGAAGCGGCGCCCGCGATTGCGCTCGCCCGAGCCTGTGCCGTAGGCGACACTCAACTCGCCGCGCTGCCGATCCTCAAGCTTCGCAAACCCGCGGTAGTCGACCTGATACACACCCAGCGAATATCCTTCCGGCAGGTGCAGCGGAATCTCAAGCGCGCAGGTCATGCGCGCAAATCCGCTCGCGTCGTTCGTTTGCACTACGAAGTTGTCGAACAGCACGCTGACCGCGCTGCCGTCGGGCGAAGTCACAACGCTGAACGAGCCTGCAGGACAGGCCTGCGCGTCGATCGTGCGTGCGCGCTCGGCCCAAAAGCCACCTTTCGCGAACGCCGTAGAACAAGTGGCGAGTGCCACAAAAGCAAGGGCGGCCAACCGTGTCGTCGTCATGGAAATGTCTCCTATGTTCCGCCACGATTGGCCGTGGCCCTGGTCGTCGTCAGTCAGCCGCGCTTACTGGCAGCGGCGGAACTGCAGGTGGTAAACAATCGCAGCGTTCACATCCTGCGAGTCGACGGTTGCAAGCGCTTCGCGGTTGGCAACGGTGCTGACCCGCATGCTGGAGTTCGTGCGCAAATTTACGTCCGCACCGCAGGGCGACCAGACAAGGCTTTCCGCCGCCAGCTGATTGTTGATGAAGTAGTCGTTTTCGAGCGAGCCCCAGAACGAGCGGCGGAAGGCTGGCCCGCGGCCGCCGGCGAAGAAGTATTCGACGTTGAACTGCGAGGCCGCGCCCGTCGGCAGACGGTTGAACCCGCGATAGTCGATCGACAGCACCGCAACGCTGTAACCATTCGGCACATGCACCGGGATCGCCACGTTGCACGACTTGCGGTCGAAGGTCCGGCCGGTCGCACCACCGGCGGAGACTTGATACTCGTCAAAGATCAGGCTTAGCGCTTTTGAGTCGGGGCTCAGCGTCGCCGAGACCGAACCCGAAGGGCACCCCGAACCGCCGTAACCCGGCTGTCCGAGAGCGATATCGTCAGCGCTTGCCGGCATCGCTGCTGCAAACGCACTGAGCGCAACGGCGCTCGCAAGGAAAGCTTTCATGTCGTCATACTCCTGGTTGAACCGAGCCATTGAACCCACCGACCGCTTGACGAAGCCGCCATCGATTGCGTTCGAGTGCATGGGTAAGGCTCGCGCCTTGAACGCGTTCTGAACCGCGTTGTCAGGTGAGGTTCAGCAAGCGACGTGTCGCGGCCATATCGCGGGCCAACAACGGATTTTCCGCGAACACTTCGCACCGAACTGCGACAAGTCGTGCAAATCACGAACACGCGACGCGCGCGTTCATGTTGATCTCACGCGGAGGCGCGGAGACCGCGGAGAAAGCAAATAGTTCGAACCACGAAGCGCACCAAGCCACTCTGCAACATGCGACGACGTCTCATCGGCGCGAAGCGTCAGTACCGCGCGCTACACGCGCTAGAGCGTACTCAGCCAAGCAGAGCGGCTTGGTGCGCTTCGTGGTTCAATTCTTCGTCTCCGCGGTGTCCAGCACCCTTCGCCCTCCGCGGCTCCGCATGAGATGTGATGGCACCCGCCTAAACCCGCACGTCCAACCGTGAACGCGGATCCACCACCGACAATATCTTCAGCAGATCCCCCGGCGCGAACGCCACACACCCGGCGGTCGGCTGATACCGGCTGCGCGCGATGTGCAGAAAGATCGCGCTCCCGGCGCCCGGCACCACCGGCGCATCGTTGTAACCAGCAACGACAATGATGTCGTACACATGATCGCCCCGCCACAACGTCTCCGCGCTCGCAGGGTAGGGCAGCCGCACCGGCCGATTGTACTGCGGATCGTTCGGCGCATCGCACCACCCATCGTCGGGCTTCAAAGCGCGCAGCGGCAACTTCGTCACCGGCGCCGCCATTCGGTCCGCGCGATAGAACACTTCGCGCAACGTCCAAGCCCCGGCGGGCGTCGCTCCATCGCCCTCGCGTTTGGCCAAACGAATCCCGCCGCGCCCAACCGCACACTGAAACCGCCAACCCCCAACCCGAGCCACCCGCGCCGGCGTCACCACAACGTCAACCGCCGGCGCCAGTTCAGCCGAAGCGGATCCCGCCGCCACCACCAACCCAGCCGCCGCCCCCAACACCGACCGCCGCGAAATCAAGTTGCTCACCTTCAACCTCCATTTGGAGAAGCGCACGAAAAGGGTCGCGCACCATGCCACAATGGCGCCTTCGTGTCGCCGTAACCTTGTGCGACGAGATCGTGGCCGATGGGAAGCGGACGGATGAACGTAGCCAGGATGAGATTCGCGGCGGTGCTATGGACCGCGCTGTCGCTCGGCTTGGCCACAGCGCGTACCGAACCCATGCCCGCCGATCTCGCACGCAAGCTCGATGCGATCTTCGCAACCTCGAAAGCGCCGGCGATGGTGGCGGTGATTCTCGACGGCGAGCACACCTACGTCATGGGCGCCGCGCGCGAAGGGACGCTGCCGAACGGCCGCACGCTGCTCCGCATCAATTCGCTCACCAAAACGATGACCGGCGAGATCCTGGCGAACTTGATCGCGGAAGGGCGCGTGCGCCTCGACGATCCACTGTCGGCCTACGCGCCCACCGGCCGCCGCGTGCCGCGTACGAAAGGCGGCCGCGCGATCACGCTCCGCGATTTGGCTGCGCACGTGAGCGCACTGCCGCGCGACCTGCCGCCGGGCTTGGGTGCCGCGGGGCGGTGGAGCTGGCTCGCAACGGTTCAGCCCGCGCGTCCGCCAGGCCGCGTCGCGCAGTACTCGAACGCGGCCTACATGTTTTTGGGCGACGCGTTGAGTGCCGCCGCGAACAAAAGCTTCGACGCACTGCTCGCGCACTATGTCACCGCACCGCTCGCGCTCGCCGACACGGCGCTGGCACCCAATGCCGAACAGTGCAGCCGCCTGATGCCGACCGGGCGCAGCGATTTTCCCTGCGCCCCGAATCCCGCGATCGGCGCGATGGGCGGCGTCTATTCGACCGCCGACGATATGGCCCGCTGGATGCGCGCCGAGCTTTCGCCGGAGCCGGGCTCCCCCCGCGCGCTCGCGCAAAAACCCATCGTCGAGCGCACGGCCCTAACGCGCGTCATCAACCTCGACATGGCGGGCAGAGCGGACGCGATCGCGATGGGCTGGCTCTGCATGCGCCTCGGCGCGCTTCCCGTCATCCAAAAGACCGGCGGCGGTGGAGGCTTCATGAACTACGTCCTCCTCGCCCCCACCGCCAAAAAAGCTCTCTTCATCACCGTCGCCCGCGTCGACATCGAAATGCTCCGTAGGCTGACGAAAGACGCAAACGCGCTCATGACCGCATTAGCACTCGTCCCGCACACGAATGCCGCAGGGGCAGACCAATCGAGCCGGGCGCGAAGTGAGTCTGGCTTGCAACCATAAGTAGGATTTTGAAGGAGGCGCAGTGGAAACAAAGAATTAAGACATCGCTCTAAGCACGAATTGGCGTATACAGATTCGACATGTCGCGACTCGATTCGGCCATCAAACGTTTCACCGCCGCCCTCGAGCGGCTCGAAGCCGCCGCCAAGCGGACGAACGCTCACGCGCCCTCGCCATTCGACGATGGGATAGCGAGCGAACTTAACGCGCTGAAGGAAGATCGGGCCCGCCTCGCCGACGAACTCACGCGCTTGAACGTCGAGAAGGTGGCGCTCGAAGGCTTCACCGAAGAAGTCGCGGGCCGCCTCGAAGGCGCGATCCGCGAAATCCGCGCCGTGCTGGCGCACTAGGCATCGGAAGGACAAGCGCGATGGCGCACGTAACCGTCACCGTCAACAATCAGAGCTACATGCTCGCCTGCGACGACGGCGAAGAGAGCCACCTGACCGCGCTGGCCAAGTTGATCGACAAGCGCATGGCCGACGTTAAGAAAGATGTCGGCTCCGCCCGCGAAGGTCAGCTGCTCCTGATGACCAGCCTCCTCATCGAAGACGAACTCGCGCTCGCGAACGAGCGCATTCAAGAACTCGAGGAAGAACTCGCCGGTCTTAAGGACGATCCGACCGTGGCGCCAAAGCCTACCCGCAAGACGGTTGACGAAGAAAAGTTCGCCGGACTCCTCGAATCCGCCGCCCGCCGCATGGAAGACATTGCAGGTCGGCTCCGCTGACCCTACCTTGTCCCCCGGGCGGGCACTGCCTCGCGCGTTAGAATCTAGGACCCAGGGGCCGTAATCAGACCTCTACGGGAGCTGTCCCTGGCCCGGACCGTGGTCTTGGCCAAACGGCGCCCACCTGCTTAAGCAGGCCCGTGAGGATCCATGTGTTCGACGGCATGGCGGTCCCGCCCACCTTCATTGCAAGCGATGATGACGATTTCACCCGACAAGGCTGCTCTCCGCCCGCAAGCACTCGCGACCCGCACGCGTGCTGCCGAGACCGCGGGCCCGAAGGCCGCGCTCCTCATAGCGCGCCGCGTGCTCGGCGATTTCGTTTTCATGAAAGGCGCGATCATCGCAGGCTACGCCGCCGTGCGCGGCGAGGCCGATCCGTTCCCCCTCATGGCAACGTTGAGCGCGCAAGGTCACGCGCTCTGCTTGCCGCACACCGAGGGTGAGCGCCTCATCTTTCGTAGTTGGAAACCCGGCGACCCGCTCGTCGTCGGCCGCTTCGCCATCCCAGAACCCGACGCAAAGGCAAAGGAACGCCGCCCCGATCTCATCCTCGTGCCGTTGCTCGCCTTCGACCGCCATGGTTACCGCTTGGGCTACGGCGGCGGTTACTACGATCGCTACTTGAGCGAACATCGGGCAAAGCGCACGATCAAGGCGATCGGCATCGCCTATGAGGTACAGGCCGTCGACGAACTCCCGCGCGAGCCGACGGACGAGCCGCTCGACGCGGTCGTGACCGAGACCCGCGTGCTGCGTTTCGAAGGGAACTAAATGCGCATTCTGTTTCTAGGGGACATAGTGGGGCGCGCCGGCCGCACGGCCGTGGTGGAGCAGGTGCCCCTCTTGCGCCGCAAGCTCGCGCTCGATTTCGTCGTGGTGAACGGCGAGAACGCGGCCGGCGGCTTCGGCATCAACGACGAAATCTGCAAGGCGCTGTTCGCGGCCGGCGTCGACTGCGTCTCAACCGGTAATCACGCCTTCGATCAGCGCGACCAGATCGAAGTCTTCGACAACGAACCGCGCCTGCTGCGTCCCGTGAACTACCCGAAGGGCACGCCCGGCAAAGGCGCCGGCCTCTATGAAACGCAAACCGGCAAGCGCGTGCTGGTCGTCAATGCGATGGGCCGCGTCTTCATGGACGCGCTCGACGATCCCTTCGCCTCGGTCGACCGCGAACTCGAAGCTTGCCGCCTCGGTTGGGGCTGCGACGCCGCCATCGTCGACATGCACGCCGAAGCGACGTCGGAGAAGATGGCGATGGGCCACTTCTGCGATGGCCGGGCCAGCCTCGTCGTCGGCACGCACAGCCACGTCCCCACCGCCGACGCGCAGATCCTTTCGCGCGGCACCGCCTACCAAACCGACGCTGGCGCGTGCGCCGACTACGACAGCGTCATAGGCATGGAAAAAACCGAACCGCTCCAACGCTTCGTGACCAAACTCTCCAGCGGCCGCTTCACCCCAGCCCAAGGCCCCGCCACCGTCTGCGGCCTCTTCGTGGAAACCGACGACAACACCGGCCTCGCCAAACGCATCGAACCCGTACGCCTCGGCGGCAGGTTGAAGCAAGCGATGCCGGAGTAAGAGGTGTCGGAACGCATTCTGCAGACGGTCACAAGTGCGGATGGAATGATAAGAGCTGCTGTCGTGTTTCGAGATGACGGAACCTTCTCCTACCGAATGCAATGGTTTGATTCTGAGACCGACGAATGGGGCGCACTTGGACCGTACTGCGGAATTTTTGACACCGCGGAAACGGCAATGTGCCACCTCTTGGCAACCAAAGCAGATCGCTTGCAACTGCCACTTGCCTGAAGGCTCAGCTTGAGCTTTATCACCGCCTCGAATTTGGACAGAGACACCTCGCATGGCCGGCCACAGTCAGTTCAAAAACATCATGTTCCGCAAGGGCGCGCAGGATGCAAAGCGCTCGAAACTGTTTTCGAAACTCGGCCGCGAAATCACCGTCGCAGCGAAGGCGGGCCTGCCGGACCCCGAACACAACGCCAAGCTCCGCGCCGCGATCGCCGCCGCCCGCAAGGAAAGCATGCCGCGCGACTCGATCGAACGCGCGATCAAAAAGTCCCAAGGCGCCGACGCCACGAACTACGAAGAAGTCCGCTACGAAGGCCGCGGCCCCGGCGGCGTCGCGCTGATCGTCGAGGCCCTGACCGACAACCGTAACCGCACGGCCAGCGATGTGCGCTCGCTCTTCGCCAAGCACGGCGGCCAAATGGGCGAGACTGTGGCCTACATGTTCGACCGCCTCGGTCAGGTCCAATACCCCGCCGCGACCGCCAGCGCAGACGCCATGCTCGACGCCGCGATCGAAGCAGGTGCGGACGATTGTCAGTCCACGGATCAAACCCACGATCTGTTCTGCGCGCCCGACAGCCTGGCCGAAGTCGCCCGCGCGCTCGAGAAAAAGTTCGGACCCCCGTCAAGCGCCAAATTCGTCTGGCGTCCGCAAACCAGCGTCCCCGTCGAAGGCGACGCCGCCGAAACCCTCGTCGACCTCATCGAAGCGCTCGACGACCACGACGACGTCCAAACCGTCTTCGCTAACTTCGAAATGTCAGATGCCACGATGGCGAAGCTGACGGCGTAGGCGCACGCACAGCGCGCGCAACGCACTACCTCACCTCAAATCCGTTGCACCCCGCTTGGGGAGAGTGTGGATCGCGCGCACTTTCAACTGAGCGAGGCGCGGATTCCGCGTCCGTAACCGGTTTGATCATGCTAATGAGAGCGGGCAACCAGAGGCCCCCTCGATGTCCCTTCGTTCCGCCGCAGTCGCTGCAGCCCTCGCCACGGTCATGACCATTCCCGCACACGCCGCCGAACAATATGGCGACCCTGAAGGACGCTTCTCCGTCACTGTGCCCGAGGGATGGCAGACCGGCGCGCCTAAGGACAAAAGCGTGGCCGTCGTCATCGGCAAGCTCGCCGGCAAGGATCTGGACGGCCTATGCGTCGTTGTCGTGACCCCAACGCCGGCGACGAAGTCGATGCCGCAAACCCAGATCGACACCGAACTTGGCGCGGTCGTGAACACGGAATTCTGGACGAACGCTTACAAGGCGCAAGGCGCGCAAGACATCGTCATCACCAACACCGGCACGCGCGACGCGTCGGGCGGGCGCAAGATCCAAACAGTCGCCGCGGAATTCGCAACCAAGGGCCCGAGCGGCACGTTGGTCCGCGTTAAGACGCGCGAAGAGGTGCATGCCGTTCCCGGCCGCATGCACGACATCGGATGCCTCGCACCGATCGAGAAATTCGAAGAAGTGAAGGCCGACATCGACAAGATCCTGATGTCGTACGATCCGCAAGGCGGCGTCATCGCCCAAGCACCGGCGATCGAACCCTCCGTCGCCACGCTTTACGCGCGCAGCGACTTCACCGGCGTCGCCCGCGTGCTGAAAGGCTCTGCCGCCAACGTGTCCGAACTGTCGTGGCCGCCGCAAACCGGCAGCATCGCGATCTCGGGCTTCGGCGAATGGCAAGTTTGCGAAGGCGCAAACTTCACCGGCACGTGCACGGTGCTGACCGGCGCAAGAACGGCGGCACAGAATGGCGCACTTCGCGTGGGCTCCCTGCGCCCCATTACCTCTTCAACGCCGGCCCAAGGCGCCGCGAGTGCCATTGCGACCAACTCGACCAGAATCGTGAACGAAGCGCTGCAACATTTCCCGACGCAGCAATAGTCGCGAAGGCCCCGCCCAACCGGCGGGGCCTCAATCCGGCGTCACCGTCCCGCGTTCGACGTTGACCCGCACGCGCGCAACGCCCGTACGATTGCGAATGCCGTCGCCATAGATGTGCACCGGAAACTCAAGCAGCAAGCCGCGTTGATCATAGCTCGAGCGCATGCGTTCGAACTCGATGCCGAGAAATCCCATCGCCTCGCGATCGCCAACGATCCTGCAGAGCCGCCCCTCATCCATGCCCGGCGGCCCACCGCGATCCGGCAGCAGCACCAGCAAGTGTTGACTGCAGCACACTGGCTCGCCGCCTGTGTCCAACAACGCCACGCGCACGTCGTTGTTGTAGAAGCCCTTGGTGTTGCGCTCCCACGGCTCGACGATTGTCCGCACGCTCGCCGCATAGTCGCATTCGCGAACCTGCGTGGCGGTGGCGGGCAGGGAGGCGGCAACGAACGCAGCGGCGGCAAAGCAAAGGCGCACGAAAAATCTCCTGTGAATCGCGAATGAGATTCTGGACGCACTGTGCGCCAATGTCTGCAACAGCGATCACCGAATCACGCTATGGTCTTCGCAGAACATTTAGTGTACAACGACGAGCAATGCCGCTCCCCCGCGCGACCAAAATCCTTGGCCTCGATCCCGGCCTCCGCCGTACCGGCTGGGGCGTGATCGAACTCGACGGCACCAGACTCTCTTTCGTCGAATGCGGGGTCGTGACGTCCGATAGCGAAATGGCGCTCGCCGAACGCCTGGTCACGCTGCACGACGGCATCTCGAAGGTGCTCGAACGCCTCCGCCCGGACGTCGCCGCGGTCGAGCAGACTTTTGTCAACAAAGACCCGGTCGCCACGCTGAAGCTCGGCCAAGCCCGCGCGATCGCGCTGCTCGTGCCGGCAAGGGCGGGGCTCTTGGTCGCCGAATACGCTCCGAACCAGGTGAAGAAATCCGTCGTCGGCGTGGGCCACGCCGATAAAGATCAGGTCCACGCAATGGTGAAAATCCTGCTCCCGCATTCGAACGCCAAAACCCCCGACGCCGCCGACGCGCTCGCCGTCGCCATCACCCACGCCCACATGTCCGAAACCAACGCCCGCGTCGAAGCCATGCTGGCAAGGGCGAGGTAGAGAAAGTTTCCACGCCAAGACGCCAAGCCGCAAAGAAGAAAGATGTCTCACACAAAGATACGAAGATACGAAGTTGTGCACCTCTTCGGCGCTCGAAATAACGCCTGCGGCGCAAGGGGTGTCTCCCTTTGTATCTTCGTATCTTTGTGTGAAGCACCTCTTCCTTCTTGGCGCCTTGGCGTGAAATCTCTTCAAGGGGCGAGCGCATGATCGGCAAACTCACCGGCATCATCGACGAAATCGGCACCGACTTCGCCGTCATCGACGTCGGCGGCGTCGGCTATGTGGTGCACTGCGCCGCGCGCGTACTGTCGAATCTCCCACAACCCGGCCAACGCGCCTCGCTCTTTGTCGAAACCCAAATGCGCGAAGACGCGATCAAACTCTTCGGCTTCACGACCAGTGAAGAACGCGAGTGGTTCCGCCTCATGCAAACCGTGCAAGGCGTCGGCGCGAAAGTTGCTCTCTCGATCTTGAGCACGCTCACCATCGCCGACCTCGCAAGAGCCGTTGCCTTCGAAGACAAAGCAGCCGTCGGGCGCGCGCAAGGCGTCGGCCCCAAACTCGCCGCCCGCATCACCGCCGAGCTGAAAGACAAGGCCGCCGCCATCTCCGCGCCGCTGCACATGGCCAGAGGCGACGGCACCGTCGTCGGCTTCGCCAAACCCCAAGGCGCGGCCGCCGAAGCCGTCTCCGCCCTCGTCAACCTCGGCTACAATCAGTCCCAAGCGAGCCAAGCGATCGCCGCCGTCATCGCCCGCGAAGGCAAAGAACTTCCGCTCCAAGCCATGATCCGCGAAGGCTTGCGCGCTCTTTCTTCAGCAGCGTAATGACAAGTCGCAACCTTCATAATTTGATCAGCGCTTCCCCCCTTGAGGGGGAAGCTGGCGCGCGGCGAAGCCGCGTGACTGATGGGGGGCCTTCGCGCGCTGACTGCCCCCCATTCCGCCTTCGCATAAGCTTCGGCGGACCAAGCGGATCACACGACCCGCCAAAGATTCAGCGAAGGCGGGCCGTCTCGCCGCTCACGCGGCGATCCACCTTCCCCGTCAAGGGGGGAAGGGCTACGAGTGTTTTGTTATGACCAAACCCAACCGTCTCCTCACGCCCGAGACCCGCGACGACGACGCCGGCGACGCGTCGCTGCGCCCGCTGACACTCGGTGAGTTCATCGGCCAAGACCAAACCCGCGCGAACCTGAAGGTTTACATCGACGCCGCGCGCGGCCGGAACGAGGCGCTCGATCACGTGCTGCTCGCCGGTCCCCCGGGCCTCGGCAAAACCACGATGGCCCAGATCGTCGCCCGCGAGCTCGGCGTCAGCTTCCGCTCAACCTCCGGCCCCGTCATCGCGCGCGCCGGCGACCTCGCAGCGATCCTGACCAACCTGCAGCCGCGCGACGTCCTCTTCATCGACGAGATCCACCGCCTGAACCCCGCCGTCGAAGAAATCCTCTACCCGGCGATGGAAGATTTCCAGCTCGACCTTATCATCGGCGAAGGCCCGGCCGCCCGCACGGTGAAGATCGACCTCGCACCCTTTACGCTCGTCGGCGCCACGACGCGCTCCGGCATGATCACGAAGCCTTTGCGCGATCGCTTCGGCATCCCGCTCCGGCTTGAGTTCTATAAAGTCGAAGACCTGATCGAAATCGTGAGCCGCGGCGCCCGCATTCTCCAATTGGCCCTCACGCCCGAAGCCGCGCGTGAGATCGCAGCGCGCTCGCGCGGCACCCCCCGCATCGCCGGCCGCCTGCTGCGCCGTATCCGCGACTTCGCTGCCGTCGCCAAACTACCGAAGGTCGATGCCAACGCCGCCGACGAAGCGCTCACACGTTTGGAAGTCGACAAACGCGGCCTCGACAACTTCGACCGCCGCTACCTGAAAATCATCATCGACAACTACAACGGCGGTCCCGTCGGCGTAGAGACACTCTCCGCCGCGCTCGGCGAACCGCGCGACGCGCTCGAAGAAATCATCGAGCCGTTCCTGCTGCAGGAAGGCTTCGTCCAGCGCACACCGCGCGGCCGCATGGCGGCGGGCCTTGCCTACACGCACTTGGGGCTGACGCCGCCGAAAGCGATTGCACAACAAGGCCTGTTCGACGCCCCTTCGGGAGGGGACGCCGATGTCTGACCCCTCGATGGGCCGTTTCGACGGTAAGACCCACATCCTGACCGCGCGTGTCTATTATGAGGACACGGACGTCTCCGGCATCGTTTATCACGCGAACTATTTGCGATTTATGGAGCGCGGCCGTTCGGAGTTCCTACGCCTCGCCGGCGTCCACCACATGGTGATGATGTCGGGCGAAGAGCCCGTCGCCTGGACGATCCGCCGGATGGAGATCGACTATGCCAGGCCCGCACGCCTCGACGACGCGCTCGAAATCCACACCCGCTACCGCGTCCTCGCCGGCGCCAGACTAACCGGCGACCAAGCCGTCAAACGCGGCAGCGACATCCTTGTCACCGCCAAAATCGAAGCCGCCCTCATAACCATGACCGGCAAACCCCGCCGCATACCGGAAGACGTGAAGGCGAAACTGGCAGCGTATTTGGATTGAAAAATCCGTCACAGCGCGAGCACCACGCCGCCTTGCAAGTTATCCGTGCAGATTCACGGGGAACCTGCGTGAACTCTCGGTCATAACGCGCTCGCGGCCCTTGGCCTCGCCACCTGTTCGGGTTAGGGAAGTCGCAAGGGTTTGGGCAAGGCCGCCATCTGCGGCCCGGAAGCGCGCTTCTTTGCGCCCAAATTTCGACACGTTGGACGGCTGTAGTCACGCCCGATTTCCCCAAACGCCTCAAGGTCTTGGGGCGCATGGTCGCCGGGCGCGGCGCTTATTTGAGGGGAAGTGATAGTTCATGGAGTTCTCCGCGCTTACTTCTTTGCCGGATGTCGCCGCGTTCGCAAAGCCGCTGCTCGCGTTCGCCGATCACCTGACGCACCTCGCCAGCAACGTTCAGGCGCCAAGCGCGGCACCGGTCGATCCGATCCCATCCGCGGCACCGGTCGCGCCCATCGAACTCACGAAGGCCGAAGGCGGTGACACGACCAGCGCGATCATCGACATGTCGCCACTGACGCTCTTCATGAAGGCCGACATCGTCGTAAAAATCGTTATGGGCATCCTGTTGTTCTGCTCGTTCTGGTCCTGGGCGATCATCTTGGGCAAGTGGATGCGACTGGGCAGCGTTCGCGCACAGGCCGACAAGTTCGAGCAGATGTTCTGGTCCGGCCGTTCGCTCGACGACGTCTACGCCACACTTCAAGCGCGCAGCGAACAGCACCCGATGGCGCACGTCTTCGTCGCCGCGATGCGCGAATGGAAGCGCTCGTTCGAGATGGGTCCCGTCTCAACCGGCCTCTTGCCCAGCGTCAAGGACCGCATCAGCCGCGTGATGAACGTAACGATCGGGCGCGAAATCGCGCGCCTGGAATCGTCGCTGGGCTTCCTCGCCACCGTCGGCGTCAACGCCACCTTCATCGGCCTCTTCGGCACGGTCTGGGGTATCATGAACTCGTTCCGTCAAATCGCGGCGAGCCACGACACCTCTCTCGCCGTCGTCGCGCCCGGCATCGCGGAGGCGTTGTTTGCAACCGCCATGGGCCTCGTCGCGGCCATCCCGGCCTCAGTCGCCTATAACCATCTCTCGACGTCCGTCGGCCGCATCGCCAATAGGCTGGAAGGCTTCTCCGACGAATTCTCCGCCATCCTGTCGCGCCAACTCGACGAGAAGGCGCGCTAGATGGCGGGCGTTATCAACGGCAACGGAGCGCGCGGCCGCGGCAGTTGGCGAGGCCGCCTGCGCCCGCACTCGGAAATCAACGTCACCCCGATGGTCGACGTGATGCTGGTGCTGCTCATCATCTTCATGGTGACCGCGCCCTTGCTGACACCAGGCGTCGCTGTCGATCTGCCGAAGACAAACGCTAGGCCGATGACGAAAGACAAGGAGCCGCTGACCGTCTCCATCGAGAAAGATGGAAGAATCTACCTCGGCGGTGCCAAGCGCCAGGATGAGGCGATCGCGCTCGATGATCTCGTAGCGAAAGTGTCTGCCATTGCCGAGAATGGTTACGATCAACGCATTTTCGTGCGCGGCGACCGGTCGGTCGATTACGGCACCGTTGTAAGTGTGATGGGCGAATTGAATGCAGCCGGCTTCCGGCGCATCGGCCTTGTAACAGAGCCCCCGCGTGGCAAGAGCAAGAAGCAGCAATAACACGCCGCAATCGGACTCGCTGTTCGGCGCAGCGTTCTTGTCGGCGATTTTCCACGCCGGCGCGCTCTTTGCTGCGTTTGTCGTCTGGCCAATGATCTCGCCGCCGGTAGCGCTGCCATCGGACGTGGTGCCGATCGAACTGCTGACAGTCGACGATGCAACCAACATTATGGCGCAGACCGACGAAAAGGTTGAACAACCGCCGGAACCAACACCGCCAGCGCCCGAGCCGCCGCAGCAAGAACAACAAGCAATGGCGCCCGAGCCGCCACCGCCGCCCGCCCCAGAGGAAGAAGAAGCCGCGCCCGAAGCTGAGCCCGAAAAGCCTGAGCCGCCCAAGCCCGAACCGCCAAAGCCGGAGGAGCGACGCTTCGCGCTCGCCGCGCCGCGCGCCAAGCCCAAGCCCGAGAAGCCGAAGGAAAAATTCGACGTCGACAAAATTCTCAAAGGCCTCGACTCGCTTCCCGAAGAGCCGAAAGAAGCGAAGGCCGCGCCCTCGAAGGCCGACCGCGCTGTCAAGGCCGTTGGCGCGCAATCCGCCATGACGATGAGCGAGATTGACGCACTCAAAGGCCAACTCGCGAAGTGCTGGAACGTGCCCGTTGGCGCACCCGACCCCGCAGCACTCGTATTCCGTGTAAGGGTTTTCCTGAACGAGGACGGCACGGTCGCATCGCCGCCACAATTGCTTGATCAAGGTCGCCTGGGCGATCCCTACTTCCGCGCGGCCGCCGATTCGGCTATTCGCGCGGTCCATATCTGCGGTCCTTACAATCTTCCGCCCGAAAAATACGCGAGCTGGAACGAGATCGTGATCACCTTCGACCCGCGCCAGATGGCCGGGTACTGAACCGAATGAGGAATGAGATGAAGAAATCGAACGGCTTCTCGCGCGCGATCTTCGGCGCGTTTGCTCTGACCCTCGCGGCCTTTGCGGCGCCGGCGAACGCCGCCCTCGAAATCGACCTGAACAAGGGCGTCGTGCAGCCGATTCCGATCGCGATCAACGATTTCTTGGGCTCCAACCCGCGCGATCAGCAAACCGCCGCGCAAGTCGCCGGCGTCATTCGCGGCGACCTCGAACGCTCGGGGCTGTTCGCACCGATCGATCCGCGTTCCTTCATCGAAAAGATCGGAAATTTTCAAACCATCCCGCGCTTCGGCGACTGGCGCGTCATCAACGCCCAAGGTCTCGTCACCGGTCAGGCGCAACAACTGGCGGACGGTCAGCTACAGGTCGACTTCCGCCTCTGGGACATTTTCGGCGAGAAACAAGTCGTCGGCATGAGTTTCAAGACGACTCCCGAGAACTGGCGCCGCCTGGGCCACCTCGTCGCCGACGCCATCTATGAGCGTTTGACCGGCGAAAAGGGCTACTTCGACACCCGCATCGTCTTCATCTCCGAAGCAGGCCCCAAGACGAAGCGCCGCTATCGCCTCTCGATCATGGATCAAGACGGCGCGAACCCGAGCTTCCTCACTGGCGGCGACTTCATCGTGCTCTCACCGCGCTTTTCGCCGACGACGCAGGCGATCACCTACATGTCGTACGAGCGCCAGACGCCATCCGTCTTCGTCTTCGACCTGCAGACCGGTCAGCGCGAAGTCATCGGCCAGTACTCGGGCATGACCTTCGCCCCCCGCTTCACGCCGGAGGGCAATCGCGTCGTCTTCAGCTATTCGCGCGACAATAACGTCGACATCTATGTGGTCGATCTGCGCTCGCGCCGGCCGACGCGCCTAACGAGCGATCCGGGTATCGACACGTCGCCGTCCTTCGCACCCGATGGCTCGCGCGTGGTCTTCAACTCCGATCGCGGCGGCTCGCCTCAGCTCTACGTGATGAACGCGGACGGTTCGAATCAGCAGCGCATCTCCTACGGCCAAGGCCGCTACACGACGCCCGTGTGGAGCCCGCGCGGCGACCTGATCGCGTTCACGCGGCAGAACGGCCAGAGCTTCTCGATCGGTGTCATGCGCCCTGACGGGC
>CAZJOM010000056.1:0-18293 GCA_964547645.1 uncultured Flavobacteriaceae bacterium
TCAACGGGCCGGCGATGCTGGCGAACCTGCATCTGCTCTTCTGGCTGTCGCTGTTTCCGTTCATGACCGGATGGATGGGCGAGAACCATTTTGCGACGCTGCCCGTGGCGCTCTATGGCGCCGTTTTATTCATGGCGGCGATCTCCTACACGATCCTGACGCGCGTGCTGATCGGCTTGCACGGGAATGAGTCGATGATTGCGACGGCGATCGGCAGCGACTTCAAGGGCTATCTGTCGCTAGCGCTCTATGCAGCCGGGATTGCGTTGTCTTTCGTGGAGAGTTGGTTGGGCTTTGCGGTCTATTCCGTTGTGGCCGTGATTTGGTTTATTCCGGACCGGCGGATCGAGCGGCAGGTGGCGAAGTAGAGGAAAGCGAGCCCTTAGAATGACCGAACGTCGCGCGCAGATCATCGGAAGCCCGATTTCGCCCTATGTGCGCAAAGTACTGGCCGCTTGCGCGCTTAAAGGGGTGGAGGTCGCGCTCGATCCGATCGTGCCGTTCTTCGGCGGGGATGCGTTCACCCAGCTTAGCCCGTTGCGGCGCATTCCGGTCTATCGCGACGATCGAGTGAACCTCTCTGACTCCAGCGTGATCTCTCAGTACCTGGAGGACCGTTGGCCGTCGCCGCCACTCTATCCGGACGACATCGCGGTGCGAGCGCAGGCGCGGTGGCTGGAAGAGTTTGCCGATACGCGGATGGGCGACGTCTTCATCTGGAAGCTGTTCAACAACGCCGTGATCTCGCCCGCCGTTTTCGGAACGCCGCGCGATGCGGCTTTGCAAGCGCGAGCGATCGCCGAGGATGTGCCGGCGATCATGGACTACCTGGAAGCGCAACTGCCGGCGAACGGGTTCTTCTGCGGGGCGCTCGGGATCGCCGACCTTTCGGTTGCAGTGCATTTCGCGAATCTGAAATGGGCTAGGGTCGAGCTCGATTGGAAGAAGTGGCCGCGCGCAAAGGCCTGGCTGGCGGCGACGCTGGCCGGGTCAGCTCTCGGTCGTCTTGAGGCGGTCGGTGCTGCTCTCGTCACGACGCCGATCCCCGGCCACCGCGCGAAACTTACCGAACTCGGCCTCACCCTCACCGCCGACACAGTGGGCATCGCCAAGCCGCGCAAGGGGCCGATGTCGGTTTGAGGCGGCGGCCGGCATGCGCCTTGGTTTCTTCTGCGATGCCTATTCTCCGAAGATTTGCGACTGGGTCGAGCGCGATTTGTAGCCGGGCTTGAGCCATTTGAGTTCGGTGCCGGGCGGCGCGTCTTTGTCCCAGACGAACCAGGCGTAGGCCGTTGTGCCACTGCCGGAGCGTTCGGCGCCTTTCATGTAAAACGTGATGCGTTCGGAGAAGACCCAGACGCGGGCGGGCGGATGCTTCAGGAAGATTGTCTCCGCACGGTTGGCACCTTCGAGGAACGCCAGGCGCAAAAGCAGCGCGAACTTTTTGCGCGCGAGTTTCATGCCTTGGGCGACGAAGGCCTCGGCGACGTTGTACGGCGGGTTCGTGACGATGTTGTCGACGGTTCGGGTCGCGTTCAAAAAGTCGACGCCGCTTTCGCCGTAGCCGCGCGCATAAAGATCGGTCGCGGTGACTTGGTGGCCGGCCTGCTTCAGCACCCGGGCCATCGAGCCATCGCCGCAGGCGCATTCCCAAATCTCACCGTCGAAGCGTTCGCTGTCGACGAGCGCGAGCGTCGCCCACGCCGGCGTCGGGAAGAAGTCGGGGCCGTCAAGATCGGCGCGGCGCTTCGCCGTCGGCTTGAAGGCGCCGTTTAGGTTGTAGGTCGGATCGGGCACGAATCACCTCGTTCGCACCTATTTGCGACGACGTGATTCCCCAAGACAATTGGCAATACTCATGGCCCCGCGGGTCTGGCCGCAGGCACCTCGTATGCGACCGGTGCGCCGGGACCGACGGGGATTTCGAACGCGACCCAAGCGGCGGTCACCGCCATACCGCCGAGGTAGAACGCGACGCCGAAGGGCAGCATGATCGCGAGCAGCGAGCCTAAGCGGAACTCGGGCATCCAGCGCTGGCAGAACGTCAGCGTCAGCACGAGGTACGCGTTCAGCGGCGAGATCAGGTTCGTGACCGAGTCGCCGACGCGATAGGCCGCCGTCGTCATCTCCGGCGAGATGCCAAGCAGCATCATCATCGGCGTTGCGACCGGCGCCATCGCAGTCCACTTCGCCGAGCCCGAGGCGATGAGGAAGTCGAGCCAGGCCGACATCGTGGTCAGCATCGGCAGCAACACTGCCGGCGGCGCGTTCATCGCGCGCAGCTGTTCGGCGCCGGCGATCGCGGTGATCGGCCCTAAGTTCGACCAGCCGAACATCGCCACGAAGTGCGCCGCGAAGAAGACGAGCACAAGATAGGGCACCATGCCCTCGAGCCCCTTGCCCATCATCGCCACCACGTCGCGATGCGATTTGATCGCTCCCGTGGCCGAGCCGTACGCCCATCCGCACGAGATGAAGAGCAGGAAGAAGCCGGCGATCAGACCGCGATAGAACGGCGTGAGGCGCTGCGATTCGGACGCCGCCTCGTCGTAGAGCGGGGTGAAGCCCGGCCACAACGTCAAGCTTGCGAAGAGCGCCGCGACGGCGAGGGCTGCAAGGCCTGCCCGGACCAAGCCGCGCCGCTCCGTCGGTGTCAACGCAGCCGCGGCCAGCTGCTCGCCCGTGGCTCCGCCGCCCTTCCACTCGCCGAGCCGCGGGGCAATGATGCGTTCGGCGATGAACCAGCCGAGCGAAGTGAAGACGAAGGCGGTTGCGAGGCTGAACCACCAATTGCCGAGCGGGTTCATCGTCCAGTCGGGGACCAGAATCTTCGCGCCGGTTTCGGTGATACCCAAAATGAGCACGTCGTATTGGCCAGGGAAGAGATTCCCCGAAAGGCCAACGCCCGTGCCGGCGAAGCCGACGGCGATCCCTAAGACAGGATGGCGCCCGGCGGCGGCGAAGATCACGCCGGCGAGCGGGATGTAGACGAGATAGCCGGCATCGACCGCGTGCGTCGTCATCATGCCGATCAACATGACGGTGGGCGTGAGGATCGTCTTCGGGACACTGTTCATGCAGGCGCGCAGGAGCGAGGAGAAGAGCCCGCTGCGGTCGGCGACGCCTGCGCCCAGCATCATGGTGAGTGCGAGACCTAACGGCGCAAAACCGGTGTAGGTTTTCGGCATCTCGACGAACAGTTTGTTGAGGTTGTCTTCCGTCAACAAGCTTTTCGCGACGAGCACTTCGCCGGTGACGGGGTTCGTGGCCGTCCAACCCGACATCGCAGCGATCACCGATATGACAACGACGGCGACGATGATCCAGATGAAGATAAAGACGGGGTCGGGCAGCGCATTGCCCAAGCGTTCTACCCCGTCCAGAAACCGATTACGTGACCCCGCCGGGACTGTGTCAGCCGTCATGCGTGGACGTGATCATGGAACGGTGTGGCTTGTCGAGGGCGGGGTTCGACGAGTCTGTTACGCAAACCCCGCGCGGTCGGCAGCGCCGTGGACGGTGATCTTTTCGCCTGAGACGTAGGTGTTCAGCGGCGACACCAAATAGCGCACGACGTTGGCGATGTCTTCGGGAGCGCAGACATGGCCGAAGGGGGAGTTCTTGTCGAGGTCGTGGATTTCGTTCACGCCACGCGACTTGGCGAGCCGCTGGCCCATGTCGGTGTCGGTGAGCGGCGGGGCGACGACGTTGACGTAGATGTTGTTGCCCTTCTCCTCCTTGGCCAGCGTATAGGCGAGCGCTTCGCCCGCGGCCTTGCCCATGTTGTAAGGGCCACCGCGTCCGGCGTAGCCCAGCGTGGCGACGGAGGAAATGACGATGATGTCGCCGCGTTTCTGCGTGCGCATCTGCGGCAGTACGAGCTTCGAGAGATAGAACGGTGCCAAGGCGTGAACGCCGACGACGCGCATCATCTCTTGCGGGTCGGTGTCGGCGATCGTGTTGCCGCGGCTGGCGATGCCCGCGTTGTTGATCAGGATCGAGATCGGGCCGAGTTCGGCCTTGATGCGGTCCAGCATCGCGGCGTCTTCTTCGATATTGTCCACCGACGCCTTGTAAGCGGCGGCCTTGCGGCCGAGCGCTTTGATTTCGGCGACGACCTTTTCGGCCTCTGTGTCTTCACGGCGATAGTTGACCGCGATGTCGGCACCGTCTGCGGCAAGGCCCAACGCGATCGCGCGGCCGATGCCGCGGCTCGCGCCGGTGACGAGGGCGATGCGGCCGTTGAGGGACATGATCACTCCGTTTTGTCGAGCGTGTTGCGCGAGAATTCGCGCCAGACGCCCTTCTTATCCAGGATCGCGTCGACGACTTCAACCTGATCGTAAGGGCGTACAAGTTTGTACACGGTGCGGCCGTAGGCTTTGCCCTTGACGCCCCAATAGGTGGTCAGGCTTTCGCCGGTGAAGGTGGCTTTCAGCGGATGCATTGCGCCTTGGCTGTCGAACCAGGTGCCGTCATAGGCGCTCGCGTCGCCCGGTCGATAGAAGCCAACGCCCTCGAACGGCTTCCCGCCTTCGTTCTTCGGTTCGATGCGGTAGTCGACGCGCGCAAACTTTCCGTCGAGCACCGAGGTCCAGCGCATGGTCACGCGGGCCGGCTGACCGAACGCTTTGCCATCGGCCGCCCAACTGCCATTGAGGAAGCAAAGGTAAGGGGTCGGGCAATCGAGTGCTTGGGCGGGCCGGACCGCCAAGAGTGCAAGCGCGAGGAGTAGGAATGCAGGTCTCATGAGTTTTCTCCGAACGGGCCTGAATGACCACGCTCTCCAAGACGAACGAGGTCCGCGAGAATCGACAGGGCTCAGCGCCAGGCATTGGGCGAAGCTCGCTGCTTCGGCGAAAGTTGGGGTCATTGAGGTCAGCGCCTGTGGACGTCTCAATCTCGCCCCTTCGCGCGCGGAAACCACCGCCTACACGCGCGGCTGAAGCTGGTTGGGTCTTCGAAGCCTAGGGCTTCGGCCATTTCGGCGCGGGTGAGTTTGTCGGCGGTGAGCATTTGTTCGGCGCGGGCTTTGAGGTTGGCGTCGAGCAGGGCGCGGAAGGTCGTGCCGCTGTCGGCGAGGCGGCGGACGAGCGTGCGGCGGGAGAGGCGGAGTTCCTCCGCGGCTTCTTCTTCCGTGACGCGGCCGGTGCGGCGGCGCTTGAGCAGGCGTTCGATCTTCAGGACTAGCGTGTCTTCGGTTTTGATACGGCTTGCGGCTAGCTCGAGCTCGGCAACGGCGGTGGCGAACAGGCTCGCGTCGGCGTAGGGCGACGGGCGATCGCAGAGGGTGTTCTCGATCACGATCTCGCCATGCGGCCGGTTGAACTCGACGCGGCCGCCGAGCGCCGCGCGCAGGCGATCGGCGTGCTTCGGCGGCGGACCGGTGAAGCGATAGATGATGCCGGCGCGATCGTCTTCGAGCACGGCATCCATCATCGCCTTGCCGCTCAAATAGGCCGTCGCGATCATCGGGCGCATGACGCGATCGGGAATGGGGGCCGTTGGCGTGATGGTGAGCGCGGTCGCTTTCTTATCGCGTTTGAGGCTCAACGCAATATGCGGGCCGCGCACGTGACCGAAGCGCGCAAGGATCGCAATGCCCTCGCCGATCGTGGGCGCGCTGCGCGCGGCCACTTCGAGCGCACCTTGCGTCTGCGTGCTCCAAATCGCGGGGCATTGCAGCGGCCAATCCTCGCCAATGACGTCCACTAGATTTGTGCTGAACGTCAGATACGAGAACAGCGTTACCTCGGCGCCCGGCCGCGTGAGGCGTTCGGCGTCGATGTCAGTGCCGGCGAGCAAGCGGCGGCGCAGCTCGTCCGTCGTGCCAAAGTGGCGAAACATCAAGCGGATATAGGCCGCCGGCGCGGGCACGGCTTTGGCGGCTTCGTCGAGCTGGTTCATCTTCATATGTGGCGCAAAATGCCACATCTTTGGCGCAAGCGACAGTCCAGACCGGACTAGGGTGCAATCACAACAAGCCCCGAAGCCTTTAAGGGAGGAACTGCCATGGCTTTCACCGGTCGAACCGACGACGGGCGCGCCGTCAGCTATACCGACGGCAAGCGCCATCTCTACCTTTTGTCGTTGTTTCTGCCGCTGGTGCCGACCCTGTCGGTGATCGGGTATCTTTTCACCGGCAACGCGCTAATCACGCTCGTGCCGGTGTTGTTCGTTTTTGTCGCCGTGCCGCTCGCCGATGCGATTTTGGGCGAAGACACGAACAATCCTCCCGAAGAGGTCGTCGATGCGATGACCGCCGACAACTACTACCGGATCCTGTGCATCCTCTCGGTCCCGCTGTTCTGGCTGAGCTTCATCTCGACGGCACTGCTCATCGGAACGCAGAGCTTGCCGTGGTGGTCGATCCTGGCCCTCGCGGTGGGCGTGGGCACGGTCGATGGCGGATGCCTGACCACAGGGCACGAACTTGGCCACAAGCACAGTCCGATCGACCGCTTCTTTGCAAAGCTTGCCTGCGCGGTGTGCGGCTATGCGCATTTCTGCATCGAGCACAATCGCGGGCACCATGTGTGGGTGTCCACGCCGGAGGACCCCGCGTCGTCGCGCATGGGCGAGACGATCTATCAGTTTGCGGCGCGCGAGTTGCCGGGCACGTTTCGCCGCGGCTGGGAGCAGGAAGCGCTTCGCATGTCGAAGCGCGGCAAATCGGCGTGGTCGCTCGAGAACGACATTCTGCAGGGCTATGCAATTACGCTCGGCGTTGCCGCGATCCTGGTCGCCGTCGGCGGTTGGGCCGTGCTGCCGTTCATCTTAGCGCATCACTTCTTCGGCTGGTACGGCCTGACCCAGGCGAACTATGTCGAGCACTATGGTCTACTGCGTCAGAAGCGCGCCAATGGACGCTATGAAGCCGTCGAGCCGCGCCATTCGTGGAATACGAACCACATCTTCTCGAACCTGATCACATTCCACCTGCAGCGCCATTCGGATCACCACGCGAACCCGCAGCGGCCGTATCAAGCACTGCGCGACTTCAAGGATTTGCCGCGCTTGCCGAGCGGATATCCCGGCATGTACGCACTCGCCTCGATCCCGCCGCTGTGGTTTGCCGTGATGGACCCGAAGGTGATGGCGTGGGCCGGTGGGGACTTGAGCAAGGTCAACGTGAAGCACTCGGCGCGCGCGCGGTTGGCGCGGAAGTATGGTGACGTGGCGGTAGCTGTGGCCTAGGAGCCTCCCCTTGCCAAGGTGCGGAGTCGGGATCAAGAATGTCCCGACTCTTTGAGGGGGCACTTTGGATGTTGCGCTGGATCGCCGGTATATTGCTGCTGATCGTGGCTGCGGGGGCGCTGTTCTGGTTTGGCGCGCGCGGCGGATGGTTTGGCGCCGAGCACGACGCGGGCGTCATCCAGGGCAAGGCGGTTCCTGCGGAGGCGATAGCGGCCCGGACAGCTTCGCGCGCTAGCCAAGCCGAACCGGAAGATCAGATTTTGTTCGGCGATCTCCACGTTCACACGACCATCTCCGTCGACGCTTATCAGTTCTCGCTGCCGCTGTTGGGCGGCTCGGGTTTGCACCCGTTGGCCGACGCTTGCGATTTTGCCCGCTACTGTTCGGCGTTGGATTTCTGGGCATCGACCGATCACGCGGAGTCGATCACACCGAAACGCTGGACGATGATAAAAGAGTCGGTTCGCGCGTGTCAGAAGGTGTCCGGCAACGATGACAACCCGGATCTGGTCTCGTTTATCGGCTTCGAGTGGACGCAGGTTGGTCGCGTTCCGCAGGAACACTTCGGCCACAAAAACGTCATCTTCCGCGATCTCGACGAAGACAAGGTTTCCGCGCGCGCTATCGCGACGAGTTCGTTGGGCTTGGCCGCGCCGATCTCACCGCTGGTTGTGACGCAGGACTTCAAGAACCGACAGGACTATTTCGACTACAATAAGTTCATGAGCACGACGCGCGCGACCGCCGTTTGCGATGCGTCGACGCCCTCCGATAAACTGCCTGCCGATTGCTTGGAGACGGCCACGACGCCGGCCGATCTTGTGCGCAAGCTTTTCGACGAGCAAAAACTTTCACCGTTGATTATTCCGCACGGTACGACGTGGGGATTCTACACACCGCCGGGAACAACGTGGGCGAAGGCGCTGGACCCGCGCGAGCGGCCGGAGAAGTTCCCACTGATCGAGGTCTATTCGGGGCACGGCAATTCGGAGGAATACCGTTCGTGGTCTGAAGTGAACGTCGGTAGCGACGGTGCGCAGACCTGTCCGGAGGCGACCGCCGACCACCTGCCCGGCTGTCAGCGTGCGGGCCAGTTGATTCTTGAGCGCTGCCTGAAAGCCAAGGTTGCGGCGAATGAGTGCGAGAAGCGTGCGGCGGCGGCGCGGCAGAACTATGTCGACATGCAGGCGTTTGGGCATCTGTCGGTTGCAGGGGCGCGGGGGGCGGATTGGCTCGACGCTGGTCAGTGCACGGATTGTTTCCTGCCGTCCTTCAATTACCGTCCCAGTACGTCGGTGCAGGCGGGTCTCGCAATGACGCACTTCGACGATGCCGGCGCAAAGGCGACGCGGTTCGACTGGGGCTTCATCGGCTCGAGCGACAACCATCGCGCCCGGCCGGGCACCGGTTACAAACAATACGACCGGCGCAACAATACGGAGGCGACCGGCGCGCCAAACGAGGCTTGGCGGCAGCTGCTGATCGGCGCGCCCGGTGACGCAGACGATGAAAACCCGCAGCCGCAATCGATTCCGATGGAGGATATTACGAAGCTGCCGGGCTTGCGCACGGTCGAGGGGGAGCGACAGGCCGCGTTCTTGCTGACTGGCGGGCTTGCCGCCGTGCACGCGAAGGGCCGTTCGCGCGGGGCGATTTGGGAGGCGCTGCAACGGCGCGAGACTTATGCGACGTCGGGGCCGAAGATACTGCTGTGGTTCCACGCGACCGGCGGCGGGGCGAAGGTTGCCATGGGCAGCCGCCTCAGCGCGACGGCGGCGCCGACGTTCGAGGTGCGCGCGGTCGGCGCGTTCAAGCAGAAACCGGGTTGCCCCGATTTCTCCAAGAACGGAATCGATGCCGCGCGGCTGCAGCACATCTGCTCCGGCGAGTGCGACAACCCGTCGGACGAGCACGCGGCAATCACGCGGATCGAGGTGGTGAAGATCCGTCCGCAGGCAAAAGCGGGGGAGGATTTGGCGCCTCTGATCCAGGATCGCTTCATCGTGCATCAGTGCGAAAAGAGCGCCGACGGCTCGTGTTCGTTTACGTTCACCGATCCGAACTACACCGCCGACAAGCGTGACGCGCTCTACTATGTGAAGGCGATCCAGGAAGCGCAGCCTACGATCAACGCCGACCCGCTGAAGTGCGAACGCGACGCGAGCGGCAAGTGCGTGAAGGTGCATCTGTGTTACGGCGACTACCGCTCCGGCGCCGACGAGTGCACGGCACCGGCGGAGCCGCGCGCATGGTCGTCGCCGATTTATCTGGACTATAAATGATGCGCTCTCGCGGGCGTTCGAATGACGGAGAGAGCGCATGCGCCGGATAGTGACACTTTCACTAGGCATCGTCGTCCTTTTGGCGGCGGCAACGGGTGCCTACTGGTTTGGCGCACGCAGCGGGTGGTTCGGGGTCGAATACGATGCCGGCGTCATTCAAGGTAAGGCGATACCGGCAGAGGTGGTCGCCGCGCGGGCGGCGGCGACGGCGGCGGCTTCGCCGGCGGGCGATACGCGGCAGATATTGTTCGGCGACTTGCACGTTCACACGACGATCTCGGCCGACGCCTTTCAAGGCGCGCTACCGCTGTTAGGCGGCACCGGCACGCATCCACTGGCGGACGCGTGCGACTACGCGCGGTACTGTTCGGCGCTCGACTTTTGGGCTTCGACCGATCACGCGGAGTCGATCACGCCGACGCGGTGGACGATGATCAAGGACTCCGTGCGCGCTTGCCAGAAGGTCTCGGGCAACGATGCCGCTCCCGATTTGGTTTCGTTCATCGGCTTCGAGTGGACGCAAGTGGGGCGAACGCCGGACGCTCACTACGGACACCACAACGTCATCTTCCGCGATCTCGACGACGCGAAGGTCTCGGCGCGTCCGATCGCGGCCGGCGATATGGCAAGCGCGTCGCGGCTGGCCGCGCCGATCACGCCCCTTGTCCCGCTCATAGACTACGCCCATCGGCAGACTTATTTCGACTTCAACAAATTCATGAGTCTGACGCGCGCGACGCCCGCGTGCGACGACAAGACGGCGTCGGACAAGTTGCCGGGCACTTGCATGGAGTGGGCGGCAAAACCCGGCGATCTGGTGCGCAAACTGTACGACGAACAGAAACTCGCGCCGCTCATCATTCCGCATGGGACCGCCTGGGGCTTTTCCACGCCGCCGGGCACCGATTGGGCGAAGGCGTTGGTGCCCGACGAGCAGCCGGACAAATTGTCGTTGATCGAAGTCTATTCCGGGCACGGCAATTCTGAGGAATACCGCTCGTGGTCCGATGTGGTGATCGCTTCGGATGGCGCGCGGACATGTCCTGCGCCAACCAAAGACTACATCCCCGGGTGCTGGCGGGCCGGCGAGCTCATTCACGAGCACTGCCTGAAGGCGAAGATCGACGCGAGAGAGTGCGACGCGCGCGCGGCGAAGGCGCGACAGGACTACGTCGAGCTTGGCTCTGCCGGCCATCTTTCGGTGCCGGGCGCGACGCCGGAGGACTGGCTCGATAGCGGACAGTGTACGGATTGTTTCCTGCCGGCGATGAACTACCGGCCGACGAAGTCGGTGCAAGCGGGTATCGCCAGCTCCTATATCGACGATGCGGGCAAGGCGACGCGTTTCACTTGGGGCTTCATCAGCTCGAGCGACAATCACAATGCGCGGCCGGGGACCGGCTACAAACAAGTTGATCGACGGCTGAACACGGAAGCCAAGGGGCCGATCGACGGTGGCTGGCGCTCGCTCATGCTTCCCTCCGAGGAAATCGACGACGAGAACCCGCAGTCGCGGAGCATCCCGGCGGACGAGCTTTTGAAGCTCGGCGGGCTGCGCACGCGCGAGGTCGAACGGCAAGGTGCGTTCTTCCTCACGGGGGGACTTGCTGCCGTGCACGCGGACAATCGAACGCGCGAAGCGATTTGGGCGGGCCTGGAGCGGCGCGAGGTCTATGCCACGTCGGGCCCGAAGATCCTGCTCTGGTTCAACGCCGTCGATCGAACGGGCACGAAGACCGCGATGGGCGGGAGGCTTAGCGCAAGCGATGCGCCGTCATTCGAGGTGCGCGCGGTCGGCGCGTTCAAACAGAAGCCCGGCTGCCCGGACTTCGCGAAGGCGGGGCTCGACGAAGGACGGATCAAGAATATCTGTTCCGGCGAGTGCTACAATCCTTCGGACGAACGCGCGGCGATCACGCGGATCGAGGTGGTGAAGATTCGTCCGCAAGCGACGAAGGGCGAGGCGCTCGCGCCGCTCATCCAAGACCGCTTCATCGTGCATCAATGCGAGAAGAGTGCCGATGGATCCTGCTCGTTCACGTTCACCGACCCGAGCTACGCTGCGGGCAAACGCGATGCGCTTTACTACGTGAAGGCGATCCAAGAGGCCGAGCCGATCATCAACGCCGATCCGCTGAAGTGCGAACGAGATGCGAGCGGCAAGTGCGTGAAGGTGAAGCTGTGCTACGGCGACTATCGCTCAGGCGCCGACGAGTGCACCGCGCCGGCGGAACCGCGCGCGTGGTCGTCGCCGATTTACGTGGATTATCGCTGACTAAGCCCCAATCTCTTCGCCGCTGAGAGCGAACGGGCCGCCTGTGCCTCTGGTGGCGGGGCCCAGGAGGCCTTCGGTTTGGGGGAGAAGTTGTTCGGCGAAGAATTGGGCGGTGGCGATGCGGGCTTGGAGGAATTTGCGGTCGGGGTCGTTTTTCCTTAGGCGCGCTTCGGCAGCGAGGGCGCCCATCCCCAAGTAGTGCGCGCCGGCGATGTGGCCCATCATGCGCAGGTACGGCGTGGCGCCCGGCAGTGCGTCGGAGGGGGCATTGCGCATATTTTCCTGCAGCCAAGCGGTGGCGCTTTCGCCGGCCTTCAGAGCGCGCGTGAGTTCCCTGCCGATGGAACGCAGTTCGGCGGTGCCGCCCTGCTCGCATTTCGCGGCCGTGTCGCGCGCTTCGGCGAGGAAGCGGCGCACGGTCTCGCCGCCTTCCAGGGACAGTTTGCGGCCCAGGAGATCCATCGCCTGGATGCCATTCGTGCCCTCGTAGATCGGAAGGATGCGCGCATCCCGGTAATGCTGCGCAGCGCCGGTTTCTTCGATGAAGCCCATGCCGCCGTGCACCTGCACGCCGAGCGATGCGGCCTCGACACCCATGTCGGTGGACCAGGCTTTCGAGAGCGGGGTCAGAAGCTCCTCGCGCGACTTGGCGGCGGCGCGAATAGCAGGCGTTTCGCCGTGGCGCGCCTCATCGATGGCAATCGCGTTGGCCAGGCAGATCGCCCTACCCGCCTCGGCGATAGCCTTTTGCGTCAGCAACATGCGCCGAACGTCGGCGTGGAAGATGATCGGCATCATCTCCGTCGTTTCGTGCTGCAGGCCGAAGGGTTTGCCTTGGCGGCGCTCTTTCGCAAAGGCGAGCGCTTGCTGATAGCTGCGTTCGGCGATGGCGACGCCTTGTACGCCGACATTCAGACGCGCGGCGTTCATCATCGTGAACATCGCCGACATGCCCTTGTTCTCGTGCCCGATCAGGAAGCCTGTTGCGCCGCCGTTATCGCCGAACGACATGACGCAGGTGGGCGAGCCGTGGATGCCGAGCTTGTGCTCAAGACCGACGCAGCGCAGATCGTTGCGCAGACCCAAGCTGCCGTCGGGCTTCAGAAGGAACTTCGGTACCAAGAACAGCGAGATGCCGCGCGTGCCGGGCGGCGCGTCGGGCAACCTTGCGAGCACGAGGTGAATGATGTTTTCCGCGGCATCGTGCTCGCCCCAGGTGATGAAGATCTTCGTACCGGTGATCTTGTAGCTGCCGTCGGCTTGCTTCACCGCCTTCGACTTCAACGCGCCGACGTCCGAGCCTGCGTGCGGCTCGGTCAGGTTCATCGTGCCGGTCCAAGCGCCGGAGATCAGCTTCGGGAGGTACGTCTGTTTTTGCTCTGGCGTGCCGTGGGCGGTCAGCGCCTCGATCGCGCCTTGGCTCAAGATCGGGCAGAGGCCGAAGGCCATGTTCGCGGACTGCCACATCTCTTGCACGGCGACACCTACCGCGTGTGGTAGGCCTTGGCCGCCGAACTCGGTCGCGCCAGTTATGCTGTTCCAACCGCCGTCGACGAAGGCTTTGTAGGCGGCGACAAAACCTGTCGCGAGTGTAACCTTTCCGTTCTCAAGCCTTGCGCCCTCCTGGTCGCCGATGCGGTTGAGCGGTGCAAGGATTTCGCCTGCGAATCGTCCAGCCTCCTCCAACACGGCGTCGACGAGGTCATCGCTCAATTCCGCGTACGCAGAATTGCCATAAAGGCGGGGTAGTTCTGCGATCGCGTCAAGCGCGAACCGGAGTTGCTTCACAGGAGCGTGATACGTCATAGAAAGCCTTAGCCGCGTGCGGGTTTATCAAGATGCGCGCAGGAGCCCCTGGTCTCACAGGGAAACGCGCTAGATAATGGGAACAATACGTCACCCTACCCCTCAAGGATCAACCCCAAGATGTTACGACCATCACTGTTTGCCGTTATGTTCGCAGTTGCCGCGGTGCCGGCGCTGGCGGACGTATCCCGGAACCCGCAGTCGGCACCCAAGGGGAAGTACAAACTCGAACCGAACCACACGGGTATAGTGTTTTGCATCCGCCACATGGGGATCAGCGACTATTGCGGGCGGTTTACGAAAGTGTCGGGCACGATGAGCTTCACCGGCGCTCAGCCGGAGAAGAGCTCGGCCGATATCACGATCGACACGAACAGCGTCGATACGCCGTCGAGCGCGTTGAACGACAAGCTCAAGGCGGAGTTTCTTGAGACCGCGAAGTTCCCCACCGCAGGTTTCAAGACGACGTCGGTCAAAGTCACAGGCAACAACGAGGGCGAGATCACCGGCAATTTGACCCTGCACGGCGTGACGAAGCCCTTAACGCTGAAAGCGACCTTCAACGGTGGTACGCAGCATCCGCTTGCCAATACCTACGCCGTCGGATTCTCGGCGATGGCGACGTTCAAGCACTCGGACTTCAATTTTCCAGACGTTGCGTGGCGCGTCTTCATCGGCGACGAAGTTACCCTCTATATCGAAACCGAGTTTCTGGCGGAGAAATAATCTCTTATGAATTCCGAGACGCGCTACGGCACGGTGGCGATGATTCTGCACTGGCTCATCGCCTTCGCCATCATTTCGCTTCTGATCGTCGGCAAGTACATGCACGGTTTGCCGAACAACGATCCGGACAAGTTCGCGCTTTATCAAGCGCACAAATCGTTCGGCATCACGGTACTGGTGCTGACGGTGTTGCGCATCATTTGGCGATTCATGAACAAGGTGCCGCCGATGCCCGCGGGAATGCCGGCGTGGCAGCGCTTTGGGGCGCACGCGAGTCATGTGTTGCTTTACGTGCTGGCACTCGCCATTCCGCTTAGCGGTTGGGCGATGGTGTCGGCGTCGCCGCTTGGGATTCCAACCATCTGGTTCGGCGTCGCCGAAGTGCCGCATTTGCCGGTCACACCCAGCGAGGAAACGAACGAACAGATGGAGGAAGTGCACGAATTGTTGGGCAATCTTCTGATCCTGCTGCTTATCGCGCATGTCGTGGCTGCGTTGAAGCATCACTTCTGGGATCGCGATACGGTGTTTCGGCGTATGCTTCCGTTTACGAAAGTTTGAGGTTCCGATGTTTCGTTCGATTGCGTTTTTCGGTGCGTTGTTGGTTGCCGCGGCGTCGGTGAGCTCGGCACCGGCGAAGTGGACCGTCGACCCCACGAAGAGCTCGTTGACGTGGGCGGTCACGGTGAACGGTCAGACTGTGACCGGCAAGTTTCAGGCGTTCGGTGCGCTGATCGCGTTCGATCCCGCAGATCTTGCGCATTCGTCGGCGAAGATCACGATGGACATGACGGCGGTGAAGTCGGGCGATGCGACGCGCGATGCGATGCTGCTCAAGCCCGACTGGTACAATGTACTCGACTTTCCGCAGGCGGTGTTTCAGACGACCTCATTCGTGGCCAAGGGTGGCGACAAGTACGACGCGGTCGGCACGCTGACGCTGAAGGGCGTGACGAAGCCGGTGACCCTGCCGCTGACAATCAAGATTTCGGGCAACGGCGCGGTCGCGACGGGCGATGTTGTCTTGCAGCGGCGCGAATTCAATGTCGGCGCCAGCAAAGACTTCGCCGCCGATACGCCAGTGGCGTTGAGCGTCAAAGTCATGGTGAACGTGACGGCGAAGCGCGCGAACTAGCCTTCCGTCCGCCGCGCGGCGCCGCTAAGAGTGGCGCATGACGGGGCACCCTACCATTCTCGATCCGACGCCGGCCGCGCTTGCGAAGGCGGCGCGGCTGCTTGGCGAGGGCGCGTTGGTCGCGTTTCCGACGGAGACGGTGTACGGGCTCGGTGCCGACGCGCGCCGGGATGAGGCGGTGGCGTCGATCTTCGCGGCCAAGGGGCGGCCGCAGTTCAATCCGCTGATCGTGCATGTCGCCGACCTTACCGCGGCGGAACGGCTGGGTGTGTTCGACGCGCGTGCGCGCAAGCTCGCGCAGACTTTTTGGCCGGGGGCGCTGACGCTGGTCGTGCCGCGGCGCAAGGATGCCGGCATCTCGTGGTTGTCGACGGCCGGGCTGGAGACGATTGCGTTGCGGGTGCCGAAACATGCGATCGCGCAGCAACTGCTCGCGGCGTTCGGGGGGCCGATCGCGGCGCCGAGCGCCAATCGCTCCGGCACGGTGACCGCGACGACGGCGCGGCATGTCGCAGAAAGCCTTGGCGGAGAGGTTGGGCTCATCCTCGACGGCGGGCCGACGGCGCACGGGTTGGAGTCGACGATCGTGGGCCTCGCCGAAGCGGCGCCAACGTTGCTGCGCCCGGGCGCGATCACGCGCGATGCGATCGAGGCGGTGATCGGCCCGCTGGGCGTCGCGTCGGATCATGCGGAAGCGCCGCACTCGCCGGGGCGGCTGAAGCGGCACTATGCGACGGGCAAGCCGCTGCGGCTGAACGCAACCCGTGTCGCGGGGGACGAGGCGTTACTAGCGTTCGGTGCGCCGCTCGGTGGTGCGCGGACGACGCTGAACTTGAGCCCGCGCGGCGACTTGCGCGAGGCGGCGGCGAACTTGTTTGCGATGCTGCGCACACTCGACGCGGGCGAGGCGCGGGCGATTGCGGTGATGGCCATTCCAACGAGCGGACTTGGCGAGGCGATCAACGACCGGCTTCAACGCGCGGCGGTGCGGGAGTAGGATCGGGCGATGGCGAACGATTTGGCTTGGACGTTGAAGGCACGCCTTCAGGAACTGTCTGCGAAATGTCGCGTTCCGGGAGCGTTGATCGCAAAGGGCATTGGCGATGTTTCTGCTCCCCTCGCCCTTCCGGAATCGGAAGGGAGAGGGGGCGGAGGCGTTGCCGACCTTGCTGAGCGTCTTGGTGCCCTTTGTGTCTTTGTGGTGAAATTTCCTCTTACGGCCTACCCGCTCGCACCGAGCCTGCGGATGGCTCTCCATCACCGCCGGGGACGCGTGCCGTCATGACCCCATCGCGCGAGACGTTGGAGCGGTTGAAGGCTGCGGCCGGGAGCGGCGGTTGGACGGAGGACGCGGCGGAGATTGCGCCACACCTTGTCGAATGGCGCGAACGATTCAAGGGCGCAACCGCGTTGCTGCTGAAGCCGGCGACAGTTTCGGCGGTGTCGGCGATCGTCAAGGTATGCGCGGCGACGGGGACGGCGATCGTGCCGCAAGGCGGGAACACGGGGCTCGTCGGCGGGCAGATTCCGAATGCGAACGGCGCAGAGGTCCTGCTGTCGTTGAAGCGGCTGAACCGCGTGCGCGCGGTCGATCCGCTGGCGAACACGATGTCGGTCGATGCCGGGTGCATTCTGGCCGACGTGCAGGCGGCGGCGGAAGCGGCGGACCGGTTGTTTCCGCTTAGCCTCGCTTCGGAGGGTTCGGCCACGATCGGCGGGCTGGTGTCGACGAATGCCGGTGGTACTGGCGTTCTCGCGTACGGCAACATTCGCGAGTTGGTGCTGGGGCTCGAGGCGGTGTTGCCGAGCGGCGAGATTTGGAACGGCCTCGGCGCCCTGCGCAAAGACAATACCGGCTACGACTTGAAGCAGCTCTTTATCGGCGCCGAGGGAACGCTTGGCGTCGTCACCGGCGCGGTGGTCAAGCTTTATCCGAAGCCGGCGTTGATCGAGACGGCGCTGGCGGCGGTCGAGAGCGTCGACAAGGCGCTCGATCTGCTCAACTTCGCGCGCGCGCAGAGCGGCAGCGTGACGGCGTTCGAGCTGATGCCGCGGCGCGGACTTGAGATGGTTCTGAAGCATATTTCGGGGACACGCGACCCGTTCGCGCGCGCCTATCCCTGGGTGGTGCTGATCGACGTGTCGCTGTTTGCCGAAGCGCAGGTCGGCGCGGCGCAACATCTGCTGACGGAGGCGGCAAGCGCGGGGCTGATCCTCGATGGCGTGGTGGCCACGTCGCTGGCGCAGGCGCAGGGGCTTTGGAAGCTGCGCGATTCATTGTCGGAGGCGCAGAAGCCGGAAGGCGGCAGCCTGAAGCACGATGTCAGCGTGCCGATCTCCTCTATCCCGCGCTTCATCGACGAGGCTTCGCGCGCCGTCGTCGCCGCCGTGCCCGGCGCGCGGCCGGTGCCGTTCGGACACCTGGGCGACGGAAACATTCACTTCAACATCAGCCAGCCGGCGGGCGCAGACAAGGCGGCGTTCTTGTCCCGCATCGATGAGGTCGCGCGCACGGTGCACGACATCGTGCACTCCTTTGGCGGCTCGATCAGCGCAGAGCACGGCATCGGCGTCGCGAAGGTGGACGAGATCACGCGCTACAAGAGCCCGGTCGCGCTGGACGCCATGCGCGCCGTCAAGCGCGCGATCGATCCGAAGGGGATCATGAACCCGGGGAAGGTTGTGCGGGTTTGACTCGCGCGGAACCCATCGGCCTGGGACCGCACCTTGCTTGCCTTTCTTCTTTTGTGCATCTGAAGGTGGGCAAGGATGCCCGCGGTCCCAGGAAGAGAAGTGAGTGCTTGCAAACACACCTTTCGCGCCAAGCTTTGGCTCTATGACGGAGCTGGGGCTTGGCATTTTGTGACGCTGC
>CAZJOM010000056.1:18393-27627 GCA_964547645.1 uncultured Flavobacteriaceae bacterium
CGCGCCAAGCTTTGGCTCTATGACGGAGCTGGGGCTTGGCATTTTGTGACGCTGCCGAAGGCGTTGGCGGCGGAGATCCGGTTTTTCGCTGCGGGGCCCAGGCGGGGGTTTGGGTCGGTGCGTGTGGTGGCGATGATCGGGAAGAGTTCGTGGCGCACGTCGATCTTCCCCAGCAAGAGTGCGGGGTCATATTTGCTGCCGGTTAAGGGCGACGTCCGACAGGCGGAGAGGCTTGAGATTGGTCGGATGGTGAAGGTGACGCTCGCAATCGAGGGCCGCGAGGTTTGATCTTCCTGCGACCGCCAGCATGCTTGCGAACAGCCGACCCTATAGGGTCCTCACGGTTGGCTTATTTGATCTTCAGAAGTTCGATGTCGAAGACCAGGACCTGATCCGATTTGATCGAGCCTTTACCCTTGCAGCCATAGGCGAGGTCGCTTGGGATCGTGACGTTCCACTTGTCGCCTTCCTTCATCATGGTCAGCGCTTCCTGCCAACCTTTGATGACGCCGCCGGCCTCGAATTCGGCTGGCGGTTCGCTAGGCTTGGTTTCGTCGAAAACCGTGCCGTCGATCAGTGTGCCGCGATAGCGGACTTGAACGTTCGAGGCCCAGGTCGGGTTGCGCGTACCCTTGCCGGTTTGGAGCACTTTGTACTGCAGGCCGCTTTCGGTGATCTTGATGCCGTCGGCCTTCTTGTTGGCCTCCAAGTACGCGGTCATCTTGCTCCAATTCGCCTGATCGCGCGGGGGACAGGCGTCAACGGCGCGGACCTTTGGCTTCTCCTCTTCACCGCCGCCCAGAGAGAACACGCAGCCGCCGAGCGAGGCACTGGCCAGAACGACGAAAGACATAGCGGCGAGGCGGCCGTGCAGCATTGCAGACTCCGGATTCGAAGCAGAGGTGGAAGGCGGGGCAAACTGCCCCGGTTGGCGGGCGTGTGGCAAGTGGGATGTGCTAGGAAATTCCGGTCATGCAACCCTATCGCGAAAAGGACAATCCATGAGTCAATCGAGCACGGGCCGGCAGGCCATTTTCATTACCGGAGCCGCTTCGGGTATGGGGCGAGAAACGGCGAAGTTGTTCGCCTCCAACGGGTGGCTTGTGGGGGCGAGCGACGTGAACGACGCGGGGCTCAAGACACTGCAACAGGAACTCGGCTCGGAGAACTGTTGGATTCGCGTGATGGACGTCACCAAGAAGGCGGACTTCGAGAGCGCGCTTAGTTCGTTTGCAGAGAAGTCGGGCGGGCGATTGGACCTTCTGTTCAACAACGCGGGTATCGGCGAGTCGGGCTGGTTCGAGGATGTACCGTACGACGCGGCGATGCGCGTGGTGCAGATCAACTTTGTGGGCGCGCTGAATGGCGCTTATGCCGCCCTGCCCTATTTGAAGAAGACGCCGAACTCGCTTCTGTTCACGACCTCCTCGTCATCGGCGACTTACGGTATGCCGCGCATTGCGGTCTATGCGGCGACGAAGCATGGGGTGAAAGGGCTGACGGAGGCACTGTCGGTCGAATGGCAGCGGCACGGCGTGCGCGTCGCCGACGTGCTGCCGGGGTTGATCGATACCGCGATCTTGCGTTCGACGCCGAACCGCTCGGGCGATGCACCGAAACCTTCGGAGGAGCAGTTCTATGCGAATGCGCCGAAGAAGGGGATGTTCCGGCTGATGCCGGCCGACAGCGTCGCCAAGTGCGTGTGGGAGGCCTATCACGCACCGAAGACCAAGCTGCACTACTACGTGCCCAAGGACATCGCCTGGATCGATCGGATCAAAGGCTTCGCGCCAGGGTACATCCGTGCGCGGATTTCGAAGATGCTGCCGGGGCTCAATCCCGCGGGCCAGAAATAAGAAGGGCCGGAGATCGCGCTCCGGCCCCTCGGTCTCTCCTGCTAGCGCGGCCGTTAGAGATTACGGCCGCGTTGCGGGCGGTAGAAAATGTGCGTGCCGATTTCGGCCACCTTGACCATGCGCGAGGCCCAGCCCGGGCTCACATAGTCGGCGTGGTAGAACGTGGCGCCGCCGGCGACCTGGTTCACCTTGCCGCCCGTGCGCATGACGTTTGCCGCGATGCGGTTGGCCTGGCGCCAGGCGTCGCCACCTTTCACCCGGTCGGCGACGCCGTCGCAGGTGAACGAGAACTGGCAGCCGGTGCGGCGCTTGGAGCCTTCATAGACCACACCACAGATCGTGGAGGGGCGGCCCGGGACACGGGTCCGGGCGAGGACGACTTCGGCGACGGCCTTTTGACCCTTCGCGCTTTCCCCGCGGGCTTCAAAATAGATAGCGGTGGCGAGGCAGTCCTTCTCCCGCAGGTAGGCCTGGTAGGCCGGACGGTTCAGGATCTCCTCACGGACGACGGTCACGGGCAGCGGCTTGGAGCCGGGGGCCTCGCGCGTGTCGACGACTTTGCTCAGCCGCATGACAACCGCGGTATCGGCCGGGGCCGTGGCGGCATTAAGGGCAGGCGTGACCGCTGCGACAGTCAGCGCGTAGAGGAGGGTCCCTCCGAACGCGGCCTTGAGGATCCGGTCGTTGCGGCGGAACAAGTTAACAATTCCAAACGTCTTCGCCATGAATGCTCCATGGTTAGCGGCGTCTCAACACCCCACAATTGGGTCGGACCCCTGATTGGGGTCTCTCGTTCTTGCAGCCCGACAGTGCAGCCATCGGGCCAGTTACTATTTGGAAGGCTGCGGACCGGCCAAAACGCGGTAAATCCGAGCCAGAGGATATGCAACTTGTACGCGCATCCCCGCAGTTGCGCGGTGTAGAACGGGTACCGGGTGTCCCGCTGCGGCGCAACAAACTGACGGTTGTATAGGCAAGAAGTACTCACGTGTCAGCCTGGCACCGGCAAAATAGGCTATGGCAAGCTGTCGCACGTAGGCCTTGGATTTTACTAGAGGTTCTACTACATCTTTTCAGTATTGAATCAGTATTCATTTCGATAATCACTGCAGTTACAAAATGTTTCTCTCCAACTGTTCAGAAAAACAGGCGCACTAGGTCTAGGGGGTCTGCGACATCTGATCATTGTTATGACGAAGATTTAATCTGTGGATTGGCGGTTTTGCGCGGTCGTTACCGCTCACGCCGGAGGGGTGGGACAGCCGCTCGGCTCGCCCCAAAGGGGCACAGCTGCTCCCCTCCGCAAGAAAAAGTCTAATTTTTCCAGGTACTTAGGGTAAGGCGGCCTGGGCTGCGGCAAGCCTGGCAATGGGTACCCTGAACGGCGAGCACGATACGTAATCGAGTCGGACCGTCTCGCAAAACCTGATGGAGGCAGGGTCGCCGCCGTGCTCGCCGCAGATGCCGAGTTTGACGCCCGGCCGGGTCTTACGGCCGCGTTCCGCCGCGATGCGGATCAGCTCGCCGACGCCTTCGGTGTCGAGGCTGACGAAGGGGTCTTGGGGCAGCAGCGCGCGGCTCACGTAGTCGGGCAGGAACTTGGTGGCGTCGTCGCGGCTGAGGCCGAACGTCGTCTGGGTCAGGTCGTTGGTGCCGAAGGAGAAGAACTCTGCGGTCTCCGCTATCTCGGCGGCCTTCAGGGCTGCGCGGGGAAGTTCGATCATGGTGCCAACGAGGTAGGCGAGCTTGGCGGCCTTCTCCTTCTCGACGGCTTTCGCAACCGCGTCGATCCGGTTCTTGAGGAAGTCGAGCTCGCCCTTCATAGCGACGAGCGGGATCATGATCTCGAGCACGACCGCCCTGCCCGCCTCGCGCTCTGCAATGACGGCAGCCTCGAAGATGGCGCGGGCCTGCATCTCGTAGATCTCAGGGAACGAGATCCCGAGGCGGCAACCGCGGTGGCCGAGCATCGGGTTGAATTCAGACAGGTCGTCAAGGCGGTCGCGGAGCTTGGATGGCTCGATACCCAACGTACCGGCAACCTCGTCGACCTCGTGCTCCTTGGGCAGGAACTCGTGTAGCGGGGGGTCGAGCAGGCGGATCGTGACCGGCAGGCCCGCCATGATGCGGAAGAGCTCAACGAAGTCGTTGCGCTGGAACGGCAGGAGCTTGGCCAGCGCCACCTCTCGGCCGCCCTTGGTGTCGGCCAGGATCATCTGGCGGACGACGGCGATGCGCTCGTCGTCGAAGAACATGTGCTCGGTACGACAGAGGCCGATGCCCTCGGCGCCAAACTCGCGGGCAGCCTTGGCGTCGGCTGGGGTTTCGGCGTTGGCGCGGACCTTCATGCGGCGGACGGCGTCGGCCCAGGTCATCAGGGTCGCAAAGTCGCCGGAGAGTTCGGGCTGGATCATCGCTACGCGGCCCTTCATGACCTGCCCTGTCGAGCCGTCGATGGTAACGACGTCGCCCTTACGGATCGTTTGGCCGGCGGCCGTGAAGATCTGTTTAGCGTAGTCGATGCGCAGGCCGCCGGCGCCGGAGACGCAGGGGCGGCCCATGCCGCGCGCGACGACCGCCGCGTGGCTCGTCATGCCGCCGCGGGCGGTGAGGATGCCGCGGGCGGCATGCATGCCGTGGATGTCTTCGGGGCTGGTCTCGACGCGGACCAGGATGACTTCGTGGCCCTCGCCAGCCAGCCGCTCGGCCTCGCTGGCGTCGAAGACGACTTCACCGGAGGCCGCGCCGGGCGATGCAGGCAGGCCCGTGCCCAGGATGAAGCGCTCGGCCTTTGGATCCAGCGTCGGGTGCAGGAGCTGGTCGAGCGAGGCGGGGTCGATGCGCTTGATCGCCTCTTCCTTCGTGAGCTTGCCTTCGCTCGCCAGGTCGACGGCGATCTTCAGCGCGGCCTTGGCGGTGCGTTTGCCGTTACGCGTTTGGAGCATCCAGAGGCGGCCTTTTTCGACCGTGAACTCGATGTCCTGCATGTCGCGATAGTGGCCCTCGAGCTTGCGGACATAACCCAAGAACTCCTCGAAGATCTTCGGCATACGTTCTTCAAGGGAGAGGTCCTTGGCGCCGCTCGCGTGCCGTTCGCGGGCGGTCAGGGATTGCGGGGTGCGGATGCCGGCGACGACGTCTTCACCTTGAGCATTGACCAGGAACTCACCATAGAGCGCCGCCTCGCCCGTGGACGGATTGCGGGTGAAGGCAACGCCGGTGGCGCTGTCGTCGCCCATGTTGCCGAAGACCATCGCCTGGATGTTGACGGCGGTACCCCAGCTGTCGGGGATGTTGTGCAGGCGGCGGTAGGTGTTGGCGCGGGCGTTCTGCCATGAGCCAAAGACGGCGCCAATCGCGCCCCAAAGCTGCACGTGCGGATCTTGCGGGAAGGGCTGGCCTAATTCCTCTTCGACTTTGGCCTTGTAGCGTTCGACAAGCGTTTTCCAGCCGGCGGCGTCGATGTCGGTATCGAGCGTCAGGTCGTTCTCTTCTTTGAAGTGGCCGAGAATTTCCTCGAAGTGGTCGTGGTCCACGCCCAGCACGACGTCGCCGTACATGGAGATGAAGCGCCGGTAGCTGTCATAGGCGAAACGTTCGTTGCCTGACTGAACCGCCATCGCGCGGGCGGTTTCGTCGTTCAGGCCGAGGTTCAGGACGGTGTCCATCATGCCGGGCATCGAGGCGCGGGCGCCGGAGCGGACAGAGACGAGGAGTGGATTCTTCGGATCGCCGAAGGTGCGGCCGACCGTGGCGCCGACGGCCGCAAGCGCCGCCTCAACCTGCAACTTCAGTTCGGCCGGGTAGGTTCGGTTGTTCGCGTAGTAGTGGGTGCAGAGTTCGGTGGTGATCGTGAAGCCGGGCGGTACAGGCAGCCCCAAGTTCGCCATCTCAGCCAGGTTCGCGCCCTTGCCGCCCAGCAAGTCCTTCATCTTGGCGGCGCCTTCAGCCCTTCCGCCACCAAAGCCGTAGACCCACTTTGTCATCGCGCTCATGCCCCAGAGACTTGGTTGAGGCTACTTCTCATGTGCAGTGCAGCAAAGCAAGCCGATGGGCGGAAGCACCGCCGCGAAGCGACGCTGGAATGCGTTGGAACATGCGGGGAACGGCATTCATCCACTCAAGTGGAAAGTGCAGCTTCATCTTGCGGTGTTGCACAGGCGCCGCCGCGAATGCGGGGCGACTCACTTTAGGCTGCCGCAAAATGGTGCGCACACAGATGCGCCTGATGGTGGTGGATATGCGGATGGTTGGCGCGGCTGTGGCTGCGATGTTGTTGATCCCTCCGGCGTCGGCGGATTGGAGCGGCTTTTACATTGGTGGCTCTGCCGGTGCCGGTTGGCGCGGAAGCGAGCTTCGCTTCGTGCCGCCGTCGACGCCGGCGGGGCCGTTCGCGGCCGATGCGGAGGGCATCACTTACGGCGCGCATATCGGTGGCGCCTATCAGATGGGACCTTGGGTCTTTGGGCTTGAGGCTTCGTTGCGCGGTGGCGATCTGGACAGCGCTTCGTCATGCGACGTCGGAAATAGCGATGTTTGCTCCGTCGACTTCGATCACCTGACCGTGGTCACGGCGCGGGCAGGTTGGACCATGGACGATTTGTTGTTCAGCGTCAGCGGCGGCTATGCGGAGGCGGCCTTCGACCTGGCGCGCCGCGTTTCGCCTGCGACGCTCAATCCGAATCCATCGTTCGGTTCGTTCGATCACAAGGGATTCGAAGCGGGAGCGGCGATCGAGAAGCGGCTCACCGACAATTTCGCACTTGGGATCGAGTACCAGCATATTGGGTTGAGCGACGACGAGGCGCGCATCGTGCGCGTGGGCGATGGCGCGTTTGCGCAATTCCGGCACGAGGCGGATCTGGACTTCGTGCAGGTGCGGGCGTCGTTTTTGTTTTAGAGCTATGGCTTGCGCGCGAGGGCGAGGCCCAGGCCGGCGCTGAGGAGGACGGTGCCGGTGATGCGGTTCGTCCAGCGGCCGAGTCTTGCGAACAGGCCGCGGGCGCGACTGGCGAGGAGTGCCCAGGTTGCATCGATCGCGGCTGCGATCACGAAGAACGTAAGTGAGAGAAGCGCGAGTTGGCTCATCGCGTTCGCTTTCGGGTCGACGAATTGCGGTAAGAACGCGCCGAAGAAGAGCAGCGTCTTCGGGTTCGTGAGCGACACGAGCACACCGCGCCAGTAGATCGCGCTTGGCGACTTTGGCTGCGGTGTGGTGCCGGCGAGATCGGCGACCGGTGCGCGCCAGGCTTGGACGCCCAGATAAACGAGATAAGCGACGCCGATCCAGCGCAGCACTTCGAACCATTCTGCCATGAAGCTGAGCACGGCGGAGAGGCCAAGCGTCGTCACCGCGAGCTGCGGGATCATCGCGCTCGACGTTCCGGCGACGGTCAGGAGGCCGTAGCGCGGGCCGTAGGTCACCGCGTTTGAGACGATAACGGCAACATTCGGCCCTGGCATGAGCGCAAGCGCGACCGAGGCGGCGACGAAGGCGAGGAAGAGTTCGATGGACATGCGCTCAGCTTGCCTTGGCCCGGACGGCGGTGGCAAGCCATGCCGTCAGGCCGGCACCGAACTTATCCATGTTCGCTTTGAAGCGTTCGTCGGATTCCCACATGTCGGCGAGGTTCACGTGCATGGCGGCGGAGCATGGGTAGAACCAGCGTTCGACATGTTGGCGGTGGCGTTCGGCGATCGCCTTCGCGGCGGCGCTGTCGGGTTTGGTGCCGGCCTTCATCGCCTCCGCGGCGTCCGAGAAGATCGCGTTGGTTTCTGCTTTGATTGCGGCCCAGTCTTTCTCGCCGTACTTGCGCGTGCGGCGGGCGCTTTCTTTGTAGGCGTCGGTTTCGCCCCAGCGCTCCTTCACTTCGGTTTCGTATTTTTCGGGTTCGAAGCCGTCGAACATGTTCTTGGCGGTCACGGGTTTGTCCTCTTGAATATGGGTGAGCGTCGCGTCGATCGACGCGATCATGCGATGGGTGTCGGTGAGCTTCTCGACAAGCAACGCGCGCTGACGACGAAGGGCTTGAACGGCGTCGAACGCGGGATCATCGAGCGTGCGTCGAATGTCCTCCAGCGCGAGGCCGAGCGAGCGACCGATCAAGATCTGCTGAAGGCGCAACAGGTCACCATCGGTGTAAAGGCGATAACCCGCTTGCGAGCGATCGGCCTTCAGCAACCCGATTTCGTCGTAGTAATGGAGCGTGCGCACCGACACCCCGGTCAGTTCGGCCACGTCCTTTACGGTCAATGCACGCTTCTTGGTCATGAAGTGAGCATGCGGCCTCACGCGGCTGGAGGGTCAAGCGCCGCGTTCAGGTCAAAATCGCCGCAGGTGTGACCAGAACGCGGCTTTCCAGCGGCGCTGGGGTTCGATTTGATCGGCGCATCTTCGCTCTCGCTTGAGGCCAAACGCATGAAACTCGCTGCGATCTTTACTGCCGCCCTCGCCGCCTCGTCCGCCGTCGCGGCCGAAACTCCCAAGATCGTCGCGATTCACGCGCAGCTTTATCACGAGGGATCGGGCAAGCTTTCGGCAGAGGACCTTCTGGCGCCGGATGCGCCCGGAATGTGGAACACGATCATCGGCGAGAACGCGTCGAACTTCACGCTCGTCACGGTCGAGGTCACGGGCAAGGACGTGCCGGTCGGGGCGGTGAAGGTGCAAATCACGGCGCGCGGGTACAAACGCAAGATCGTTGGTCAACACACAAGCGACGTCTCGATTTACGACGCGAAGACGAAGTTCCTTGCGCCGCTGTTCCTGTACGACACCGGGTGCGACGAAATCGAAGTGTCGGCGCGGCTGATCGGCAAAGGTGTGGCGACGACGGCGGTGAAGAAAGTGATCCCGTTTAAGTGCGGGGAGTAGCCCACGTCACGCTTGCTGCCACACGGCAAGTTCGTTGCCGCTGGGGTCGGTGAAGTGGAAGCGGCGGCCGCCGGGGAATGAGAAAATGGGCTTCGTGATCTTGCCGCCGGCGGCGACGACGCCTTTCAGCGCCGCTTCGAGGTTTTTGGATTCGATGACGGCAAGCGGCGCCTTCGGAGCTTCGGACTTGTCCGCTTGCAGGCCGATGTCGACGTCGCCGGTGGTCGTGCCCGCGTAGTCTGGGCCGAACGCGGTTAGGCTCCAACCAAAGGCTTGCTCGTAGAACGCCTTCGCCTTGGCGATGTCGGTGGCGGGGAGTTCGACGTAGTTGAGGCGGGCGGTCATGGTGTTGCTCTTGCGGTCGGGTTGGTGCGTCGTCCACACCAAAGTGTGTCATGGTCCGCGCAGGCGGACCATGACAATGGTGGGAGCGTGCTCGCGCTACCCTTCGATCTTCGAGAAGTCGGCGACTGTGTGCATGGCGTCGCGGATTTCGCTTAGGAG
>CAZJOM010000057.1:0-27459 GCA_964547645.1 uncultured Flavobacteriaceae bacterium
GTGGCGCACCCGAAAGGATTCGAACCTCTGACCCCCAGATTCGTAGTCTGGTGCTCTATCCAGCTGAGCTACGGGTGCCTGCGCCTGGCGGAACCGACTGCGAAGAAACGCATCGGCCCGCGAAATAAGGCGCGGAACTTAGTGCGGCGAACGCCCGCACGCAAGGGCGCCGCCACCGGCCGTTTCCGCGCATTGCGCCGACCCGCGTCTGACGTATTGTCGCCCTGAAGTGATGATTGATGCGAATCCGCGTCGTTTACGTCTGGGGCTTTATCGGATGAGACCTTCCCTGCCAGCGCGGCTGTTCGCCATGGGCGCCGCTTGCGCCTCGCTCGCCGCGTGCTCGACGATGACGAGCACGCTGTTTCCGGAAAAAGCCGCCGGCCCCCCGCCGCCCGCGAACGCCGTCGCGCTGCCGCAGTCCGGCACCTCGTTCTTCACGCCGGTCCCGGTCACGCCGGCCGCAAGCACCGCCACACCGCAGGGCCAACGCATCGCCGAGCTGCGCAACCGCCTGATCGCGATCCAGGGCGAGATCTCCTCGCGCAATGCCAGCCTCTCCGAAATCCGCCAGCGCGCGGCCAGCGAAGGCGCGCTCTACCGGATCGCAAAGAGCGAGATCGCCACCGCCAGCGCGCCCACGCCGCTCTCGGTGCAAAAGGCGCAAACCGCGCTGGAACGCTTGAGCGTCACCACCTCCGCGCTCGACACCGAAATGCGCGTCTTCGCGAAGGGCGCGGCCGAAACGAACAAGCTCATGAACGATGCGGCTGCGATCAAGGACGCGAACGAGCAGGACGCGGGCCAGCTGAACACGCTGCGCGGCGAGATCGGCCCCACCGCCGATCAGCTCGACCGCCTCGTCAACGAAATCTCGAACGAGTGGGCGCTGCAGTCCGCATTCGTCGCCAAAGAGCGCGCGGCCCTGGCCTCGTTCAGTGCGGCCGCAACGACCGCCGCGGTGACCGCGCCGGCTGCCGCCGCCTCCGCCGCGATGCTGGCCACGCCCGCTTTCGTCACGATCAAGTTCGACCGCCCGAACGTCAGCTACCGCGATGCGCTGGCTCAGGCCGTCTCCGCCGCCAAGCGCCGCAATCCGGCGACCAGCTTCGACATCGTCGGCGTCGCCGCCGGCCGCAGCGTGACGCCGGAATCGACCGCCCGCGCGCAAGAAGTGGCCGCCACACTCGCAACCCTGGGCGTCGATGCCGGCAAGATCCGCCTCTTCAACGCCGTCGGCGCGAACCTGCAATCGCACGAAGTCCGCATCTACGCGCGCTAGCTATTTCGCGCCAAAACCCTTGGCGTGGCGCGAGCGATAGCTCTCCCACGGCCCGAGCGACTCCGCCTCGAACACCGCCCGCCCGATCGCCCGCGCCAAACAGTCGGCCGCCATCGAACCGAGCAGCGCCACCTGAATCAGCGCCGGCTCGCTCAACAGCTTTTGTCCGGTCGCCATCGCAAAGACCACATCGCCATCGACCGGCGTGTGCACCGGCCGAAGCGCCCGCGCCATCCCGTCCTGCGCCATGATCGCCACCCGCTTCGTCTGCGCCGGCGTGAGAACCGCGTTGGTGGCCACCACTGCGATCGTCGTGTTCGCCCCCGCCTGCGGCGGCCGCTTCAGATCGTCGGGAAAGTCCATGCCGACCGTGCCGCCGCGCGGCGGCAACTGCCAACCCATCTCGCCGTCCTGCTCGAACGGCCAGGCCCAAAGCGCCGACGTCCCAGGCATCACCGGTGACCCGAACGAGTTCACCGCCACGATTGCGCCGACCTGATAACCGTCCTCCGTCACCGCTGACGCAGAACCGAGGCCACCTTTGTAGATCCCAGCCCGCCCGCCATAACCGGCACCCGCATTGCCCAACTTGAACTGAAACGCTTGGGCTTCGCAGGCCCGAAGCGCCAGCTTGCGGTACGGCGGCTCACTGCCCCAATTCTTATCCCCACCATTCGTGAGGTCGAACAGGATCGAAGACGGCACGATCGGCGCCACCATCGGCGCACCGGCCATCTTGTAGCCGCGTCCCGCCTGCGCGATCCAATTCGTAACGGCACCGGCGGCATCGAGCCCGTAAACCGACCCGCCCGACAGCACGATCGCATCGACCCCGACGTTCAACCCTTCGGGAACCAGCGCCTCGGTCTCCCGCGTGCCGGGCGCCCCGCCCCGAACATCTGCCGCACCGACCGCACGCCCCTCTGCAAAAATTGCTGTAACACCAGTCATCGCCGATGCATCTTCGGCGTTACCGACCTTGATGCCGTGCACGTCGGTGATGAGATTGCGCGAACCGGGACGAACCATGACAACCACGCTAGCCTTGCATCGCCTCGTACGCAATTCGCTCCTCCTGATCGCAGCCGCGATCGTGGGGACAGCCGCTGCGGCCGACCTGCCCCGCAAACACGTCATCGTCGCCTCACACAAGCTCGCGACCGACGCGGGTCTGGAAATGCTCCGCAAAGGCGGCAGCGTCATCGATGCAGCCGTTGCCGCCCAAGCTGTGATGGGCTTGGTCGAGCCGCAATCCTCCGGCATCGGCGGCGGCACGTTCCTCGTCATGTGGAACGCCAAGACGAAGCGCGTCGAAACCTACGACGGCCGCGAGGAAGCGCCGGCCTCGGCGACGCCCGACATGTTCATGAAGGACGGCAAGCCCATGTCCTATCCGGAAGCGGTGTTGGGTGGCCGCTCGGTCGGCATCCCCGGTACGATCGCCGTGCTGGCGCTGGCGCACAAGGAACACGGACGCTTGCCGTGGAACACGCTCTTCGATCCGGCGATCAAACTGGCCGAGAACGGTTTCCCCGTCGGCCCGCGCATGGCGATGGGGATCGAGCGCGATCAAGGCATACCGCTGGTCCCGGCCACCGCCGCCTACTTCCGTCCGAACGGCAAGGCGCCGCAAGTTGGCGACATTCTGAAGAATCCGGATTACGCGGCCAGCCTGCGCGATATCGCGGCCAAAGGTGCCGACGGCTTCTACAAAGGCCGCCTCGCCGATGCGATCGTGAACGCGGTTGGCAACGCGCCGTACAGCGCCGTCAAGTTCACGCTCGAAGATCTGGCTGGCTACAGGGCAAAGAAACGTCCGCCCGTCTGCGGCACCTACCGCACCTACAAGCTCTGCACCATGGGCCCGCCAAGTTCCGCCCTGACGATGCTGCAAGCGCTGAAGATGATGGAGCGATTCAAGGTCGCCAAATTGGAACCGACAGGCGCGCCTGCGATCCACCTCATGACCGAGGCGTTACGCGTCGCTTATGCCGACCGCGGCGCTTACATCGCCGACCCCGATTTCGTCCGCGTGCCCACGCAAGGTCTGCTGGGCCCGAAATACGTCGCGAGCCGCGCGCGCGTCTTGTCGCTCGAAACGATCGTCGATCGCGCCGCGATCAAGCCAGGCCGCCCTGCTGGCGCTACGCTCATTCTGCGCCAACTCTCGAACCCCGATCGTGCCCGCCCCGGCACCGCACACATCAGCCTGATCGACGATCGCGGCAACGCACTCGCCATGACGACAACGGTCGAAGGACCGTTCGGAAGCCGCCTGATGGCTGGCGGTTTCATCCTGAACAACCAGCTCACCGACTTCACCTTCGAACCGACCACCGACGGCCTGCGCACGGCCAACGCACCGCAAGCGGGCAAGCGCCCGATGTCCTCGATGACGCCCACGATCATCCTCGACGGCAAAGGCCGCCTCTTCGCCGTTGTCGGCTCGCCCGGCGGCGCGCGCATCATTCCCTATGTGACGAAGACCGTGATGGGCCTCATAGATTGGAATCTATCGATGGCAGATGCCGTGGCGCTGCCGAACGCGACCGGCCGCGGCACACCCACCGAAGTTGAGCAAGGCCGCACCCCCGACGCCTCAGCCGAAGCACTTCGCGCGCTGGGTCACGATGTTAAGGTCACCGACTACGGCATTGGGCCCAGCGGCCTGAACAGCATCCGCGTCACGAAGGAAGGCTTCGACGCCGCCGCCGACCCCAGACGCGAAGGCACTGTCGGCGGAGACTGACGTCAGCGTGCTGTCGCCAAGGCTGCGAGCCCGCGGAACGCCAAGTCCTTCGCCGTCACCACGTAGCAGGGGATCGGTTCCAGAAACCGCTTGATCCGCCCCTTCGCCTCGAAGCGATGACGAAAGTATCGCGCGTCGAACAAGTCGCCCCACTGCGCGACAATCCCACCCGCGATGTAAACACCGCCCGTTGCGCCAAGTGTCAGCGCCAAGTTTCCGGCCGCGCTGCCAAGCCAGCCGGTGAAGAGCTGCACTGCTTCCACAGCCGCGGCATCCGCTTTCGCCCGCGCAGCCTTTGCAATGTCGGACGCCACCGGTTTCGACTTCACCAACAAGCCGTCCAACGCCGCGATCGCCAGATAGATCGCCTCTAGCCCGGGTCCCGACACCGCATCCTCAAGCGCCACATGCCCGCGCTCGCGCAGCATCTGAAACAACACCGCAATCTCGCGGTCGTTCGTCGGCGCAAGATCGACATGCCCGCCCTCACCCGGAATCGCGATCGAGCCACCACGCCCGTCGGACACGACACTCGCCACGCCAAGCCCCGTACCGGGCCCAAGCGCGACCTTTGGCGCATTCGCTATCGGCGAGCCGCCGCCTATCTGCACGACATCCGAGGCATCCAACCCCGGCACCGCATAGGCCACCGCCGCGAAGTCGTTGACGAGTGCAGCACGCGCGGCGCCGGTCGCCGCCTTGATCTCATCGACCGAAATCTTCCACGCGCAATTGGTGAGAGCGATCGCATCGCCCATCAGGGGTCCCGCTGCACAAATCGCGGCACCAGCGAAGGGCAGCGAACGACCCGCAACGTCGGCATACGCCCGAACGGCCGTGGCAATGTCCGGATAAAGCGCCGTCAGCCACGCCTCGACCGCCTCAATCCGCCCCTCGCGCAGCGTCGCGAAGCGCACATTTGTGCCGCCGATGTCAGCCAAAAGAATGTCGGAATTCATGCCGGAGCGTCTGCGACCGTATCGGGAATGGTGATGCGAAACACCGTGCCCTGCGGTCCCGTCGAGAGCAAGACCACATCGCCGCCGTGTCCACGCGCAAGCTCGCGCGCGATCGCAAGACCAAGCCCGGTACCGCCCGCGCGCCCCTTGCGCGCGAACGGCTCGAACAAGTGCTTCCGCGCTTCTTCAGGGATGCCCGGCCCGTTGTCGGCGATATCGATCGCAACCATCCCATTGTTCCGCACTGCGCTTAAGGCAATCGCAGCGCCCGGCCGTCCCTCGATCGCCTGCACCGCATTGCGCCCAATGTTCAGAATAATGCGCAGCAACTGCTCGCCGTCCGCATCGACTTCAAGCCGCGGATCGAACGAGTTGCTCCAGCCCGTCCGCCCATCGCCCGCCGCCAGCGCCGCATGCATTGCCTCATCCGCGAGCGCCAGCAACGGCTGCCGCTTGCGCCGCGGCGCGGCTTCTTCGGCGCGGCCGTATTTCAGCGTATTTGTGGCCAGCGCAATCGCCCGGTCGATCGATTGCACCAAGCGCGGTGCAAGCACTTGAACCGTCGGATCCTTACTCGACGCCAAACGATCGGAGGCAAGTTGCGCGCTCGCCAAAATGTTGCGCAGATCGTGTTGGATCTTCGCAACCGCCGTGCCAAGCGCCGCCAAGTGCTCGCGCTGTTGCAATGCCTGGCGCAACTCCGTCTGCATCTCGGCAAGACCACGTTCCGACTGCCCGATCTCATCCGCGCGACGGCTTGGAATCATGATCCGCTGCGCATCGTCCGGCCGCTCCTGAAAGCGCACCATCGACTGCGTCAACCGCTGCATCGGCCGCACAAAAAGGAAAAACAGCGACGCGAACACGAGCGCCGACGTCACCAACGCGATCAACACAGACAGCCCCAAAATCCGCACGGAATACGTGAGCATGTCGCTCCGCACCGGACCTTCGTCGATCAGGATTTCGATGAAGTCGCCAGCACCCAAGCGAGGAAAACCCACCACCCGTAAAATCCTATCGCCGCCGAGGATCATGCAGTCGAGACTGTCCCACACGAGCCCCGGCCAAGTCGCACTGCGCAGATCAATCTCGACATTGTCGCCCGGTGGCATCGCCTCGGCGAGATAGAGCCGGCGCGTATTGTTCCGCTTGAGCGCGACCAACCGGACGCCCGCATTCGCCAGCAACTCCTTGCGCAGCGTCGGCGACAACTCGGAGTCCTTGACCTCATCGAGTGCCAATACTGCGATCTGCGCCGCCGCCAATCGCCCCGACAAGACGTCGTGATAGTACCGCGCGGCAGAAGGAAAATAGATCAACACCTCGGCCATCAGCACGAAGAGTGTCGTAAAGAACAGCAATCGCCCCGACAAACTTGCAACCAAGTGTCGGTGCAAAAAGTTCCGAACCCTATCGAGAGTGCCAACCATCGCCCGAACGAGGGATAGCACAGCCTCGTTGCACGGGAGAAAGACTTCTGCGCGCCGTTAACCGCCGCGCGCGCGTCTTATCCAAACCATGACAAGACTTTAACCACCGCGCGCGTCCGCGCCGAGAATAAGGTCGGCGTGAAGTAGGAACTGGCCGCCCGCTTCGATATCTCGCTGATCGTGGGATAGGCGGCCACCATGCTAGCCATCGCACTGAGTTTCGTGCGCTGCCCGACCGCCATCACCCACGGCATGATCAGATCGCCTGCATGTGGAGCGACGATGGTCGCTCCCACCACGCGCCCGCCGGACACGACGATCTTGGCGAGGCCATGCGTCTCGCGTTCCGCTTGAGCACGATCGTTGTCGTGCAAAGGCCAGCGTGCGACGCTGACACTCAAGCCCTTCTCCTTTGCCTGCGCCTCGGTCAAGCCGACATGCGAGAGCTCAGGGTCGGTATAGGTCGCCCACGGGATCGCTGTCGTATTCGCCTTGGCCGGCACCTTGAACAAAACGCGGCGGATGATGAGCCCCGCGTGATAACCGGCGACATGCGTGAACTGCAGCCCGCCCGCAACGTCGCCGATCGCCGAGACTCGCGAGTTGGACGTCCGCAAACTCGCGTCGACCTCGATCCCGCGCCGTGAGTACTTGATCCCCGCCGCCTCAAGACCCAGCCCCTCGACATTCGCAACCCGTCCGACGGCAAGCAGAATGTGCGTGCCCGCAATCGCTTCGCTGTGCCCGGCGCGCGCAATCGTGACCGCAACGCCGCCGTCGGTCTTCGCAACCGCCGTGACCGATGCCTGCTCGCGAACGACAACGCCGTCACGCTCCAGCGACTCGCGCACGATCGCAACCGCTTCCGGATCGTCCTTCGGCATGATCTGCTTGGCTTCAAGCACGGTCACCCGCGCGCCTAAACGCCTGTGCGCCTGCGCCAATTCAAGCCCAATCGGTCCGCCCCCGATCACAATCAGATGCTCCGGCAAGACCGTGTTGTCGAAGATCGTCTCGTTCGTGAAGTAGGGCGTCTGATCGAGCCCTGGGATCGGCGGCTTGAACGGCCCCGATCCGGTCGCCACCACAAAGTGTCGGGCCCGGATGCGCTGCTCGCCAGCCTCGACCTCCGTGGCCGACACGAATTTTGCCGCGGCCTTGATCACACGCACGCCAAGCTTCTCAAACCGCTCGACAGAGTCGTTCGGCTCGATCGCCGCGATCACCTCCTGCACGTGCTTCATGACGCGCGGGAAGTCGACCTTCGGCGGACCGGCATCGACACCAAATTCGCCGGCCCGGCGGATGGCGTGCGCATGCGACGCCGCCGCGATCAGCGACTTCGACGGCACACAGCCGTAGTTCAGACAATCGCCGCCCATCTTGTGGCGCTCGATCAGAACGACCTTGCGCCCAAGCTGCGCCGCACCTGCTGCAACCGAAAGACCGCCCGAACCCGCACCTATGATGCAAAGGTCCGCCTTGAGTGGTTCAGCCATCGTGTAAGACCTATTTCTTGGCAGCCAACGCGCGGTAGACGATCGGAATCAAAGACAAAACCGCAAGGCCAACGATTGGAATGTAGAAGTCGGGGCGAGATAACAGGGCCATCAGGCTGAGGTCCGGCGTCTCGCCCGCCTCGAACAAAGCATTCAATCCGTTCCCAATGCTGGCGAACACGAACGATCCCGGAATAATGCCGAGAAACGTCGTAATGACAAAGGTCACCGCCGACACACCCAGAAACGCCGGCGCCAAATTGACGAGCCAGAACGGAAACAGCGGTACGACGCGAAGCAGCATCAGATAGCTGAACGCATTGGCCTTGAAGCCTTCTTCCATGCCCTTGATCTGCACCGCGAAACGCTGCCGCAACGGCTCGCCAAGCGCGGTCTTCGCGATCAGAAAAAGTATCGTCGCCCCAATCGTCGCGCCGATCACGATCCACATCGCCCCGAACACGCTGCCGAACAAGAACCCGCCGGCGATACTGAACAAAGCGCCGAGCGGCAACGAGAACGCCGCGACGACGATGTAAGCCATGATGAACATCACCACGGCTTCGGTCTTATGATCATGCACCCAGCTCTTGAGAACCTCGCGATTCTCCTTCAGCAGATCGAGCGTCAAATATTTGTTGAGCCCCAGCGCGAAGAACGCGACCAGCCCGCCGCCCAGCACCAAAAGCGGCAGCAATCGCGTCAGCGACAATCCGGACTTCTTTGTTTCGCTTGTTTCCATGTCCGATCACTTAGCCTCATTCAGCGACCAGTCATAGTCGTAGCCCGCAATCGCCTCCACGCCGCCAAGCTGCTTTTTCAGTACCGGTTCCGCGAAAGCCGCCAAATGCCGCAACAACTCCATGTCGGTGGCCCCGAAATCGGACCGGTACCAGTTGTAGATCCGCGAGAGGTAAACCTTCGTCCCGCTGACCCTGACACCCCGCGGATGATTGATGTATGCGCGCGCGCCCTGCGTCAGCATCGTATCCAGGCTCGCCCCCGTGAACGCCTTCGCCAACAAGTTCGGGCAACTCATCGACGCACAGTTCACCGCATAGTGGACGCGCGGGTCGCTCCAGACCTTGCGCAGAATATCGTGCTCGATGTTGTCGAGCGAAAGCTTGCGCCCCTCGACAGTCACGAGTGACGCCTTCCATGGCCCCGACGAGAAGAACCCGCCGCCGAGCGAAATGTCTTTGATCGTCTTGACCGGATAGCGATCGAGCACGACGTCGATCGTCAACGCGTTATAGAGGTTGATCCAAAACGCCCGCTGCTCGTCGGGCTTTAGCGCCGTTACCTTCACGCCCTGCAGCGCCGTGAGATAAGCCTTCAACGCCTTTTTGTCGGAAGTACTCACCCGCCCATAGGCAAATCGGTTGATCCCATCGGGCGAGGCGACAACATAGGCGCCAAGCAATCGGTCCCAAGCGCTGTGATCGACGGTCATCGTAGAAGCCGCGTTATTGGTGGCAAAGTATTGATCGAGTTCCTGCGCACGCGCCGGAGCCAACGATAAACACGCGATCAGAAGCGCGAAGACTATCCGGTTCATGGGCAGGCGATCCTAGTGGATTCGGCCTGCCGCTTATGCCATGCACCCCACCTCACCGCCGGATAACAGCTTCGTTGGTCCGATGTGACGCACCCAAGCCCTTGGTAACCCTTCAAGATTTGACTTGGGGCCGTGAATTCCCTATATGCGCCCGCTCAATCAAAGCCGCATGCCCGAAGGACCTGTGCCGTGAAGCGCACCTATCAGCCGTCAAAGATCGTCAGAAAGCGCCGCCACGGCTTTCGTTCGCGTGCAGCCACGCTCAACGGCAAGAAGGTCCTTGCCCGCCGCCGCGCGCACGGTCGCAAGCGCCTGTCGGCTTAAGGCCGACTATCCCGCGTGGCCGGAACCGGCACGCCTACCCCTAAGGTCAAAGTGTCGCGTCTCCTCAAACGCGCCGATTTTCTGCGCCTCGCACGCGGCCGCAAATGGGCCTCGCCCGGCCTGGTGCTGCAATCCGCGGCGTCGCCGGAGCCGAATGAGGGCATTCGCGTCGGCTTCACCGCCACCAAGAAATTAGGCTCCGCCGTGGTCCGCAATCGCGTGAAACGGCGCTTGCGCGAGGTGGTCCGCGCCGTGCTGCCCCTTTATGGCAATGCCGGGCATGACTATGTTCTGATCGGTCGCGAGGCGACGGCAAAACGCCCGTTCGCGGCCTTGATCGAAGATCTGAAGCAGGCTCTCCGCAAGGTACATGGGGGCCGCCCCCCAAAAGCGGAGGAGCAATGACGATTGCCGAGTGGTTCCTGCTTGCCGCCAAACGGCTCGCGCAGGCGCCGATCCATGCCTATCGCTATGCGCTCTCGCCGCTGCTCGGCCCCGTCTGCCGCTATCAGCCGACCTGTTCCGCCTACGCCCTCGAAGCGATCGAAAAACACGGCGCGGTCAAAGGCGCCTGGCTCACGCTGCGCCGCCTCTCGCGTTGCCACCCTGTGAAGTGGCTCGGCGGCAGCGAAGGCTTCGATCCCGTGCCTGAAAAATGCGCGCACCACCATCACGCTGAGATTGGCCGATGAACAAACAACAAGACAACGGCGGCCTCATCCTGGCGATGATCCTGTGCGCGGTCATCCTGATTGCCTGGCAATACTTCGTTCTGGGTCCCCAGCAAGCGCGTCAGCGCGCGGCCATCGAAGCCGCCAAACAGCAACAGCAGCAAACGCAAACCACGGCGCCTGTGCCGGGAACACCCGCAGCACCCGGCGCCCCCAGCACACCGCTGGTCGCTGGTGGCAACCAGCCCCGTGAAGCGGTGATTGCAGCCGGCGGCGCACGCCTGCACTTCGACAACGGCAAGGTCGATGGTTCGATTAAGCTGACCGGCGCCGTGATCGACGACCTGCGTCTGCGCGACTACCGCGAAACCATCGATCCGAAGAGCCCGGAGATCGTCTTCCTCGCGCCGCAAGGCTCGACCGGTGCGACCTTTGCTGAAGTGGGCTGGACCCATGCTCCGGGCTCCGCCACGCCTGTGCCGGACGCCAATACAGTCTGGACCGCCTCCAGCGACAAGCTCACGCCCGCCGCCCCGGTCACGCTCACGTGGGACAACGGGCAAGGCCTGAAGTTCACGCGCACGGTCGCCATCGACGCGAACTATATGTTCACGATCACGGATAAGGTCGAGAACACCTCAGCCGCACCTGTCACACTCTATCCCTATGCAGTGGTAACCCGCGACGGCGAACCGAAGCACACCACGAACTGGCTGATCCACGAAGGTCTGCTTGGCGTTCTACAAGGCCGCCTGCAGGACAAGACGACCTATTCCGAAGTCCGCGAATACGAGAAGGGCGAACTGAAGCTCGACAGCACCGGCGGCTGGCTTGGCCTCACCGACAAATATTGGATCGCAACCCTGATCCCGCCGCAGAACGAGCAATTCACCGGCCGCTTCTCGCGCGCAGCCGCAGGCACCAGCGAACTGTTTCGCGCCGACTACCTCCTTGGCGCCCGCAATGTCGCCGCCAATGCCAGCGCAACCGTCACTCACCACATTTTTGCCGGCGCCAAAGTCGTCTCGCTGATCGAGCAGTATCAGCGCGACTTGAACATTCAGCGCTTCGACATGACCGTCGATTGGGGCTGGTTTTCGTTCTTCACCTATTGGATTTTCAAAGCGCTCGACTGGTTCAACAAGGTCGTCGGCAACTTCGGCGTCGCAATCATCCTGCTCACGATCGCGCTCAAAATTCTGTTCTTCCCGCTGGCCAATCGCTCTTACGAGTCGATGACCAAGATGAAGAAGGTCCAGCCGCAAATTAAGGAAATTCAGGAGCGCTACAAAGACGACCGCGTGAAGCTCCAGCAGGAGCAGCTCGCTTTGTTCCAGCGCGAAAAGATCAACCCGATGATGGGCTGTCTGCCGATCCTGCTGCAGATCCCGATCTTCTTCTCGCTCTACAAGGTCCTGTTCGTCACCATCGAAATGCGGCACGCGCCGTTCTTCGGCTGGATCCAAGACTTGGCAGCGGGCGACCCGACGTCGTTCGTCAACCTGTTCGGTCTGTTGCCGTTCGTGGTCCCAACCTGGCTGCATATCGGCGTATGGCCGCTCCTGATGGGCATCACGATGTGGGTCCAGATGAAGATGAGCCCGCCCGCCGGCGATCCGGTACAACAACAAGTGATGTCGTATATGCCGATCATGTTCACCTACATGATGGCGCAGTTCTCGGCCGGCCTCGTGATCTATTGGACCGTGAACAACGTGCTCTCGATCATGCAGCAATACGTGATCATGCGCCGCTTGAACGTGCCGATCGAACTCTTCGACAACTTCAAGCGACCGACCTGGCTTGGCGGCAAATCGGCCAGCGGGTGAGCAAACGCCTCGAACACGGCCGAATGCTCTTCGCGCAGGACTGTAAGTTCCTGCGCCCGGTGAAGGTATTCGCCGACCTGCCGCCGACAAAGTTGCCGGAGATCGCCTTCGCCGGCCGCTCGAACGTCGGCAAGTCGAGCCTGATCAACGCGCTGACGAACAGAAAGACGCTGGCGCGCGTGTCCAACACGCCGGGCCGCACCCGCGACATCAACCTATTCGAACTTGGCGGCCGGATCACGATTGCCGACTTGCCGGGCTACGGCTTCGCCAAAGTACCGAAGCAGATGGCCTATGAATGGCGCCGCCTGATCGAAGCGTATTTGCGGGGCCGCCCGCAATTGAAGCGCGTCTGCCTTCTGATCGACGCGCGCCACGGCGCCAACGAAAACGATCGCGATGCGATGGCGATGCTGGCCGGTGTCGCGGCCTCCTTCATTGTCGTCTTGACCAAGATCGACAAGCTGAACCTGACCGACGCCGCCAAGGCGGTTAACGACGCCACGCAGTTGGCGGCAACGTTCACCTCCGCCCATCCTGACGTGTTCGCCACCTCGGCCGAGACCGGATTGGGCATTCCCGAGCTTCGCGCCCATCTCGCAGAGCTTGCCGAAACACGTTATAAGGCCCGCCGTTAACACCCAGGGCGCGCATGAGTTCCGGACCCGACGACCCAAACTTCCAAGGCAAGGACGATCGCGTCCAGAATCTGCGTCAGTTGGCAAAGTGGCGCGCCACCGCGCGCGTGCTGACCGAAGCGTTGCCGCACATCCTGCGCTACGATCAAAAGACGGTGGTCGTGAAGTACGGCGGCAACGCGATGGGCGAAGACGGCGTCGCCGCACACTTCGCGCAAGACATCGTGCTCATGCGTCAAACCGGCATCGAGCCCGTCGTCGTCCATGGCGGCGGACCGCAGATTGGCGCGATGTTGAAGCGCCTTGAGATCAAGTCGAACTTCATCGACGGTCTGCGCGTCACCGATCAGGCTGCAATCGACGTCGTCGAAATGGTCCTCACCGGCACGATCAACAAGCAGATCGTCTCGGCGATCAATCACGCGGGCGGCAAGGCGGTCGGTCTCTCGGGCAAAGACGGTCAACTCATCGTCGCCAAAAAGCTTCTCAAAACGAAGCACAATCCCGCCACCGGCAAGGACGAGGTCGTCGACCTCGGCTTCGTCGGTGAACCGGAACAGATCAATACCGAAGTTCTGCAGACGATCGTGCGCTCGGACATGATCGCGGTCATCGCGCCGGTCGGCGTCGGCAGGGCCGGTGAGACGTTCAACATCAACGCTGACACGGTAGCCGGCGCCGTAGCGGGTGCCCTGCACGCCGACCGCCTGCTCCTCCTGACCGATGTGCCGGGCGTCATGGACCGCAACGGCAATTTGATCGAGCGCCTCACCACAACCGAGGCGCGCGCTCTGATCGCAGACGGCACGATTTCCGGCGGAATGATCCCGAAAGTTGAGACTTGCATCGACGCGGCCGAGCGTGGGGTGAGCGCCGCGGTCATCCTCGACGGCCGTGTTCAACATGTCTTGCTCATCGAACTGTTTACAGAGCACGGCGCAGGCACCATGATCGTCAAGGGCTGAGCTAACGCGTGTTTGTAAAGGCTTGAAGTGACGGCCAAATTTTCGCGAGCTATCGCGCTGCCGGCGGGCGTCGCCCTGATGCTTGCATCGGGCATCGCCTTGGCGCAGCAAGACCCACCAGCCTCCCAGCCCTCGCGTCCCGTCGTAATGCCGATGACGCCCGGCGCCGAGTTGAACCCATCGACGAAGCCGAAGTCGGCCAAACCCCGCATTGTCACCGCGCCGGGCGCCACACCCGCCGCCGGTGGCACCCAGCCCGACCGCGCTGCGAAGAGCGCGACCAGCGACTACACGTTCTGTAACCGCACCTCTTACGCGACCTCAGTCGCTGTCGGTATCAGGAATGGCGGTCTCTGGGCGACGCGCGGCTGGTGGGTAATCCCCGCCGGCGAGTGCCGCGTGATCATCAAAGGCGCGCTCACGCAACCTGTCTACTACAGCTTCGCGCGCTCGTCTTTCGCTCACACCGGCCCGATCCGCACTTGGGGCGGCACACAGACGCTCTGCACCGGCAAGGGCACATTCCAAGCGACCAGCGACGGCTCCGACCAATGCGGCCCCGGCTACGAGAGCCAAGGCTTCGCCAAGGTCGAGACCAACGGCAAAGCCGCGTGGACGACGACGCTGACCGAAGCCGCGAACTACAAGTCGGCCGAGCAAGCCCGCATCGCCGGCCTTCAGCGCCTGCTCAGCGACCTCGGCCGCTTCCAAGGCGCGATCGACGGCGTCGCCGGCCCGAAGTTCAACGAAGCGCTCAGCCAGGCCCGCACCGCACTCGGCGCGAGCCCGTCGGACGCGACGGGGCTCTACAACAAACTCCTCGCCGAAGCCTCGCGCGTGCAAGCCTCCGCGGGCCTCACCTTCTGCAATCGCACGCAAGACATCATCTGGTCGGCCTTAGGCCTTGAATCGGGAACGAAGACGCACAGCATGGGCTGGTGGCGCCTGCAGCCCGGCCAATGCGAGAAGGTGATCAAGGACCGCCTGACCGATCAGTACGTCTACGCCTTCGCGGCCGCCGACAAGTCAGAAGGCGTCGCCGAAACCTGGGGCGGCACGAAGCAATTCTGCACCCGCGACTCCAGCTTCGACATGGCCGACGTGAAGGATTGCAAAGGCAGCGGCTCCGTCAGCACCGGCTTCCTGCAGATCGACACCGGCGGCCGCCCCGGCATCACCTTCGAGTTTGCCGGCCGCAGCGAGACGCCGCCCGCCGAACCGCCCGCGCAGTAGCTATTCCAACGTGACCCCGAAATAGGTCAGGTGCCACTTCAACTCGTCGACCGGCAGCGGAAAGTCGACGCCGTCGCGCGCCATCACCATCTTTGACGCCGGCAGACGCGCGACTCCGGTTTGAACCTTCACCGCCACGCGCATCGCGAGCTTCGCGTGCCAAACAAGCGCCGTAATGGCCTTGCCTGACTGACTGATCAAAATCCGGTCGACGATCGCCTTCTCGACTTTCGTCAATGCCACAAGCGCCCACGCGACGACACGCTTCTCGCCGTTCTCGGCCGCCTCGATCAGGAACTCGTCGTTCAACTCGCCTTTCGCCCGCGCCGCCTCGACCTGCGCCTTCGCACTGTCGTCGGCCGAGCCGGTGTCCGAGGTCGTGCCTTCCTCGTCAAGCCGCTCGCGCAGCTTCTTGTTCAGATGCGATTTCGTTTCCGCATCGACGCCGTTACGTTCGCACAGCAAGCTTAGCAGCGACGCCCCGACGAACCCCGCAATCCGCCGCATCGCACGCACCGAAAGCTCCGCGCGCATCACGACCGGCTGATGCCAAGCCTCGATCTCGGCCGCATGTTCGATCACGCGATCGAGTGTTTCCTCGCGCACCTGCGCATTTGAATTGGCAAGCAGCGTCGCGATCGCCGAAACGTCCAGAGTCGCCACGATCGCATCCGCCACGGGCTCGCTCACCGACTTCCGCCGCGCGATCGCAGCCAAGCTGCCCTCGACGCGGGCCGCCGCAATCACCTCGACCAAATCCTGATCCGACAGCAGCGGTGAATATTCGAGCACAGGCGCGCAGACGATGATCTCAAGATCGTTCGCCAGCTGCTGCACGATATGCGCGGGCACCTTGTCCGACGACTTGATCTCTTCCGCGAGGATGGCGCGCACCCGCGGCAGGCTGTCGTTTGCCAGACGCTCCATCACTTCGATCGCGAGCGCCCGCACCCGCTCGCTTTCATCGGGTCCCATGCCCGGCAGCAAGCGTCCGATCTTGCGCGCAAGCTCGCAGCGCACCTCGTCCGCGTCGTCGCCCGTCAGAATCTTGTTCGCCTGATGCGGCGTCGCCGGGTTCGCGGCCACAAGCCGGCGCACTTCTTGCGACTCGTCCGTGGCGAGGTAGTAGAGAATCTCGGGCTCCACATCCGGCCGCCCGGCCAAATAGCGGCGCGCATTGTGGGCGTGCGTCTCCAGCGACGCGCGCGCCTCCTCATAGGACATCGGCCCTTTCGGCGCGCTGTCCGTAATCTTGCTGATCAACCGCTTCAGCATGACCTGCCCCACCCAGAAATCATCGGTGAGGATAAGCGCCGCCGATTTAAGGCCGCTTTGCCTGAGGTGGTTAACATTCGGTTGCGATGAGACACCGGATCGCGCTATTCCGCGCCCGGCCATGCCCCAAACCGCACCCGATTTCACCGCCATCGACGTTTGGGTCTTCGACCTCGACAACACGCTCTATCCGCCCTCTTGCAATCTGTTCGCGCAGATCGACGTTAAAATGCGCGCCTTCATCTCCGAGCTGCTGCAGGTCGACGGCGACGAGGCCTATCGCCTGCAGAAGCAGTACTATCGCGATCACGGCACGACGCTGTCAGGTCTCATGAAAATCCACGGCATCAAGCCGGAGAAGTTCCTGAACTTCGTCCACGATATCGACGTCTCCGTCGTGCCGCCGAACGAAGCCTTGGCCGACGCGCTGCAGCGCCTGCCCGGCCGGCGGCTCGTATTCACGAACGGAACCGTGGCGCACGCGACCCGCGTGCTCGACCGCATCGGCATCCACGACCACGTCGAGGACATCTTCGACATCGTCCACGCCGACTTCATCCCCAAGCCACGCCTGGAAACGTTTGAGCGCTTCGTCGTCAAGCACGCGATCGAACCAAAGCGCGCTGCGATGTTTGAGGATCTCGATCGCAACTTGGCCCCGGCGCACGAGTTGGGTATGACGACCGTACTGGTGCGCAGCGCCGACGGCCATGCCGACCCGGCCGTCCGCGGTTGGGGCGAGGCACCGGAAGGCGCGCCGCACGTGCATTTCAAGACCGACGACCTCGCCAAATTCTTGACCACCATTCGCCTTCGGAGCCCCTGATGAGCTGGACCAAACTGCAGATCACGATCGACGAAGCCTGGGAGGCGCGCGACACGATTTCGCCCGCAACCCAGGGCGCGGCGCGCAAAGCCGTCGAGGAAACGCTGATCGCGCTCGACAGCGGCGAATTCCGCGTCGCCGAAAAAGCGTCCGGCGAATGGCACACCCATCAATGGATCAAGAAGGCGGTCCTGCTGTCGTTCCGCCTGAACCCGATGGAGCCGATCCCCGGCGGCCCCGGCGGCGCGCATTGGTACGACAAGGTACCGTCGAAATTCGCCAAGTGGACCGACGCCGACTTTGCCCGCGCCGGCTTCCGCGCCGTCCCTGGCGCGATCGTCCGCCACTCGGCCTTCGTCGCTAGGGGCGCGGTGCTGATGCCCTGCTTCATCAATGTCGGCGCGAATGTCGGCGAAGGCACGATGATCGACACTTGGGCAACGGTCGGCTCCTGCGCGCAAGTGGGCAAGAACTGCCACATCTCCGGCGGCACGGGCCTGGGCGGCGTGCTTGAGCCGCTGCAGGCAAACCCCGTCATCATCGAAGACAACTGCTTCATCGGCGCCCGCAGTGAAGTCGCCGAAGGCGTCATCGTCGGCGAAGGCGCGGTGATCGGCATGGGCGTCTTCATCGGCCAATCGACCAAAATCGTCGACCGCGCCACCGGCCAAATCCACCAAGGCCGCGTACCCCCCTATTCGGTGGTTGTCGCCGGCACCATGCCGGGCGCTGCGAACAAACCCTCACTCTACTGCGCCGTCATCGTCAAAACCGTCGACGAACGCACGAGATCAAAGACGAGCATCAACGAACTGCTGCGGGATTAGCGGGCGCTCAAGCGGCGGCACTCCGCCACAGCACATACGCGGCGACCATCAGAACCAACCCCGCGAAAAGCCGATTGAGCAGCCCTTTCTGCGTTGCCAGCCGTTGTGCGAGTACCAGCCCGCCGAGCCCACCCAAGATTCCGCCGGCGATGAACAGGCCCGCGACCCGCCAATCAACAAGGCCGTCCATCGCATAAGTGCTGGCGGTGGTGAGCCCGAACACGCCGACCGAAAACAACGACGAACCGACCGCGTTCAGCATCGCCATGCCGCTGCCGAGCATGATGCCGGGCACGATCAAAAAACCGCCCCCGATCCCAAAGAACCCCGCAAGCAACCCGGTCAACAAACCAATTCCGACCAACCGCACAGCGATCGCGGGCGTGATCCTCACACTCGGATCGCCCTCGCTTTGCCGCGGTCGCAACATCGCAAGCGCGACCGCCACCATCACCAAGCCGAACACGAACAGCAACCGCTGCCCGTCGACCATTTTGCCCAGCGTAGACCCGATGAACGCACCGGTCACGCCCGAGAGCCCGAAGACCACCGCGCAAGGCCACTTCACGTTGCCGGCGCGCGAGTGGGCGATCAAATTGGCAAACGCATTCGCCGAAACCGCAAGCGCACTCGTGCCGATCGCGACATGGGGATTGCTCACCCCCACCACATAGAGCAGCAGCGGAACCGCTAAGATCGATCCCCCGCCACCGACGACGCCCAACGTCAACCCGACGACACTGCCTGACAGCACCGCAAGGAGGTCGGCAAACGTCGGATCGAAACTCACGCCGCCACCGCCCGCGGCCGGTTCCACGGCATATACGCGAGCAGATTGGCCATGGCGCATGTTCCGCTCACCCCGGCGAAGACCAGTCCGCCGCCGACGAAGCCGCTCAGGAGCACGAACCACTGCGACACGACCGCAGCCAGCACCACGCCGAGCAACACCAAACTACCCGCCGTGATCTGCACCTGGCGCTGCATCTCGATTGGTTGCGCGCGATCGACGTGCGAAGGCAGACCCGCCGCGCGCCAGCCGTTTAGTCCGCCCTCGATCACATAGGTGTCTTTGAATCCCGCAGCCACCAACCGCGCCGCATTCATCGCCGTACGCCGCCCGCTCTGACATTGAAAGATCGCAGCCTTGCCCGCCGCACGGTCACGATCGAAGTCATGCGTATCGAGACTGCCGAGCGGTACCAGCCGCGCGCCGAGAATGTGCTCGCGCGCGTATTCGTTCGGATCGCGAATGTCGACCAGGATGGCCCGCCCTTCGTCGAGCAGCCGCTTGGCCTCGGCAGGCTTGAGCGCGGTGAACCCGCAAGTGTTCGTCTCAATCATCATTTTCGTTCCTTCGAAGGTTTGCAAAAGATGTCGTGCAACGCGGTGATGAGCTGCACCACCCGTTCATCGGCAATCCGGTAGAAGATTGTCTGCCCCTCGCGCCGCGTGGCGACCAAGCCCTCTGTCCGAAGCTTCGCCAAATGCTGCGACAAGGCAGATTGGCTCAAAGCCACAGCGTCGTTGAGCTCGCCCACGGACATTTCACCTTGCCCCAACCGGCAAAGAACCATCAAACGGGTCTCGTGCGACAGAGCGCGAAGCACGTCGACCGCTGCACCGGCGTTGGCCTGCATCGCTTTCAGTTCGCGTGGGTTGAAGGCGTTCATGAATTTGCTCTCATTTCAGTACTTGCTAATTTAGAGATCTCTAATATATAAGTCAAGCCAACGGAGGAAATTCGATGCAACCGCAAATCCAGGCCTTTTTCGACGAGGCGACGTTCACCGTTACCTATCTGGTATCCGATCCCGCCACGCGCACGGGCGCCGTGATCGACCCCGTGCTGGACTACGATCCCAAATCGGGCCGAACAGCGACCCGCTCCGCGGACGCTGTGCTAGCGGCAGCGAAGCAATCCGGCATCGCCATCGCGTGGATCCTCGAAACCCACGCACACGCGGACCATCTGTCGGCCGGCGCCTACCTGCGCGGCAAGACCGGCGCCAAAATCGCGATCGGCGAACACATCACAACCGTGCAAAAGACCTTCGCCCCGATCTTCAACCAACGCGAAACGTCCGCCGATGGCCGCGAATTCGACCGCCTCGCGAAAGACGGCGACAAGCTTGCCTTGGGCGACCTGTCGATCGAGGTGTTGTTTACCCCCGGCCACACCCCAGCCTGCATCGCGTACAAGATCGCCGATGCGGTTTTCGTCGGCGACACGTTGTTCATGCCGGACTACGGCACCGCCCGCACGGACTTTCCCGGCGGCGACGCTCGCGCGCTCTATCGTTCGATCAAGAAGATCCTATCGCTGCCGCCGCAGACCCGCCTTTTCATGTGCCACGACTACAAGGCGCCCGGCCGCGACGCCTACGCCTGGCAAACCACCGTCGCCGAGCAGCGCGCGAAGAACGTCCACATCAACGACGCCGTCAGCGAGGACGCCTTCGTCGCCATGCGTACCGCACGCGACAAGACGCTCGCGATGCCGGTGCTGATCCTGCCCTCGATCCAAGTGAACATCCGCGCCGGCGATCTGCCCCCACCGGAGTCGAACGGCACCAGCTATCTCAAGATCCCGTTGAACCGGATCTAGCCGCTAACCCTTCGCAGCCCTGACCAATCCGGTGAGCCCGTCGATGCTCTCCGCGTTCGCGGTGTAGCGCCGCTCCGCCCATTCGTCCTGCGTGCGGTGATCGATCGCGCGCCTCAACTGATCGCGCTCCGACTTGAACTCGTAGAACGGCACGCCCCAACCGCAGCTGTCGGCAATACGCTCGACATCGACATAGACGATATTGCGCGCCTTGCTCAGTTCGACGGGAAACGTCTTAAGCTCAGCCTCGAAACCCGGCGCGTCGAATTGCATGACGGACGCCTTGCCGTAGAGCCGAAGGATCAGCGCCGGCCCCTCGAACGCGCAGAACATAATCGTGATCCGCCCGTTCTCGCGCACATGCGCCACCGTCTCGATCCCCGACCCGCCGAGATCGAGGTAGGCGACACGCTTGGGCGAGATGATCTTGAACGCGTCATACCCCTTCGGGCTGACATTCACATGCCCCTCCCCCGACAACGGCGCGGTGGCGACGAAGAACATCTTCTGCCGACCGATAAATGCAGCAAGCTTTTCATCGATCTGATCGTAGACTTTGGCCATGGGACATATCCTGAAATGACGACACAGCTTCGAGTTTGGCAGGATTCACGCCACGAGGCCAAGCCGCAAGAAGAGAATTGAAACGCCAAGAACGCCAAGATGCTCATGTGGGTTATTGGCGCGCAGCGTCTGTCATCAACGTGAGATAGCGCGCTAACGCGCGCGGGTGGCATGAGCCTCTTGGCGTTCTTGGCGTTTAATCTCTAATGTCGGCAGCAACGCATTCAATCTCACGAAACGAGAACCAAGCCATGACCCGCAATCTCGCCGACATGGGCGCCAAAGCTGCAGCGCTGCTGAAACAGCGCGGCGAGCGCATCGCCGTTGCCGAATCTTCCGCCGGCGGGTTGATCTCGGCCGCACTCCTCGCGCAGGCCGGCGCCTCGGTCTACTACGCGGGCGGCGGCGTCATCTATTCCGCGCGCGCCTTCAAAGGCCTGCTCAATCTCGAACGCGACAGCATTATCGGCATGCGCTCGTCGAGCGAGCCCTACGCCGCGTTCCTCGCCGAAACGATCCGCACCAAACACCGCGTCGAATGGGGCCTGGCCGAAACAGGCGCCGCAGGCCCAACCGGCAACGGCTACGGCGACCCCGCAGGCCACACGTGCCTCGCCGTCGCGGGGCCGCACCCCAGCACCCGCACGCTCCGCACCAACATCACCGACCGCGTCGAAAACATGTACCTCTTCGCCAAAGCCGCCCTCGCCGATTTGGTCGCCGCGCTCGAGAAGTAGCTCACCCCTAAGCCACGAACGACACCAGACGCTCGGCCTGAACGTCGAACATTTGTTGCGCGTCACCGCTGACATGTCTCACGCGAAGCCGCGAAGAGCGCGAAGATAAGGCGCGAAACCTGTTGCTTCGCGCGCCGCAAGGCTCTGTCAAACGTTGCAATGGCGCTTCGCGCCGATGAGTGGATTCGCGTCTTGTCTTCGCGCTCTTCGCGGCTTCGCGTGAGCAATTCGGCCCGCACCACACGCGCCGACACCTGCCCGCCGAAGCCTTGGCGTAGGCGGGTGGTGAACCCTTCTTACTTCCTTACAGCGGCGACGTCCCACTCACTTCATAGATATGCAGCTTCCTGTCCGAAATGCCGAACGACGGCCACGCCGCGCGCCACTCCGCCAGATGCGGCATCTTGAAGTGCAGCTGCAGCGTTTCCATGTCGCGCCACGCTTCAAACACGTGCACGACGCTCGGGTCCAGCACATCGACCGAGTACGAATAATCGAGGCACCCGTCCTCCGCCCGCGACGCATTGATCATGCGATCCATGATCTCCCGCGCTGCCACGAGCTTCGTAGGATCGATCCGCACGGTACCGGCGACGATGATCACGATTGCGGCCCCATCATCTGCTGCAGCGCCACAGGATCGATCCCCATCGCTTGAACCAACGGCGCGTAGACGTTCGCTTGCGCCTCGCCCGTCGGCCCAACAGTAATCCCGCCGTCGACCACCAACGCATGCCCGTTGACGAAACGCGATCCATCCGATGCGAGATAAAGCGCCGCCTCCGCAATATCCGCCGGTAAACCCGCGGACGGAATCGGCTGCGACTTGCTCATGACCGAGCTCACCGCTGTCACCGTCTGATCTGCCACTTGCGTCGCCAGCCCAATCCCCTTCGCGAAGATCGGCGTCGCGATCAGCCCCGGACAGATGCAGTTCACCCGGATATTCATCGGCCCCAGCTGCGCCGCCGCGACCGTCGTCATGTGCACGATCGCAGCCTTCGCCACCGAATAGAGCAAAGGCCCGAACCCGTTCTGCAGACCCGCGATCGACGCCGTCGAGATGATCGACCCGCCGCCCTGCGCCCGCATGATCGGCACGGCGTGCTTCATCCCAAACATCGCGGAGAGCACATGCAGATGCATGACCGAGTCAAAACCCTCCGCCGTCACAGTCTCCGCGTTCTCGAGCGGCCCCGGCGACCCGGCATTGTTGAACAAGCAATCGAGCCGCCCGAATGACTTCACTGCCAGATCGATCGCCCCCTTCACATCCGCCTCGCGCATCACGTCGCAGCGGACATAGCGCACCGCCTTGCCCAGCTCCTCCTCTAGCCGCGCGCCTTTGTCGTCCTGGATGTCGGCCGCGACGACTTTGGCGCCTTCCCGCACGAACAGTTCGACCGTGCCGCGACCGATGCCGGAGGCGCCGCCTGTGATCACCGCAACTTTACCGCTGAGCCGTCCCATGTTTCCTCGCCGTTAACCGGGTCATGTTCGTTGACCCGCTGTTGCCGCCGGTTCTAAATCGCGCCCATGGAAACACAAGAGCGCACGCGCTTCGCCGACCCGCTGCCGTTGGCGAAAGACCTCATCCGCTGCCGTAGCGTCACGCCCGACGATGCCGGCGCGCTTGGCGTGCTCGAACGCGCGTTGAGTGCACTGGGGTTCAAATGCACGCGCCTCGCCTTCGACAGCGGCGGTCCGCGCATCGAAAACCTCTACGCGCGCCTCGGCACGGCAGGCCCGAATTTTGGCTTCGCCGGCCACACGGACGTCGTACCGCCGGGCGACACTTCGACCTGGCGCTTCGATCCGTTCGCCGCCGCCGTCGAAGGCGGCACGCTTTTCGGCCGCGGCGCCGCCGACATGAAGAGCGCGATCGCGGCCTTCGTCGCCGCCGTCGCACGGTTGGGTGAGCGCCACCGCAACCGCGGCTCGATCAGCCTGCTCATCACCGGTGACGAAGAGGGCCCCGCCGTCGACGGCACGGTCCGCGTACTCGAATGGATGCAAGCCAATGGCGAACGCATCGATCACTGCATCGTCGGCGAACCGACGGCGGACTTCGCCGCTGGCGACACGATCAAGATCGGCCGCCGCGGCAGCCTGACCGGCAACCTGCGCATCAAGGGCATGCAGGGCCACGTCGGCTATCCCGACCGCGCGAAGAATCCGATCCCAGGTCTCGTTGCCGTGCTGCAACGTCTGACCGCGCGCAAACTCGACAACGGCAACGCCGAGTTCCAGCGCTCGAACCTCGAGATCACCACCGTCGATGTCGGCAACCCCGCCACGAACGTGATCCCGGGCGAAGCGCGCGCGACGTTCAACATTCGCTTCAACACCGAACAAACTGCCGAAGGTCTCGAAGCCTGGATTACCGGCGAATGCGACACGGCGTTGAAGCCGTTTGGCCTTGGCTACGAAGTCAAATTCACCCGCGGCGCCCATCCGTTCCTGACCAAGCAAGGCGCATTCACCGCATTGCTGGCGAACGCGGTCACCGGCGCCACCGGCGACAAGCCGCAGTTCTCGACCACAGGCGGCACCTCGGACGCGCGCTTCATTCACAAGCACTGCCCCGTCGCCGAGATCGGCCTTGCCGGCACAACCATGCACAAGACGGACGAACGCGTGAGCCTCGACGATCTCGAACGCCTGACCAAAATTTATGAAGCGATCTTGACCGCGTATTTCGAGAAAGGCGCCGCGTGAGCGTGACCTTCGCCTATGTCGGCCGCTCGCTCGACGCGGCCTTCGATCTCGTCACGCGCAACAACCGCGCCTGGGACAAGTTCGACCTCACGGTCGAAGGCTTCTTCCGCTCGTTCTGGGCAATCCCGCTCGTCGCGCCGATGAACATCATCACCGACATCATCGCCAACAACATCTCCGACGCCGCCCGCATCGCGGACGGCAAGGAAGCGCTGAACCCAAGCTACGGCTACAGCGACGCCGCCTTCTCGACCGTGGCGCTCTGCTTCCAGTGGATGATCTTCCCGCTCGCGATGATCGTCGTGCTCCGCTTTCTGGGGTTGGCGCAGCGCTATAGCGCCCTCATCATCGCGCACAATTGGGGCACGGTTGTTATCTATCTGGTCAACATGCCGGCATTCCTGCTCTTCCAAGCTGGCTTGATCTCGGCCGGTGTCGCCATCGATCTGAACCTGCTGGCCTTGATGTTCACGCTCTACTACCGCTTCTACACCGCCCAAAGCGCACTCGACGCCGGCTGGAGCGTGGCGGCCAGCACTGCGATGTTGGGCCTCGTATTGCAGCTTTACTTCCAGATCGGCCTCTCTTTCGCCACCGGGCTCTGGTTGCCAGCCTCGTCATGAACGACGCCCCCATCGCGATCTTCGACTCCGGCGTCGGCGGCCTCACCGTTGCGAGCGCCATCGCCAAACACTTGCCGAACGAGCAGCTCGTCTATCTGGGCGACACCGCCCGCCTGCCCTACGGCACCAAGAGCGCTGAGACCGTTACCCGTTATGCCGTGCAAGCCACCCGCGCACTGATGCGCTTTCAGCCAAAGCTGATCGTCGTCGCCTGCAACACGGCCTCTGCCGTCGCCCTCCCCGTCCTCACCGCAGCCTACGCCCCCATCCCCGTCATCGGCGTCGTCGAACCCGGCGCCCGCGCCGCCGTCGCCGCCAGCAAGACGGGTAACATTGCCGTCATCGCCACCGAAGGCACAGTCCGCGGCGGCGCGTACGTGAGAGCGATCCACGCGCTCAAACCCGACGCCCGCATTGTTCAGCGCGCCTGCCCGCTCTTCGTCTCGCTCGCCGAAGAAGGCTGGACCGACGGCCCCGTCCCCGAACTCGCCGCCGAACGCTATCTAAAGGAAATCTTCGACGGCGCGGAACGGCCCGACACGCTCGTCCTAGGCTGCACCCACTTCCCGGTGCTCGTCACCCCGATCGCGAAGGCAGTCGGACCGCGGGTGGTCCTCGTCGACAGCGCAGCCACCACCGCCTGCGAAGTCGAAACCCTTCTCGACACCCGCAACCTCCGCCGCCAATCCCCAGAAAAGCCACCCAGCTTCCTAGGCACCGACGCCCCCGACCGCTTCGCCCGAGTCGGCAGCCTCTTCTTCGGCCAACCGATCGCGTCCTCTCAAGTCGAACTCATCGACCTGACGCCGTAATCCACCCGCACCAAGTAAAGCCCGTCGGGCGGCGCCACGGGCCCGCACGCCGCACGATCTTTCGCCGCCAGTGCAGCTGCCACATCCCCCGCCGTCCACTTCCCCACGCCCACCTGCTTCAGCGTCCCAACCATCGAGCGTACCTGGTGATGCAGGAACGACCGTGCCGACGCGCGCACCGTGATCTCTTCGCCCACGCGCGAGACGTCCAGCCGGTCGAGCGTCTTGACCGGCGACTTCGCCTGACACTCGCTCGCGCGAAACGTCGTAAAGTCGTGCGACCCGACAAGCCGCTGCGCCGCCGCATGCATCGCCTCCGCATCGAGGGCCGCCTGCACCTGCCACGCCTTGCCGGCATCGAGCGTCAACGGCGCCCGCCGGTTCGCGATTCGATAAAGATAGTGCCGCGCCACCGCCCCGAACCTCGCATGAAAGTCGTCACCGACAACCTCCGCCTCCAGCACCGCGACCGGATGCGGCCGCAGGTGCGCATTCAACGCATCGCGCATCTTGTCCGGCGCCATCTCTTTCGCGACGTCCGCGTGCGCGACCTGACCCAGCGCGTGCACGCCCGCATCCGTCCGCCCTGCCGCGATGATCGTCGCCGCCTCGCCCGAGAGCTTCAAGATCGCCTGCTCGACCGCAGCCTGCACCGACGGCCCGTTCTCCTGCCGCTGCCAGCCGACAAACGGCAGCCCGTCATACTCGATCGTGAGCTTCCACCGCGCCATCAAACGAACCGCGTACCCAAGGGCATCGGCACACCGCGCACGAACTCAGCCGCCGACTGCACCCCCCGCCCCGCGCGCTGCAACTCCAGAATCTGAAGAGCCCCATCGCCGCAAGCGACGACAAGAGGCCCACCAATCACCATCCCCGATTCCCCACGCCCCGCCACCACGCGCGTGCGAAGAATCTTCACCCGCGTCTCACCGAGCATCGTCCAAGCCCCCGGCGCCGGGTTGAGCCCGTGCACATGGGCCAGCACCGCGCGCGCCGGCTTCGCCCAATCGACCCGCGCTTCCTCCGGCACGATCTTCTTCGCGTAAGTGACGCCCTCCGTAGGCTGCACCACTTCACGCGCCTGACCGTGCGCAAGTTCGCCGAGCGCCTCAACCATCAGCCGCGCGCCTTCGCGCGACAGCGTCTCCTGGAGCATCCCCGTCGTCGTCTGCTCGTCGATCGCCGTGCGCCAGGTCGCGAGCACGGGCCCCGTATCGAGCCCCTCTTCCATCCGCATCACCATGACGCCGGTCTCGGCATCGCCCGCCATGATCGCGCGATGAATAGGCGCCGCCCCGCGCCAACGCGGCAGCAACGACGCATGCA
>CAZJOM010000058.1:0-7868 GCA_964547645.1 uncultured Flavobacteriaceae bacterium
GGGGCGATCCGATGGGCGACAACTCGGCGCTGATGGGGCCTTACCTTCAGGATCGCGCGAAGCTCAGGGCGCGGTTGCTGGCAGCGGTCGCGGCGGCGAAGGCGCACCCGGCAGTCGATGCGAACCGTATTGCGGTCATCGGCTATTGCTTCGGTGGCCTTTGCGCGCTGGACGTGGCGCGCTCGGGAACGAGCGATGTGAAGGGCGTCGTTAGCTTCCACGGGTTGTTCACGCCGCCCGGCCTAGGTGCGCAAGCGCCCATCAAGTCGAAGGTGTTGGTGCTACACGGTTGGGACGACCCGATGGCGACGCCGGATAGCGTGCTCGGTCTGGCCAAGGAGATGACCGCCGCAAAGGCCGATTGGCAAGTTCATGCTTACGGCCACACGCTGCACGCTTTCACGGCCGAAGGCGTGAACGCGCCGGAGCGCGGCGTGAAGTACGACAAAAGTGCCGACCGCCGTTCGTGGGCTTCGACCGTCGACTTCTTGAAGGAAGTGTTCGGCTAGAACTTTACGCTGACGCCGACTTGGACCATGCGCGGGGCACCCGGGAGCATGCCGCGCGTTTGGTCGACGACGTAAACTTCGTCGAACGCGTTCTTGACGCTGACATAAGCGGTCAAAGGCGTGTCGGGGATTTCGACGTTGACGGTTGCGTTCCAGATCAGCGCGCTCTTGATGCGGCCGCGCTGGCCGTCGGCGGTGGTCGCGACCGTTTCGAGATCGTCGGTGAACATGGCGCCTGTGTATTGCGTTTCCACCTCGGCGGTGACGAGGTCGTTCCATTCGTAACCGATGGCTGCCGAGAACAGGAACTCCGGCGCGTAGGGCAAGCGGTTGCCTGTGACGAGGGAACCGTCGACAGTCGAAAACCGGCGGCCCTGGAACCTTGCGTCCCAAAGATACGTGATGGCGGTGCGCGCGTAGATGTCATCGCGCTCGAGCACACCTGCGTCGCGTGCGGAGGCGCGCAGGAGAAGCTCCGCGCCTTGGTGAAGGGTTTCGCCGGCGCTGGTCAGCGCCGCGCCAGAGCCACCGGCAACGCTGGCCGGGACGATTTGGTTGGCGAAGTCCATGCGGAAGTATGCGAGATCGGCGAAGATACCTCTGGCGATGTCGCCGCGGACGCCGAGTTCCCAGTTGATGCTTTCTTCGGCGGCGAGATCGACGGTCGCGCCAGTCGTGTTCGAAATGATGTCTTCGACCCGTGGCGGCGAGAAGCCTCTGTGCGCACCGGCGTAGATCACCGCCTTGGGGTCGAGTTCGTATATGAGGCCTAAACTCGGGATCACGATGTCGAGTTCGGTTTCGCCTGCGGCGCCGTTCAGACGATTGCGGCGTTCGAACGCGATGTGCTCGAAGCGCACGCCGGGCTCGACGATGAAGCGGCCGAACTCGAGCTGCGTGGTGACGAAGGTGGAGGCGGCGCGGATGTTGCGGTCGTTGTTTTCGCGCACGCCCGCGTTTGCGCCGACGCCCGGCGTCCGCGCGAACGGCGTGTCGCCGTTCCATTGCCGGCGATGCTGATCTTCGATGTGATAGCGCAGGCCGGTTTCCGTCTTGGCGGGAACACCGAACAGCTCGTGTACGATGCCGAGCCGGGTTTCGACGCCTGCCGTCACATAGTCGCGCAGGCGGCCTTCGTTGCCGCAGGTCGTGTTGAGGTTCGCCATCCCACCACACGCACCATCGGTGGCGTCGTTCGGGCGCTGAGCCGAGTTCGAGGATTGGCGCCACCAGTCGCGCGTGAAATACGAGCCGTAGAGCGTCGTCTTCAACGTCGTCGCGTCGTCGATGAACCAACCGTGGCTCAGCGCACCGCCCCAGCGTTCGGCTTCGAAACGATCGTTGGCGAACGGATTGGCGTAGGGGTCGGCTCTGAATTCGGCGAGCGTGAGTCCGGAGTACGTGATCTGGCTGTCTTCGGCGTAACGGCTAAGGCGCGCGGTCAGCGTTTGGTCGGCGGCGATGTCCCACTCGCCCTTCGCGAAGACGTCGTTCATGCGGATGCTGGTGTTGTCGCGCGCGCCGTCGCTCTCTTTGATCTGACCGTGCGCGAGCGCGCGACCGCCTAGAAGCGGACCGCCGAGCGTTGCGTCGGCTTCGACGTAGCCGCGGGTGCCGGCAGCAATTGTCGCTTGCCCGCCGAAATCTTCCGGCGCGCTCGGTGTGATGTAGTTGATGACGCCGCCCACCGTGTGCGGTCCGAAGCGAACTTGGCTTGCGCCTTTCAGAACTTCGATGCGGGAGTAGCGTTCGACTGGCGGATGGAAGTAGGTCGCGTTGTCGCCGTAGGGCGCGAAGGCGAGCGGAATGCCGTCCTCCAGCAGCAGCACTTTGCTGGAGCGCGTGGGGTTCATGCCGCGGAAGCCGATGTTCGGGCGCATGCCCATGCCTTCCTCATCGCGCGGGAAGGCGCCGGGGATCGTCCGCAGGGCTTCGTTGACGGTGAGGACGCGCGAACGCTCCAATTGATCGGCTTCGATCGTGGCGCCGGAGCCGGGGATGCGCAGCAGATTGGGTCGCTGGCCGATGACCACGACGTCGGGGCTACGCTTCTCCGTCACCTGGATCTTCTCGACTGGGCTCTCTACGCCGCGCGCAGGTTCTTCAGCGGCGGCTTCAAGAGCGCAGAAAAGCGCCAAAATTGGTAAGGCCGTACGCATAGGCTGAACCTGATTGCGAATGAGTTGCAAGTGCATTTAACAGAATGCGCGTCGGCAGGTCAACTCGGGTGCGATGCTCTGTGCGTCACCGGGCGGGCAACACGATTGCTTGAGCGGTATCGCTACGGCCTTTGAGGTCCGGCACACTGCGGACGTTTGCAAAGGGATGGGTCATGAGAACTTGGATGATGATGGCGGGCGCTCTATTTGCGGCTTCGGCTGTGCTTGCAGCGGATGCGCCGAACGTCGATGCAGAACTTGCGGTGGCGCGGGCGAAAATTGCTGCAGCGGCAGCGAAGTCGCGCGCCGATGCGAAGACGCCGGAAGAAAAAGCGATCGTCGAGGCGGACCTCGCCTTTGCGGCCGATGCGCAAAAGCGTGGTGCGGCTGCGGCGTTCGGGGACCGCCTGCATGCGCAAGGCAAGATGTTTCCGCCGCGCCGGCCGATTCAGGTCGGGCCGGAGGCAGCGCGCGCGGCGTTCAAAGATGACACCTCGCTTTGGGAATGGGCGCCGGTCGAAGCAGTGGCGAACGGCGACCTTGGCGTGACGTGGGGGATCGCCGCGATCTCGGGCAAAGGCGAGGACGGCAAGCCGTTTGCGGTCACCACACGCTACACGACGGTGTGGCGGCGCGATGCGAGCGGGACTTGGAAGATTTGGATCGACGTCGGAACGCCGGGACCGTTGCCGTAGGTCAGGCGTCGATCGTCTCTTCCAGAAAGCTCAATAGCTCGGCCTCTTCGTTCCGAGCGAGCCATCGGCCAAAGAAAACAAGCGCGATACCGAACACCAGCATCGTCGCCGGTATCGCGAGCAGGAGGGGTGGGACATCGGCGTGACGCCCTGCGAGCGCAGCGCTGGCGCCCTCAAAGAACCACGGCCCACTTATGCCGAATAGCAGGCCGAACCACACCGTCATGAAGACCATGACGAAAGTGTGTATCCGCGCCGTGCACTTCACGCGCGTTTGGCCGCCCTCGACATGGAGCGTGCCGTAGAGATGGGTTTGGAAGGAATTCCGATATCCAATGTTCTTCCGAATGCGGAATGACCGTTCGTCGACCTTCCCCCGAAAGGGCTTGTCCGAAAAGAAGGTCCATTCGCTTGCGACGGCCGCCTTGAGGTGTCGGCTCACTTCGTTCGGCGATAGCGGCGAGATCAAATCATGGCGCCGCGGTAAGATTGCACCCAAGCGAACGGGATCGGACTGGCTCATGCGCGCGTGCTACTCTGCCAACAAGTCCCGATATGCCGGGTGTCTTCGCACGAACGCGGCGATGAAGGAGCATTGGGGGATGATCTTTTGGTGGCGGGTGCGGATGAGATCGAGCGTGCTGCGGGCGAGCTTCGAGCCTAGGCCTTGACCGGACAGTGCATCAGGAACCTCAGCATGCGTGAGCGTCAGCACCGCGCCGTTGCGACGGTAATCGACGAAGGCGATTTCGTCGCCGATCGCGAACTCGAAGCGGCTGCGCTCAGCGTTGTCGACAATCTCATCCGCGGATGGAGGGCTTGCACTCATGCGCCTAGTTGCCGGGTTTGGCCAGCGGCGGGCCGTTAAATTCGGCTTCGATGATGAACTCGACCGTGTCACCTACACCCATATTGGAGCCCGGCGGCGGGACACCTTCTTTGACGCCGAACGCGGTACGGCTGAGCGTTCCTCGTGCCGAGATGCCAATACGGGCGTTCGGATCGAACGGATGACCAGCATAGCCGCCATTGAAGGTGGCATCGAGCATAACCGGCGCAGTGGCGCCCTTCAGGGTCAAGTCACCCGTGATGCGCGCGGTGTTCGGGCCGGTCATCTCGACCTTCGTCGATTTGAACGTCATCTCAGGAAATTTTACGGCGCCGAGCCACTTGTCGTTCAACAGCTCTTCAACAAAGCCCTTTGGCGGTGACGGCAGTGTCAGCGAGCGTGGGTCGATCGAGGCGGTTACACTGGAGGCGGCGGGGTTTGCCGGATCCAGTTGTAGCTTCGCGTCGAAGTTCGCGAAGCGCGCCGTGTAGTTCGAGAAGCCCATGTGACTGACGCGGAAGTCGAGGCTGGCGTGTGCCTTATCGAGGGTGTAGGTGCCAGCGGGGGCTTCGGTCACGGCGGGAACAATCGGCGCTGGGGCGGGGGGGTGCGGCGCTTCGACCTTGGGCGTCTCTGCCGGTGGTTGCGCCTCCGCCTTCTTCTCAGGCTCCTGCGGCGAACATGCGGCGAGCGCCAGAACGGCGGCGGCTGTGAGGGTGAGTTTTTTCATCGACATATTCCTATTTCTCCGCAATCGCTTTCATATTGGCGAGGCCTTCTTCAAAGGATTTTCCGATCATTTTGTCCATACTGAAGAAAAGCCCCATGAGTTTTGGGATGAAGGCTTGGGGTCCGTGCATGGCCCACGTGACCGTCGTGGCGCCCGCTTGCGGGGTTAGCGTGAAGTTCGCGACGTTATGGGCCTCGAACGGCTTTAGAAAGTGGAGATCCAGCGTCACACGCGACGATGGCGTCGACTCGGTGATTTCCATGCGGCCGGTGCCGACCTTTTTGCTTTCCCAGGCGTAGGCGGCGCCCTTTCCCGCTTGCGCGCCCGCGTAGGTGCCGACGGTGTTCGGGTCCATGCGGAGCCATGGGTTCCAGCTGTTGAACGCTTTCATGTCGTTGATAAGGGCAAACACCTTCTCAGGCGGCGCGTTGATCGTCGTCGAACGCTCGACACTGAATGTATTCGGACGCATCGCCGCGAGCGCCAGGACGATCACGACGAGAACCAAGACGACAATTAGGACCGTTTCCACGGCGGTGCCTCCCAGAGACATGAACTTGGTCGGTTCTATATCAGGCCCGCATCGTCGTGTCGCATATTCGGGCGCAACGCAGCACGGACGGCCGGACGATTCTCACAAAGTTTTGGCGAGGCCGTCCAAAATCATGGTCCAGCCGCTGCGGGTGCGGTCGATGAAGTCAGCCCATTGGCGATCCATTGCGTGCCATAGCGTGAGTTCGCAACCGCCCTGTACGGGTACGATCTCTATTGTCACGCGCGTCGGCGCCTGCTCGCGGTCAGTTGCGAAGTCGAAGACGATGCGGCGCGGACGCGTGAGCTCGACAAACGTTCCGAAGTGGTCGGCGAGTGTGGCGCCGCGCATTTCGACGATATGGAACGCGCCGCCGACGCGGGCATCGATCTCGCAGGTCCGCATAACGCCGGAGGGGGTCTTGAACCACCAGAGCCGCGCGCCCCTCGGGTCGAGCCAGGCGTCGAACACTTGTTCCGGGGGGAAGGCGAAATGGCGGCTGACCCGCATGACGAGCGGCTGCTTTAGGTACTCGTCAAGACGTCCAAGCGTTTGTTTGCCGCCTTCTATGGCGTTGAAATTCCTGACGACGAACTCGAGCGCCTCTGCGGTCGGGAACAGGGCACGCATGGTGACCTTGGTCTTGCCGTCGAGATCTTCGAAGGTCACCGTGTTTGTGAAGCTGGGCGGTGCGGTTTCGTCGCTGCCGTGTTCGAAGACGAGGCGCGACGGCGGCTCGATAGTCAGATAGCGCGTGAAGTTCGGATAGTCCGTCCCGTCCGGGCCGTGCATGGCAAAGACCCATGTGCCGGCGACGCGGAAATCCATCTTGTACGTCGTGATACTGAAGCCGTCAGGCCCCCACCATTGCGCGAGGTGCTCGGGGTTGGTCCATGCCGCCCAGACAAGTTCGCGCGGCGCATCGTAAGTGCGTGTCGTCACAACTTCACGGTCGGACGTGTCAGTTTTTGCGGCCACGTTTTTTGTCCTTGGTTTGGGTCGATCTCAGGTAGTCGTCGAGGCGGTCGAGGCGCGCTTCCCAGAAGCGGCGGTATTCTTGCAGCCAGTCGACCGCGTCCTTCATGGGCGCGGCCTTGAGCTTGCACGGGCGCCATTGCGCGCTACGGCCGCGTTCGATCAGGTGGGCCCTCTCCAGCACCTTCAGATGCTTCGAAATTGCAGGCAGGCTCATATCGAAGGGCCTCGCCAACTCGCCAACAGAGGTTTCGCCCAAGGCCAGGCGCGCCAGGATCGCCCGGCGGGTGGGGTCCGCCAAAGCGGCGAAAGTGACGGAGAGGCGGTCGGGCATATCGAACCAATCGGTTACTTAACCTTTTGGTTTAATACGAGGCTGCACAATGTCTGTCAACTGGGGCGTTGTGACCGGCTATCGGCCTTCAAACCTTCGGCGCGGGCCACTATGTTCCGCCCCCATGACACCCATTGTTTCGATTCAGAGTCTGACCAAGACCTACAAGTCGGGGCTTCAGGCACTTAAACCCATCACTTTGGACATTCGCCGCGGCGAGATCTTTGCGCTCTTAGGGCCGAACGGGGCCGGTAAGACGACGTTGATCAGCATCGTTTGCGGGATCGTGACGCCGTCGAGCGGCGCGGTCGTGGCCGACGGGCACGACATTCAGAGCGACTATCGCAACGCGCGGATGAAGATCGGTCTGGTGCCGCAGGAGCTAACCTCGGACCGATGGGAGACCGTGATCAATACCGTGTCCTTCTCGCGCGGGCTCTTTGGGCGTGCACCGGACAAGGCTTATGTCGAAAAGGTGCTGCGCGACCTGTCGCTATGGGACAAGCGGAACGATCAGCTGCAGACGCTGTCGGGCGGCATGAAGCGGCGGGTGATGATCGCCAAGGCGCTGAGCCATGAGCCGACGATACTCTTTCTGGACGAACCGACGGCCGGCGTCGACGTGGAGCTTCGGCGCGATATGTGGGCGCTGGTGCGGCGCTTACGCGATGACGGGGTCACGATCATTTTGACCACGCACTATATCGATGAAGCGGAGGAGATGGCGGACCGGATCGGCGTCATTAACAAAGGGGAGCTCATCCTCGTCGAAGACAAGGCGACGTTGATGAAGAAGCTGGGCAAGAAGCAGCTGACGCTAGTGCTACAGGAGCCGATGGCGGTCGTGCCGGCGGAACTTGCGGAGTGGCAGCTCACGCTGAAGGACGGCGGGCATGAGCTTGAGTACACGTTCGATGCGAACGCGGAGCGCAAAGGCATCGCCTCGCTGCTCAGGCGCGTGACGGATCTCGGCATCGCCTTTCGCGATCTGCACACGACGCAGAGTTCGCTTGAGGATATTTTCGTGAGTTTGGTGAAAGGGGATCGGACATGAGCGCACCGTCTTTCAACCGTCATGGCGTGTGGTCGATCTACCGGTTCGAGC
>CAZJOM010000058.1:7968-27426 GCA_964547645.1 uncultured Flavobacteriaceae bacterium
ATGAGCGCACCGTCTTTCAACCGTCATGGCGTGTGGTCGATCTACCGGTTCGAGCTGTCGCGCTGGTTTCGAACGATTTGGCAGAGTTTGGCGACCCCGGTGATTACGACGTCGCTCTACTTCGTCGTGTTCGGCACGGCGATCGGGTCGCGCATGGGTGACGTCGAAGGCGTGACGTACGGCGCGTTCATCGTGCCGGGGCTGATCATGCTGACCGTGTTTTCCGAGAGCATCTTCAACGCGGCCTTCGGGATCTATTTTCCGAAGTTCACGGGCACGATCTATGAGTTGCTGTCGGCGCCGGTGTCGTCGTTCGAGGCGGTGCTCGCCTATGTAGGGGCGGCGGTGACGAAGTCGGTGGTGCTCGGGCTCATCATCTTGGCCACGGCAGCGCTGATCGTACCGATCCATATCGAGCACCCGCTGGCGATGCTTGCGTTCTTGGTGTTGATCTCGGCCACGTTTTGCCTGTTCGGGTTCATCATCGGCATCATGTCGAACAATTTCGAGCAAATGCAGATCGTGCCAATGCTGGTGGTGACGCCGCTGACGTTCCTGGGTGGTTCGTTCTATTCGATCAGTATGCTCCCGCCCGCTTGGCAGACGGTCGCGCATTTCAACCCGATCGTCTATTTGGTCTCCGGCTTCCGTTGGAGCTTTTTCAGCAAAGGCGACGTCGGGATCGAAATCAGCCTGGCCGCGACGCTGGGGATGTTCCTCGTGTTCCTGAGCGTCGTCGCGTGGATTTTTAGGACAGGGTATCGGTTGAAGAACTGATGGGGGCGGGCGAGACGCCCGCGCTCCCGGACTAGTTGTGCTTCACCATCACGTGCCGGGCGACGGTGTAGTCTTCCAGGCCCAGCATCGAGAGGTCTTTGCCGTAGCCGGAGCTCTTGAAGCCGCCGTGGGGCATCTCGTTGACGAGGACGAAGTGGCTGTTGATCCAAGTGCAGCCGTATTTCAGCGCAGCGGCGACGCGCATGGCTTTGCCGCCGTCGGTCGTCCACACGGATGAAGCGAGGCCGTAGTCGCTGTCGTTCGCCCAGGCGATCGCCTCGTCAGGGTCCTTGAAGCGCGTGACCGAGACAACCGGACCGAAGACCTCTTGGCGCACGATCTCATCGCTTTGCAGGGCACCCGCAACCACGGTCGGTTCGTAAAAGAACCCCTGCCCCGCCACCGCTTTGCCACCAGCGGTGACGGTCATGTGTTTAGCGGCGCGAGCGCGGTCGACAAAGCCGGCGACGCGCTCGCGCTGGCGCTCGGATATGACGGGGCCGATATCGGCGCCGTCGCCCGCAGCCGCGCCGTAGGTGATCGTCTTCACGGCGCTGGAGAGGTCGGCGACGAGATTGTCGTAGACCTTTGCGCCGGCGTAGATGCGGCAGGCGGCGGTGCAGTCTTGGCCGGAATTGTAGTAGCCGAAGATTTTCACCCCTTCGACGACGCCGGCGATGTCGGCGTCATCGAAGACGACGACCGGGGCTTTGCCGCCGAGTTCGAGATGCGTGCGCTTGATCGAGCGCGAAGCCGCTTCCAGCACTTTCTTGCCGGTCGCGATCGAGCCGGTGAGCGAGATCATCGCGATGCCTGGGTGGTCGATCACGGCCTGACCGGTGACGGCGCCGCGACCGGCGATCACGTTGAAGACGCCTGCGGGCAATACTTCGGCGGCAAGGCGGGCAAATTTGAGCGCCGTCAATGGCGTGAACTCGGAGGGCTTGAGCACGACCGCATTGCCGGCGGCGAGCGCAGGGGCCGCTTTCCACGCGGCCATCATAAGCGGGTAGTTCCAAGGCGCGATGGAACCCACGACGCCGACGGGATCGCGACGCAACATACTGGTGAAGCCCGGTGTGTACTCGCCGCTGACCAGGCCGCCCATACAGCGCGCTGCGCCAGCGTAGAAGCGGAAGCAGTCGACGATGGCGGGGACCTCGTCGTTCAGCGCCTTGGCGTAGGGCTTGCCGCAGTTCAGCGCTTCGAGTCTGGCGAAGTCTTCGCCGGCCGCTTCGATCTTGTCGGCCAGTTGGAGCAACAGTTTCGCGCGCTCGGCGGGCGGCAGCGCGCCCCAGGCGGCTTGCGCTTTCGTTGCGGCTTTCACGGCCTCGCCGACTTGGGCCGGGGTCGCGTCGGCGACAGATGCGATCGTTTGGCCGGTCGCGGGGTTGACGACGGGCCAGGCCTCGCCGCCACCCTTGACGGCGCGGCCGTCGATGGTGAGGTCGGTGATGATGGTCATTGGCGCGATCTCCTATTTGCCTGAGCCCGCGACACCACCGGTTTCGCGGGTGGTCCAGTATGCGAGCATAATGGGAATGAGCGTGATCGTCATCACGATGACGGCGACGACGTTGGTGACGGGGCGCTGACGCGGGCGGACGAGTTCGGAGAACATCCAGATCGGCAGCGTGGCCTGCTGGCCCGCCGTGAACGTGGTCACGACGACCTCGTCGAACGAAAGCGCAAAAGCGAGCAGACCGCCTGCAACGAGGGCAGTCGCGATGTTTGGCAGGATCACATAGCGGAAGGCCTGGAAGCTGTCGGCGCCGAGGTCCATCGCGGCTTCGACGAGCGAGGGCGACATGCGCCGGAGCCTGGCGAGCGCGTTGTTGTGCACGACGACGATGCAGAACGTGACGTGGCCGATCACGATCGTCCAAAATGTAAAGTCGAAGCCCAGGAGGTCGAGGCCCGAACGCAGGGCTATGCCGGTGATGATGCCGGGGAGCGCGATCGGCAGAATGAAGAGCAACGAGATCGTATCGCGGCCGAAGAACTTCGCGCGCTGCAGCGCGAGCGCCGATAGCGTTCCAAGAATAAGCGCGATGATGGTGGCGATCGCCGCCACCTGCAGGCTCAAACCCATTGCCTGCCAGATGTCGGGCCGTTCGTTCACGGCGACGTAGAACCAATGCAGCGTAAAGCCCGGCGGCGGAAACACGAACGAGCGATCTTCGGTCGTGAACGCGTAGAGCAGGATCAGGAGAAGCGGAATATGCAAGAACGCGAGGGCTGCCCACGCGGCGCCGGTGACGAACCAATGGCGGTCAGAGCGCATCGAAGGCTCCCAATCTGCGCGCGACATAGAGGTAGCCCGCCAAAATCGCGAGCGGTGCGACGGAGAACGCGGCGGCGAGCGGCAGGTTTCCCGCAGCCCCCTGGTGCGCCAGAACGGCCTGCCCGATGAAGAGCGGCGTCGGGCCGATGATGCCCGGAATGATGTAATCGCCCAGCGTCAGCGAGAAGGTGAAGATCGATCCGGCGGCGATGCCCGGAACGATCAGCGGCAGGATCACATGGCGAAACGTCTCGCCGGGCTTCGCACCGAGGTCTGCCGAGGCGTCAAGCAACGTGCGCGGCACGCGCTCGAGCGCGGCGTGGACGGGAAGGATCGCGTAGGGCAGCCAGATATAGAGGAAGACGATGAACGTGCCGATGTAGGAGGTCGAGAGCGACGGACCGCCGACCACCGGCAGATTCAACGCCCAGTCGATTACGGGTGTGGTGCCGGTGGCGCTTGCGGCCCAGCTGACGATGCCTTCCTTCGCCAAGATCAGCTTCCAGGCGTAGACGCGCACGAGGTAGCTCGACCACAGCGGCAGCAAGACTGCGGCGTAGAGCACGGCCTTGAGTCGTGGTCCGGCGTAGAGCGCAATGTAAAGCGCGATCGGGACGGAAACGAAGGCCGCCGCGATCGTCACGAGCGCCGCCATCGTCATGGAGCGCAGGAGAATGTCCAGGTTGGCGGGGCTGAGCAATTCCTCATAGGTCGAGAAGCCGAACTCGCGCACAATGACGCCCGAGAAGTCGTCGATGTGAAAGAAGCTTTGCGCGAAGAGCGCGAACAGCGAGCCCAGATAGATCACGCCGAGCCAGAGCAGCGGCGGCAACAGCAAGAGGCCGAGCACCAGCGACGGCCGCGCATAGGCGAAGGTCGCGGCGCAGCGAAGCGGGTTGGTGGCGACGGCTGCGCTCATGACGGCAACGGCTTCAAGTCGGCCGGCGCGAAGGCGGCAACGATGGGCGTACCGACGCGGGCACGGGCCGCGATCTCTTCCGCATCGCCATGGCGCAGCGTCGCAATCAGCGCAGTGCCGTTGTCGAGCACGACGGTGAACCGTGTATCGGCGCCCTGCAAGGTCGCATCGCGCAGGGTGCCTTGGAGTTTGGTGCCGCCGCTCGACGTGGCGGCGTCGGCTGCGAACAGGCGGATTCGTTCCGGGCGAAGCGCAAAGCGGCCGGCCCCTTCTTCGAGCAGCGCTCCGTCGATGACGTTCGCCGAGCCGACGAAGGTTGCAACGAAGGCGCTGGCCGGGCGGTCGTAGACGTCATCCGGCGTGCCGATCTGCTCGATGCGGCCTTGGTTGAAGACGGCGATGCGGTCGCTCATGCCGAGCGCTTCGCCTTGGTCGTGGGTCACGAATATGAAGGTGATGCCGAGGCTGCGCTGCAAATCTTTCAACTCGCGCTGCATGTCTTCGCGCAGCTTCAAGTCGAGCGCACCCAAAGGTTCGTCGAGCAGGAGGACCGACGGTCCGTCTATGAGCGCGCGGGCGAGCGCCACGCGCTGGCGTTGGCCGCCGGAGAGTTCCGAGGGTTTGCGTTTGCCGAAACCGCCGAGCTTTACCCGCTCCAGTATCGCCTCCGCGCGCTTCAAGCGTTCGGCCTTTGCGACCTTCTCGATCATCAGCGGGAAAGCGACGTTGTCGGCGACGCTCATGTGCGGGAAGAGCGCGTAGTCTTGAAACACCGTGTGCGCGTCGCGCTCGTAGGGGGGCTGATCGCCGACCGAACGGCCGGCGATCAGAACTTCGCCCGTGGTGGGCGTGTCGAAGCCCGCGATCATGCGCAGGCAGGTGGTCTTGCCGGAGCCCGAGGGTCCCAGCATGCCGAAGAACTCGCCCTGCCCGACGGCAAACGAGATGCCGTCGAGCGCACTGACCGCGCCGAAGCGGCGGGTGACATTCCTCAGTTCGACCGCGGGAACCGCGCTGCCGTCAGCCACGACGCGTTATCGGCCACCCTTGATCGCGGTAAAGTCGGAGACCCATTTCGCGTAAGGTACACACTTTTCCTTGCCCGCGCATTTGGCCACGGGCGTGCGCCAGAACCAGATCTTGTCGAAGTTGTCGATGCCGTTCGTCTTGCAGCCTTCGGCGCCCAAGAGCTTGCTCTTCGTGCACGCGTCCGGGACTGCGGGGACGGAGCCGAACCATGCCGCCACGTCGCCCTGCACCACCGGATTGATCGAGTGCTCAAGCCAGGCATAGGCGCAGTTCGGATGCTTCGCCTTCGCGTGCATCATCGTGGTGTCGGCCCAGCCGGTGGCGCCTTCCGCTGGGAAGGCGCTGGCGATCGAGGCCTTTTGGCTTTGCAGCGTGTTCACCTGGAATGGCCAAGACGGCGCCGCAACCACGCCTTCGGTCTTGAAGTCGTCGATTTGCTTGTTGGCGTCGTCCCAATAGCGCTGCACGACTTTGTTCTGGCCGCGCAGCAATTCGAGCGCAGCTTTGTATTGCTTGTCGGTCAGGGCGTAGGGGTCTTTGATGCCTAGTTCCGGCTTCTTCTTCATGAGATAGACGGCGGCGTCGGCGATGTAGATCGCGCCATAGAAGCCTTGGACACGACCCTTATTCGGCTTGCCGTCGGGCAAATTCTGCGCTTCGAAGACGACCGACCAGCTTGTCGGCGCCGTCTTGAAGACTTTCGTGTTGTACATGAGGACGTTCGGGCCCCACTGATACGGCACGCCGTAGTGCACGCCGTTCACGGTGTGCCAGGCCGCGCCCTGCAGGCGCTTGTCGATGGTGCCCCAGCTTGCGATCTTTGACGTATCGATCGGGCGGACGGTCTTGCCGGCAACAAGGCGGAGCGACGCGTCGCCTGATGCGGTGACGAGGTCGAAACCGCCTTGGTTCATGAGCGCGACCATCTCGTCCGACGACGAGGCGACCTTGACGCTGACTTTGCAGCCCGTGTCCTTCTCGAAGCCGGTGACCCAGTCGTAGGCCTTGTCGCTTTCGCCGCGCTCAATGTAGCCGGCCCAGGCGACGATGTTGACCGCGCCCTCGCCACCTTTCAGGCCCGCAGGCTTTGCGGGAGCGGCAGCCGCCGCGGCTGCGGGAGGTGTGGTTGGCTTAGCGGGCTTGTTGTCGGCGATTGCGGATGTCGTCGCGGCGGCAGCGAACGCGACCGCGCTCAACAGCGCCAGTTTCGAATGGAGCTTCGACATGGGGGTTCCTCTCCGGGTTGAGGACGATCGAGGGGAGCGATCGTTCGGGGCGAACCTCTGCCAATCATGCGGCGAATTCAAGCGGGGGCCGGACGTTTTCCCGGGGACACAAACCTACGGTTGTTGGTGCATGTGCGTTGTGCGACCGGTAGCGGGCAACCCGGCAGCAGTCTTGGGCCGGTCGTTCGGGTGTTCGCTGCGGAAGGCGATGGCGATGCGGTTCCAGGCGTTGATCATGGAGACCGCGATCGAGAGGTCGGCGAGTTCCTTTTCGGAGAACTGCGTGCGGGCTTGGTCGTAGACGGTGTCGGGGACGTGGCCTTCGGTGACGTTCGTGAGGGCTTCGGCCCAGGCAAGCGCCGCGCGTTCGCGGGGGGAGAAGAGCGCCGACTCTTCCCATGCGCTCAGGAGATAGAGCCGCGCCTCGGCTTCGCCGTCCTTGCGCGCTTCGGTCGTGTGCATGTGCAGGCAAAAGGCGCAGCCGTTTATCTGCGAGACGCGGGTCTTGATCAGGTGGAGCAGCGCGCTCTCAATCGAAGCTGTCTTGAGGTAGAGCTCGACGTTCAGAAGCGCTTTTAGGCCATCCGGCGAGACGGCATAGTAGTTCATCCGTTGGGACACGGTCATCTCCCTTGCGGTACACCGGGCTATGACGTGCGCTGGGCGGAAGGTGTGACAGCTACCCCTGCGCTTTGAAGGCGTCGCGGCGGTAACGGAGCATTTGGCCCGCGCCGGCGTTGGTGTTTTGGCCGTTTCGGTGGGCGATCGCGCCATTCACGATCACGGCTTCGATGCCCGTTGGGTACTGCTTCGGATCGTCGTAGGTGGCGGTGTCGCGAATGTTGGCGGGGTCGAAGAGGACGAGGTCGGCGAACTGACCGGGTGCGATGCGGCCGCGGTTGACGAGGCCGAACGTGTCGGCGGAGATCGACGTCATGCGGGCGACGGCTGCTTCGAGCGGCAGGAGGCCGCGGTCGCGGGCGTATTCGCCCAGGAAGCGCGGGAATGTGCCGAAGAGGCGCGGATGCGGCTTGCCCTTCAGGTCTGGGATGCCGTCGGAGCCCACCATCATGTCGCGATAGCGGTAATTTTCCTCGATGTCGGCTTCGTCGATGATGAAGTGGATGCAGATCGTGCGATCGCCCTGCGGCGCGGTCAGAATCATGCGGACGAGGTCGGCGATGTCTTCGCCGCGTTCGCGGGCGATGTCGATCAGCATGCGGCCTTCGAATTCGCGGAAGGCGGGGCAGTTCGCGATGCGCATCAGTCCCGCGTAGTCGCGATCGATGGCGTTCAGGTTGAAGTACTCGATCATGCGGCCGCTGCCGGCGGTGTAGGGATAGGCGTCGAGCGTGACGCCTTGCCCCGCAGCGCGAGCGCGATCGACAACGTCGAGCGACTGGCGGACCTTGCCCCAATTGCGTTTGCCGGCCGATTTGTGGTGCGAGATGTGGACGTGCAGGCCCGTGGCGCGGCCGATGGTCAGCGTTTCGTCCACGGCTTCGAGCAGGCGGTCGCCTTCGTTGCGCATGTGGGTGGCGTAGAGCGCTTTGTAGGGCGTGGCCTCGCGCGCGAGTTCGATCACTTCGTCGGTCTTCGCCCAGCGGCCCGGGCGGTAGATCAGGCCGGTCGAGAAACCGCAGGCGCCCTGCTCCATCGCCTCGGCGACTTTGCCTTTCATCTGCGCCAGTTCGGCAGCGCTCGGTTCGCGCGCGTCCATGCCCATCACCATCGCGCGGACCGTGTTGTGGCCGACGAGCATGATCGAGTTGACGGCCGGGCGTCGTGCAAGGACGGCGTCGAAATAGCCCTCGAGGTTCGAGAAATCGCCGCCGGCACCCGACAGGATACCGCCGCTGGCGCCGCCGGGGTCCGCGCCGGCCACGGCCGGGATCGCGCTGAAGCCGCAGTTGCCGCAGACGCAGGTCGTGACGCCTTGCGCGAGTTTGAACGTCATGTCGGGGTGGCGGAGGAACGCGCCGTCATCGTGCGTGTGCACATCGATGAAGCCCGGCGAAAGGCAGAGGCCCTTGGCGTCGATTTCCTCTTTCGCTTTACCGCGTGCGGTACCGACGGTTGCGATGCGTCCGTCCTGGACTTCCACGTCGCCGTCGAAGGCGGGGGCGCCGGTGCCATCGACGATGCGCGCGTTTCTGATAATGAGATCGAGCATGAGTGTCTTTCGCTAGAATCCGTAGTGCGCGGGCCGGGTGCGCAGCCATTCGCCGATCTTCTCGCCGATCATAATGGCGGTGAGGTTCGTGTTGGCGCGCGGCACGAACGGCATGATCGCGGCGTCGGCGACGACAAGGCCGTCCATCGCGTGGCATTGGCCGAACTGGTTCACGACTGCCATCGGATCTGAGGCGGGGCCCATCTTTGCCGTACCGCAGGGGTGATAACCGCTGCCGGCAAAGCGGCGGCAGAGGCCCGCGAGATCCTCATCCGTCGGATTGCCGCGCGGGAAGGCAACACCTTCGGCGAGGTCGGCGATCGGCGGGGTTGCCGCGAACTGCAGCACCTGGCGGAAGCAGGCGGCGAGGCGCGACGTGTCGCGTTCGTCCTCGCAGAAGCGGTTGTCGATGATCGGCGCTGCGTCGGGGTTGGCGGAGGCGAGGCGAAGTTCGCCGCGGCCATACTGATATTCGATGACGCCGGCGATCGCGAACAGCGGTGCGCTGCGCTTGCCGCCAATCGCGATCATTTCGATCTGCAGGTCGTTGCGCTTTTGCGAGCCTTCAGCGGTGTAGCGGAGGATCGTTTGGATGATCGGGCCGTCGAAGTCGATCGTCGACGGGTCTTTCGGGCGCAGCGTCGCCAAGATCGCCGGATGGTCGGAGAGGTTCTGCCCGACGCCGGGGATGTCGACGACGACATCGATACCGTGCGATTGAAGGTGCGCGCGGGGGCCGAGGCCGGAACGCATGAGGATCGCCGGGGACATGATGGCGCCGGCCGCCAGGACGACGAGGCGGGCGCGGACGATTTCTATCTCACCAGACTTCGTCCGCACTTCGACGCCGACGCAGCGGCCGTTCTCTACCGCGAGACGCGTCACCAAGGTGTCGGGGCGGATGGTCAGGTTTGGGCGGACGCGGGCCGGCGCGAGATAGCCGATCGCGCAGGAGACGCGCAGGCGGCCGATCTTGTTCATCGGCTGCGGGCTTGAACCCCAACCGTGCGGGTCGTTGGCGTCGGGGCACGCCGGGAAGCCCAAGCGCTCCGCCGCGTCGACGAACGCTTGCTGCTGCAGCGCCATTTCGGATTTGCGGTAGCGGCGGATCGTGATCGGGCCCGCGTCGCCGTGATAGTCGCGGTCGCCGAAATCGAGATCGCGCTCCAAGCGTTTGTACGGACCGATGACGCCCGCCCAATTCCAATCGGGCAAACCAAGCGCTGCCCACTCTTCGAAGTCTTCCGGAATGCCGCGGAGTGCGATCGCGGTGTTGACCGCGCTGGAGCCGCCGGTAACGCGGCCGCGGGGGAAGTTCACCTGCCGTCCGCGCGTCGCGTCGTGGGTTAGACCCCAGTCGTGCGCCGTGTACGAATTGTTGTGGCCGTTGACGAGGTCGAACGGTGTCGTGGTCGGATCGGAATAATCCGGCCCCGCCTCAACGAGTAAGACCCGGTGGTTGGCGTCTTCCGACGCACGAGCTGCCAACGCGCAACCGGCGCTGCCTGCGCCGACGATGAGAATATCGAACATGGGTTCACGCTAACACCGCTTCCGGGGACCGGAAAGTGCCCGGGGTTCACGCAAACTTGGCCAGGCGGCCGGCGATGATGTCGTGGGCTTGCTTCATGATGCGGTCGATGAGTTCTTTGCAGGTGGGGATGTCGTTGATGAGGCCCACGACCATGCCGCAGGACCACGCGCCCGCTTCCATCTCGCCGTCCTTCATGATTTTCGGATAGACGCCGGCGACTTCGCCGATGATGTCTTCGAACTTGATGTTGGCGCCGAGCGCCTTTTCCTTTTCGAGCAGGCGTTCGACGGCGGCGTTCTTCAGCACGCGCTCGGTGTTGCGCAGCGGGCGCATGACGAGGCGAGTGTCGAGTTCGCTGGCGGCGACAATCGCCTTCTTCACGTTCTCATGCACCGGGGCTTCTTTCGTGGCGATGAAGCGGGTGCCCATGTTCATGCCTTCGGCGCCCATGGCGAGCGCCGCGACGAGGCTGCGCCCGTCGGCCATGCCGCCCGATGCCACGAACGGGATCTTGAGCTCATCGGCTGCGCGCGGGAGCAGGATGAAGTTCGGAATGTCGTCCTCGCCCGGGTGACCGCCGCACTCGAAGCCGTCGACGGAGACGGCGTCACAGCCGATCTGTTCGGCCTTCAGCGAGTGGCGGACGGAGGTGCATTTGTGGATCACCTTGATGCCGTTTTCCTTCAGCACCGGCAGCCACTTCTGTGGGTTGTTGCCCGCGGTCTCGACCGCTTTGACGCCGCCGTCGATGATCGCCTTGATGTAGCCCGGATAGTCCGGCGGCGTGAGCGACGGCAGAAACGTCAAGTTCACGCCGAACGGTTTCTTCGTCATTTCGCGGCAGCGCGCGATTTCCTTGGCGAGGTCGGCGGGCGTGCGCTGGGTCAGCGCGGTGATAACGCCGAGCCCGCCCGCGTTCGACACCGCCGCCGCCATCTCGGCAAAGCCGACGAAATGCATGCCGCCTTGGATGATCGGATGCTCGATGCCGAACATTTCGGTGATGCGGGTTTTCATGGGTTGGCTCCGTGTTGGAATGGCTGGTGCTGCTTCATTGCCACGGCCAGACGCGCCGGTCCAGTCGGCCAAAATTCCGTCATGGCCGGGCAAGCGAAGCGCGACCCGGCCACCCAGGGTCGCAGTGACGGCGCTGCAATTTGAAACGCCAAGATCGCCAAGATGCTCGTGTTCAATGATACGCGCTGGCGCGATGTTGGTGCTACAGGTGTCTCACGCGAAGTCGCGAAGCGCGCGAAAAGAGAACGCGAAGGTGGGGGCTTTCCTTCGCGTGCTTCGCGACTTCGCGTAAGGCTTTCTTGACGCGCTCACGCTGCGACTCTGGGTGGCCGGGTCGCGCTTCGCTTGCCCGGCCATGACGAACTTTTTTGTTCGCTAGTACCGCTGGAGAGGTTTGCGCTCTGCTGCCCACGACTGTTCGTCCGGTAGCGTGAGCGCGTCTAGGTCTTTCGGCATCGCCGCCTTGTCGTCCACCCACTCGCGCAGGAGCGGGCTGCCGTTGATGACGTCGATGGCAAGTTTGCCGAGTTCGTATTCGTAGGGGAAGTCCCGCCAGAGGGGGTAGCTGGGGTAAAGGCGGCGGATGGCTTTGAAGGCCAATGCTTGGACGCGCCAGGGTTTGAACGCCGCGTGTTTGTAGTGGGCGGGGTCTTCGGTGTGGATTTGGACGCCGTTGCAGAGTTTGCCGACATGTTTGTGGAACGTGGGTTCGAACCAGCAGTCGCGGAGCTTGCAGCCTTTGAGCCAGTCAGGAGCGAGCGCGTGCATTTCGGCGATCACTTTGCGGGCGTCGATGTCGGGGGCGCCGAAGAGTTCGAGCGGTCTCGTGGTGCCGCGGCCTTCGGACAAGGTCGTGCCTTCGAGCATCACCGTGCCGGCATAGGCGCGCGCCATCCAGAGGTTGGGCGCATTCGGGCTTGGGTTCACCCAAGTGCGCGTGCCGATGGGCCAGCCGAAGCCCGGCGCTTCGTCGGGACGATAGCCCTCCATCTCGATGATGCGGTAGTCGACGTTGAGCTTCTTCATTTTGATGAACCAGAGGCCGAGCTCGCCGAGCGTTAGGCCGTGACGCATGGGCATGGGACCCGCGCCGACGAAGCTTTCCCAACCGGTGCGTAGGCGCAGCCCTTCGACGGGGCGGCCCGCCGGGTTCGGGCGGTCGAGGACCCAGACGGATTTCTTGTGCTCCGCCGCCGCTTCGAGAATGTAGAGCAGCGTGGTGATGAACGTGTAGATGCGGCAGCCCAGGTCCTGCAGGTCGACGAGCACGACGTCGAACGTGCCCATGCTTTGGCCCGTGGGGCGTCTAACCTGGCCGTAGAGGCTGAAGACCGGGATGCCGTGCACAGGGTCGTTGAAGTCCGGGCTCTCGACCATGTTGTCTTGCTTGTCACCGCGCAGGCCGTGCTGCGGACCGAACGCGGCGGTGAGTTTCACGTCGCCGCACGCGGCTAGCGCGTCAAGCGAATGCGTGAGGTCCTTGGTGACGGACGCCGGGTGTGCGACGAGCGCGACGCGCTTTCCCTGCAACGGTGCGCGCAAAGACGGGTCGGCGAGGAGGCGGTCGATACCGAAGTTCATAGAGTTGAGCTCACGTGAGTTTGTGGTCGAAGCCTATGGCGTTGTGAAAGTCGGGGCGGCCCGGCGGATGGGCGAGCGCCCAATAGGATTTTTGGCCGCTCAGTTCTTCGATGACGGCGCTGAGCGCGATGCGCCAGGGTAACGGCGGGGCGAGTTCGATCGAAGCCGTCAGAAGGAAGTCGTCCCCTTCCGGCCGCGCGTGGATATGCGGCGGTGGCGTTTCCAAGTTCCGCATGCCTTCACGATAACTGTCAAAGCTGTACGCGGCCCACGCCGTCGACGGCGCGAAGTTGAACTCGCGGTATGCGGTTTGGTGATTTCCGCGCACAAACACTTCGAAACAGGTGTTCTGCCAAAGGCCGTCTGTATGTTCGGCGGCGACGGTCGGCTGCAAGCGCAAGAGTGCTGCGCCGCCGTTTACGCGGTAGTGAAGTGTGAGCGCTGCCGGGTGCGGGCGCTCGACTTCGACCGTGATCGCGGCGATCGCGGCGGGCGTATCTGGATGGGGCATGAGCGAGAGGCGCATGAGTTGCGTTGTAACCCAAGCGCGGGGCGTGTCGAACTGAAATGCGATGGTTCTCAACCCTTCGTTTGTAAAGGTTCACCTGGGGTTAAGGGCGGGCCGGATTCTCGCATTTCGCCCGATATATCATCTCTAGACGATACGGCGGATTAGCGTGGTTTTCATGGAGATTGGGTACGGTTGCGCCTCGCGCCCGCTCCCAAAAGTTGCCCGCAGCCGCATGAAGATCAGCTTCGACCGTTTGCGACCTGTCTTCGGACGCCCGATCGAACCGGGCGACGGGACACCCTCGACGTCGGAGCTGCAGCTTCACTCGGTCGCCGCGAATGCGCTTGCAATCGGTGTGAGTGGCTCTCTGATCGCGATGGCCGTCTTGGCCGCGTTTTGGGGAACTGTTCCGATCTGGTTGCTTCTTGCGTGGGCGACGCTTGCTGTCTCTGCGTCGCTGACGACGCCATGGCTTCTCCACAAGATCGGCACCCGCGTCTTGAACGATGACGAAGCGAAGCGGGTGATTGATCTTGTTTTCGTTGTCAGCACTGCACGCGGCTTGGTTTGGGGCGGCGGTGCGGCGTTGTTCTATCAATACGCTTCCGGGTACCAGCTGACGCTACTTGCCGTGTTGGTGCTCGGCAATGCGATGGGCAGCGGCGCCGCAATGTCATCGATGCCGCGGGCGATGGCGGCCTATGGGATGTGTACGGTTTTGCCGATAGCGCTGGCGTTTGCGCTGACCGGCGAGTTTGAGGCGATCCTCATCGCCGCGCTTATGGTCGTGTACACGGCCGGACTTGTTTCCGCGGCGCGCGGCATCTTCACGTTCATCACAAGCGAAATCAGTCTGCGGCAGGCACTGATAGACAAGCAAGAGGAACTCGTGCGCGCCAAGCTCGACGCGGAGGCCGCGAACCGGGCGAAGTCAGAGTTCCTGGCGCATATGAGCCACGAGTTGCGCACGCCGCTGAACGCAATCATCGGATTCTCCGAAACGATCGCGTGCGAGGTGTTCGGTCCGGCGAGCGAACGCTATGTCGGCTATGCGAAGGACATCAACCAGAGCGGCGGACATCTGCTGAAGCTGATCAACGACGTGTTGGACCTGTCGAAGATCGAGGCCGGCGCGCTGACGCTCAACGAGCAGGTTTTCCATGTCTCGGAAGCCGCGGACACGGCGCTGCGCCTCCTGCGGGAACGGGCAGGTCGCAAGCGCATCGCACTCACGTGGCAGGCAGAGCGGGATCTGCCGCGCGTGAAGACGGACGAACGATTGGTGCAGCAAGTTCTGATCAATCTTGTTACGAACGCCATCAAGTTCACTGGCGACGGCGGACGTGTTGACGTTTCAGCCGTCCGCGAACGCGACGGCGGGATCAGTCTTTGTGTTGCCGATAGCGGTGTCGGCATGACCGCCGCGGAAGTGAAAATAGCGCTGACGCCCTTCGGCCAGGTCGGCCCGAGCATGGCGGCGCGCGCAGAAGGCACGGGGCTTGGGCTGCCGCTGTGCAAACGGTTCGCCGATGCTCTGGGCGCCGACTTGAAGATCGAGAGTGCGCGGGGTAAGGGGACGACGGTGACACTAAGCCTTCCCGCGTCCTGCGTGCAGGGGCCGATGGCGGCGACTGAGCGGCAGGCGATTAGCGCGTAGCTGCGAGCCGGCGCTTCGCTTCTTCGCTATCCTTTGCGATCTGCGCTTTCAGGGCGTCGAGACCGGCGAATTTCATTTCGGGGCGGAGGTAGGCGATGAAGGCGACGACGATTTGCTGACCGTAGAGGTCGCCCTGGTAGTCGAAGATGTGGACCTCGAGGAGGACGTCTTTCTTGTCGAAGGTCGGGCGGCGGCCGTAGTTGGCGACGCCGTTGTAGGATTTTCCCGCGATCTCCACCCGCACTGCATACACGCCAAGGGCGGGTTCTAGGTAGCCTTCGAGGCTGACGTTCGCGGTTGGGAAGCCGATCGTGCGGCCGCGTTGGTCGCCGTGCTCTACCCTGCCCTCCACCGTCCAGGCATGACCGAGAAGATCGGCCGCGACGTCGGGATTGCCGGCGCGTAGCGCTTCGCGGATGCGGGTCGAGGAGATTTTCGCCTCAGGGCCGGCGCCGACGAGGTCAAAGGTCGAGGTGGCGAAGCCGAGGGTCGCGCCCTTCGCTTTCAAAAGCTCGATGTTTCCGGTTCGGCTTTTGCCGAACTGAAAATCTTCGCCGACGACGACGTGGCGTGCACCGATGCCTTGGGCGAGGACTTGGGCGATGAATTCATCGGCGGTGAGCGAGGCTAAGCTGGCATCGAAGTGCAGCGCGTAGAGAACATCGACGCCGAAGCGTTCGAGCAGGCGGGCTTTGGCGCGGAACGGGGTCAGGCGGAAGCGTTCGCCGTCGGGCTTGAAGAATTCTTGCGGGTGCGGCTCGAACACGAGGACGCCGAGCTTGTCGCCCAACGTCTTGGCGTGTTTGAGCAGCGCTTGATGGCCGCGGTGGACGCCGTCGAAATTGCCGATCGCGACCGTCGCGCCGCGCGCCGAAGCCGGCAGATTTTCGAAGTGACGGAAGATTTGCATATGAGCTGCGGGGTCTCGAGCTGCTACTTGCCGCGCGAGGGCACCATGATCAGCGCCTCACCCTCGATCACGACCGTGTCGCCGACTTTGCAGATCGTCGAGAGAACGGCGCGGCGCTTGTCAGGAATGATCTCGCTGATGGTGCAGGTCGTCTGCACCGTGTCGCCGATCTTGACGGGGGCTTTGAAGCGAAGCGTCTGGCTCATGTAGATGGAGCCCGGGCCCGGCAGCTTCGTGCCGATGACGGTCGAGATGAAGCCGGCCGAGAGCATGCCGTGGGCAATGCGGGTCTTGAACGGCGTCTTCGCGGCAAATTCCTGGTCGAGGTGGACGGGGTTCGTATCGCCGGACACGCCCGCGAACATCACGATGTCCGCGTCGGTGATCGTCTTGCCGTAGGACGCGGACATACCCACCGTCAGATCTTCGATGAAATAACCGGACGTGGCCGACATAGCGGCGCTCCTTCTTCGCTATTGATTGGATGGACGGCAATCTAGGGCGGTGCGGGCTACCAGAGCAAGCGGCGCATGGCGGCGGTTGTCGTAAGGTTTTGCGTGGCCAATGCGGCAGCGATCTTGGCGGGGTTCGGTGCGCCATCGGTGTCAGAGAGTTCGGGCTCGTGAATGCCGCCGGTTATCAGCAGCGAATCGATGCGCGCGCGGGTGGCGCCGGCAATGTCGGTCTTCAGGCCGTCGCCGATGGCGAGCCATTTGGTGCGCGGGATTGAACGGCCGCTGAACTCCTTCATATGCGCCTCGACGAAGTCGTAGACGGGCGCGTGCGGCTTGCCGAGGTAGAGCACGTTGCCGCCCTGACGTTCGTAGTCTTGAGCGAGTGCACCGGCGCAGTAGATCATATGATCGCCGCGTTGCACGACGAGATCGGGATTAGCGCAGAAGAACGGCAGCTTGCGAGCGAGCGCCGGGCGCCAATAATCGCGATAATCCTCCGGCCCTTCCTTCGTATCGTCGAAGGGGCCGGTGCAGACGATCGCCTCCGCCTCCTCCATTGAAACGCGCTCGATGTTCAGTCCTTCGTAAAGCGGGAAGTCGCGATCGGGGCCAACGCGGTGGATCTTGAAAACGCGTTCGCGCGAGCGTTCCGTGAGGAGTTCACGGGTTAAGTCTCCCGAGGTGACGATCGTGTCGTATGCGCTCGGTGGAATGCCGAGCTGGGTGAGCTGTTCGCGGATCGGCGCGTTGGGGCGCGGCGCGTTCGAAAGCAACAGCACGACGCCATGGCGGCGATAGGCGTGGAGACAATCGACGACACCGGCAAACGCCTCGCGCCCGTTGTGGAGCACACCCCACACGTCGCAGAGGAGCGCCTGGTACTTCGAGGCGATGGCGCTAAGGCCTTGAAGGATGGGAACGCTCGTCATGGGACGGGCGTGGTGGCAGATCGCTGGCGGAGCGTCAATCCTAGGCGGTCTTGCCGACCGCGCGGATACGGGGTTGCGGCGGGGCTGCGGCGCGCGGGTGGCCTTGCTCCGCGATCGTTTCGCGGATTGGCTGGGGTTCGCCGAAGAGGAAGCCTTGGCCGTAGTCGACGTTGTAGTCGAGCAGGTTGACGACGTCACGTTCTTGCTCGACGCGCTCGGCGATCAGGTTCAGGCCGAAGCGTTGCAACAGTTCCTTCAGGTCGGCCGGGTGCACGCGGGCGCCGGCTTTCTCGGGATCGCCGAGCAGCAATTTCGCCGGCACCTTGAAGTAGCGAACCTGACGGGTGCGGGCGAGCGCGAAGTCGAGATCGAGCGTCGTTACCTTGTCCATCGAGAACGTGAAGCCGAGGTCGGCGAGATGGGTGAGGTTCGTGCTTTCCGTCGGCGTGCAGTGCATGAGCGTGTCTTGCGATATCTCGAAGATAAGGAGGCCGGCGAGCTCGCGGTGCTGTTGCATGAACTCGATGAACTGGGTGAAGAAGCCCGCGTCCTGCAGCGTCTCGCGCGAGAGATTGCAGAAGACGCCGATGTCTTTGTTGCGTTGGCTCCAAGAGCGCAGGATCTGGATACAGCGGAAGAGCAGCACGTTGTCGACGACCGACATCAAGCCTGCCGGTTCGGCGATACGGATATACTGCGACGGCATGATGATCGTGCCGTCCTCGGCGCGCAGGCGCGAGAGCGCTTCGTAAAAGCGCGTCTTGCGCTGCGGCAGGCTGACGATCGGCTGCAGGTAGAGTTCGACGCGGTTCTCTTCGAGCGAACGGCGGATGATTTCGAGCATCGCGTCGTCGGGCGCGTCTTCGGCGACGCGCGCGGCGATGGCGCGGCGCGAACGCGCGGGTAAGCGCTCTTCTTCGCTGGGTTCGTAGGCGATCGACTTCTGGGCGACGCCTTCGGCGAGTTTGCGGACGAGCGACTCCAGGACCTTGACCTCGCTCACCACGCGGTCGTTGCGGGTGGCCATGCGGTCGTCGAGGTGGAGTTTCAGTTCGATCACGGCGCGGCGGGTGAGTTCGCTCTCGGCGCGCATCTGCTCTTGCTTGACGTTGACGTGGTCGATCGCGGCTTGGGTGCGGGCGCGCTCCGCCGTGCGGTCGAGGATCAGGTCGCAGTAGGAGGCGACGATGGTTATGAAGCCCGCGACCAGGACCGCGCCGACAGCATCGGTGGCGCCGACACGATATAGGACCGCGCCGATTACAATTCCCGCCAAAAGTGCCACGGCGGGCACGACGATTAGATCCAAACGCGGCATAGATGCCCCTGATTCTCCCTCCGTTTGAGTGTCGGGGCCGAACTCTTTACAAGGCCTTAACCACTCAGCGACGGAGCGACCACATGACGAACGCGCACGCGTTTTCCTTCACGTCTATCGAAGGCAAGCCACTGCCGATGGCAGGATTCAAAGGCAAAGCGGTGCTGCTCGTGAACACGGCGAGCGCGTGTGGGTTCACGCCGCAGTACAAGGGGCTTGAGGCGCTTTGGCAGGCGTACAAGGACAAGGGGCTTGTCGTGCTCGGCGTGCCGTCGAACGATTTCGGTGCGCAGGAGCCCGGAAGCGAGGCGGAGATCAAAGAGTTCTGCGAGGTGCGCTATGGCGTCGACTTTCCGCTGACAGCGAAGGTGCACGTCACGGGCGGGGCGGCGCATCCGCTCTATCAGTGGATCGCCAAGGAGCTCGGCGAAGGCGGTGCGCCGCGCTGGAATTTTCACAAGTATCTGGTCGGCAAGGACGGCTCGCTCAAGGGCGCGTTCAGTTCCAAGGTGGCGCCGGAGAGTGCGGAGTTGAAGACTGCGATTGACGCGGCGCTGGCCTGAAATGCGAAACGCCGCCGGTCGACCCGGCGGCGCCTCGTTCAATATGACGAATATGTTCTAAATTACGACGTGTACGGAACGATCTGGATTTCGACGCGGCGGTTCTTGGCGCGGCCGGCCGGGCTGGCGTTCGAGGCGACCGGGCGGGTTTCGCCCAGGCCGATCACGTACATGCGCTGAGGCATGACGCCGTTCTGCGAGAGAATGTAGGCGACCGCGTTCGCGCGGCGTTGCGACAGGTCTTGGTTGTACTGGTTCGCACCGGTCGAGTCGGTGTGGCCCGACACTTCGATCGTGGTCTTGTTGTATTCCGCCAGAACTTCGCCGACGGCGGCGAGCGTTTGGTAAAATTGCGGGTTCACCTGGTCGCTGTCGACCGGGAAGGTGATGTCGCTGGCCATGACGAGCACGATGTTGTTGCCCTGGCGCTGCACCGAGACGCCGGCCGCGCGCAGGCGCTGACGGAGTTCGGCTTCTTGGTTGTCCATGTAGCCGCCGATGGCGCCACCGGCGAGCGCGCCGATGCCCGCGCCGATGAGCGCGTTGCGGGCGGCTTGCTTACCGCTGGAGGTGTT
>CAZJOM010000059.1:0-3582 GCA_964547645.1 uncultured Flavobacteriaceae bacterium
GATGGAGACACTGGCCAAGGCGCACGAGGACCAGAAGGATACGGTTTGAGCGGCTTTCACCGCGACTGAAATTCGTCGAGTCCGAAGAATCTTGAGCACGTCCGGGTTGTTTGCTGCATCATCGGTGCTCCATTCGTGGAGCACCGCATGTGGTCCGACCGACGCATCATTGATCTCTTCGGGATCGAGCACCCGATAATTCAGGCACCGATGGCCGGCGCTCAGGGCGCGGAGATGGCGATTGCGGTCAGCGCTGTGGGCGGGCTGGGGTCGTTGCCCTGTGCGCTGCTGACCGCCGATCAGGTGCGGAGCGAACTTCAGCGCATTCGCCAGCAGACCGACCGGCCGTTCAATCTGAACTTTTTCTGTCACCAGCCACCGGTGAGTGCTCCCGACGTTGAGGCGCGATGGGTCCACCGGCTGCAACCCTATCGTGACGAACTTGGCGTCAGCGATGCGACCGTGAAGGGAGGCCGGGCGCCGTTCGACGAGACCGCGTGTGCACTGGTCGAAGAGTTTCGGCCGCGCGTCGTGAGCTTTCACTTTGGCTTGCCTGAGGCGTCGCTGTTGGAACGCGTCCGGCGGGCCGGGTCACTTGTTCTCTCGTCGGCCACAACGGTGGCGGAGGCGCGATGGCTGGACGAGCGCGGCGTCGACGCGATCATCGCGCAGGGCGTCGAGGCGGGCGGCCATCGCGGCATGTTCTTGAGCGACGATATTGCCGGTCAGGTCGGCACGTTCGCGTTGGTGCCGCAGGTGGTCGACGCGGTTCGGGTGCCGGTCATTGCCGCCGGCGGGATTGGCGATGCGCGCGGGATTGCGGCGGCGTTGATGTTGGGGGCGTCGGCAGCGCAGATCGGGACGGCATATCTGTTGTGTCCGGAGTCCAAGATTTCGTCGCTCTATCGCGCGGCGTTGAAGACGGCCGACGGCGCTGAGACGACGCTGACGAATGTTTTCACGGGACGGCCGGCGCGGGGGATCGTCAATCGGGCAATCCGCGAGCTTGGTCCGATGAGTGCGGAGGCACCGGCGTTTCCGAACGCAACGAACGCGATGTTGCCGCTGCGAATGCGGGCGGAGGCTCAAGGATCTTCGGACTTTACGCCGTTGTGGTCGGGCCAGGCGCCGCGGTTTGCGCGCGAGATGCCGGCGGCCGAGCTGACGCGTGCTTTGGTCGAGGATGTGCGGCTACTTGCAAGGCGCGGATGACGTTGCGGCGTTGTCCGCCGTGAAGGCTTCAATCGCCTTCCACGTACGCTCGCCCTTGAGATCGCGCAGAAGCATGTGGAAGCCGTCGTTGTAGCAGACGATTTGGCGCGTGCCGGGGATGGCGGCGGCGGCGTCCTTGATCGGTTGCGACGGGACGACCTCGTCGCCGTCGGCGTAGAGCACGAGTGTGGGTGTCTTGATCTTGGCCGCCGATTGCCAGGCCGCCTCCATCAGGTCGACAAGGCCGTTCAGGGCGTCGACGCGCGTCGTTTTGATCACGTAGGGGTCACGGCCAAGTGCGATGAGCATTTGTTCGTTGTCGGACGGTTTGACGGCGACGTTGCGGCCGGAGAGGCGACTGCCGGGGGCGAGCTGCATCATGATCCAAAGGCCCGAGCGCTTGATGATGTCGAGGTTCGACCAGCCCCAAAGCGCCGGCGAAACCAGGATCAAGCCGTCGGCGAACGGCTCGCTGCTCCGTGCGGCTGCGAGCATCGCGACGGCGCCGCCCATGCTTTCGCCCAGCAGATAGATGCGCGCCTTCGGATGGCGGGCGCGGACGAGCGCGACGAACGTGCGGGCGTCCTCGGCCATGACTTCGTGGCCCGGCCAGCGGCCGTTGCCTTCCGTGCGGCCGAAGCCGCGCTGGTCGAAGGCGTAGGTCGCGATGCCTTTGGTTTGCCAATACTTCGCGGCCGGTTCGATGAATTGGCCGTAGTCGTTCATGCCGTGCAGCGCGACGATGACGGTGTGCGGCGCTTCGGTCGGCCATTGGCTGAGGCCAAGGATGTACCCGTCGCTCGCGCGCCAGTGACCTGGGTCGACGATGGCGGGAGTCGCGGGGCCTGGGCCCGGCGTTAAGCGCTCGGCGACGCAAGCCCCCAGAAATAGGGACACTGCAATGACGCCAATTCGAGGCCAGGCTGCGAACACCTTCATTGCTTCACGATACGCGAAACGCGCTTGCGGAGGTGTGGCAGGAGGTCCTCTTCGAACCAGGGATTTTTCTTGGTCCAGGCGTTGTTGCGCCAGGAAGGGTGCGGCATGGGGATGAAATCGGGGCCGTAGTCGCGCCAGGCCTTCACGGTGTCGGTGAGCGTTTCCTTGCGGCGGTCCTTGAGGTGCCACGCCTGGGCGTACATGCCGACGAGCAGCGTCAGTTCGACGTGCTGCAAGGCCGTGAAGACTTTGTCGCGCCACGTGGGGGCGCACTCTTTGCGCGGGGGTAGGTCGCCGCCCTTCGCGTCCAAGCCTGGGAAGCAGAAGCCCATCGGTACGATGGCGATCTTCGTGTCGTCGTAGAACGTGTCCTTGTCGATGCCGAGCCAGTCGCGCAAGCGGTCGCCGGACGGATCGGTGAACGGCATGCCGCTGGCGTGCACACGGGTGCCGGGCGCTTGGCCCGCAATGACGAGGCGCGCGGTTTGTTTGGCGCGTAGCACCGGGCGCGGCTCATGCGGGAGATGCTCGGCGCAGATGCGGCAGGCGCGGATGTCCTTCAGAAGCGTTGGGAAGCTCGTCATCCGCGCACCCGCAATAGAAAAGCCCGCGCGTCGGTCACGCGCGGGCTGCAGCTCTATCGTATTCGGCTTACTGGATCACGCCGCCGAGATTTTCCCAGCCGCCCCAAGCCGCGCCGTCCCACCATTTGTGCCAGAGCGCGTTGCCGGGCCCTTTGACGAAGCAGTCAATGCGGTTGGCAGACCAGCTGGTGCAAGACGGTGTGCTCACCAAGATGCCGCCTTGCGATTCCCAGCCGCCCCAAGAGGCGCCACCCCACCACTTGTGCCACATGCCGCCGTCCTTGCCTCTTACGAAGCAATCGAGGCGGTTCGCGGACCACGCGGTGCATTCGATGTCGCCGTTGAACTTACCGCCCTGGTTTTCCCAGGCGCCCCAACCGGCGCCGGCCCACCAGGTGTGCCAGAGGCCGTTGTCCTTGCCGCGCACGAAGCAGTCGAGACGGCCGGCGCCCCACGACACGCATTCCGGGTCGCCCTTGATGATGCCACCGAGATTCTCCCAGCCGCCCCAGGCTGCGCCGTCCCACCAGCGATGCCACATGGCATTGAGCGGGCCTTTGACAAAGCAGTCGATGCGGTTCGCGCCCCATGAGACGCAATTTGGCGAACCCTGGAGAATGCCGCCGAGACTTTCCCAGCCGCCCCATGCCGAACCGTTCCACCACTTGTGCCACATGGCGTTGTCGGTGCCGCGGACGAAGCAGTCGATGCGGTTGGCGCTCCAGCTGGTGCAGTTGATGTCGCTGGTCAGGACGCCGCCGAGGTTTTCCCAGCCGCCCCAGGCCGCGCCGTCCCACCACTTGTGCCACATGGCGTTGTCAGTGCCGCGGGCAAAGCAGTCGATGCG
>CAZJOM010000059.1:3682-25346 GCA_964547645.1 uncultured Flavobacteriaceae bacterium
CCCACCACTTGTGCCACATGGCGTTGTCAGTGCCGCGGGCAAAGCAGTCGATGCGATTGGGTGACCACGTCGTGCAGCTGATGTCGCTCGTCAGCACGCCGCCAAGGCTTTCCCAGCCGCCCCACGCTGCGCCGTCCCACCAGCGGTGCCACATCGCGTTGTCGGTGCCGCGGGCAAAGCAGTCGATGCGGTTGGCCGACCACGAAACGCATGTTGGTTTCGCCTCGGCCACCGAGACTGCACCCGTGGCGAATTGAAGAGCTACGGCGATCGCCGCCGCAGCAAGTAATCGAAGCATGAAGTTTCACTCCCTTAAAGCGAAGGACGTCGCCCCTCGCGTTTTGGTCCCAAGCGTCCTGCCTGGTTGGGTGCGCTTCTAGCATGGTTGACCGGCGGGCCGTGTGGCTCCGGTCACAGGACGGTGGGAAAGCGCTCTCCGTTTACGCTTGTGCTTCGGCGAGCAATGCGCGCGGCAGGGGAATCGGGAACTCCAAGAGCATCTGCGCAAGCGCTTTGCCTTGGGGATCGTTGCGCAGGCTCGCCACGCCGCCGCCACCGAGGGCGTCGTGCAGCAGGAAGTTCAGCGCGTGCGTACCGGGGAGGTCCCAGCGTTCCACCCTGCCCTTGCCGCCTTCGAAGAGGTGGACAAACCACTTGGCGACCGCAGCTTCGGTGAGCGCGGCACGGATGTAAGGGGCAAAGGCGGGCTTGCGCGCCATGACGCCGATGTTCGAGTTGTTGCCCTTATCGCCGGAACGGGCGAAGGCGACAGCGATGAGCGGCACCGACTCGATCGTTGGCTCCGTCGGTGCGTCGACCTTGGGGCGCACGAGCATCTTTGGGTCGAAGCCGCCGGCGGTGTCGATCGGCGTTGTGAAACTGTCGCCGGCAACGTGGACGGTGACGGTCACTTCTTTCTTCGGGATCAAACAGGAGAAGTGGCGCACGACGGGTGTCACCTTCGGGCGCAAGCCGGCATAACCGGAGGTTCCGGGCGCGAAGGAGGTGCCGGACGAGGTCAGCTCGCGCATCATGATTTCGAGCGGCTCTTTGCGCGCGTGCTTGGCAGCGAGCTTCAGGATCGCCTCACGGCCGTTCACGTGGTGCTTGTGCGGGCCGTAGGAATCCTCATCGCCGAGCACTTCGATGCTGGTCTCCGCGAAGGCGCCCCAGTTGCGTTGGCGCAGAATGCCTTCCATGCGTTTCAGCACGGCTTCGCCGGTGCGGCGCGCCTTGGCGGCTGCGTCGATGCCGCCGATGGCGACGAGGTTGCCCACGCGGAAGCCGTCTTCGTAGGTGGTGGAGCACTTGTAGGTGGCGGTCGGCGGATAACCCTTCGCGCCTTTGACGCTGACGCGGTCTTTGCCGACTTGCTCGATCTTCACTTGGCTGAAGTCGCAGACGACATCGGGCAGCATGTAGGCTTGCGGGTCGCCGATTTCGTAGAGCATTTGTTCGCCGACCGTGCCGACGCTGACGAGGCCGCCGGTGCCGTCCGGTTTGGTGGCTACGAACGATCCGTCGGGCGAGACTTCAGCGATAGCGTAGCCGATGTTTTCCCACTCCGGCACCTGGTCCCAGTCGGTGAAGATGCCGCCGCAGGCTTGCGCGCCGCATTCGACGATGTGGCCGGCGAGGCTGCCGCCGGCGAGCTTGTCGACGTCTTTCGGCGTCCAACCGAATTCGTGAATGCAGGCGCCAAGCGTGACCGCGCTGTCGACGCAGCGGCCGGTGATGACGACGTCGGCGCCCTTCGCGAGTGCGGCCGCAACGGGGAAGCCGCCAAGATAGGCGTTCATGCTGATGGGCTTGTCCGGCAGGGGCTCGCCCGTGAACATTTCTTTGACGCCTTGCGCCTTCCACTTGTCGAGTTGCGGCAGGACGTCGTCGCCTTGGACGTAGGCGACTTTCAGCGCCACACCTTGTTTGGCGAGCAAGGCTTCGAGCGCTTCAGCGCAAGCTTTCGGGTTCACGCCGCCGGCGTTGGCGATGACCTTGATCTTCTTCGCCGCCACGTCGCGCGCGATGGCGGCCATCGTGACGGTAACGAAGTCGTGCGCGTAGCCGAAGCGCGGGTCCTTCTCGCGCGCGCGGGCCATGATCGACATCGTGATCTCGGCCAGATAGTCGAAGACGAGGTAGTCGATGTTGCCCTTCGTCACGAGCTGCGGCGCGGAGGTGAAACTGTCGCCCCAGAAGCCCGATGCGCAGCCGATGCGGATGGTTTTGGTCATGTTCAACCTAACGACTTCAAAAGGTTGCGCGCGATCACGAGCTGCTGCACCTGGCTGGTGCCTTCATAGATGCGGAAAATGCGTACATCGCGGTAGAAGCGTTCGACGCCGTAGTCGGTGACGTAGCCGGCGCCGCCGTGGATTTGGACGGCGCGGTCGGCGACGCGGCCGACCATTTCGCTGGCGTAGTATTTCGAGCAGGCGGCTTCCATGGTGACGCTTTCTCCGGCGTCGCGCTTCTTGGCGGCGTCGAGGATCATGCAGCGCGCGGCGTAGGCTTCGGTTTGCGAGTCGGCGAGCATCGCTTGGATCAATTGGAACTCGGCGATCTTTTGGCCGAACTGTTCGCGTTCGAGCGCGTATTTCGCGGCGTCGCGGATCAGGCGCTCGGCGACGCCGACGCAAACCGCGCCGATATGGATACGGCCGCGGTCGAGCACTTGCATCGCGACGCGGAAGCCCTGCCCCTCCTTCCCCAGCATGCAGTCGGCGGGCACATGGCAATCCTCGAACACCACGTCACAGATGTGCGCGCCTTGTTGGCCCATTTTGCGTTCGGGTTTGCCGATCGTGATGCCCTTCAAGTTCGACGGTACAAAGAAGGCCGAGATGCCACCCGCGCCTTTGTTCGACGGGTCGGTGCGCGCCATCAGCGTGAAGACGGAAGCCTTGTTCGCGTTCGTGATGTAGCGCTTCGTGCCGTTGATGACGTAATCGTTGCCTTTGCGGATCGCGGTCGCGCGCAATGACGCGGCGTCGGAGCCGGCGCCCGGTTCCGTGAGGCAGAAGCTTGCGATCGCCTCGCCCGACGCGAGCTTCGGGAGCCAGTGGCGCTTCTGATCGTCGCGGCCAAACATCACGACGCCTTGGCTGCCGATGCCGACATTCGTGCCGATGACGGAGCGGAAGGCGGGCGACGTCTTGCCGAGCTCAAAGCAGACGAGCACCTCCTCTTCCATGGTGAGGCCCAGGCCGCCGTACTCGGTCGGGATCGAGATGCCGAAGAGGCCGAGCTCGCGCATCTCCTGCACGATGTCCGCGGGCACGAGATCGTCGCGGGCAACCTTGTCTTCGATGGGAACCAAACGCTCGCTGACGAAGCGGCGGACGGAGGTGATCAACTGGTCGCGGGTTTCGAGGTCGAGGGGCATTGGGGCGGTCGGTTCCTGGCTTCCTTTGAGCGCGCATCATACTCAGAGCTGCACCGGCGGCGCTATCCCTTCGGTCTTCGCGGACGTTGTTTGGCGGCGATGGATTTGATGACGATGCGGCCCTTTTGCTTTGGGTCGAGTGGGGTCTTGGCTTGGGCGAGGGCTTGGTCGATGAGGGCGTTGACGTCGGGGTTTTCTAGGCGGGACGTCGTGTCGAGGACAATGTGGCGGACTTGGGTGCCGCTGCCTTTCAGGAGCTTCTTCGGATCCTTCAGTTTGGCGCCGTGAAAAAAGAACAGGCTGACCCAGCGCGGGTAGACGGCGATGGAAAAGATCACATCGGGGGTGCGTTCGGTCGGGCCGAAGGCGATCGCGAGGGCGTTGTAGTTGTCATAGACGAGTTCGATCGCGCCGGGCAGGCGTTTCCGCATCGCCGCCAGCGCCTTCTTGGTCGCCGTAGCGACCTCCGGCGAGAACTTCGCGATGAAGGCGTCCAGCTGTTTCTTGGGCGACAGTTCGGCCATTCCCCTCACCTGCGTTTCTCGTGCTATGCCATTTGCATAACGGAGCACATGCATGTCAGCGCAGAATACCGGCGCCTTACGCGGCGTCAAAGTTGTCGACCTTTCGCGCGTTTTGGCGGGACCGTACGCTACGCAAATCTTGGGCGATCATGGGGCGGAGATCATCAAGGTCGAGCCGCCGATGGGGGACGAGACGCGGGAGTGGGGGCCGCCGTTTCGGGGTGATGCGGGCGAGCGCGGGCCGTCCGCCTATTACGTCAACATCAACCGGAACAAGCGGGGGATGGCGCTCGATCTGACGAAGGCGGAGGCGCGCGAGGTTGTTTTTAAGCTGCTCGAAGACGCGGATGTTCTGGTCGAGAATTTCAAGATCGGGACCATGGAGCGTTGGGGCATGGGCTACGACGCACTGTCTAAGCGGTTTCCGAAGCTGATCCATGCGCGGGTGACGGGCTTCGGTGCCGAGGGGCCGCTGGGCGGGATGCCGGGCTATGACGCTGTCGTGCAGACGATGGTGAGTTTGCCGAACTGCAACGGCTCCGTTGAATCGGGTCCGGTGAAGCTGGGCGTGCCGATGGTCGATATGACGACGGGGATGAACCTTGTCATCGGCATTTTGTTGGCGTTGAACGAGCGGCATCGGTCGGGCAAGGGGCAGTTCGTGGAGGTTGCGCTCTATGACGCGGGGCTGACGATCCTGCATCCGCATTCAGGCAATTGGCTGATGGGCGGCAAGCTGCCGAAGCTCCTGGGCAATGCGCACCCGAACCTCGCGCCTTACGATCTTTTTCCGACGGCGACGCGGCCGATCCTGCTTGGCGTCGGCAACGATGCGCAGTTCAAGAAGGCGATGGCGGTGTTGGAGCTACCGCATGTGGCCGAGGATCCGCGCTTCAAAACGAACGCGGATCGGAATGCCAATCGCGCGGCATTGACGAAGATTTTGACCGAGGCGTTCGCGACCCGCGATGGCGTGGCCATGACGACGGCGTTTTTGCAGGCGGGCGTGCCGGCCGGGCCTCTGAACACCATCGAAGAAGTGCTCACCGATCCGCAGACTGCCGCGCGCGACATGCTTGTGGAGCGAAACGGATATCGCGGGATCGCCTCTGCGGTGAAAATGTCGAGGAGCAAATCGTCCACGCGTCACACTCCCCCAAATTTCGGGCAGGACAACCGCGCAGTGTTGCAGGAAGCCGGGTATGATGCCGCCGCGATCGAGCAACTGATCGCGGTAGGGGCGGTTTGCGATAAACCGCATGGGGCGACATGAGAGTATTTTCGGCGTGGCTTGCGCTGGCGTTCGGGACGTTTCTTTCGGTGGCCGAGGCTGTGCGCAATTCTGGCGAAGTGCAGTGGTGGCCGTTCTGGGTTGTCGACTATCTCGCCGTCGCGCTGTTGATGTGGGGCGCGGTTGCCATTCTGTGGCGGCCAAGCGAACGCGGGCTCGGTATCTTGACCGCCGGCTGGGGGTTTACCTCGGCGATGTTCTACATGTCGCTGTTCTCCCACATTTCGACCTTGCAGACGACCGGCGGCGAAGTCGCGGAGATCAACGCACAGTCGGCGCTGGACGAACCGTGGCTGACGGTTGTGATCGGCGTGTTGTTCGCGATCACCCTGATTGGCTTGGCGACCAGCCTCGTCGCCGAATTGCGCCGGGCGGTGGTTGAGGCTTAGTGCTTCCTATCCCATAAGTGTGTCATGGTCCGCGAAGGCGGACCACCCACGACTTTGCTGAGTCAAAAGAAAGAAAGTCGTGCGTGGTCCGCCTTCGCGGACCAAGACAAATTTTCGGTTTGAAGAACTTTTGTGATGAAACTCAGCGTTGTTGATCAATCGCCAATACGCAAGGGCGGGACCGCGGCGGATGCTTTGCGAGAGACGATTGCGCTTGCGAAGGCGTGCGAGCGGTTCGGGTATTCGCGCTATTGGCTGGCGGAGCATCACAATACGTCGTCGTTTGCGGGCTCTTCGCCGGAAGTTCTGATCGCGCGGGTGGCGGCGGAGACGTCGCGGATGCGCATCGGCTCGGGCGGCGTGATGCTGCCGCATTATTCACCGCTGAAAGTGGCGGAAAATTTCCGCGTGCTGGAGACGCTCTATCCAGGCCGCGTGGACTTGGCGATCGGGCGCGCACCGGGTGCTGATGGGCGCACGAGCGTGGCGCTACAGGCGGGACCGCAGGCGTGGGACGTCGGCGTGTTCCCGCAGCAGGCGGCATTGCTGCGGCACTATCTGGAAGAGTCGGCGGGTGTTGCGGGATGGCCGGACAACCATCCCTATCGCCAAATTCACGCCTCGCCGCGTGGGCCGGGGATGCCGGAAATGTGGATGCTCGCGTCGAGCGTGAACGGCGCAGTTTATGCTGCTCAACTGGGATTGCCTTTGTCATTCGCCCAGTTCATCTCGCCGGACGGCAGCGGACCCGAAGCGGCGGAGATCTATCGCAAGCAATTCAAAGCGCACGCGCCGGGCGACCGGCCGCGCGTGAGCGTTGCCATCTTTGCGCTGGCGGCCGAGAGCGAGGACGAGGCGGAGCGGCTGTGCGCGACGCGCAATTTGTGGGTGATGCAGCTGTTGCGCAATCAGGCAGGGCCGTTCCCTTCACCAGAGGAAGCGCTTGCCTATCCCTACACCGCGGATGATCGCGTGATGCTGCGCGCCATCGCCGGGCGCGGGGTTACGGGGACGCCGGACCGGGTGAAGCTGGGCCTCGAGCGCATGGCGGCGGAGTACGGCGCGGACGAGGTGATCGTGCTTACGATCACCTATGACTTTGCGGCACGGGTTAGGTCTTATGAATTGCTGGCTGAGGCTTTCCATTTGCCTCACGCCTGAGTTTGCGTAAGACGCGGCGTTCGACCAGGCGGCGGATGCGACGCTGCACCTCCGGCGTGATCGGGAAGGTCCAGAGCAGCGCGATGGCCGGAACGTAGAACGCGATCGGTAGCAGCGAGAAGACGGTGGTCAGCGCAGAGATCGCTTCCGGCGACTTCACAGGATCGGCCGAACTGAAGCCGAGCCAGCCGACGAGCATCAACGCGAAGCCGGCGCCGACGGCATCACCGCCTTTGATCGCAAGGCCGAAGAAGGAGATCAGCAAACCCGCCCGCGGCTCGTGCGTGCGTAGCGAGTCGAGATCGACGACGTCGGCGGCGATCGACTGGCCCAACGTATAGGGGGCCGAAAACGCGGCACCGAGAGCTGCGAAGAGAACCATATTCGGCCAGTAGCCGCCCGCCTGCGCAAGGGGTAGCAATGCAAAGACCGCTACGCCGATCAACATCGCGAGCGAGAGTGCCTTGTGCTTGGTGATCACACCGCCGAGCCAGATCCAAAGCGGTGCGAAAGCGATCGCCGAAACGATGAGGGCGAGCGGAAAGTGGTTGCCCTGCGCCTTGGTGAGGCCGACGGCATCGACGAGGTAGAAGAGGAACAGGACTTCCGCCGCGCGCGAGGCGATGCGGACGAAGGCGGTGGCTGCAAACAGGCGCATGAACGGCAGGTTCGTGAGCGCGGCTTGGGCGCCCTTCCACACCGAGACGTGTTTCGCCTCGCCGTAAGCGGGCTCCGGCGTCGACCAGAACATGATGGCGACGCCGATCGGCGTGAGGGCCACGATCGTCCAACCGAGGACTTCCATGGCGTTCCAATAGCCGCCGCCGTTCAGCGCGCCGGCGGCTGCACCGGTGCCGACGATGACGGGGATCGCACCCGCCAGCGCGAGGCCTACGAGCGTGAAGATCTCTCTGACACCCGTGATGCGCGAGCGCTCGTTGTAGTCACCGGACAGTTCCGCTCCCCACGCGCCGTAGGGGATCGTGATCATGGTCCAGCCGAGATAGAAGACCGCGATCCAGATCAGCAGGTGCGTCTCCGTCGCGTCCGGCGGCGGCATGAAAAGCATGTAGACGCCAAGCGCGAACACCGGCGCACCGAGCAGGACCCAGGTGCGGCGGCGGCCGAGGCTCCACGTCGTGCGATCGCTGGCGTAGCCGATCACCGGATCGATGATGAAGTCGGCCAGGCGCGCAACGAGCAGAATGAGACCGACGGTCTCAATGCTGATCTTGAGGTCTTCGGCGTAGAACTTCGAAACAAAAACCGCGATGGGCAGGCCAGCGAAGGCCAGCGGAATCGCGAGTTGGCCGAAGCCGAGAATGGTCAGCCAAGGCAGGCGGTCCTTGGCCGCGGCGGGTTCGGGGGAATGACGCACTTTTTGCTCCGGCTTCACGCTTGAACTGCGACGGTGGGCGTCATACGGCATTCGTCGGATGTCATGCGATCCCCCTTGGAAGTCCTCAAGCGCGCGTGCCGATATAGGCGAAGAACAGGCACCCGAAGCCGATGAGGAGCATTAGCATATCGAACTGGAAAAGTGGCAAGACCACGGGAAGCGAAACCAGGGGCAGAATGGTGACAAAACTGGCGATCGCGAGGACGGTGAGGGCATAGATGCGGATGCGGCGGCTGAGCGAGGGGGATGCAGCATCCAGCGCGGCACGTTCGCTTGAGGCATAGGCGGCGGCGAGGCAGAGCAGGCCAACGATGGGCATGAGAACGTTGACCTGCAGGAAGAGGATTTTCAGCGGCAGCGAGGCAACGCCGATTGAGCCTAGGACGGCAAGCACGCCCGCGACCCAGAGCATCCAGGACTGGAGACGGGCGATGGAGCGGGTCATGGGGATTCGGTTTCCGGGATTCGGTTCATCGGGATTTCTTGGAGCCAACGGGTGAAGCCGGGACAACAAGACGCTGGCGAAGCTTCGTCAGCATCTGCCCCACGCGTGTCGCAAGCACCAATGCTCGTTCGATGTTCGGGCCAGAAGCAAGCTCCAAGTGCTGCAGCAGGAGCAGGAAGGTCTCGGTTTCCGCCAGGGAGCCGCGCGCTATGCTGACGAAGTGCGCATAGTCCTTACGCGTCCCTCGCATGAATCCCTCCGCTATGTTTGCAGGCACCGATGTGGTCGCGCGGATGAGTTGGCCAGAGAGACGGTACTCTTCGTGCCGTGGCAATTGTCGCGTCAGCCGATAAACCTCTCCAGCGAGATCCATGCTCGCCTGCCAGACCACGAGATCCCTGTATGAGTTAATCGTTGCCACGCCAACCCTACCCCGATCACCAAATCCCGAACACCGATAACCACGTCTTCACGGCAACACCCCCACCACCGCCGCGGTCATGCAGGTTGAGAGAGTTCCCGGGATGATAGAGAGTAGCGACAGCTCTACAATCTCATCGCGCCGACTGGGCGCGAGCGCGCTTACGCCTGCGATCATCATCCCTACGGAACCTAAGTTGGCGAAGCCGCACATCGCGTAGACCATTAGTAGTTTCGACCGTTCGCTCAGAGCATCGGCGGGCAATGCGGCGAGATTGAGGTAGGCGATAAACTCGTTGAGGACCGTTTTCGTGCCCATGAGGCTGCCCGCGGTTGCGGCGTCGGCCCAGGGCACGCCGATCAGCCAGACGACCGGGGCGAAAATCCAGCCCAGGATGCGCTCGAACGATAGCGGGGCGCCGGCGACTTCGACGTTGCCGACGACGATGTTGGCGAGCGCCACGAGCGCGATCATCACGACCAGCATGGCGATGATGTTCAGGTACATCTTCATGCCGTCTTCGGCGCCGGTGGCGATCGCGTCCATGCTTGAGCGGTAGAGCTTGGCTTGGCCGGCGGTCGCCGGTGTCGTTTCGTTGCCGGGGATCATCACCTTCGAAAGTAGGATCGAGGCAGGGAGCGAGAGCAGCGAGGCGACGATGATGTGGCCGAGCGCACCTGGTAGAACCGGGTGCAGCACTGTTGCGAAGAGCACAAGCACAGTGCCCGCGACGTTGGCGAGGCCGCAGGTGAAGAGCGTGAAGAGTTCGCTGCGCGTCATTTTCTCCAGGTACGGTTTGATAAGCATCGGCGCTTCGATCTGGCCCAAGAAGATGTTCGACGCGCAGCCGAGACCGAGCGCGCCGCCGATCTTCATCGAACGCTCAAGCGCAACCGCGAAACCCTTCACTATCACCGGCAGGATCCGCCAATGCCAAAGCAGCGCCGAGAGCGCGGACATGACGATCACGATGGGGAGGACCGTGAAGGCGATCGTGACGACGGCGTTCGGGTTCTTCACCTCGAACGGCGGCGTGCCACCCCCGGTGTAGCCAAAGACGAAGGACGAGCCCTGCGCCGTCGCCTTCTGAATTGCGTCAACGATGACGTTCAGCGACAGCAGCGCTTGGCGCATGACCGGCACGCCCAAGAGGATTGCCGCGAGGATGATCTGCAGGCCGATGCCCACGACGACGGTTTGCCAGGGGAAGGCGCGGCGATTGTCGGACAAGACCCACGCAATCGCGACAAACACACCGAGACCGAGGGCACTTTGCAGTTGTGGGGGAAAGTCCATCGCTTGGCTTATCCTCGTGCGGCAAAAGTCGGCTACGGTGCGAATCGAGCGTGATCGTACACAGAGACCGAAATGACCGGGAATGACGTTGCCGTACTCTTGAGCTTTCTCGCAGCCGGTGTGGCTCTCGCCGGGTTTGCCGGGATCGTGACATCGATCGACCGCCGGGTTGCCGAGGCGACCGACGAAGTCATCTCCTTTCGCGTTCGGAACCTTGTGATCGCGGCTGTGTTGTCCGTCGTGCTCGCGATGCAGCCAATCCTGCTCGACGCGCTCGCGCTGGTACCAAACAGCCTTTGGCAATTCGCGTGCACGACGTCAGCGATCGGACAGGGCTGGCTCCTCATTCGTACGACCCAAAGCCGTTTCCGCATGAAGGCCGCGGGGCAGGATATCGGCCTATCGCGCCCACTGTTCGTCTTCAACACCACGGTTGCCGCGATCGGCTTTATGGTCACCCTATTGGGCGCCAGCGACTTCGTTCCTGGACGCGGCGGCTACTTCGCGGGACTGTTCTATCTGCAATACCTAATGTGCTCGTTGTTCTATCGAATGATCGTCGTGGCCGACGAAGCCGCGCGCAGAACCGTGAGGCCGTAGGCGCTCAATCGCTGATGAGGGTGGTTGCACGCAGCTGCCAGTCGAAGGTCGGGCGGTGTTCACCGCTTTCGAACGTCACGCCGGTGGTGCTAATCCACAGGTCGCGGTTGATGCGTTCGTAGGTGTAGTCGAGCGATACGATGCCATGGTCGCGGATCGGGGTGACTTCGCCTTCGTCGCTGACGCCGTCGGCGTTTTTGTCCTGCCACAAAGCGAGGCCTTGGAGTTCGTTGCCGGAGAGGCGGCCGTCGCCGTTGTCGTCGAGTGCGCCAAGCGCTTGGTAGCCGTTGTCCCAGAACGCGACCCAGGTGACGGAGCCGAAGAGTTGGAAGCCGCTGGTGATCGCGCGCTTATCCTTCGGGTCCCAGACCAGCCAAGCCGCATTCGTGTTGAGCCAACCCAACCGTTGCGCCCCGCCCTGCCCCGTGAAGTCGAACTTCACCGGCGACGTGCGGTCGATCAGATCGTCGAACGCGGCGTTCGCTTCGAGAGGCACGAGGATCGGTGTTACGTACATCGCTGGCGGGTGCGCATCGAGCCGTGCCCGCATGCGCGCGATCAGGCTTTTGTCGGAACCGCGTTTGGCAATGCGGGAGAAATGCTCGGCCGCTTCAGTGAGGACGACGTGCAGGTCCCAGTCCATATTCTCATGCGAAGAGGAAGAGAGACCCGCTGTCAGCCTGAGGCCTTCGTTCATGCAGAATCGCAGTTCGTTGCGGGCTAGCGGCTTTCGGCCTGCGCGATCGAATGCAAACGCCAACGCGATCCGGGTTCGCAGATTCCGCGGTTCCAGCGCGCGCGCCTTGCCATAGGCGTCGATTGCAGCCGCAAGGTGCGGGCTCGGCGGCGCGACGATGTCGCCGGCGCCGTTGGGGATCTCGCGCTGGGGGCCCAGCGAGTACGACCGCGCCTCACAGCGCTCGCCCGGCTTGGCGGGCGGAAAGTTGTCGCGGTTGCCCTTGCCCATGGTCTGCGCATCGAGCTTTTCGCAATCGTCGATCCGACCCTCGGCGATGTCGTCCGGCCGCGCTCGATAGACGGGAAGCGCGGCGGCCTGCTTCAGGTAGGCAAGCAAGTGGACCCTACCGATCGCGCGCCAGCGCTGGGCGGGTTCGAGGTTCTGACTGTTGCGGTCGAGGTTGGCGAGCAGGCGCTCGATCGGAACTTCATCCACCCGGTCCGCCGGAACGAGCGCGAATATGGCAAGCGCCGGCGACGTTACAACTGCGAGGGCGAGGCAGAACAACGCGCTGAGGCGCATGATCGGGGGCTCCGGATGGACATCGCGCCACTCTATCCACATGTGCCGCTGCGTCCACGGCGGGCGGCATTGCGGACAGTTGATTTCCGTGGGAAAGCGGGGCAGAACCAACAAAATTTCGCAACTGCAGCAATCCGAGGAAAAGAGACATGTCCATTCGCTTTGACGGCAAGGTCGCCATCGTTACGGGAGCCGGCGGCGGCTTGGGGCGCGCCCACGCGCTCGATCTCGCGCGGCGTGGCGCGAAGGTCGTTATCAACGATCTGGGTGGGTCAGTCGACGGCTCCGGCGGCTCGTCGGAAGCGGCCAAGAAGGTCGTCGAGGAGATCAAGGCGTTCGGCGGGACGGCAATCGCGAACGGCGCGTCGGTGACGGACGATGCCGGCGTTGCGGGCCTCGTGAAGCAGACGATGGACGCGTTCGGCCGCATCGACATTCTCATCAACAATGCGGGCGTGCTGCGCGACAAGAGCTTCACGAAGATGGAGATGAAGGATTTCTCCTTCGTACTCGATGTGCATTTGATCGGCTCGGTGAAGGTCACGAAGGCGTGCTGGGAGACGATGAAGGCGCAGCAGTACGGGCGCATCCTGATGACGTCGTCGTCGTCGGGGCTCTACGGCAACTTCGGGCAGACGAACTATGGCGCGGCGAAGCTTGGCCTCGTCGGGTTTATGAATACGCTGAAGCTCGAAGGGCAGAAGGACAATATTCGGGTCAACGCGCTGGCGCCCGTTGCCGGCACGCGCATGACGGAGAACCTGATGCCGCCGCAAGCCTTAGAGCAGTTGAAGCCGGAGTTCGTAACGCCGGGCGTCGTGTACTTGGTCAGTGAAGACGCGCCGAACGGTGTGATCTTGGCGGCGGGCGGCGGCGCGTTTGCGGTGGCGCAGATCGTCGAATCCAACGGCGCGTTCTTGGGCCAGCAGGGCTTGACGGCCGAGAAGGTCGCCGAGAACTGGGGCAAGATCTCCGACATGAACGGTGCGAAAGCCTACTTCATGGGCGGCGAGCAAACGCAGAAGTTCTTCGCGCGGATCAGCGGGAATTAGTTCGCTTCTCCCCACAGCTATCGCCGTGCGCGCCATCGGTGGCGCGCTCGGCATCGCCGTCATGACAACGCTGGCGCATGCGGCCGGGCAGCCGTTGATGAGCGTGCCGTTTGCGACCTCGATCGTGTTGGTGATGGGCTCACCCGAGGCGCCGCCCGCGCGACCGCGGGCCATCGTCGGTGGGCATTTGATTTCCGCCAGCGCCGCCGTCTTGTGCACGCTGTTGTTCGGCGAGGCAATGTGGGTCGCGCCGCTCGGGGTTGGGCTTGCGATTGCCGTGATGCACGCACTCGATGCGTTTCACCCGCCTGCGGGGATCAGCCCACTGGTCGTCACACACTCGCATGCCGGTGTGATGTTCATCCTGTCGCCCGTGCTGACGGGCGCACTTACCCTGGTGGCGTTCGCGTTCGTCTATCACCGTCTCTCGGGCGAGCGGTGGCCATAGAATCTCGCGGGCTTGAATTGCCGAGCTTGCAGACGAGACTGCTCGCAAGGAATACTCAGGCTTCTGCCCCCTATGCGGCCGTCAGCCGCCCGTGCGGAGTGAGATGTGCCGAATTTCCTAGGACACGTTGATCGGGTCGACCAGTTCCTTATCGCGGGCTGGGCGTTGGTTGACACGAACCCCGAGGCGCAGCCCGAGATCAGGATCGTTCAGCAAGGCAGGGTCGTGGTTTCTCTCCGGCCGGCCTTTCTCGCGCCGCAGCTGCGCTCCGCGCTTAAACTCGCGCCGTCGAATGCACCGCCGATGTACGCTTGGCGGTTATGGTTCCCTTTGAGCAACGGCGTCACGCCCGGCATTCCGTTCAACATCGTCTTTTCAGAGAACAACAGCGCGCTCGCTCTGGGACGCGACCGCACGATTGAGCTTACGCCCGGCATCGACGCTGAGGCCCGAACAGATCTGATGCAGGAAACACTCGTCTTCCCATCGGTCAAGCTGGACAAGGACTCCGTCAGAATTTGGTGGAAGGTCGCCGGCCCTACCGCGCCGAACCCGCCGCAACGTCTTCCAATCGAACTGGACGATCGACCGATCGGATGGTTGGAGCGCAGCCAAGAGCCATTTCTGTTCGACAAACCCGTCTACACCGGTCGCATCGATCTGTCACCGGAGACCTTGTTTCCCGAGGATGGTCAGCTTGCCAAGCTGCGCGTCGGAACTGGTCAAGAGACACCCCGCGCGGCGGCGCACAATTCAATCCGAACGCTGGTCTTGCCGCGGACCGTTTTCCGCGATCCGCACAATGTTCCCGACATCGCGAACATACATCGGGTTTCAGGCCCGACGTCCGATCAGACTCAATATCTGGTTGGTGGCGTGACGACGTTTCTGCAGCTTGAAGCGCTGTCGCATCGCTACTTTGGCCGGTCTGTATTCAGCTTTCCGATGGTCGTGGACTGGGGCGTGGGGTGCGCGCGGATAATGCGGAATTTTTTCGACGCGAGAATGCCCGGCGCTTCGGATCGCGACCGCGGCCAGCGCGTTCTCGGCCTCGATATCGACGAGGTCAACATCGACTGGTGTAACGCGAATCTGAGCGGGCTTGGTCAATACGAACGGCTTGGCTTCGAAGGGTTCGAGCTCGAATCCGCCAGCGTCGACTTCCTTTACGGCATTTCAGTGATGACGCACCTTACGGAGTTCCACCAACATCTTTGGCTTGCCGAGATCGCTCGCGTTCTGAAACCCGGCGGCTGTGCCGTTCTCACCACGCATGGCGAGTTCGTCGTATACGGCGAGTATGCGCTTTCGGGTACCGTCGGAATCTCAACGCCATTTGTCGACAAGTTCGGGTTCTTTGACGGTGTGCCCGACAACGCACTTGGTGATGGGTTGGACACCTATTACAGGGCCACTTACCATGCGAGGCGGTACATTCGCGAGAACTGGGGCCGCTATCTTGAGGTCTTGGACATCGTCCCCGCTGCAAATGCGTTTCGGCAAGATTTCGTCGTCTTGAAGAAGAAGCTCGCAACATAGAGGCGAGCAGTCAGGGTGCGAGATCCCCCGCCGCACGACGCCCTCAATCCAGTGGGATCGTCACCCTCACGCGCACGTCGTCGGTTTTGAGATTGATGTCGCCTTGATCGGCACCCGCGAACGTCACATCGCTGCGGCCGTAGTCGCTGTGGCGGTACTCGACGCCCAACCGCCAGCCGCTTTGAGCTTGCCACTCGATGCCGGTGCCCGCCGTCCAACCGGCCAGCGCCTTGCTGTCGCCCACGCCGCTGCTCGACTCGGCTTGGATGAAGCCTAGCGCCAGACCGGCCGTGCCGTAGAATTGGAGCGGTCCCAGCGCAACGCCGGCGCGGCCGCGCAACGACGACAACACCTGAATGTCCAAAGTGCAATCGAAAGCGCTCGCCGAACAATCCGCTTCGTCGGAGACGTCCGGGAACGATAAGTCGGCCTCTATGCCGAAGATCAGCGGCTGCGCATCATGCGCGTAGCCAAAGAAGCCGCCAAGCAGCGCACCCTCCGGCGAGACCTGCGGCGTGCCCGGCGCGACGCCCGCGTTCCAGGCGTCGTTGCCTTCGGTGTAACCGGCGAAGAGGCCGAGGTAGGGACCGGACCAATCGGCCGCAGCCGCAGGTTGCACGGCGACGGCGCAGATCAGAAGGCTGGCAAGGAATTTGGGGGACATACGGCACTCCCTGTCACTGTGTCCCCCGAGTCGTCTATCTGGACGACCGAAGATGAACCGCAGATGACTGGACGTCAACGCCGCGCCGGTTCTGAGATCATGCCTTTGTCTGGACCGCCGCGTTTCTTGTTCTCTTCCGCGCAGAGGCGTTCGATTTCGGGCATTTGGGTCTTGTAGGGTTTGGGGTTGCCAGCGGCGAACCACCTGAGCGCGAGGGCCGCGCGCACCCATCCCGGCGCCAGCACACGGCTCTTGCGGGCGAGGACGCCGTCGATGATCGCCTTGTTCGCGATCTCGACGGGCGAGATGCGTTTCAGGGGACCCGGCAAGCGCTCGCGCACATAGGTGAAGGCTGGATGTTCGCCGCCCGCCTTCACGAGATCGGTTTCGAGCCAGCAAAAATATGCGACGCCGACGTCGATGCCTTTGTGCACGACCTCGGCGCGGAAGGTGTTGAGCAGGCTCTCGGTCGCAGACTTGCTGGCGCCATAAGCCGCGAGGCCCGGCGGCGCGAGGGCGGCGGCGATCGACGCGACACCGAGGAAGTATCCCTTCGACTCGGTCAGGTGCGGCAGCGAGGCTTGGACGGCATTGAATGTACCCTCAACGTTCACCGCCATGACGCGGCGGAAGTGGTCCGGCGCCATCGTCGTCAGAAGATCGAAGTTGGCGATGCCGGCATTCGAGACGACGGCATCGATGCGGCCGAAGCGCTCGCGCACGCCTTCGAACGCACTGCCGACGGCTGTGCGGTCCGTCATGTCGGCCTCGAAGGCGACGGCGCGCTCGCCGATGGCTTTGGCGTTCTGCCGCAAGAGATCGCCTTCGAGCCCGATAAGGCCGACGGCATAGCCCTTCTTCGCGAGGCCTGCGGCGACGCCGGCACCGATGCCGCGTGCGGCGCCGGTGACGATGGCGACTTTGGACGCTGATTTGTTCATGCCAACGACACGAGGCTTCCCCCCTTGCGGGGGAAGCTGGCGCGCCGACGGCGCGACTGATGGGGGGAGACGCGCGTTAGCGCGCTATGCGCGTTACCCCCCAGCCGTCTCGCCGCCTTTGGCGGCGATCCACCTTCCCCCGCAAGGGGGGAAGGCTCCAATCCGCCCAGTCTCATCACAACCCCAACACCAGCTTCGCCATGATGTTGCGCTGGATCTCGTTCGAGCCGGCGTAGATCGCGGCCTTGCGCAGGTTGAAGTAGTACGGCGCGGTGGTCACGGCGTAGTCGGGCTGCGGCCAGGGTTCGTTGACGCGCGCCCAGGGATTTTGCACGAACGGCATCGCACCGTACTGCACCGCTTCCAGCGCCAGCTCCGTGATCGCTTGCTGCAACTCGGTGCCGCGGGTCTTGAACAACGACGATTCCGCGCCGGGGCGACCGCCGGTCGCGAGTTTCGAAAAGACGCGCAATTCGGTGAATTCCAGCGCGTGGAGTTGGATTTCCACTTCTTCGATCTTGCGGCGGAAGTCCGCGTCGTCGATCAGCCGTTTGCCGTCCGACCCTTCGGCGGCGGCGATCGTGCGCACCTTCTTCAGCGAGCGTTTCAGGCCCGGCGCGTAGGCGTTGCCGCGCTCGAACTCGAGCAGATATTTGGCGTAGGTCCAACCTTCGTCCTGCTTGCCGATCAGATTTTCCTTCGGCACTCGCACGTCGTCGAAAAAGACCTGGTTGATTTCCTGCTCGTTGTCGGGTGGGCCGTCTAGCGTCACGATCGGTTTGACGGAGATCCCCGGCGTCTTCATGTCGATGAGAATAAAGGAGATACCTTCTTGCGGCTTCTTGCCCGGCGTCGTGCGCACGAGGCAGAAGATCCAATCCGCCCATTGAGCGTGCGTCGTCCAGATCTTCGTGCCGTTGCAGAGGTAGTGATCGCCCTTGTCCTCGGCGCGCATGGCGAGGCTTGCCAGGTCGGAGCCGGAGCCGGGTTCGGAATAGCCTTGGCACCACCAGATGTCCGACGACAGGATCGGCGGCAGATGCCGCTTCTTCTGTTCGTCGTTGCCGAACGCCATGATGACGGGCGCGACCATCTTCAAGCCCATTGGGCTCACGATCGGCGTGCCGGCCGCCGACATTTCGAGGTCGAAAATGTACTTCTGGTTCGCGGTGAAGCCCGGACCGCCCATTGCCTTCGGCCAGTTCACGGCCGCCCAGCCGCGCTCGTAGAGCGCCTTTTGCCATTTCACCTGACCGGCCTTGTCGAGGTAGCCGTTCTTGGAGAAGGACATCTTGCGACGGAGGTCTTCGTCGTATTTCTCCGCAATGAACGCGCGCACTTCGTCGCGAAATTTCAGATCTTCTTTGCTGAAGGACAGTTCCATTGGCTGAATGACCTCAGAGTTTATCGAGGAGCTCGATGCCGGGACGGCCATCAAGGACGGCGCCAAGTTTCGGACCGGCCGCGGCCATGTGCGGGGTCGTGCGGTGTGCCGCGAGGTCGGCTTCGGACTTGTACTGTTCCATGACGATATAGGTCGATGCGTTCGCCTTGGACTTGAACACCTCGTATTGGAGCGCGCCGGGTTCGTTCTTTTTCACGGCGGCTTGCAGTTCGAGGAAGACGGCTTCGAACTCCGACTCTTTGCCGGGCTTGATCTTGAGCGTGGCGACGATGCCGATGGTCATTGAGCGTTCTCCAATGTGAATGATGATTGATGCGAGTAGACTAAAGCGGGCGGCGAAGCACAAGGGTGCGGCGCATTCGTTTCGCTTCGGGATCCACTTCGCGCATGATCTCGAACTCGAAGCCTTCCGTAGCGTAGAGATGACGGGCTTTCGCGTTCGGCTCCACGACGCCCAAGCGGAGCACCGTGGCTCCTTGTGCGCGCACCCAGTCGTAGAGCGCGTGGAGGCAGCGGCGCCCTGCCCCGCCGCCGCGGACGGCTTTCGAGAGGAAGATGAGACCGAGGTGCCAGATGTGTGGTTCGGGATAGTCGCGGATCAAATCGAGAATCCCCTCGGGCCGGCCATCGCGGTCCAGGGTGAACAGCAACTTGTCCTCGCGCGTGCGCCCGGGCGGGAGCGCATCGCGCACCTCTTCGACGGAGAAGGCCCGGCCGTTGATTTCGAAGTACTCGGGGTCCTCGTCGAAGCGCGCTTGCAACGAAGCGATGTCGCGGTCCGAGAAGGCGCGAATGGTGAAGCCGGGGATGTCGGGGGCGATCGAGATCATGATGAGCGCTCCCCCCTTGAGGGGGAAGGCCTTGGCTTCCGACCGCTCATCGCCCTCTGTAATTCCCCGGCCGCTTCTCGAAAAATGCGTGCACCGCTTCCGCGTGGTCTTCGGTGTGGTGGGCGAGTGCCTGCATCGCGGCGGACAACTCCATGATGTTGTCGAAACTCGTTGCTTGGCCTTCACGGAGCAAGCGCTTGGTCATGCGCAGTACGTCAGGCGGTTGGGCGGCCATGCGCTGGGCGAGTTTCATGGCCTCGTCCATGAGCGTGGCGGCGGGGACAACTTTGGAGACCAGGCCCCAGCTCAGCGCCGTCGGGGCGTCGATGGTTTCGCCGGTGTAGAGCAGTTCGCTGGCGCGGGCCATGCCGATGACGCGCGGGAGCAGCCACGCGCCACCGTCGCCCGGGATAAGGCCGATCTTCAAGAACGTCGCGCCGAAGATCGCGGTGTCACTGGCGATGCGCGTGTCGGCGAGGCAGGCAACGTCGTTGCCAAGGCCGATCGCCGGGCCGTTCACGGCGGCGATTACCGGCACCTCGATGCCCCAGACGCTGCGCACGATCTTATGAATGCCGGTCCGGTAGCGTTCGCGGATGGCAACGCCGGGTCCTGCGAAGGCGCCACCCTTTTCACGCATCGCCTTGACGTCTCCACCGGCGGAGAAGGCCTTTCCGGCGCCGGTCAGGATCACGACGCGAACGCCGCGGTCGGCGTTGATACGAGCGGCAGCAGCGGCGAAGACATCGCCATCCCCCTCGTGCCCCAACGGGTTGCGCGATTCCGCCCGGTTGATGGTCAGCGTGACCACAGGGCCCGTCGTTTCGAAAAGTAAGACTTCGCTCATTTCTTGGCCTGCCATTTTGTGGGTGTTCACGCGAAGGTAACCATGTGACCGCACCGCGCAAGCGGCCACACGCGCCTCCACGCGACTTGCCCAGTCTTCCTTAACGGCTGCCGGGGCATGATGCACGCCGATTTGGTGGGGTTTGGGGTCCCGGTTTGCAGATGGATGCGACCGCGAAATTCGGTGTTTCGAGTGGGCAACCCGGCAGCGGGACGCTCACTGCTGCGCGTGCAGCAAAGCTCGAATTGGACCAACTGCGTCTGGCTGAGACCAACGTGCAGCCCGCTGCCTTCGCGATGCCCGCGTTTTCGTTCGTAATCTGCTTGATGTTGATGGCCTGGGTGCCAACGCTTGAACTCGTCTGTTGGTTCGTCGCGGTTTGCGCAAGCAGCGCACGCTATTTGCTGGGGTATAGATTTCTAAAGACGCAGCACCTGAGTCCGATGGAAGTGCGGCGCTGGCACTACACGTTGACGGCACTGACCTTCGCGGCGAACCTCATTTGGATGTATCCCGAATTCGCTTGGTATGGGCGCAGCGCCGAAACCGGTCAGATGCTGTTCGCATTGGTTGCGGGCTGCAGTCTGACGGCGGGCGTCGCAATGCTCGCACCTAGCCGCTACTGCGTGTGGGCGGCGTTCATTCCCTACTCGTTGGCCCTCGTTTTGCCTCCTTTGCTGCAAGGCGGCGCGCTGCACTACGGGTTGGCTGCGCTTGGGGTGGGTCTTTCGCTATTCATCCTGCACTTGGGCCAGACGACTTATGTCAGCGCGCGCGACCTTTTCTTACTGCGCGAAGACAAGAGCGATCTGATCGAACAGTTGACCGCCGCGAAGATCGAATCCGACAAGGCGCGACAGCGCGCCGAGGCCGCGAGCCAGGCGAAGTCCGAGTTCCTCGCCAACATGAGCCACGAGTTGCGCACGCCGCTGAACGCGATCTTGGGCTTCTCCGAGATCATGAAGGGCGAAGTATTCGGCAATCTAGGCTCGCCCCAGTATGTCGAGTACGCGAACCATATTCACGGTAGCGGTCAACATCTGCTGGGGCTTATCAACGACGTGCTGGACCTGTCGCGGATCGAGGCCGGGCGCTTTGTCGTGCGCGCAACCGAGATCGATGTGGGCGAAGCGGTACAAAGCGCGCTTGCGATGTTCGAGGTGCGCGCCGCAGAGGGCAATATCGCACTCAAGTTCGAGCGCGATCAAGGGCTGCCGCTTTTGTTGGCCGACGAGCGTGCGCTCCGGCAGGTTCTGCTCAACCTGATTTCGAACGCGGTGAAGTTCACTCGTGGCGGCGGCAAGGTCACCGTGTTTGCGAAACGCACCACCGGCGGCGGGATGGAGCTCGGCGTCAGCGACACCGGCGTTGGCATCGACCCGGCGGACGTGGCGACCGTGTTCGAGGCCTTCGGTCAGGGCCAGCACGACATAGCCATGCGCGAGAAGGGTACTGGCCTCGGCCTGCCGATCGTGCGTGGGCTAATCGAGGCGCATGGCGGCAAAGTGAAACTCACCAGCGAACTCGGCAAGGGAACGACAGTGACCTGCTGGTTCCCCCGCGAACGACTGACCGCGCCGCAGCCGGTGCCGATCAGGTTGGCGACGGTGATCTGATCGGTAATCGGCCTCCGGGATTCGGTTGTCAGAATCCCGAAAACCGAATCCCGAGTACCTAATCCAAAGACGCGTACCGCTTCAAATGATAGTCGACGTTGCCGAACATGGTGTCGATCATCGTTAGGCGTTTGAAGTAGTGGCCGACGT
>CAZJOM010000059.1:25446-26853 GCA_964547645.1 uncultured Flavobacteriaceae bacterium
ACGTTGCCGAACATGGTGTCGATCATCGTTAGGCGTTTGAAGTAGTGGCCGACGTTGAGTTCGTCGGTCATGCCCATGCCGCCGTGGAGCTGAACCGCGTTCTGGCCGATGAAGCGGCCGGCTTTGCCGATTTGGACTTTCGCCGCCGATGCCGCTTTCTTACGTTCGGCTTCGCCTTCGCCGAGCTTCAGCGTCACCATGTAGGTGATCGAGACGGACTGTTCGTAGTTCATGAACATGTCGACCATGCGGTGCTGCAGCACTTGGAACTTGCCGATCGGCACGCCGAATTGCTTGCGGGTCTTGCAGTATTCGACAGTCGTGTCGTTCAAAACCTTCATGGCGCCGATGGATTCGGCCGAAAGCGCCGCGATGCCTTCGTCGACGACTTGTTCGATCAGTGGCAAGCCGTTGTCCGCTTGACCGATCAGTGCGTCGGCGCCGAGGGCTACGTTTTCAAACGTCACTTCGGATGCGCGCAGACCATCGACCGTCGGATAGTCGCGGCACGAGACGCCCTTCGCTTTCTTGTCGACGACGAAGACGGAGACGCCCTTCTCGTCGCGCTGGCCGCCGCCGGTGCGGGCGGATACGATCAGCGTATCGGCCCACGGCGCGCCGATGACGACGGCCTTGTGGCCGTTCAGCGTGTAGCCGGCGCCTGACTTCTTCGCGGTGACGTTCAGGTCGGCGAGGTTGTAGCGACCCTGAGGTTCCGCAAACGCGAAGGCGATGACGCGTTTGCCTTCGATGATCTGCGGGATCATCTGTTCCTTTTGCGCCTTCGTGCCGCCGTGGCGCAAGAAGCCGCCACCGAGGACGACGGTGCCCAGATAGGGCTCGACCACCAGCCCGCGGCCGAACTCTTCCATGATGATCATGGTCTCAACCGGGCCGCCACCGAGGCCGCCGAAGTCTTCTGCAAACGGCGCACCGAGCAGGCCCAGTTCCGCGAACTGCGACCAGTTCTTGGGATTCCAGCCGCTATCGCTTTTGACGAGCGCGCGGCGCTTTTCGAAGGTGTAGTCGTTCTGAACGAATTTCTGCACGCTGTTGCGCAGCAGCGTTTGTTCTTCGGTGAAGGAGAAGTCCATCGGGGCGTTTCCAGTTGCTGAGTTGGCGTGTGTTAGCGAATTCGGTAAGGCGGCGCAAACACGGTTTTCGGTCATCGGGATTCGGGCATCGGAGACCCGATAACCGAATCCCGATCCCCGGAGCCCGGCTAGAGCCCCAGGACCATCTTCGCAATGATGTTGCGTTGGATCTCACTTGAGCCGCCGTAGATCGTGGTGCGGCGGGTGAGGAAGTAGTTCTGCGAAGCGCCGTGCGAATAGTCGGGACCGGGGACGTATTCGTTCGTCATCTTGTCGTGCGCGAACGGCCGGTACGGGTTGCCATAATAGGCGA
>CAZJOM010000060.1:0-17224 GCA_964547645.1 uncultured Flavobacteriaceae bacterium
CCCATGTACCCGGAACTTAGCCTGCGCGCGCCGTGAAAGCGGCAGGCATCGTGGCTGCGCCTGGCTGGAGCCCCGCGTGACATCGTCCGCTTCGATCTTGTGACCGTTGAGGGAATGTTCGTCTCCTTCGCGCGGTGCATGCCGTGAGGCCCCTATCATTGGAAAGGATGACAATAGAACATATAGAGAACGATAGCAAGAGCGAAAATCTACTGACACTCAATCAGCCACGGTGTGTACCTGTGTGTTCATGTACAGCGCGGCAGTCGACGAAGGTGATCGCGGTTCTTGAGGTGATCATTCGCCCACGACGGCAAAGCGAACCCTCACTCGCCTTTTCATCCTCAAGCCTTCGAGCGCCCGGCGCGCGTCGGGCATGGATACCATAGCCCCCGTGTGGACACCGGCATGCTATCGCGGATTGATCGAAGACGTGTCTCGAACAAGAGCTACCGCACCATGTCCTTCAAACTTTCGTCCGTTCTTGCATTCGTCGTTGCGTTCGCGGGTTGCGCCATGCCTGCCATTGCTGTGCCGGTTCCGACGGAGAGCGGGATTGTGGAGGGCGTGACTGAGGGGGCTGTGACGGTTTTCAGAGGCATTCCCTATGCGGCGGCTCCTGTGGGAGCGCTGCGTTGGCGCGCGCCCGAACCGGCACCTGCTTGGGACGGCGTGAGGCCTGCACACGCGTTCGGGCCTGCATGCCCGCAAGTGGGTGCCTATCCCGAGGATTCTCCCGCGGAGCCGACGAGCGAAGATTGTTTGACGCTGAACGTCTGGACGCGCTCTGCGGCGGCCGGCGCTAAGCTACCGGTCATGGTGTGGATCTACGGCGGCGGGCTCGTCAACGGTTCTGCCTCCACACCGCTCTATGCGGGCGACAAGTTGGCCGCGCGCGACGTCGTCGTGGTGACGTTCAATTACCGCATCGGCGCCCTTGGGTTCCTCGCTCACCCGGAGCTCAACAAAGAGTCGAAGCACGGCGGTTCCGGCAATTACGGACTGCTCGACCAGATCGCGGCGCTGAATTGGGTCCGGCGCAATATCGCGGCGTTCGGCGGCGACCCTGAACAGGTAACAATTTTCGGCCAATCGTCCGGCGCGATGTCGGTGAGCGTGCTGACCGCGTCGCCGCTGGCCAAAGGTCTCTTCCGCCGCGCGATCGGGCAAAGCGGCGGCGTGTTCGAGCCGGTCGAACTCGACCCGGTGTTCTCCAGCTCGGGGGCGGCGGAGGCGGGGCAGCGCTTCGCGGGCCGTGTCGGCGCGAAGTCGCTTGCAGACTTGCGACGCCTTCCCGTCGAGGCGTTGGTAAAGGCGCGCTTCCACCCCCAATTCAATATCGACGGTTATGCACTCACCGCGCCGCCCTACGACATCTACGCGGCAGGAAGGCAGAACAAAGTCGATCTGCTACTTGGCACGAACGCGGACGAGGGCACGTACTTCCTGGGAAAGGCGCCGGTCACGGTTGCGAACTTCAACGAGGTGCTGGGTAGCGCTTTCCCGGGCTGGCTGATCTGGTTCGTCGGTGCGGGTCCCAGCGCGACCGACGCGCAGGCTCGCGCATCAGCCGCTACGTTCAACGGCGATATGCGATTCCGCTGGGACATGTGGGCATGGGCAAAGCATGCGGCTGCGAGCCGATCCCGTGTTCATTTCTACCAGTTCTCGCGTACTCCGCCTTTGCGCGAAGGCAACCCGCACGCTGGGTTGGGCGCCACGCACGGCATGGAGATGCAATACGTCTTCGGTCATCTCAACGAGGGTGCGGGCGACTGGACCAACGCCGACCTTGCGCTCTCGGACACGATGGCGACCTACTGGACGAACTTTGCCAAAACCGGGGATCCGAATGGAACGGGCGTACCGATTTGGCCCGCGTTCAATACGCATCCGTCACAAGTGATGAGCCTGGCCGAGGTCCCCACGCCAATTCGCATTCCGGATGAGACCCGGCTGCAACGCATTGACACGGTGTATGCGATGGCGCGCTTTGTCATCGCCAACCTTGTCGCTTTACTCGGCGGGGTAGTCGCTGTCGTCTTGCTGCTGGTTGGGCTCTTGGTCCGAGCCATCCGCAGGCGGCGGCCAATGGTGAACGGCAATTAAGCATGCCGCCATCTTCCCTCAGGCGCTGCGCTTGGGCTTTACTCATTCTGCCGTAGGTTGACGGCCGAACCCTTGTTGAACCCCCGGGTCGACACGATGAGCAGAGTCTCGAATGGCGCTTGATCGCCTTGATGCCGTCGTCATTGGCGCGGGCGTCGAAGGCCTCGTCGCGGCAGCCGCGTTGGCCGTCGCCGGCCGTTCGGTGGCCGTCGTCGAGCGCCAAGCGGAAACCGCGCCGATAGGCGAAGGTGGCGACGCCGTTGTCAGCCTGGCCCTCGCGCACGACCTCGATCTGACCGCTCACGGGTTGCGCTTTGCCGCAGCGCCGCCAATCGTCGGCGTGACGAGCGACCGTGCATTCGTGCTCTGGCCGGAGTTGCGTGCCGCGCAGGCGAGCGTGGCTGCGTTCTCGCCACGCGACGCGGAGGCGCTTGAGGGATTCTACGCCCGCATCGCCCGCTCGGGCGCCGCCAACGGCGCGACATCGCCCGTTGCCTGGTTGACGTCCAATACTGGCGCGCCCACCGACCCCACAGCCTTCGCGCTCTCGTCCGTCGCCCGAATCCTCGACGAGGCGTTCGACAGCGATCTTCTGAAGGGTCTGCTGGCGCAAGGCGCGATCATGGGCACGGGTGCCTCGCCGCTTGCGCCAGGCTCCGGCGTGTTGCTGTCGCGGCAGTCGCTTTTGGCGCAAGCCGCACCCGACAACGGGCACCGCTTCGTCGCAGGTGGCGCGCGCAAACTACGCCAAGCGCTGCTGGCCCTGCTCAAATTCTACAACAACGCTGACGTCCTCTTCCGAACCGAGGCCAAGGCGCTGGCCACCGAGCGCGATGCGGTCCAATCGGTCGTGCTGGCCGACGGCGCGTCGCTGCAGGCGCCGCTGGTCGTGTCGACGCTGAGTGGCGAGTCGAGCCGCGCGATGCTCACCGGCCTTCGGCGAGCGCCGCCGCTGGCGGGAAGTCTAGGAGGGGTTGTAAAGCCCGCACAGGTCAAGTTGACCGTCTCGGCCCTCCCAAAGCTTGCTGGTGTTGACGCGGCCACACTGACGTCTGGAGCCATCCTGCGCCTCATGCCATCGATCGGCCGTTTGGGGAAAGCACACGGCGCGTTCCGAAGTCACGCCCTGAGCGCCGATCCGTGTCTCGACCTTCGGCTGACCGCGCGTGACGGCAAGCGCTGGGAACTGCTGGCAACCATGCCTTATGTCCCCGCGACCACCGCCGAGGGGCCTTGGACAGGGAACCGGCGCGACAAGATTCGCACGCTTTGCGTCCGGGCGATCGATTCGTTGGCGCCCGGTTTCGGCGCCTCGGTCGAAGCCGCTGAAGTCCTCCACCCGCCGGAGTCCGGAACGGTGATGGATACGCATGGCGCTGCCGCGTTGATGGCGCAAGCGGCCTTCGATGTCAGCGCAGTCCCCGAAATGCGTGCGGCTGCAGCGACAACGTTGGTCAAAGGTCTGACCGTGCTCGAGCCCAGCATCTTCTCCGGGCAGGGCGACGCGGGTCTTGCCGCCGCGGACGCCGCGGCGCCTCGTGCGAAGGTGCGCGCCGATGCGTAAAGACATCGATGTGATCGTTATTGGCGCCGGCGTGAACGGTCTCATCTGCGCGACCTTGCTTGCTCAAGCCAAGGGTCGTGTTATCGTCGTCGAGGCGCAAGCCCAAGCCGGTGGCGCCTGCACGACGAAGGAACTTGTCGCCGGGCATCGTGTCTCCACATTCGCGCACTTGATCGGGCCGCTCGACGCCGGTGTGCTGAAGGCGCTGCGCCTCAATCGCTACGGATTGCAGCTTACGGCAAAGCAGATGGCGACTGTCGCGCTCTCGTCCGATGGTCGCCACATCGTGCTCGACGGGGACTTGCGCCACACCGCGGCGTCGCTGAGCCAGCACTCGGCCGCCGATGCCAAGGCTTGGCCGCTCTACGATGGCCGGATGCGTAAGGCGGCGCAGCAACTCGAACGTTGGGTGCAAGCGCCGCCAGGCGGCGCGTTCGAGCAAGCGCCGCGTGGCGGCATATTCGCCAACCGTGGCGCGACAAAGGCAGCGACTTTAGACTCGGAGTCTGCGGCGTTCCTCGACGGTGCGATCGGCGATCAACTTGACGCGCATTTTGAAACGCCGTTGCTGAAGGGCGTCATGGCATTCGACGCGGTGTTGGGCAGCGCGCTTGGCCCCCGCCTCGACGGCACCGCGTTCCTTGCCGGTTTGCGCCGTGCGCTCAATGCCGAAACCACCGAGGGCTTCGTGCACCCGCAAGGCGGCGCTGGCGCCTTCGTCAGCGCTCTCGCCAAGGCGGCCGAGGCCGCGGGCGTGCGCACACGGCTGAACTCTCGCGTCGCGAAACTTCTCTTCGATGGCGCTCGCGTGACCGGCGTGACCCTCGCAACGGGTGAGACTCTATTCGCGCCCGTTGTGGTATCGAGCCTTGACCCGAAGACGACGCTTCTCGCCCTCGGCGGCGAGCGCCACCTGCCGCTTGCCATGAAGCGCCGCCTTGCCGGCTTTCGAACCGATGGCTGCATCGCCAAGGTCAACCTCGCGCTCGCGGGGCTGCCCACATTCAAAGGGATCGATAAGAAGCTCCTGCGCGAGCGGCTCGTGATCTGTCCGAGCATCGAGTATCTCGACCGCGCGTTTGCGGCCTATGAGCAGGGGATGTACGCCCCTGATCCCGCACTTGAGATCACGATCCCGTCGGTTCACGACACGTCGCTCGCCGTCGCCGGTCAGCATGTGCTGTCAGCGAATGTGCTCTATGTCCCCAAGACGTTGGCCGCTGGCGGGTGGGAGAAGGCGAAGGCTGACCTTATGGGGCGCGTCGGCGCGATCCTGCGCCAATATGCACCCGAGCTACCCGACATGATCCTCGCCGCCGATGTGTTTACGCCGGGCGACATCGAGGCGACCGCGGGGAGCGCCGGGGGGCATTGGCACGGCGGCGACTTGTCGCTCGACCAGCTTGGCCCGTTGCGTCCGGCGTTCGGCTTGAGCCGCCACGACACGCCCATCGCCGGACTCTTCCTGTGCGGCGCCGGTACCCATCCCTGCGGCGGCATCACCGGAATCAACGGGCGCAACGCCGCTGAAGCGGTGCTCTCCGCCGCGACGGTGAGTGTATGACCGATCTTGGCTCACGCGCGCTGTCAGTCACGCCGCTGCACGCGCGCACGGCCGAACTCTGCGCGACAAACAACTGGACGGAGCAGCAAGGCTTTACCGTGCCTGCGCTTTACGCGTCGCTGCGCGAAGAGCATGAAGCGCTAACCGAGCGTGTGGCATTGAGCGACCTGTCCGCTCGTCAGTGTTGGGTGTTCGATGGTCCCGATGCGGCTGCGTTTTTGAGTTTCGCCACGCTCGCGGACGTGGCCCGGCTTGAGATCGGCCAGACGGCGCATACGCTTTGGTGTGACGACCAAGGTTTCGTCCGCGGCGAAGGCGTGGTTGCGCGCTTTGCCCCGTCGCAGTTCGAGCTTTCGACCATCGTGCGAGACTTGGCTTGGATGATCGACGCTGTGAAGGGCTTCGACCTGAAGCTCACGAACGTCACAGGGACACGCGCGATCATCGGTGTGCGCGGGCCGCTCGCGCCAACGCTTCTGGCCGTTGCGGGCTTCGCGGGTGAGCCCGGCGGCGCAGGTTCCGTGACGCGACCCGCCTGGCGCCCGGCACAGGTTGCGCTCACGCGCAACGCCGATGGATTGGAACTCTCAAGCCAAGCGGAAGACGGCGCTGTCGTTTGGGATCGTCTCTGGCGCGCCGGTGCCGGCCTTGGCATCGCTGCTGTCGGCGCCACTGCGCTGGAGACGTTTCGGATCGAGATGGCGACGCCAAGACCCGGAATCGATTGGCGTCCCGCCCAGTTGGCGAAGGACGTGGCAGACTTGCGTATTCCCGCCGACCTCGGCCAATTCCCAGATCTGACGCGCCGCTTCAATGGCGCCGACGCGCTGCGCCGGATCACGACTCAAGGCCGCCAGTTGCTGGTCCACTTCACCGCCGACGAGCCGCTGAGCCCAGGCCCCCTCACCGCGCGCAATGCCGTCATCGGGCGCCTAACATCGTGCACTTGGTCGGAATCCCAAGCGAGCGCCTTCGCTCTGGGTTGGCTCGATGCCGACGCCGTCAAACCGGGCACGAAACTCCAGGCCCAGGGTGGTCGGGCGGAAATACTGAAAACGGTGTTTGCGGTCTAAGCGATGCGATCCACGACCGTTGCGAACGATCCAATCACGGTCGTCCCGCGGTCACGCCCTTCGAACGCCGCCGCCTTCGCGCGGTCTACGCGATAGGCGTTGAGCCCCGCTGCCAGCGCCGCGTCGGTCTCGGCCGGCGCGTCGGAGAAGAACGTGATTGCGGCGGCGCGCAAGCCGACGGCCGCTGCAATCCTGGTGTAGGACGCAGCCTCGCCCTTCGGCCCCGTCGTGGTGTCGAAGTAACCGCCGATCAGCGGTGTTAGATCACCCGCGACGCTGTACTTTGCGTAGAGCTTTTGCGCTTCGATGGATCCAGAGGAGTAGATGAAGACTCCGACGCCGCGCGCGGACCAGGCGCGGATTGCTTCGATCGCATCCGAATAGAGATGCGCTTTCAGTTCGCCCGACGCATAGCCTTCGCGCCAGATGATGCCCTGTAGCGCTTTCAACGGCGTGATCTTTTTGTCCTCATCCATCCAGGCGAGGAACTGTGCCGTCGCCTCACGCGCATCGGCGAGTGCATGTCCCGACGCCTCGCGCGCACCCGCAACGCAGGCCGCGACCTCCGAATCGCTCCACCGCGCCTTCAGCACGTCTCCGACACGTGCCCGCGCAAACGGGAACAAGATCTCGCGCACGAACGCGATGTCGCCGATCGTGCCTTCGATATCGAGCAGGACAGCGCTCACGCTGCTTTGGTTTCCGAAGCGTCGTAGCCGGGGATCGTGTCGGCGATCTTGTCGCCCGTGAACGTCGCAACCCAACCGTCCGGCGTCGTGAACAAGCGGATCGCGGCAAAGAAAGGCCGCGGCCCCATGTCGAACCAATGCCGCGTCTCCTTCGGCACCGACAGCAAGTCGCCTTGCTCGCACACGACTTTCAGCACGTGATTGTCGTTGCGCAGATAGAACGCTCCTGCGCCTTCGACGAAAAAGCGCACCTCATCGTCGGCGTGCTTGTGCTCCGACAGAAACTTCTGCCGCATCGCGTCGCGGTCGGGATGTTCGGGATGTAAACGCACCACGTCCACAGATTGGTAGCCGCCGATCTTCTTCAACCGGTCGATATCGCGCGCATAGGCCTCAAGCACTGCGTCTTGGCCGGCGCCTGGTGGCAGCGGCTTCGTTGCTTCCCAGCGCTCGTAGCGCACGTCGAACGGCACCAGCGCCTTTATGATCTCGCGCGGGTCGCGCGTGGCCGCTTGCGGCGCTTTACCCTTGTGTAGGTCATAGACCGTCATAATGGTCATGCCGGAATTCCTCTCAGCTTCAGCATCAACGTGAAAAGATAGTCGAACGCGTCGAGATGTCGAAGGGCCTCCGTCGCGTCTCGGCCCCAGGCATAGAGGCCGTGCCCTGCCAGCAGAAAGCCAAAGCCGAGCCCGTCGGCCTTGAGCTTCTTTTCGACACGGTGAGCCAGCGCGTCCATGTCCTGGTCGTTGTCGAAGATCGGGACGTCGAGATGCGTGTCGTGCGTTTTGATGCCGTTGAACGCCTTGAGCAGCTCCAACCCTTCGATCCTGACCCGCCGTTCCGGCAAATGGATCAGTGACGCCAACACCGAGGGCTGCGCATGTACATGCGCGACGGCACCGATCTCTGGCGACAACCGGTACATCAAATAGTGCAGCGGTGCCTCAGCCGATTGGCGCACGTGCGCGCCAGCGATCGGCGCGCGGATGACGCCGTCACGGGTCAGCTTGCCCTTGTCGCCGCCGGATGCCGTGATCGCACAGTCGGTCGCGTCGATCCGCACCGAGAAGTTCCCGCTCGTTGCCGGGACCCAGTCCTTCGCACCCGCGTGATGTGCCAGCGCCATCACGCCGAGCAGCACGTCTTCGGGAATGCTTTTGAGAGTCTCGGCGACAACCTTCATCCGTCTACCTTCACACGGCAGCCGACCCGGCCGCTTGGGCGCGTTAATATGGGAAGCAGACCGCCCATGTCACCCCTGGTCGCAACAAATTGGGGCCTGGACTGCGAATTTCCGCTGCCGCGACGGAGTTTCGTTCATCTCGCGTTCAAGTTGATACCGCACGGGCGAAAGGGACATGACGGCTGAAGACAATGGCACTGGCGAGCACGATCCGCCCTGGACAATATCGGGTCGACTCAGAGGCTGGATATGAGCTGAGCCGCGTGATCGATGACCCAGATGGCGAACTGGTGGCACGGGTGGCCAAGGGCGACCGCATGGCTGCGCGCGCCATCATGACCCGCCATTTGCCAAAGGTCTTGAACCTCGGGCGGCGAATGCTGGGCGACCAGACAGAAGCGGAGGACGTCGCGCAGGAGGTGTTCGTGCGGGTCTGGACGCATGCCGCACGGTGGCAACCGGGCCAAGCGAAGTTCGAAACGTGGTTGCACCGCGTCGCGATCAACCTTTGCTACGACCGCCTGCGCAAGCGGCCTACTTCGGCGCTGGACGATGTTCCCGATCCCGTCGACGAGTCGCCCGGGCCGGCGAGGCTGCTTTACCGGAAGCAAGTCGCCGGGGCGGTGAATGGCGCGCTGCAGAAGTTGCCCGACAGGCAGCGCGAGGCCCTCGTGCTCTGTCACTATCAGGGACTGACGAATATCGTGGCGGCGGAGGTGATGGGTGTGAGCGTAGAAGCGATGGAGAGCTTGCTATCGCGCGGCCGGCGCGCCCTGAAGACGATGCTAAAAACCTTCAGCGAAGACGTATTTGAGCAAAGCGACAATGAGACGTGACGCCATGACCCTGGAACGCTTTCAAGCTCTCCTCGACGCCTATGGCGGCGACCCGAAGCGCTGGCCGGAGGGAGAGCGCCAGGCGGCGCAACTCTTTGCCGAATCCACGGCCGAAGCCCGTCGGCTTTTGGGCGAAGCGCGGGCGCTCGACCGCTTTCTTGACGGTGCCGAGACGGCGCCGGCAACGCGCGCGCTCGAAGACCGCATTCTGGCGGGCTTCCCCGCGCGCGGTGGTTCCGCTCCGAGCTCGAGCGGCCGATGGATTCCAGCAGCTGCGGTTGCGGCCTCTCTCGCGCTCGGCCTCATCACCGGCGCGGCGCTCCCCGGTATTGCCGGGATCAAGGCGCAAGACGCGAAGGATCCCGCCTTGGTGGCGCTTGGCGATATTGAGAACGATCTTTGGGGCGACCTTGAGGAAGGCATATGAGTGATGCACCCACACGCGAGCGCGGCCGCTGGAGTCCGTGGTTCATCGTTTCGCTCTGCCTAAACTTCTTCTTGATCGGCGTGATCGTCACCGGCCTCGTGGTGGCGCGAAATCGGATGATCAACAGCGCGATGACCGGTGGGGGAGGGGGGGGCCTCGCGCCTGAAGTTGTCCTGCAGATGCTGCCGCGCTCAGGCGCCGTGAAGATGTGCGACGCGCTCGCAAGCCGGATCGAGACGTTCCGCCGCCTTGGCCAGGCCGGCGTTGATGCGCGGCGCGACGTATTCAGGGCGTTCCGCGCCGAGCCCTTCGATCAAGCAGGGTTCCAGACCGCGCTCGCGCGTCAGACCGAAGCGCAAGTAGCGATGCTGAAGGAGCGTGAAGCGACGATTGCAGATGTTGTCGAGCGGTTGACCGCTGAAGAGCGCAAAGCGTTTTCCCGGGAAATAATCCGCCGATTCCTATCGCTGGCCAGACCCGCGAACCATCGAGCCCCGGGCACGGTTCGTGCGATGTGTGAGAACGCGGGTGCTGCGAGCGCGCGCGACATTCCGCAATAGCAAAGCCCCGGGCGCTAGCGCACCCGGGGCTCAAAACAGGCTGAAAGCGACGTGGCCTAGCCGCCGCCGCGAGTTTCGGTCCAGAACTTTACGATTTCTTCCTTGTTCTTGAGCCGCACTTGGAACGTGCCGGATTCGAGGAAGCCCTTCACATCGCGAACGAAGCCCATGTCTTTCAATTGCTCGTCCGTGTAGTCGGCGAAGATGCTCATGTTCGCCGGTCCGTTGTGCAGTTCTTCGAGTTGATACTTCATCGCCTCGGGCGAAATGCCGGAGTCGATGAGCGCCAGCGCTTTGTCCATCTTCTTGGTCTCTGCGTGGAGCACCATTCCGCACACATAGGTGAACATGCCACCCGGCGGGTTCATGTAAGCGACGGGCTTGCCTTCCTTCTTGAGTGCGGCATGCGTTTGGTTCCAGGTGATGGCGGCAACCACTTCACCCGACGCTAGGCCTTGGCTCAAGGACGTCTCGTCGCTGGAGATGAAGCGGGCGTTCGCCACGAACTCGCGCAACTTGCCCTTCACCATTTCCCACTGCTCCGGCGTCATGTTGTAGGGGTCGACGCCCCAGGTCTTTGCGATCAGCGTGACCGTGTCGTCGACGCCGTCGAGGCCGGCGACCTTGCCCTTGTATTTCGGGTCGAAGAGAATTTTCCAGCTCTCCTTGCCGACATATTCCGGAGCGAGGTCGGTGCGATACGTCACCGACGTGTTGGCCCAATATTGCGGGATGAACCAGGCCTCGGTTTCCGACTTCATCATGCCTGGGATGTTCTTGAGGTAGTCGGGGATGTCCTTCCAGTGCTTCAGCTTGGTCACGTCGATCGGCTGAATGAGGCCGGCTTCCTGCCAACGGCCGAATTCGTAAGAACACGGCGCCATGACGTCGGGCTTGTAGCCCGTGCGCATCTTCGCAAAAGCTTCATCCTCATCAGCCCAGATCTGCGTTTGCGGCGGCGCGCCGTACTTCGCCTTGTACTCCGCAACGAACGGCGGGTCGGCCCAGTTCTCCCACGTGAAGAGCAGCGCTTCGCCTTCAGCCTGATTGTCGGCGGGATCGGTGACGGCGGTTGTCGCATCATCGGCCGGCTTCTTCGACTGCATGAAGAAGTAATAACCGCCCGCGCCCAGCACGATGATGGCAAGGAGGGCGATCAGGGATCTGTTCATTGAAGGACTCCCATTGATCGTTGAGGGTCATGCACGCACAAAAAAACATGCGGTCCGCAATTAGCGGACCGCATGCCCAATCACGTCAAGCGGATTGTTTGCGCTGCCAGCTTATTGAGCAGGCGGCGTCGCCGGAGCGGGCTCAGCCGGGGCAGGAGCCGCCGGAGCTGCGCCGTCAGCCGGAGCGGCCGGAGCCGCGCCATCGGCCGGAGCCGCGCCGTCAGCCGGAGCCGCGCCATCGGCCGGAGCCGCGGCGCCGTCGGCTGGAGCAGTTGCATCGGCCGGAGCGGCCGCATCAGCCGGAGCCGCCGCGTCGGCCGGAGCCGTCGTTTCGGTGCCAGCTTCAGGCGCCTTCGCCATTTTGTTCGTGTAATACCAATAGGCCGCGACCGCCAGGATGACGACCGCGATAAAGAGAAACAGACCAGTTCTATTCATTTTTTCTCTCCGTTAATGGCCGTCATGGTGGCCATGAATCCCCTAGTCCCGCGGTGGTCAACGTACCTGGTCCTCTTTTGCAGAAAAGACGGCACGCCGAAGCTGCCGCCTGTGCAAAAGTCCCCTCAGTACGTCCGAGCGCGACCTGGACGATCAGATTAGTCCATTCCCAATTCCCAACAAGCGCGGCAGGTTCGCACACCCAAGGGTCTTTTGCCGCAGGAATGCGGCTTGAGCGCAGCGGAATCGTTGTGGTTTCCAACAATCGCCGGTTGCCGCCGGCGGGGTTCGACTCGTATGCTGGATGTGCTTGGGACGCGAGCCTGTGGGGCGCTCGCGAGGGGCATGATTCGATGAATGTTCACGCCAGCACGCGCATCGACGCGGATGCCGCATCGCCTATCGGCGCGGCAGAGGCGGAGGCGTTTCTCAAACAAAATCCACAGGTTCAGTACATCGACTGTGTGTTCGCGGACATCTGCGGGAACGTTCGCGGCAAACGCATCGCTCGCATTGAGCTTGAGGCGGTTTATCGCAAGGGTTTGCCCGTCCCGGCAGGGATATACTTCCTGGATGCACGAGGAGAAGTGGCGGGACCCTCAACCGCTTCCGGCGTTGCCTGGCCGGTGCCGGCGAGTTTGACCACCGTCAATTGGTCGCAGCGCCCGCACGGGCAGGCGCTCATGAGCCTGCGGGATGCAAACGGTGCTCCCTACTTCGGCGAGCCGCGCAACGTACTCGCCCGCGTCATCGATCGCTTCGAGGACATGAATCTTGTCCCCGTTATTGGCACGACGTTGCAGTTCCACTTGCTCGAACGCTCGAAAGGTCCGCCGCAAAAGTTCGCGGACCTCGAAGCCAATCGCCTCGACGACGTGATGGCCGCGATCTCCGAAGCTGCGGTTGCGCAGCATCTGCCGAAGTTCAAATCCGCCAGCGCGGCGCCCGGGCAGTTCACGCTGACGCTGAAGCCGCAGACCGACGCCTGCCGCGCCGGCGATCATGCGGTCTTCTTGCGTCAGATCGTACGCGCCGTTGCGCGTCAACACGAGCTCGACGCGACCTTCATGGCGAAGCCGTTCTTGAACGCCGCCGGAAACGGGCTGCAGGTCAGCGTTGGGCTGCAGCATCCGTCGGGCGAGGGCGTCTTCGACGTCGCCAGCGCCGAAGGCGCCATTCTGCTTCGATCCGCGGTCGGCGGCCTGCAGGCGTTGCTGGCAGAATCGATCGCCTTGTTTGCGCCGAACGTGAACGCCTATCGCCGCTTCACGTCCGACGCATCGGCACCTCGCAACAAGCGCTGGGGCTTCGCCAACAGAACCGCAAACCTCTCGCTGCCCGGCACAGCGGATGAGCCGCAGTTGATCAGCCATCGCGTCGCCGGCGCCGATGCGAACCCCTATTTGGTTCTGGCTGCAATCCTAGCTGGGGTGCATCACGGCATCGCACAACGGCTCGATCCCGGCGCCGCGTTTGACGGGGACGCGGCGGCGTTCGTGGATGAGACGCTGCCGTTCATGATCGACGGCGCGCTGCTTGCGCTTGAGAACGGATCGATCATGCGCGAGTACCTGGGCCCCGCATATGTCGATCTCTACTGCGCGACCAAGCGCACGGAACTAGAGCGCTTCCGTTCCTTCATTCCGCCGCACGAATTTGACTGGTATCTGTAAGCGCTGGTGCTTGTTCCTGCGGCGCCAGCGGTAGGCTGAACGTTACGCTCGTACCGATGTCGAGTTCGCTTTCGATCTCGATCTTGCTGCCGTGCAGTTCGACCAACGCGCTCGAAACGGCAAGGCCAAGTCCCATGCCGCCGTTGTTTTGCTTCGCCGCCGCCTCGACCTTTTCGAAGGGCTTTACGATCCGCGGGATATCCGCTTCGTCGATGCCGATGCCGGTGTCGTGTATCCAGATGGCGACCCGGTCGCCTTCGTGCCGCGTTTCGACGGTGATGTAGCCGTCGGAGTTGTTGAACTTGATCGCGTTCGACAGCAGGTTCAGCAGCACCTGCTTGATGGCCCGCTTATCGGCGAGAACCGGCGGAAGGTTGGGCGTGTTTACCCGCAGCTGCAGTCCCGCTTCTTTGGCACGCGGCTCGACAGTCGTGATGACGTCGTTGAGCAGCGCGGAAGCCTCCACCGGCACCATGTCGAGCTCGAACTTGCCCGCTTCGATCCGCGCCATGTTGAGCACGTCGTTGATCAGGTCGAGCAAATGCTGGCCGCTGCGATGGATGTCCGCTGCGTATTCGACATAGCGCGGTGGGAGGGCTCCGAGCATCTCGTTCCGCATGACGTCCGAGAAGCCGATGATCGCGTTCAGCGGCGTGCGCAGCTCGTGGCTGACATTGGCCAGGAACTCCGACTTGGAACGGCTTCCCTCTTCAGCGCGTTCCTTCTCGGACTCGAGCCGCATCGCAAGTTCGGCGAGTTCGTTGCGTGACGCCTGCAGTTCGTCTTCGTGGGCTTTGAGTGCCGTGATGTCGGTTGCCACTGCGATCTTGCCGCCGTCGAGCGCGCGCCGCTCGCTGACCAGCAGCCAGCGGTTGCCCGCACGCTGAAGCTCGATCGTGCCGGTGTTGCCGCTGGAGTCGAACATTTCGAGCGGTTGGGTGGACGCGTCCGCGCTTTCGCCCGGCGCTTTCGCGCGGCCAAAAATTGCGTGCCGGCTTTCGCCCGCCTTCGCATCCGAGACGCCATAGAATTCCTGGAAGCGCTTGTTGCAGACGATCAACCGTTCGTCGCGATCCCACAGAGCGAAGGCCTCGGCCGCGTTCTCGAACGCCGCTTCGAGCACGCGCTCCGCCACGTCGACACGTGCATCGGCGGTCTTCTGATCCGAAACGTCGAGGACGATGCCCGACAAGCGACCGCCTTCCGACCTTACCGTGCGATAATGTTGTCCCTTCGCGCGCAGCCAAACCCAATGCCCGTCGGCGTGTTGCGCCCGAAAGGTTTGATCGTACGACATGGCACCGGTTTGCACCGATCCTTCGATCGCACTCAGCACGTAGCGATCGTCCGGATGGATCAGCTCCTCGGCTTCCTCAAGCGTAAGCAAGCGAGGTTGCCGACCTTGCCCGAGCAACGCATTCATCGCGCCAGACCAGTAGAGCCGCTTGTTGGCGACGTCCCAATCCCAGATGCCGCATTTTGCGCCGCTGACCGCGAGTTCGAAGCGCTCCTCCGTCCGCCGCAACGTGTTGTCGACGCGCGAGGTCTGCTCCATCTGCATGAGCAAGGCCCACGCAAGCCCTGCGCCCAGCAAGCTCGGTCCGAAGATCATGATCGAATAGAGCGGCAGCGACTCGTACCACTGCCCAAGCGCCTCGGCGGCGCGCGTCACGGTGACAAGGCGGAGGTCGTAGCCCGGGACCAGTCGCGCCGTCGCCAGATAGTTCGCGCCGCCGTCGGTGACATAGCGCAATGATGGGGTGGTCGTGACTGTGGCTGGAATGGCCGCCGATACCTGCGCGTATAGTGCTTCGTCGATGGAGGTGCCGGCAACGACGTTGGTTCGTGCGTCCGACAACAGCACGTTCATGCTGCGGCCGCCGCGGACGTTTTCCAACATGCGCGTGAGGTATGCGGGGCTTAATATTGCAACGAGGTATTCGCCGGGCGCGTCACCGCGCATTGCAAGCGCAACGGGACTTTTGCCGAACTCTCGGTCGTCGATCGGTCCGGCGAGGTAGCGCACGCTCTCTTGCGACGAGCGTAGCTGCCCGAGCAGGTTCATATCGCTGAGCCGGCGCGGTTCGCTGGGCGTGCCGTCTTTATCCCAGGTCACGTTGCCAAGCGTGTCGGTCGCAACGACGTTTAGAAGCGCAGGGTCGGTCGCGACGATGGAGGCGCCCGAGGCGACACGCGATGCGCGCGACACCATCACCTGCGTCCGGTCCAATGCCGCGCCGATGATCGTTCCGGAAACGGCGATGAACGAACGGGACTCCCGCTCGACCTGCGCCAAAGCGATCGCGTGGTCTTTGCGCATCTGAATGGCGCCGGCGGCCGCGACCGACAGGACAGTCGCGACCGTCCCCAAAATGATCCAGAGCGACATGCGTCGCTTAGCTGCCGGCCGGATCTGCGCCGCAACGCGTTCGCGCGATCCACCAGTTACCGTTGTCGTGGCTATTGCCATTGTCGATTGCACACTCGAATCACATCCCCAGACGCGATTATGTTGGGCACTGGGACCCTGTCATCCCCAGTGCGTGCAATCTGCAACACATACCCCGTGATTCGTGGCAGGTGGGACTCAGCCCAGGGTCTTCTCCGTGATCTCCGACACGTTGCGCGAAAGGCCGCCCGTGTCCTTGATCCGCGTGAGCTGTTCGCGCATCAGGGTCTGCCGCCGTCCATCGAAGCGCCGCCAGGTCTCGAACGCCCCGCAGAGCCGTGCTGCGACCTGCGGGTTGATCTTATCGAGTGCGATCACGTTGTCGGCCAGAAAGCGATAGCCCGAGCCATCGACCGCGTGGAAGCGAAGCTGATTGTTCATCACAAAAGCGCCGATCAACGCTCGGACACGATTGGGATTTTCGATGTTGAATGCTGCATGCCTTGTTAGGCCTTGGACCTGAGCCAATGTGTCGGGCCGGCAGGAACTTGCCTGCAAGCTCATCCACTTATCGATCACCAGCGGATTTGCCTTCCACTGGTCGTAGAACTGAGACAGTGCCTTCGTTCGCTCCTCGCCGTCCATGTCGGTCAGGGGGGCCATGCCGCCAATCTTGTCGGTCATATTGTCGGCTGCGCGGAACTGCTCGAACGCCAGGCCGCGGGTCTCTTTTGTGTCCTCCGCGCTGAGATAGCGCAGGCAAAGATTTCTGAGTGCCCGGCGTCCGGCCGACGCGGAATCGGGCGAATAGGGCTCATTGCTCTTCAGCGCTTGATAGATCTCGCGCATTTGACCCTTGTGCGCGGCGGTAAGCGTCTTGCGCAATGTCTCGCGCGCGGCATGGATCGCATCCGGATCGGCGTCGTCGATGATCTGCGCCAGCTCCATCTCGGTCGGCAGTTGCGTCGCCATCGCCGTGAACGCCGGGTCTTTCCGCGCATCGCGCAATATTTCGCCGAACGCGTCGACGAACAGTGCGTCGACCTTCGGCGTTTTGCCGGCGCGCACCTCCACCGTCATCCGCACCAACAATTCCGTCGCGAGCTTCTGTCCCGATTCCCAACGGTTGAAGGAGTCCGAGTCCTTCGCCATCAAGAACGCGCGGTCTTCGCCGGTGAGATCGGCATCGAAGCGAACCGGCGCCGAGAACCCGCGCCCGATCGACGGCACAACGGCCTCACTCACGCCTTTCAGTTTGAACGTCTGCTTCGCCTCGCGCAGGTTCAGCACCTGCGTTGCAGCGGGCTTGCCGCTATCGAGCGAGACGGAGAGGTCTCGCCCGCTGTTTCGTCCGATCAGTCCAACGGCGACCGGAATGTGCATCGGCTTCTTGTCGCTCTGCCCGGGTGTGGCAGCGAGGTTTTGCTCCAGCGTCAACTCGTAGGTCTTTGATGCCGCGTCATAGCGGCCGTGCGCCTTTACCTGCGGGGTGCCAGCTTGGCTGTACCAGAGCTTGAACTGCGAGAGGTCGGCGCCGTTCGCAT
>CAZJOM010000060.1:17324-25578 GCA_964547645.1 uncultured Flavobacteriaceae bacterium
GTGCCAGCTTGGCTGTACCAGAGCTTGAACTGCGAGAGGTCGGCGCCGTTCGCATCTTCCATCGCCTTGATGAAGTCGTCGCACGTGGCCGCCGTTCCGTCATGGCGTGCGAAATAGAGGTCGGAGCCCTTGCGAAAAGCCTCCGCGCCCAAGATCGTGCGCACCATGCGGCAGAGTTCGGCGCCCTTTTCGTAGACAGTCGCCGTATAGAAATTGTCGATCGTGAGGTACGAATCCGGCCGCACCGGGTGGGCGAGGGGGCCTGCATCCTCTTGGAACTGCCGCATTCTGAGCGCGCGCACGTCGCCGATGCGCTCGACTGCGGCCGAGCGCATGTCGGCGGAGAACGACTGATCGCGGAAGACCGTGAAGCCTTCCTTTAGCGACAACTGAAACCAATCGCGGCAGGTCACGCGATTGCCGGACCAGTTGTGAAAATACTCGTGCGCCACGACCGCTTCGATCAGGTCGTAGTCCGTGTCGGTGGCGGTATCAGGGCGCGCGAGCACCAGCTTGTCGTTGAAGATGTTGAGGCCCTTGTTCTCCATCGCGCCGAAGTTAAACGCACTGACCGCCACGATGTTGAACACATCGAGGTCGTACTCGCGCCCGTAGGTGTCTTCGTCCCATTTCATGGAGCGCTTCAAGGCGCCCATCGCGAAGTCGACTTTGTCCTCGTTCCCATGCGTCACGTAGATGCCGAGCTTCACGCGCCGGCCCGAGGCCGTGACGAAGTGGTCTTCCACATGCGCGAGGTCGCCCGCGACGAGCGCGAACAGATAGGAGGGCTTTGGGAAGGGGTCGTCCCATTCCGCCATATGCCGCCCGCCCGGCAATGTGACGTAGGCGGACGGATTGCCGTTCGACAGCAATACCGGAAACCGCGCACGGTCCGCGATCATGCAAACGCGATAGGCCGACATGTTGTCCGGCCGATCGTAGGAATAGGTGATCCGGCGAAATCCTTCCGCCTCGCACTGTGTGCAGAACATCCCATCGGACATGTAGAGACCGGACAGAGCAGTGTTCGCCTTCGGATTGATCTCGACCGTCGTATCCAGCCGGAACCGCGTCATCGGTGGATGCTTAATCGTTAACTTGTCCGCCGTCACCTCGTAGGCGTCAGCGCCGAGCGGTCGTCCGTCCAGCTTGATATCGAGAAGTTTTAAGTGCTCGCCGTCGAGTACCAGTGCGCCACCCGCATCTCCTTGCCGTTCGACATGTAGCGTCGCGTGGACGCGGGTCGCCGTCTCGTCGAGGTGAAACTCGAGTTCGGTCCGTGCCACCCGATAGGGCGAGGGGCGATAGTCCTGGCGGCGAATGGGGATCGGCTGGTCAGTTTTCATAGGGGTACTCGTTGTTCATGAATCGGCGCAGCCGAACGAACTCATCGGCCTTTTAGGGGATCACATGGGCGAAGACGAGAGCCAGACCACAGTCCCGGTGCCAAATTTGCCGGGAATGTGATTTGTGGAAAGCGGGCCGCCAAGACGACGTGATGAATCACGCGCATTTGAGTTCCGGCCGTCCAGTCGATGATGTTTTGTGCTCCCGGCGACAAGGGGGGCGCGAAATGGACCGTCATGCGGCGGCCACTGCGGGTCTGACGCAACAGAGCAGCGATCTGGCTCTGGTTGAGCGGCTGTTCGATCAATTGCGGAATCGCATTCTTGATGGCGTCTGGCGGCACGGCGAGAAGATTCCAGGTTCCCGGAACATCGCAAAAGAAGCCGGTGTCTCGCGCTGGGCGGCGGTTACGGCCGTTGAAATGTTGCTCGCCGAAGGTTTGGTCCAAACTCGAGAGCGTTCGGGCACCTACGTCGCGTGGGAGGGTAATGGTGCGGACTTTCGCCCCAATGCAACAGGAAGCTCTCGAAGCAACACGGCGGACCCGCTCCTCCCGTTCGCGGTCGGCGATCCCGGGCTCGATCTCTTTCCGATGGAGACATGGCGGCGCCTGCAGGCACGCTGTTGGAGGGTCATGCCAGTTGAGGCGCTTCGTGCCGGCAGCGATGGCGGGTGGCCCGACCTTCGCGCCGCCATTGCCGCCCATGTAAGCGCGACCCGCGCGATCAAGTGCAAGCCGTCGCAAGTCTTCATCTCGACGAGTGCGCACGCGGCCGTGCATCTCGCGGGCGAGATACTCTGCCGGCCCGGTACCGTCGCTTGGGTAGAGGAACCTGGCTATTTCCGCACGCGAGCCGCGCTGCAAGCCGCTGGCCTTTTCCCTGTCGGTGTCGCGGTCGATGAGCAGGGGCTCGACATTTCGGACGGTTTGCGGCTGGCGCCGAAGGCTTCAATGGCGGTCACGACCCCATCCATCCAATTTCCAACCGGGGCCATCCTCTCCGAGACGCGTAAGAAGGCGCTGCTCGATTGGTCGGCGCGGGTTGGCTCTTTCATTCTCGAAGACGACTATACTTGCGAGTTTAGCGGCGCGGGTATGAGTTCGCCGCCGCTGGCGGCGATGCCCAACGCCCAGCGCGTGGTCTACATGAACACGTTCTCAACCACGATTTTCCCTTCGCTGCGTTTGTCGTATCTGATTGTGCCCTTGGCGATTGCCGACCGCTTCGCCGAAGCGCTGCGCCGCACGGAGCGCTATGCCACGATTCCAAACCAAATCGTCCTCGCCGAGTTCATTTCGTCGGGGGAATTCGCCAAGCATCTCAGCGTGTGCCGCGAGGCTTACGCGGAACGGCGTGACGCATTGGTGGCTGCGCTTCGAGATGAGTGCGCCGACGTTTTTGCCGCCGATCCAGTCGCGGGCGGCATGCATCTTTGCGCTATGTTCAAAAGACCGACCGACGATATCGCCGCCGGCGCAGCGGCCGCCGAAGCTGGCCTCATCGTCGAGCCGCTGAGCCGCTTCTATGGTTCGACGCCTGGCGCGTCAGGGCTGTTGTTGGGTTTTGCCGGCCACCCTGCTCACATTTTGCGCGAGTCTGCGCGGCTGTTGGCCCGCACGCTTGCCGCGCAAGCCGGCGACCGCAACGGGATTCCGGCCTAACCGCGATCACCGAAAAGCTTGTTGAAGTCGATCCGCGGCCCGACCGGTGCGGGGAACGTGCCTTGTTTGGCGATCTCCTCTGCGGCTGCAGCGAAGCCTCGCCAGGCGGCGCCGGCGAGCGATCCGCCGACGCTGATCCGGCGTACGCCGAGCGCTGCGATCTCCGCCACCGTGATCCAGGGCCCGCCAATCAAATTTACCGGCTTCGGAGCGACTGCCTGGACGATGGCAGCAACATCGTCCTTCTTGTTCAAGCCCGGAGCAAACAGACAGTCGGCGCCCGCTTCGGCATAGGCCTGCAGGCGCTTGATCGTCGCGGCTAGATCCGGCCGACCGACGAGGTAGCCCTCGCAACGCGCCGTGAGCATTACGCCCGTGCCTGACTTGTCGATCGCGGCGCGGGCCGCCTTGATGCGTTCGACCGCGGCGCCGATTTCGTAGAGCGGTTCGCCACCGTCGCGGGTGGAGTCTTCGATCGATAGTCCCGCTATCCCCGTGGCGACCGCGCGCGTCACGTTTGCGGCGACGCCTTCGGGTTTGACCGCTAGACCATCCTCAAAGTCGGCGTTGACGGGAATGTTCACCGCCTCTGCAAGGGTTGCGAGGTGCGCGAGCAATTGCTCCAGCGTTACTTTATTGTCGGGGCGGCCCTGTGACCAAGCGAAACCGGCGCTGGTGCTCGCGATGGCCTTGAAGCCGAGCTTCTCCAGATAGATCGCGCTGCCTCGATCCCAGGGGTTGGGGATCACGAAGCAACCTTGCTCGTGCAGTTTACGGAATGCGGCGATCTTGGGCGACATGAGAGCCTCCAGGCAAAACGACTTCGGGCGCCGTGCAGTTAGCAAGGCGCCCGAGGTGGTAACGTCCCGAAAGCTGATGTCAACAGCTACTGCTGCAAATCCTGTTCGATGTAGCGCAAGATCGCGGCTGCTTCGTGCGCCAGCGTCGCGACCTCGTCGGGTACATTTTCCGGCTCGTCCCGCGTTTGCTCAATCAGAACGCGAAGCAGCGCGGCCATTTTCGGGGCGGTAACGATCATGCGTGCCTGACGCTCGACTTTTTCCGGATAGAGATCGTACTCCGCGCCCGGCACGCGCCAGCCGCCCCAGTCCGCCTCGCCCGTGATCACTTGCGGATGCGTGCCGGGGTAGGGGTGATGCGAACACTCCTCGACCGGCTTCCACTTGTTGCGCCCGCGCGTGATCCGCCATTCCTCGGCGCCGGCGGCGGCCGAAATCTGATTGCTCTGGACTGCGTCTGACTGCAGTTCTTCGGCAGCGAATTCTCGACCAAGGCCGACGTCATAAAAGACGCGCAACGGCTCATCCAAACCCTTCGCCCACTGCGGCGAGACTTTTTCGATATGTGCCCACGTACCAAGCGTCTTCACATAGACGCGTTGGTTCTTGTGGAATTGAACTTTGGCCATGCCGCACCCCAGGCGCAATTTTGCGCTTCTCAAGATGCGATCCTGCCGCAGCCGCCTTAAGGGCTAGTAAAGGGTCGCTATTCCGCCGGGGCGATGCCGGGTTTGCGGCGGAACGGAAGCCGCGCCGGGAGCCGCCCAAACCAAACGTACGCATCGGCCATTAACGTGTAAGCAACCGGAACGATGAAAAGCGTCAGTAAGGTCGACGATAGGATTCCGCCGATCATCAGCACGCCCATCCCGTTGCGGAACTCAGCGCCCTGGCTCATCGAGATCGCGACGGGAATCATACCGAACACGGTAGCAAGCTGGGTCATCAGCACGGGGCGCATACGGCGCGGTCCGGCTTCTTCCATGGCCGCGCGCGCGGCAAGCCCACGCGTCTCTCGCGCCACGTTGGCGTAGTCGACAAGCAGAATGCCGTTCTTCATCACGAGGCCCATCAGCGCGATCATGCCGATCTGCGCGAACATGGTCATCGTCATGCCCGTGAACGACAGCGCGGCAAACGCACCGACGAACGACAACGGCGCCGTCAGCATGATGATCGCCGGTTGCGAGAAGCTGTTGAACTGGCTTGCGAGGATCATATAGAGCGCCATGAGCGCCAGCAGGAACGCGAAGCCGATGGCTTGCGCCGATTCTTTCATGCGTTCCGCTTGACCAATGAACGCCCCGGTATAGCCCTGGGGCAATCCGATCTCGGCAATGATCTTCTGCAATTTGTCCGTTGCGGTGCCCAGCGCGACGCCGGGGGGATTGTTGGCCAAGATCGTGATCGTGCGCGCGCGGTTGCGGCGATCGACCTGCGCCGGGCCTTCCTCGACCTTGAAGTCCGCCAAGCTGGCCAGATCAACGAGGTTCCCGTTCGTGCTGCGCACTTGAATTTGATCGAGCTTCGTCGGGTCGTTGCGCTGCGTCTCTTCCAAGCGCACGCGTACGTCGTACCGATTGCCCAACTCTTCGTACGTCCCCGCATCGACGCCGCCCACCAGAGCCCGTACAGTCGTCGCAAGCGGCCGGATCGCGACGCCAAGATCCGCCGCTCGGCCGCGATCGATGTGAATCTGCACCTCCGGCTTGCCGGCCTCGTAAGAGGATCGCGCATCTGCGAATGTCACCTTGTCCGCCCGCATACGAGCGACGATCGCGTCGGCCTTTTCGCGCAACACCTCAAGCGATCGTCCCTGCAGCGAATAGGTGATAGCCGTATTGAAGCTGGAATTACCGCCGATCCAGGGCACCTCGACTGCTTCGATATGCTTCGCCTCAGGCACGGTTTTGGCGAGGAGCGCGCGCGCTTCCTGCATGATCACGAACTGGTTCTGCGCGAACGAGCGCTCCTGTTTCGGGGTCAAACCGACATACAGGCTGATGCGGTTGATACGGCCCTGCGCGCCGCCGCCGATCGTCGCGAACACCGTCTTGATGTGCGGTGCGCCCTGCAGCACTTTGCTGACACGTGCGGCTACGTCTTTTGCCTCGGCGATGCCGGTGCCGTAGGGCAGGTCGATCGTCGCCAAGAACTCGGACCGATCGGTCTTCGATTGAAAGTCGAACGGAATGCCACGTGCCAGCATCATTCCGCCGACGATCGTGGCGACGCCCACGCCCAACACGGTCCAGCGATGATCTAGCGCCCAATGCAAGGCGCTCTTGTACCGCGTCTCCAGCCCGTGATGGAACGCCTCAATCCGCTGCGCGAGGGCCCCAAGATGAAGCTTGCTCAGGAAGCGCGCGCATAGGGCCGGCGTCAGCGTCAACGAGACGAGGAGCGAAACCAGCACCGAGAAAACGATCGAAAGGCCATATTGGTAGAAGAATCGCCCGACGACGCCGTCCATAAAGGCGATCGGCACGAACACCGCCACGACTGCCCATGTGCCTGCCATGACCGCGACCGCAACCTGCGAGGTACCTTCGGACGCCGCCTGCGCCGGTGAGAGCCCTTCCTCCAGCTTCCGGTGAACGCTCTCCAGAACAACGATCGCATCGTCGACCAAAAGGCCGACGGACACTGAGAACGCCATCAGCGTCAAGTTGTTGAGCGTGAAGCCGGCCACGTAGAATGCGAAGAATGTCGCAATCAGCGACGTCGGCATTGCGATCGCAACGATGATCGTCGCTCGAAAGTCGAGCAGGAACGCCATCGTGATCAACACCACAAGGAAGACGCCCAGCATAATGTCGAAGCCGACGTCGCGAACGGAGTCCTCAATGAAGAGAGAAATGTCACGCGCGACAACGATGTTGACGCCAGGCGGCACCAAGTGGCGCAGCGCCTCGATTTCCGCCTTGACGGCCTTCGCCACCTCGACCGTGTTCTGCCCGGACTGGCGCCGCACTTCGAGCGAAACGCCCGGCTTGCCGTCAAGCGTCGCAAATGTGCGTTCGTCTTCCGCGCCGTCTTCCACGCGCGCGACGTCACCCAACAGCGTCGGCAACGCAAGCTGACGGAACGAAATCACGATGTTCTTGAAGTCATCGACGTCCTTGACCTCACCCTTGGTCTTCACGCCGAATTCCGCCCGCGCCCCGGAAAGTTCCAGATTGCCGCCTGGAATGTCGGCGTTCTCGCGCCGAAGGGCACTGATCACGTCGTCCGCGGTGACGTTCAAGGCCCGCATCTTGTCGGCATCGAGCCAGATACGTACTTGACGCTTGCGGCCACCCAGGATCGTCACCTGTCCGACGCCGGCCACACGCTGCAACCGCTCTTTGATCGTTTTGTCGGCGAACTCGGTGAGGTCGCGCGTGGGCATATCGCCCGATAGCATGACCGACAAAATGGGTTCCGCATCGGGGTCGATCTTTTGAATGATCGGCTGCTCCGCATCTTGCGGCAGGTCGCGGATAGCAAGGTTCACTTTGTCGCGCACGTCTTGCGCTTTGACGTCGCCGTTCTCGCTCAAGCCGAATTCGATGATGATCTGCGAGACGCCTTCATAGCTCTGCGACGACAGCGACTTGATGCCGGAGATCGTGTTGACCTGCGCTTCGATCGTGTCCGTGATGTCGGTCTCGACGGCGTCCGGGCTCGCGCCTTCAAGAACGGTCTGGACGTTCACATAGGGAAACTCGACGCGCGGGAACAGGTCGACGCCGATGCGCTGCAGCGATACCCAGCCCAGCGCGACCAGCGCGCCGATCACCATCGTGGCAAGGACGGGCCTGCGAATAGAGAGATCGGAAATCCACATGATCTATAGTTTCGCCTGCGTCGAAGGTTTTGCTGCGGGCGCGGGCGTCTCGACCGTCACGGCAACGCCGTCGGCCAGCTGCGAGAGGTTCGGGCCGGCCAGCAGTTCCGTGCCCTCAGGCACGTTGCTCAAAATCTCGACCCGCTCACCATCAAGCTCGCGCGTCGAAACGGCGATCTTCTTTGCCCGTCCGTTCTGCGCGATGAACGCATAGCGCGAACCGTCCGGGCCCAGGATTGCCTTCCGGTCCGCGACAAGGGCGTTGCGCGCCTCCGGCATCAGTTCGATCCGGCAATATAGGCCCGGCAGAATCTTGTAGTCGGAATTTGGTACCGCAAAGCGCACTTCGACGCTGCGGGCTTTGTAGTCGATGCCGTAATTGATGACGGCGAGTTTCGCCTCGACCGGCTTCTCGATCCCGTCGATGAAGATCTTGCCCGTCATACCGAGCTTGAGTTGGCTAAAATAAGTTGCTGGTGCGACCGCGATTGCAGCGAGCGGATCGATTCCCATGATCTGGACCACGCCACTCGCGCCGCCCGGCATGCCGCCGAAGCGTGTGGCCATGAAGCGGCCCTCGTAGACATCTTTGCGCGAGATCACGCCGTCATAAGG
>CAZJOM010000061.1:0-19447 GCA_964547645.1 uncultured Flavobacteriaceae bacterium
ACGATCCGCTCTCGCGCCGCACGAGCCTCGTCTACGGCAACGGCACGGCGCAGGGGTATACCTACTCGACGCAAGGCGATTTGCTCACGCTGGCGAACACGCTCTCCGGCACCGCCAACACCTACACGAACACGTTCACGAAGGCGCACCAACTCGCCAGCGAAACCGCGAGCAACACCGCGTGGTCTTACGTCCCCGCCACATTCCAAACCACGGCCTACAGCGCCGCGAACAACCTGAACCAATACGTCAACATCACGGTGGGCGCGAACCCAACCGCGACGATGGCCTACGACGCGAACGGCAACCTGACCGGCGACGGCGTGTGGACGAACACCTACGACGCGCAGAACATGATGCGCACGACGACGGGCGCGGGCGGCACCGTGACGAACGTCTACGACCCGCTGGGCCGGCGCCAAGCGATCGTCGAGAACAGTGTCACCACATCCTTCCTGCACGACGGCGACGAAGAAATCGCCGACTACAGCGGCGCGAACGCGCTGCTGCGCCGCTACATCCCCGGCCCCGGCACCGACATGCCGGTCGCCATGGTGACGCCGAACGGCGGCTCGAACACGCGCAACTACTTCCACACGAACCGCCAAGGCTCCACCATCGCCATGAGCGCCGACAACGGCAGCTTGAGCGAAGGCCCCTACAAATACGACGCCTACGGGAATGGCGCCCCGACGACCGGCGTGCCGTTCAAGTACACCGGGCGCAGGTTAGATGCGGTGACGGGGTATTACTACTACCGGGCACGGTTCTACCTCCCTGGTGTCGGGCGGTTCGCGCAGGTTGATCCGATCGGTTACGGCGATCAAATGAACCTGTATGCCTATGTCGGAAATGATCCGACCAATAACGCAGACCCGAGCGGGTTAGACACTGTCATAGAATTGCGCGGTTACAGACTGGGCAACTATCCAGTCGTTGGTGGATCGTATGGGCACACTTATGTGCATGCGACGGACACGGAGACTGGCAACTCCGTCGTCTTCAGCTCAGGCCCTTCCGGTAACTTGACCAACGTTCAGGGCGCGTTGAACTCGCCAGGTGTGGATGACAACGGCAATCCAATAACGCTTCAGGCCCGTGTTGACTCGGGGATAAACAGCCCTGAGCTCGTGGTCGGTGGCGGAGAGAGCAAATTCGGTCCCTCTACCGTCGTGCAATCAACGACCGTTGCTACCCCGCTGGACGAGGTGCATACGCAGTTGGAATCCGTCGCGACGAAGATCAACGATACCCAGGCACCGTACCAATCTCAGTCACGGAACTCGAACACTGCGGCGGCCCAAGCCTACGAGAGAACGACCGGGGAGGACGTGAAGCCGACGTGGCAGTATCCGGGCATTGATCAGCCGTTGACAGACCCGCCTCTGCCCGACTTTGATATTTGTAAGGCACAGCCGGGGGCCTGTTGACATGCTGAACTCTGCGAAGTCGTGCAAGCTCTTGGTCATGCTGACGCTCTCCTGCGCGCTTGCCTCCTGTAGCGAGGCCAACAATCCTGGTAAGCGCATTTGGTCCGAGTCGCAGGCTGCGCCGGGAGCCTTCGAGTTCTGGAAGGGAGCAGGCCAAAGGGTCGATCTTCCCGTCCGAAGTGCGGTGTTTCTTGCAGCAGTTTCCGCTCTTGGTGGTCGCTACAATATGAAGGGCGAAGGTGCGCCACTTACGACCGCGCCGCGCCCGCGGCCAGGCTCGCCATGTCAGGCAACCAAGCGAGTAGCGATAATTGCGTTCCCCTTCGAAGGCGGTACTGGACCTTACTATGCGGCCTACGTCGACGACATGGATTTGATTCAGTGTGTCGAGAAACAGTTTTTTTACCTCGAGAAATAGCGAGCCTGTCCTTACATTCGAATCATTTGCCATAGCGAGAAATACGGGGACAGAAGTACGGGGACAGGTTATGCATTTCCTCGTCACTGGCGCGCCCAGCATCAGACCCGGAAGTTCCGGGAGTTCCGGGGACACGTGACAATCTCAGGCGTCGGATCGAGGTGCGACGAAATAGGACTTGAGTTCTGTTGATGATGTTCTATTTTAGTTCTCATACGTTTCCGGGTCATGTCCTAACTAGGACAGCACCCGTTTCCGGCCCCGTTTCGGGCGGGGTTCGGCTGCAACTTGAAACTGTCAATCAACCACCACCAGCGTCTCGCGGGAAGCCGGCGAGCGGCGCAAACGGCTGTGTGTCAGTCATCGTTTGAGACTGTTGGTCCTATGCGTCGTTGCGCCGGGAGTGCGGCTCGACAGGTAGCAAATTACGCACGCCGAACCGTTACATAACGGAATCCGAACGGATAAAATGGCTCAACGCTGCGGAAATAACGCATATAACGCATTGGCAGATATCATCTGGTCTCGCCAACCCACCTTTGGGCTATCGTCACAACACCAGACGCTGAGGGTCCTCACTCGGACTGGGGGCGCAGACCGTTTTCTCCGGCTAAGCGCCGGGTACATGGGGTTGTTCGCTAAAATTTCGACCCGGTATCCCTCCGCGTCTTCGCCGCTCCGCGAGACTTGGCTCATAAGTCGAGCGGACTCCCAAGGCTCGCGCGGGAGCGCCGAGCTTTCTCTACAGCGAAATAACCCTCCACCACTGGCCGCCTGAGCGCAGGTCGGAGATGTTGCCGGATGCGTTCGACTCTAAAGCGCACGCTTCTGCCTTCGCTCCCGCGCGCGACACGCGTGCTCTCGAACGCGCGTCGACGAACTGCAAATTCCGTCCGAGCGCAGGTTTCCGCGTGGCACAGACCAAGTGGCACTGTGTGCCAGTGCGCCACTTGTGCCAATCGCTGGCGGAATCCAGCGCGTATTCGAGCGCGAACCCGCGCGCGGGACAATCGACGTGAGACAGTGTCTCACTGTCCCAAATGTCTCACTTGCAGCGTCACGCGGCTGGAGTACGACGCGGCCGACCGGCTTTCCGTCTCGATCGACGCGGAGAACCGGCGGGTGCGCAAGGTCTACGATCTGGCCGGCCAGGTGCTGCAAGAGCTGCGCGCCGATGCCTCGCCGCTGGCCCAGGTCTATGCCGAATACGGCTACACCGCGAACGGCCGCCAAGCCTTCGTCAAGGACGCGAAGGGCAACCAGACCAGCGCCGAGGCGGGTTCCGCAGTCGGGCCGGGTTCGCATGAAGGCGGATCGCTCGCGCGGTCCTCAGTCGCTCATAGTGCAAGGGATAAGATCGCCGACTGCAGACGCGTTCTCGACAACGCGCCCATGCGCGATCAGCACGCGAAATCGCTTCGCGCCGACGTAGCCGCCCAATCTGTTCTTGGCGTTCACCGTACCACAAACGATCCAGCCGTAGTCTGTACCGAGGCCAACCCATGCGCCGCGCTCCGGCCCGTAGGTGAACCTGTAAACGGCCGAGTAGGGATCGAACAGCGTTTGCGCGAAGTGATCTTTGACAATCTGCTGAGCGTTTTCCGGGCGCGGTCCAATGTCTGCGCGATCAACTTCATCCTTTGTGGGCGTTGCGCAGGCCGTTAAGCCGAGTGCTGCTGACATCAATGCAATTGGCATTACCATTTTGCTGATCACGTCGTCTCTCCCCCTGTTTGTCGCCGGCGACTGAAGTGCAATACATACTATAGTTGATAAACTAAAGCTTGGAAATCCGCTGACTTTCGCGCATGGACATGCGGAAATTGGTCGGGCGGAACGTCAAGCGCGTAAGGGAGCGTAGGGGGCTTACGCAAGAGCGGCTCGCGGACGTGTCCGGCTTCAGCCAGCAGTATATTAGCGGCTTGGAGCAAGGCCGCCGCAATCCGACCGTGGTGACCCTATATGAGCTTGCGCGGGCGCTTGGCGTAAGTCACATCGAACTCGTGAAGCCGGACGTTCAACGTAGCGGCTGATGCCGCCCTTTGTCGGGGACAGCCCTAAGCGACCGTTGGCCACGATTTGCCAATCCACTGCCACTCAAGCAGTGGGTTTTGCTGAGTTTTCGCGGCACTACCGCCGATCAACGACCGCTGTGGTTCAGATGGTGGTGCCAGACGGGCGCCCTGGGTGGAAGGGGCGCGTCCGAAAATCGGTCACGAAGAAAGCGGTGCGCCGCCGTTAGAAACAGGCTGCTTCTTCGGGACGGCCATAATCATACTTCCTTTGCCGTTGGGCTCCCGCCACAGCATAATCCCGTTCGCCCACAGCACACGCTCTACATGAATGTTCAGTCCATAAAAGTCGGGTCGGGTCCAAGTCTCCTTCTGCCAGAACCGCTGAAGGTCTTTGGAAAATACTTCGACCCAACTCGTGAGTTGCCGCGCGGCCATCGCCGCGCAAACATCCGTCTCCGCTGACGGGAATTCAAACTGGCCCATCCCGTGCCTGTGGCCGATCAACCTTGCAGCGCTAATGAGCATGTTGCTGGCGGTACCGTGCGCGGCGTCAAACAATTTCGGAAAGTTAGGGGTCGCGGCGTGCTCTTCCTTCGCCACCGCGAGCGTCGCGGTCGCGGCGTCGAAGGTGCCGATCAGGTATTTCGCGAATTCCTGTTCCACCAAGTCGCACGCGCCGAATTCGGCGCTGTCGCGCGCATAGCGATAAGACCGCAGCGCTTTTCGCATCGCGCAATGCAGAACGCCGTCATGATCGGTCATCGTGACAGGCTCCTTGAGAAAATCCGGAAGCGCCTTATCGATCCGGTTGATCGTGTCCGCCTGCGCGAGCGTGGCGACCAGTAAGTGCATCGCGACCTCGGCATCCTGCTGTTCCCCGCCGACAAGCGACAAACCGTAAGCTGCATTCATCACGGCACGCACTTTGAGGACGCCGTCGCGCACGACCAATACGGTCGAGACTCCCTGTGCGATGTCGTCAGGAAGCCCCTCCGGCGAGGCGTTGACGTCGAAGCCGCGTTCCACCGCGTGGAGCGCATCCTGAAATCCCGACGAGAAGGTGATGCCGTCGAGGCGGTCCAGATCGAAGAGCGGGTGAAGCAGCGAGATCAGGCGCCGCACCTTTTCGCTCAGCGGTGCAACGTCTTCCTCGGTGTCACCCAAGCCATCGAAGGAAAGCTGGTAACTTATCGGAGGCAACGGCTGCTTCTCGCCGCCGCCTGTGGTTGCAGCGATCTTGCTCGGGAGTACGTCCTTAAGGGCGCTCTGAATGAGAGCGTCGATTTCTCCGCTCCAGCGTTCGCCTAAAACTGCGCCAAATTCCGAGAACACACGGGCGTCCGAAGCGGTGATAAACAGCTCGTCACTGCACGCGGCTGCATCACGGTTGAAGGTTGCAAAACTCGGCGTCGCATGGCCGGCTCTCACGCCCACCAAGAGTTTCTTGTACGTGACCGGCATCACCACGGCAGACACGCTCGCCGTTTTGGTCATCATGTAGGGGAGGAAGATTCCTCCTTCCTCATCAGCGCCGATTGCCACGCAATCCGGCAGGATCGCACCTTCTGGTGGCGCCGCGCGAATGTGCCATTCGAGCGCCTCCAGTGATTCCTTGCGCGTTGGCGCGACCAATCCATCGCCAAGCGCCTTGTTGTGCCCTTCGCGCACCATGTCATCGAGGCCGCCCAGCACAGACGTGAAGGCTTTCATGATGCCGAGGTTCTTGGCGTCGTAGCTGCCAACGAAGTATTCCTTTGCAGCCATGAAGATCAGCCTATCCAGCAGATCGTCCGGTATCTTGAGAAGATCGAGCATCGCCTTGAGCTGTCTCTCTTCGTCGAACACGCGCGAGATGTGTTTGTTCCAGACGGCATTCGGCTCCGGTTCGGCCAAGCCGAGCATCTGCACGACTGTGTCTTCGTCGGAAAAGGCTTCCGCGGCAGCCTTCATGAGCTGCTCCACCCCGCTGCCGAGCAAGCGGCGTATGTTGGCGCTGCGCGGCGTCAGGTGCGCGATGACTTCGGCAGCCAGCGCGGCATCGACTGCGCAGTCGACATCGCCGGCGCGAAGCTGGGATAGCAGGCCGCCAAGCCGGTTCTCGTATTCCGTGATCTTGTCGTCGAGGGTCTTACTGCCGTCGCTCGACAGGCGCGAATAGAAAAAGCGCTGCGCCGCCACGTCGGCGATTGACGCGGGATACGTAACGCCCTTGCGGCGATGTACGTATGTCTTCTCGGCTTTTGCATCGAAAAGAAAGCCACGCTGCAAAGACTGCGGAATGTGATGTTGCTTCTTGCCTGCCACGATTGCCTGCGTCAGTACTTTGTCTCAACAAAGAATCCCGTGCGGCCAGAACACTGTCCGCCCCACTCATTCTTGTGGGCGTTCAGTCGTCCATCCATCCGGTCGCGCCGGAATTTCTTCTGACAGATCGGGCATTGGTAGATGTAAACCGGCTGCCCAAGACCCGCCGTGCGCCGCTCGCGCTGTGTGGATGGCGCTCGCGTTGCTTTGAAGGGCGTCACGCGCGGTGTGAAGGATAGCGGGCGCGCCGCCGCTGGCGCGACCAGGACCGAGCCTTGCGGCCTCAATTCGACTGCGTAGCGCGGCACGAACGACTGGTTGGTGGTGCGCGCACCTTGGATGCGATCGACCCGATAGCTCCGATGCTCGTTCTTGTCCGTGTTCCAAGCGTGGAGAACGATGTTTCCATCCTGTGTGCGGCGCAGCGAATACGGCTCGATGCGGCGTGTGGAGCCTTGATAGTCAAGGTCGACTAACAACCCGTTGCCCGCCGCAAAGCGTATGATCTCGACGAACGATTGCGCTTGACCGGAAACCGGGAGGCGCAGATCGCGCTGGCGTAGGACAACTTCACCTGCGCCTACCGCGTAAGGCTCAGCGATGCGTGGCGCAAGGTCACCTGCTAGCCACCCGAAGAACGCGGGCAGTTCATCCCAAAAGCTCTCATAAGGCGGCAGCGTCGGAAGCTGGTGCGCCAGCATGTTCTGCCAGAGATTCCGCAATTCGCCGCGATGCGGTTCGAGGTCGGCAAGCACCGGAACGGTGATGCCTTTGAATTCACACTTCTGGCGCAGGACATCGAGAAGCACGGGGGGCGACGGCAGCGCCTCGCCGTTCCTGAACAGGTTGATAACATCGTACAGGTCGCGCGGGCGCGTGCGCTCGGCAAGCGCGCGCACCTTCTCGCCGAACAATTCCTCATAGGCATAGGCGAGAACGTCGATCCCCCCGGCTGGCGCATCGCTGTAGGGATGAAAGACGCCGACGCGCTTTGGTGCGAGGACGATGCGTTCGTCAGCCGTCAAGTCGAGCTTGATGCGCGGGAGATCGCGGTTGGCCACCGGACCGCGATAGCTGATCTTGCCTTGGCAGGAGATCGTGCCGCGAGGATTTTGATAGATGTCGAAATCCTGCTTCTCCGCCGGAAACTCAATGCCTGTGCGTTCGTAAATCCAGTCGCCAATCTCTTGAAACGTCTGCTTCAAAAAGGCTTCGTCCAGATGGCCAGCGTCCGTCAGGGTAAAATCGAGGTCTTCCGAGAAGCGATAGGTCTCGAAGAAGCATTTCTTGAGGCACGTGCCCCCCTTAAATATCCAGCTTTCGCGCAGCGCATCGTGTGCGCTGATGCCCGCGAGCATCCAGCCCAGCACGTAATCCTTCTCGACTACGTGAGGCGTCAGCGACATTCGGGTCGCCATGTCGAGAATTTCGCGGCGATCGATCATGGGCGCGTCGCCGTCTTCCAGCGGTCGGGAATCCAGATGCGCCAGCGCGTGACCAAGTTCGGGCAATCAAGAGGCGGGTCGAGCTTGATCGTACCCTTGGTCAGACGGTCAAGGCAGGCTTGCGCCAGCGCCTTCTCACCGCGCTGTTCGGCGAGAAAGCCAAGACGTTTGAAGACAGCGCCGTTGCCCAAACGCTCGCCGTACTCGATCAGCAAGCGGTCATTGCGGTCCTTGCGTTTGAGGTACTCAGCGAAGCAATCGGCCACCTGCTGAATGCCGCCGCCGATTGTGGGGTCGTCGAGCATATCGACGACGGTGCGTTGCAGGTCGGAGACCATGACTTTTGTGCGCCCGCGCCAGACTGGCTTACAGCCGAATATCTTCCGGTCCTGCACGTGCTTAAGCGTGAAGATGACGCCGTGCCGCCGTTGCGACTTCGCGCGCACCGATCGTGCGGTGATGACGACGATGTCGTTGAAGAGCTGCTCGGTTAAGTCCCAGTATTCCGCTGCGGTGCGACCGCCGACATAGGCAGGCGCGAACAGGCCGGGCACGAGCACCCATGGGTCGTCGATCACATGCTGACTGCTCAGGGAGTCCAAAGACGCCGTCACGTAAACGCCGCGCCGGACGCGCCGCAGCCATCCTTGGTTCGTCCATCGCGCCAGCGTTTTCGCCGCCGTCGCGCGGTCGAGGTTGAGCACGCGCACCGCGTCATCGACCTGAATCACGTCGCCCGCACCCGCCGCGAGTTGGGCGAGTTGCTGGCGACCATGGGGGATGGACGGCGTACTTTCCAAGTGCTGCAATTCCAAGAATCAGTGAATTTCAACAGTCGTACTATACCAAACACCCCCAAACGCCTAGTATGTTATATCTGTAGTAATTACCTGATAAGTGAAATTACGACAGACACGTAATAGCTTGTATATTGATTTTATTACGCTTTTTTGCACGGCTCGCGAAAAGGACGAAATCAGGGCCGGGGGCCTCAAGCCGATGGGCTAGTCACCACGGCGAGTGACGGTCATCTCTCCCGTGGTCTCTCGGTCAGTCCAATAGTGCCCGATCATGCGCGGCGGGTTGTTGGCGTCGCCTTCGATGTCGAGTGAAAATGTGCCGTAGTGGATAGGCGATTTTTCACGCCCAGCCAGCCGTGGCTCGTTGCGAAAGGTGCCGATGAATCGATAACCGTCTCCGTCGCGCGGCACGATATTAGCGCACACCAAGTCGCCGTCGGACTCGTCGCTCTTCATTCGGACCTGAATGGCCGTCCGCGTCTGCTTGATATCGAAGGTCGCCATGACCGGAGATCGAACTTGGCCGGTCGCGGGATCCACCCAGCTCGTCTTCATCGTGACGTTCCAAACGCCTCCGACCTTGGGGCGATCGACAAACCAGCCTTGGAGCATCGGCCACTTCCATAACCAACGGTCGTAGACTGCGACCACGAGCCCAACAGATGTGATTGTCGCGCCGATGTACGCGGCCCAGCGCAGCGATATCTCGCCGCCGCTGATGACGACTGCACCGAGGAAAATCGCAATCGCCAGGACGACAAGCGCGCCGAGTTCAATGCGTGAGATCATCGGCCGTCGACGTAGCCATAGGCGGCCAACGTAAACGCGTTGACCTGTTCACGGGTCCACGCGCTGCTTGGGCCGAAGATGCTCTTGATGTTATTGGTTTCGCGCCAGTGCTGAGTCAGCACCTCCATTCCGGGCCGCGTCGCGTCCCAGATGTAGCTTAGGAACCCCTTTGCGGTAGCCGTCCAAGAGTCTGTCGCCGCGAACAGTTCGCTGGGCCAGTTCCAGACCAAGCTTTCGATCAGGAACGACGCCATTGGCTCGGCGGCAGGTATCCGCGCGTCCGCCATTTCGTTCCGGAGTTTCTTGATGATGCGCACCAGCGCCTTGAATCGGCGGTTCGTGGCGTCGTTTTTTGCCACGCCGTTGGCGTATTGCTGGTCAGGGAAGTTTGTGATGCGACGCCCTTCTTTGTCAGGGATGAGCGCTGTACCCTTCACAAACCGAAGCTGCCGCCGCTCGTCATGGTAGTAGAGCCGATATTCGAAGCAAGGCGCAGCGTCGGCATCGATGCGATAGGTGTTCTCGTGGATATCGAACGCCTTGTTGCCGCGCTCCACATGCCGCGGCCCGAAGTGCGCCTCGAGCGCAATGTGAACTTCCGCCTTGTAGAGAGCGAAGGTGTAGGGCGTTGTTGGGATGCCCATCGACTGCAGCGTCACTCCGGCGGGGAAGTCATAGATGCACGCTGCAGTCGAGAACACGCACACGTCGACGTCGCTGTCTTGCCGGACGTTCGTCCGGTTTGCGAACGATCCCTGCGCGAAAGGCGTGACCGACCGCTGCGTCAGTAGCGGGCTCGCGTCGATCGCGCGCTTAATGGCCGACACCGCGCGCTCGCACTTTTCCATCTCGGTTTGGCTAGGCGGCAGCGCCCACGCCGCAAAGGTCGCCTCCCAATCGCGGCGCCTAGAAATACCCAACCCCATGACGAACCCTCGCCAAATTCACGATATGTTCTCCATGTAAGACTCGGGCGGCCTGGCCGTCAAGCATTTGGGGAAGTCAGTCTTGTGGATTCAACTTATAGGGGACAGTAGTGCCACGTCACTTGGACTTCCACATCATTTAGCAGCCGATTTAGCCGTCAGTGGTACCACTTCCGCCGATGTTCCGGCGGCGATCCGCTCGACGAGCCCGGCTAGAGCCTCCAGCGCCTCGCGCTTCTCTTTTAGGTAGTCGTACCGGTCATAGGTCCCTTCCACGCCTTCGATAGCGTGCCCCAATACGCGCTCGGAGATGTCGGGACGGACGCCTGCGCGCTGCATCAACGTCTTTGCCGTTCGGCGCAAGTCGTGGAGCGTCCAATGGGGGATTTCTTGGCCGAGTGCGTCCTCCATTGCTTCATCCAACTCGGTCTTTTGTTTGCTGAAGTTGGAGATACGCGTCTTCCCGTTCAGGGTGAACACAAGGTCGCCTCCGTCGATCACCGGCACGGTGTCGATGAAGGCTCGCGCTGTCGCAGAGAGCGGGACCAAGTTTTCGAGATCGGTCTTGTACCGCTCCGGCGGAATGGTCCAAAGGTCGACTTTGGTTACGCCTACCCGCGCGGCACTCCATTCGCTGCGCAGCATGCCCAATACTTCGTTGCGGCGCTGGGCGGTAAGCAGCAAAGTCTGCACGAACCTGCCGAAGAGGCCCATGTGTGGCGCTGCGGTCCAGAGGGCGCGCAACTCGGCGTCGTTCAGCACGCGCTTACGGGCGCGCGCCTTGATGCTGGTGCGCTTCATCCCCTTCACAACCGGCGACATGAACTCGTCATCGCGCGTCATGTACCAATTGAATAGGCGGCTCAGGCTCGTCAGCACCCTATCTGCCTGTACAGGGCCGCCATAACCTTCGCCGGCCTTCAAGCCGGGTGCGCCGATACGCTTCTCTTCGATCTTGTCCATAAGGTGGTTGACGTCGCGACGGCGAATATCTCGGATCGGTTTGCCACGCCAGTCGGCCAAGATGTAAAACTCGAAGTGCCGCTTCGTCTCATCGTACGTGCGCGGCTTCTTTGCGGCCTTCTTTGCGAGGAAGCGCTCAACGACGCTTTCGAAAAGTTCATCGGCACTCTCAATCGTCTTTGCCGCCTTGATGGCGTTACGGGCAGCGTCGAATGCTTGCTCAAGCGTCATGGTGGGCCAGCTGCCGAGGGTCACCCGCGTGCGCCGCTTACCCTGGGGGGGCATGACGAAAAACTTCTTCGTGCCGCTGGGGTACACGCGCACGCCCAGTTTGGTGTCGCCTGAGTGCCATAGCTCGCTCGGCGGTTGGCCTGGGCGGGGCAGCCTGGCCCGTTCAATCGCCTTATGGGTTAGGTGCAGGGTTGCGCGCTTGCGCGGGGTAGGGGTTTCCTCGGTCATCGATGGTTCCAAAGTGGTGCCACATGGGCATGTTCATCACGGTATGCCCGTGCCTCACTCTGGACAAGGAAAGCTAGATATTTAGCGGGCTTTGTGCTGGGTATTGCATGGCATTGAATGCTGCCGAATTACCCTTGGCACGGCCTTCTAAGCAGTGGGTCGGAGGTTCGATTCCTCCCGGGGTCACCAGTCTTGCCGTAGCCTTGGCCGAACAGCCTTTCTTGCGGGATTTGTGGTCCGGTCGGGGGTCGGGGTATGGTTGGAGCAAGATCGGCATTGGGAGATTCACATGAACAAGGTCTTCGCTGGGGTCGGCGCGGCCGCGGTAGTTGCCGCCGCCGCCGTCGCATACATGTCAGTCCGCGGGTCGGCGCCGGTGGCGCCGGCGGCTGCGATTTCGGTGACGGCGAACAATCCGATGGGGCAGTCCATCGACCCAAAGGACCCGGGCGAGATTCAGTACAAGAAGGGGCTCTATCCGGAAGCGCTCGCTTATTGGACCGATCAGGCGGCGAAGGGCAATCAGCAGGCTGCGCATAGGCTTGGTGTCGAGTACATGGATGGCAAGGGCGGCGTCGTGCCGGGCTGCAACGTGGCGCGGTGTCCCGACTATGCCAAGGCGATGGTCTATCACAAGCAGGCTGCGCTCGCGGGCAATGCGCTTTCGATGTTCGACATCGGATCGATCTTCGAATACGGGCTCGGAGTGACGGCCGATCTCGCTCAGGCGGAGAAGTGGTACGGCTACTCGGCGAATTATGGTTTGGCGCAGGGCCAGTACAATTTCGCGACGATGTTGGAGAGCGGTGAAGGCGGGCACACGCCGGATCTGATCGAGAGCTACAAGTTCTTCATGCTGGCGGCGCGCGGCGGCTTCACGGGCATCCCCTACGACAACAGGAATTTCAAAATCGACCGGAACGCGCCGCTGCCCACGGACCTGCTACGGCACAAGATGACGCCGGCACAGATCGAGGAGGCGACCGAGCGGGCCGACGCCTTCAAGAAAATCACGGGACCGCTTCAGGGCGAATGACCACTTGGGCGAATTGGTCGGGGTGGGTTCGCTCCGAGCCGCAACTGACTGCAAGACCCGCGAGCGAGGCTGAGCTTGCCGCCGCGATGCGCGATGGCATTGGACCGATGCGTGTCGTGGGCTCGGGGCATTCGTTCACCGCGCTTGGCGAGACCAACGGCACATTGATCTCGCTCGACGGGTTTCAGGGCGTCGTCGGCGTCGATCGACAGGCGTTGACCGCGACAGTCCGCGCGGGCTCGAAGATTCATTCGCTCGGCCGGCCCCTGTTCGATGCGGGCGTCGGGCTCAAGAACCAAGGCGACATCGACCGGCAAGCGATCGCAGGCGCCGTCGGCACGGGAACGCATGGGACGGGGCCATCGCTCGGCAGCTTATCGGCAGAGGTGCGCGCGTTCCGGCTCGTAACGGCATCGGGTGAGGTGCTGGCCTGTTCGCCGAGTTCGAACGCGGACGTTTGGGAAGCCGGCCGCGTGTCGTTCGGCTCGCTCGGTGTGATGAGCGAAATCACGCTTGGGGTGCGCAAGGCCTACAAACTCTCGGAGCGAAACTGGGTAATGCCAGCGGCCGATTGTTGGCGCGATCTCGGCAAGCTGCGCGACGCCCACCGGCACTTCGAGTTTTTCTGGTTTCCCTATGCCGACGCCGTTGTCGCGAAGTCGCTCGACGAGACGGAGGACGCCGTTGGCGAGCCGCTGTCGTCGGAGCAAATGCACGCGCGGGGCGAGCGCGTGAGCGCCGATCAGCGCGCGTTCAAGTATGGCTGCGAGGTGGCGCGGTTCGTGCCGGGGCTATCGGCGCGGCTGCAGAAGTTCTTTACGCAGGCGTCGATGGGTGCCTCGGCGCGCTCGCGCTGGAGCCATGAGATCTTCCCGAGCGCACGCAATGTGCGCTTCAACGAAATGGAATATGCAGTGCCGGCCGGCAACGGCGTCGACTGCATCCGCGAGATCGCGGAGGCGGTGCGCGCGCAGAAGATACCGGGATGCTTTCCGCTCGAGTTCCGCTTCGTGAAGGGCGACGACATTTGGTTGTCGCCGTTCTACAAGCGCGATGCCGTAACGATCTCGGTGCATCAGTACAACAAGCAAAGCTACGGCCAGCTGTTCGATGCGGCGGAAGCGATCTTCAAGCGCTACGGCGGGCGGCCGCATTGGGGCAAGCTGCATACGCTGAAAGCCAACGACTTCGCGAAACTCTATCCGAAGTGGGAGGAATTCCGCGCCCTACGCCGGCGGCTTGACCCAGGGGCCAAGCTTCTTAACTCATACCTCAAGGGAATATTCGGAGAGTAAGATGGCGCCGCGTCGCCGGGCTTCACGGCCCGTGGGTTGGTTCTTGGGGTTACCGACGGTGATCACGGCAGGCGCGTTTGCATTGGCGGCGGACAACACCCTCGCGGCGGCGATCGTGGGCGCGCTGGTCGGCTTCTTCATCGGCATAGCGTTGCTCGCCTTCCCCAACCTCGACCGCGGCGGCCCGGCAGATAACGACGATATGTTCATTCATTGAAGCGGGCGGGGTATCGTCGAACGCTCTGGTCTGCGAGGCGCAAGATGTTGTTCGTCCGGCTGCTATCGATCGTGCTCATCATTATCGGCTTCGCGGGTTTCTCGGCGCCATTCTGGTTTGGGGCCGTGAAGGGCGCCGAGTCGATCGAGTTGCCTCTCGCCGCGATTGAGGATGTTGCTGTCGGCGACGATGGTGGTCTCTACTTTGCACTTATGCATTTGGGTCGCGTGCAGGTCTACTCCCGTGAAGGAAATTTCGTTCGCAACTTTCCGATCTCAAACTCTGGCGGCGCATTCTGCCTGAGCATTGCGGGCGATCGTTTGACGGTTGCTGTTGCGCGACGAGACGCCGCCGACGAGTTTGACCTTGATGGCAAGCCTCTGAGTCGTGACGCGCATCTCACCGATGGTCAGTATGCCGAGGTCTGTCGGCGCGATGAGCGCGTTCGGTTTGTTGATTGGGCCGTCGGTGCCGTCACGCTTACGTTCGCTGATGGCCGCCATGTCACCTTAGCACGGCAACTATGGCACTATGCGGCACTTGGGCCGTTCTGGTCGTGGTTGATGTTCATGATCGGATTGGCGCTGTGGCCGGAATGGCGGCGCGGAATCTTCAATCGAATAATGGGTCGCAAGTAGCGCGCGGCCGCCTTGCTCAACTTTCAATATGAGCGATCACGTCGCCTTCGGTGACGCTGTCGCCTTCGTTGACGACGATGTCGATCACTGTACAAGCGATCGGGGCCGGCACCGGGATCTCCATTTTCATACTTTCGAGAATGACGATGGGGTCGTCCTCGGCAAGGCGTTGGCCCTTTTCGGCGGTGATCTTCCAGACCTTGCCGGTGATTTCTGTTTTCACGGTGCTGCGGGGCATTGGTTCGGGTGTTCGTGCTTTGTGAATGGTGTTTGGTGAATTTGGATATCACTCCAACCACCAATCACCAAACCCCAATCCCTAGAAAGCGGGTGGCCAGTCGGCGAGGCGGTGTTGGGTGACGCCGTTCGTTGCGCGACGGCTGAGGACGTCGAGCATCTGGCTCAAGAAGCGGCGGGTGTCGTTCGGGTCGATGACCATCTGCGCCATGAACGGGGCGGCGAGTTCGTAGGCCGTCGTGCCGGAGGAGACTTGGCGAACGAGTTGCTCGTAGCGTTCGGGGTCTTCGCCGGGTTTCGTGGCATAGACGACGTTGACGGCCACGGCCGGGTCCATGAACGAGATGTCGCCGGAGAACCATGTTGCGGTCACGTCGCTCTTGCCGCCGCCCATGTTCAGATAGGCCTGGCCGTAGGACTTCCGTAACACCAGCGCGATCTTCGGTACGGTCGAGAGCTCAAGGGCGGCCATGAAGTTCATGATCTTGCCGGGCAGGCGCTTCTTTTCGCTTTCCGCGCCGACCAGGAAACCCGGCGTGTCGGCGAGGAAGATCAGCGGGATGTTGAAGCTGTCGCAGAGCACGATGAAGCTCGTGATCTTGTCGCACGCGTCGGGGTCGAGCGCGCCGCCTTTGAACATCGGGTTCGAGGCGACGATACCGACGCTGCGGCCGTTCAGGCGGCCGAGTGCCGTGACGGCGACTTTGGCAAAGCGCTCTTTGAGCGGGAAGTAGCTGTCCTTGTCGAGGATCGCCTTGATCACCGGGCGCACGTCATAGGTTTTGGCGCGGCTTTCCGGGACGAGCGTGTCGAGCGCTGCGGCGACCGGCGCCAAGGGTGTGAGGAGCGGTGGTGCGGCGTTGGCGTTGTCGGGCAAGTAGCTCAAGAAGCGTTTCAACGTGTCGATCGCCTCTTCGTCGCTGTCGGCGACGGCATCGATGAAGCCGGTCTGCTCGCTGTGAAGGCGCCAGCCGCCGAGTTCCTCCGGGTCCATCTCTTCGGCGATCGCGACGGAGGTGACCATCTGGCTCGAGACGGCGAGCACCGCACCTTTGCGCATCACGACGAAGTCGGAGTTGATGCAGGTGAAGGCGCCGCCGCCATAGGTGAGGCCCAGCACGGCCGAGGCCCACGGTGTCTCGCGCGCGTGGGAGTAGCGCGCGCCTTCGCCGGCGCGGCCGATACCTGCGGCGCCCATGATGTCGGGGATGCGGCCGCCGGCGCACTCCATCAGGTTGACCAGCGGGATGCCGTTCTTGCGGCAGGTTTCGCGGATATACTGTTGCTTCTTGCCGTGGATTTCAGCCGAGGAGGAGCCCAGCGTGGTGAAATCGGCCGCGTTCACGCCAACCATTCGATCGGCGATCTTGCCGAAACCGGAGACGACGCCGTCGCCCGGCGACTTGTCGCGCATGTCGGGTTTGATCGAGGTGGCGAGCAGGCCAGCCTCGACGAACGTGTCCTTATCGAGCAGGTGCGCGATGCGTTCGCGCGCGTTCAAAATGCCGGCGGCTTTGCGTTCGGCGAGGCGCTTGGGCGAGCCCATCGCCTTGGCGCGCGCGGTGCGTGCTTCGAACTCCTCGCGTTGTTTGTCGAAGGGCATTTAGAGTTTCGCTTGGCTGAAGAAGCACGTCGGCTCGCCCGTGTGGCAGGCCGAGCCGGTTTGGTTGACCTTGAGCAGCAGCGTGTCGCCGTCGCAGTCGATCCAGGCTTCGACCAGGCGCTGGGTGTGGCCGGAGGTTTCGCCCTTGCGCCAAAGCTCACCACGGGAGCGCGACCAGTAGGTAACGTCGCGCGTGTCGAGCGTGCGGGTGAGGGCGTCCCGGTTCATCCACGCGACCATGAGGACGCGGCCGTCGGTCGCGTCCTGGGCCACGGCCACGACGAGGCCGCGCTCGTCGAACCTGACGGCGGAAATGAAGTCGCGCTGGGCGATTTGTTTCGTCATACCGCCTTCTTCAATCTCGCCAACCCTGCGTCAAGGTCGGCGATGAGGTCGTCGGGGTTTTCGAGGCCGGCGTGCAGGCGAATGACGGGGCCTGCCGGTTCGAACTTCGTGGCGGTGCGAACGGGGTGGGCGGGGACGATCAGGCTTTCATAGCCGCCCCAGGACCAGCCCATGCCGAAGAGGCTCATGCCGTCGAGCATGGCGGCGACGGCCTTGGGCGAGCACGGCTTCAATTCGATGCCGAAGAGGCCAGAGGCGCCTTTGAAATCGCGCTTCCAGATCGCGTGACCGGGGGCGCCCGGCAAAGCCGGGTAGAGCACGCGCGCGACCTCCGGCCGGGCTTGCAGCCACTCAGCGAGGCGGGTGGCGGTGGCTTGGTGCTGCATCAGGCGCACGGCCATCGTGCGCAAGCCACGCTGACCCAGATAGATGTCATCGGGCCCGACGCACAGGCCGAGATTGCCGTGCGTGTCGCGCACGCGTTTGTAGTGCTTGTCGTTCGCGGTGACCGTACCCAGCATCGCGTCGGAATGGCCGACGACGTACTTTGTGGCCGCGATCACGGCGATGTCCGCGCCGTGGCCGAGGGCGTCGAAGTAGAGTGGCGTCGCCCAGGTGTTGTCGAGGATGACCGAGATGTTGTTCGCGTGCGCCGCCTCGGCGATCGCGGGGACGTCTTGAATCTCGAAGGTGAGTGAGCCGGGGCTCTCCAGGAAGATCGCGCGGGTGTTTGGCCGGAAGAAGCGCTCGATGCCGGCGCCGATCAGCGGATCGAAGTACGTGGTCGTCACGCCGAAGCGCGTGAGCGTCTTGTCGCAAAACGTGCGTGTCGGGCCGTAGACCGAATCGGTGACGAGCACGTGGTCGCCGGCCGAAGCGACGCTCAGGAGCGCGAGCGTGCAGGCTTGCAGGCCCGACGGGCATAGCACCGTCCCGGCCCCGCCTTCGAGTTCGCAGATGGCCCTCTCCAACGCCTCGATCGTGGGGGTGAGGCGGCGGCCGTAGGTGTATTTCGGCTTGTCGCGCTCCAGCGCCTCGACCGTGCGGTGCAGGATCGTCGAGGCGTGGTAGACGGGCGGATTGACAAGCCCATGATGATCAAAGGGCGAACGTCCGGCCGTAACCACCTTTGTTTCGGGCCGTTTCGGTCCGTCTTCGGGCTTAGACATCTGGCCCGGCACTCCTCTATGTATTGCGCCTGTTGCCGTCAGCGTGCCGCATTCGGGTGGTGGGCTGCAATCTGGTTTGTCGAAAGGTCCTCGTATGCGCTTTCCCTTTGCTTCGATTGCTGCCGTTTTGCTGGCATTTGCTGCTGCGGTGCCCGCGTTTGCAGCCGGGTCGCCGACGTTGGAGCGGGTGAAGAAGAACGGCTATGTGCGCTGCGGCGTGAACGAGGGGCTGCCCGGATTCGCCAACCCCGACGCCAAAGGCGAATGGACGGGCATGGACGTCGACTTCTGCCGGGCGATAGCAGCGGCGATTTTCAACGATCCGAAGAAGGTCCGCTTCACGCCGACGTCCGCGAAGGTGCGGTTCACCGCGCTGCAGGCAGGCGAGTTCGATCTGTTGTCGCGCAACACGACCTGGACGATCAGCCGCGACACGCAGCTGGGCCTCGAGTTCATCGGCGTCATCTACTATGACGGCCAGGGTTTCATGGTGCCGAAGAAGCTGAAGGTGACCAGTGCAAAGCAGCTAAACGGCGCCAATGTCTGCACGAATACGGGGACGACGACGGAGCTTAATCTCGCGGATTATTTCCGAGCGAACGGCATCAAGTACAAGGTCATTGCCTTCGAGAAGAACAACGAAGTGTTGGCAGCGTACGACGCGGGGCGCTGCGATGCTTATACGACCGACGCTTCTGGCCTTTATGCGGAGCGGTTGAAGCTGAAGAACCCCGACGATCACATGATTCTGCCCGAGATCATTTCGAAAGAGCCGCTGGGGCCGGCGGTAAATCAGGGCGATCAGCAGTGGGGCGACCTCGTGCGCTGGACGATGTTTGCGCTGTTGAACGCCGAAGAACTGGGCGTGACGTCGAAGAACGTCGATCAGATGCTGAAGTCGCAAAATCCCGAGGTGCGGCGGTTGCTGGGCGTGGAGGGTGCCTTCGGCGAGTCGATGGGGCTTTCGAAAGACTGGGTCGTCAAGATCGTGAAGGCCGTCGGCAACTACGGCGAGGTCTTTGAGCGAAACGTCGGGCAGGGTTCGCCGTTGAAGATCAAGCGCGGCCAGAACGCGCTCTGGAACAAGGGCGGGCTGCAATACGCGCCGCCGGTGCGATGAGCTTGTCACGGCAACGCTTGTACAGGGCTTCCCCCCTTGCGGGGGAAGCTGGCGCACCGCAGGCGCGACTGATGGGGGGAACCGCGCTATGCGCGCTTCGCGCGTCACCCCCCATCCGTCTCGCCGCTGCGCGACGAGCCACCTTCCCCCGCAAGGGGGGAAGGCCAAGGGGCGGGTAGGCGCTCAATGGCGGTTGCCAATCGTATCCCCTGGTGGCGGACGCGACGGACGCGCGATG
>CAZJOM010000061.1:19547-25341 GCA_964547645.1 uncultured Flavobacteriaceae bacterium
TCAATGGCGGTTGCCAATCGTATCCCCTGGTGGCGGACGCGACGGACGCGCGATGTTGCGTTTCAGGTGGCGTTGGTAGCGGGCGTCGTGGCGGTGGTCGCGTTGCTGGCGAGCAATGCGATCGAGACCATTCAGCGTCAGAATATCGCGACTGGCTTCACGTTTCTGAACAACACGGCCGGGTTCGACATCGTTCAGACGCTGGTGCGCTATGACGAGACGTCGACCTATGGGCGGGTGCTGCTGGTCGGCGTGCTGAACACGCTGTTGGTGGCATCGATCGGTGTCGTGCTCGCCACGTTGATCGGGTTCGTGATCGGAATCGGACAGTTGTCCTCGAACTGGCTGGTGGCGCGGTTGTGCCGGGGCTATGTGGAGACGCTGCGCAACTTGCCGCTGCTGCTGCAGATCTTCTTTTGGTACTTCGCGGTGCTGCGGGCGCTGCCGGAGCCACGGGAGAGTTGGGGGCTAGGCGAAGCGGCATTCTTGAACAACCGCGGGCTCTACCTGCCGGGGCCGATGGCGGAACCTGGGTTCTGGCTGGTGTGGATGGCGCTCGGCGCAGGTGTGGTGGCATCGCTCTTAGTGACCGCACGGGCGCGGCGGTTGCGCGAAAAGACGGGACACGCGGCGCCCGTACTTCCGATCGTGACGGCGTTGGTGCTTTTGCCGCCGTTGGTGATGAGCGCGGTGCTTGGGTTTCCGCTGACATTCTCTTGGCCGGCGCTTTCAGGTTTCAACTTCGAGGGCGGCGTTACGGTGTTGCCGGAGCTGATGGCCTTGGTGATTGCGTTGGCATCCTACACGGCGAGCTACATCGCCGAGATCGTGCGCGCCGGCATTCAAGGCGTGGCGAGAGGGCAGATGGAGGCATCGCAGGCGCTCGGGCTGCCGCGCAGTCAGACGTTGCGCCTTGTGATCGTGCCGCAGGCGATGCGGCAGATCATTCCGCCGCTGACGAGCCAGTATCTGAACCTGACGAAGAATTCGTCGTTGGCGGTTGCAATCGCCTATCCGGATTTGGTGTCTGTTTTTGCCGGTACGTCGCTAAGCCAAACCGGCCAAGCGATCGAGATCATTGCAATCACGATGGCGGTCTATTTGACGATCAGCTTGCTCACGAGCGCGTTCATGAATTGGTACAACGCGCGCGTCGCGTTGACGGAGCGGTGATGAGCGCTTCTCGACGACCGCCGAGCGTTGTTCTGCCGGGCCCGATCCAGTGGCTGCGGGAGAACCTGTTCTCGACGCCGTTCAATACGGTGCTGACAGTTGTTGCGGCCGCGATCCTCTATTCGATCGTCGTGCCCTTCGTGCAGTGGGCCTTCTTCGAGGCGACGTGGACGGGGGCGAACCGCGACGCATGTTTGCCGAACGACGGGGCGTGTTGGCCGTTCATCACGGCGCGTTTGGGCCAGTTCGTCTATGGCTTCTACGACCTGGCACAGCGTTGGCGCGTCGACCTGGTTTTGGCGGGATTGGCGGCGGGGCTACTGTGGCTGACGCTACCGGGCCTGCCGGGCAAGCGCGCGGCAGGCGGCGTGATGCTGCTCGTGTTTCCGGTGGTCGCGTTCGTGCTGCTGGTCGGCGGATTCGGCTTGGAGCGCGTGCCGACCGAACGTTGGGGTGGGTTGATCATTACGCTGGTGGTCGCGCTGGCGGGCATCGTGGCATCACTGCCGCTTGGGATCGTGCTGGCGCTCGGGCGGCGGTCGGAGCTGCCGGTGGTGAAGGGGCTGAGCGTTATCTTCATCGAGTTCTGGCGAGGCGTGCCGCTGATCACGGTGCTGTTCATGGCGGCGAACATGCTGCCGTTGTTCCTGGGGCTTTCGGTGAACAAGCTGCTGTCGGCCTTGATTGCGGTCGCGTTGTTTTCGTCGGCGTACATGGCTGAGGTCATCCGCGGCGGTTTGCAGGCGATCCCGAAGGGGCAGTATGAAGCCGCGGCGGCGATGGGGCTCGGCTACTGGCAGTCGATGGCCTTCGTTATCCTGCCGCAGGCATTGCGCCTGTCGCTGCCGAACATCGTGGGCAACTTCATCGGCTTGCTGAAAGACACGTCGTTGGTGTCGATCATAGGGTTTTTCGACCTGCTTGGGATTGCGCAAGCCGGGACGGCGGACGCGGCGTGGGCAACGCCCACCACGGCGCTGACCGGCTATGTGTTCGTGGGCGCAGTCTTTTGGGCGATGTGTTTTTCGATGTCGCGCTATGCGAAGCACTTGGAAGGCGTCTTTGGCGCGGGGGAGAGACGATGAGCGACAAGGCGGTCGAGATCGTCGGTCTGAACAAGTGGTTCAAGACGTTCCACGTGTTGAAAGACATCAACCTGACGGTGGCGCGGAGCGAGCGCGTCGTGGTGTGCGGGCCGTCGGGGTCAGGCAAGTCGACGCTGATCCGCTGCATCAACGCGTTGGAGCCGCATCAGGAAGGCAAGATCATCGTCGAGGGCGTGCCGCTGACCGAGGAGGTCGGGCAGGTCGAAGCCGTGCGGCGCAACGTTGGGATGGTGTTCCAGCAGTTCAATCTGTTCCCGCACTTGACCGTGCTTGAGAACTGCACGTTGGCGCCGATCTGGGTGAAGAAGATGCCCAAGAAAGACGCCGAAGCGAAGGCGATGCAGTTCTTGGAGCGGGTGCATATTCCCGATCAGGCGCTGAAATACCCGGGTCAGCTTTCCGGTGGGCAGCAGCAACGCGTTGCGATCGCGCGGGCATTGACGATGGAGCCCCGGATCATGCTGTTCGACGAACCGACCAGCGCGCTTGATCCGGAGATGATCAAAGAGGTGTTGGAGACGATGGTGGAGTTGGCGGAGACCGGAATGACAATGTTGGTCGTGACCCACGAGATGGGCTTTGCGCGCACGGTTGCCAACCGCATCGTCTTTATGGACCATGGCGAGATCGTCGAGGTGGCGCCGCCGGACGAGTTCTTCAAGAAGCCCAAGAGCGAGCGGACGAGGGAATTTTTGGCGCAGATTCTGCGATAGGAGGAAGGCAATGCACTCTGTTATTCGCTTGGCGGTTGGTGTGTCGGCGTTGGCGCTCTGCGGTGCGGCACTCGCAGGCGGCGCTCCTCCCAGCCTGACTGGATCGTGGGCGGGTGAGATGCGCCAAATCGAGGCGAAAGCCGAGACGAGTTATCCGATGACGCTTTCCTTTGTTGGAAAAGGCGCGACCGCGGACTACCCGACGCTGAATTGTAGCGGCAAGTGGACCAGGCTGACGCAGAAAAACGGCTACGTCGTCTACACCGAGACCGTGACGAACAAAGACGGCGCGACCTGCGTCGACGGTATCGTCACCGTAAAAATCGACCAAGGTAACGTCGTTCTCGGCTGGTTTGGCGCATTCGACGGCGCGCCGATTGTGTCGACCGCGGTGTTGTCGAAGCCGGCGAAGTAGGACGCGCGCTCGTTTTTCAAAGAGGCACGATCTCAGTCTTCTCCTGCGCGTACGGCACGAAACCCATCTTCTGGTACAAGGGCAGTGCGCGCGGGTGGTCGAGTGTGTTGGTGTGGACCCAGAGGCGTTCGATCGGTTTCAACCACGCGATGTCGATGGCGGTTGCGAGCAGGAATGATCCCAGGCCGCGGCCGAGGAAGTCCCGGATGAGGCCGAAGTAAGCAAGTTCCGCGTTTGGGGCCTTGCGGAAGTCCAGTTCGGCGTAGCCGGCCGGCGCGCCTTCGCAGTAGAGCACGTAAAGTTCGACGTTCTCGTCCTGAACGATCTTGGCCAGCGCTTCGTCGCTCATGCGCGTGCGTTCGACCCAGACATGCGTTTTACCCACGGTCTCGTAGAGGTAGCGATAGAAGTGCACCGGCGGCTGCTTCACCCTCAACAGCATCACGCGGCCGTTGTCCTGATCGTGGCGCAGGTGCGGGCGCAGGCCCGAAGGCTTCGCCATCATCTCCAGCTTCGTGATGGTGATCGGGATCGGCGGCTTGGTCATTTTTCGAGCGGCAACTCGTGGCGCGAGCCCCATTCGGCCCACGAGCCGTCGTAGAGCGCGCCGTCGGGAGCGTCCATTGCCTTCATGGCGAGCAGGATGATCGCCGCCGTGACGCCCGAGCCGCAGCTGGCGACGACGGGCTTGGTGACATCGATACCGGCGTCGCGGAAGGCGGCGGCGAGCGCGTCCGGTTTGCGCAGCGTGCCGTCGGGATTCAAGAGCTTCTGATAGTGCAGGTTCTTGGCGCCGGGGATGTGGCCGCCGCGGACGCCAGGGCGGGGTTCGGGCTCGGTGGCGTTGAAGCGGGCGGGACCGCGTGCGTCAACGATCTGTTCGCGCTTCGTGGTCAGGTTCTCCTTCACCTGCGCCGCATCGCGCAGGATCAGGTGGTTCGGGCGCGGCGTGAAATGGCGTTCGCGGTGGATGGGTGGAAGGTCTTCGATCGGGCGCCCTTCGGCACGCCATTTGGGAAAGCCGCCGTCGAGCACGAAGACCTCTTCGTGGCCCATGGCGCGCAACATCCACCACACCCGCGGCGCGGAGAAGAGGCCTGCACCGTCATAGACGACGATGCGATGACCGTCGCCGAGGCCGAGCTTCTTGACGCGCGAGGCGAACTTCTCCGGCGGCGGCAGCATGTGCGGGTAAGGCGAGGTCGCATCGGTGACTGCATCGATGTCGAAGAAGACCGCGCCGGGGATGTGCGCTTCGGCATACTCGACCTTCGGATCGCGCTTCGCATCGGGCAAATACCAGGATGCATCGACGATGCGCACGTCCGGCGCGTTCAAATGGTCGGCCAACCATTGCGTGGAAACGAGCGGGGTCATTTCTTTGTCTCCAGCCATTCGGGAACCGGCAGGCCCTTCGAGCGCAGGAACTCCGGATTGTAGAGCTTCGAGGCGTAGCGCGTGCCGTAGTCGCAAAGGACCGTCACGATCACGTGGCCGCGGCCGAGCGCGCGCGCGAGGTGATAGGCCCCCGCGACGTTCACGCCCGACGATGTGCCGAGGCAAAGCCCTTCGTCGCGCAGGAGTTCGAAGCAAAACGGAATCGATTCTGCGTCGGTGATCTGAAAAGCCTCGTCCGGTTTGAAGCCTTCGAGGTTCGCGGTGACACGGCCTTGGCCGATTCCTTCCGTGATCGACGACCCTTCGGCTTTCAACTCGCCGTGCTTGTAGTAGTGGAACAGCGCGGCGCCCGGCGGGTCGGCGAGCGCGATCTTGATGTTCGGGTTCTTCGCCTTCAGCGCGGCGGCGACGCCCGCAAGCGTGCCGCCAGTGCCGACGGCGGAGACGAAGCCCGCAACCTTGCCGTCGGTTTGCATCCAGATTTCGGGGCCGGTCGTTTCGATGTGCACTTGGCGGTTGGCGACATTGTCGAACTGGTTCGCCCAGATCGCGCCGTTCGGTTCCTTCGCGTTCAGTTCCTCCGCCAACCGGCCGGAATACTTCACGTAGTTGTTCGGGTCTTTGTAGGGCACCGCCGGAACTTCGATGAGTTCGGCCCCCATTTGGCGCAGCGTGTCCTTCTTTTCCTGGCTTTGCGTGTTCGGGATCACGATCACGGACTTGTAGCCGAGCGCGCGCCCTACCATGGCAAGGCCGATGCCGGTGTTGCCCGCAGTACCCTCAACAATCGTGCCGCCGGGTTTGAGCGCGCCCTTCTTCTCCGCGTCGCGAATGATGCCCAGCGCCGCGCGGTCCTTGACCGACTGCCCCGGGTTCATGAACTCCGCCTTGCCCAAAATCTCGCAGCCCGTGATGTCCGAGAGCCGCTTCAACCGGATCAGCGGCGTATTGCCGATCGCATCGATGACGCTGTGTTTGATGTCCATGGG
>CAZJOM010000062.1:0-23910 GCA_964547645.1 uncultured Flavobacteriaceae bacterium
GCGCCGGGTTTCGGTTCGACGGTGTACATGAAGATTTCGCCGAGGCCCGTGGCGATCGGCCCAAGTTCCGGCTCGACGCCCGGCGGAAGCTGACCGCGTGCGCCTTGCAGGCGCTCGTTGATCAATTGACGGGCAAAGTAGATGTCGGTGCCGTCTTTGAAGACCACCGTCACCTGGGAGAGCCCATAGCGCGACAGCGAGCGCGTGTATTCGAGGCCCGGCAGTCCGGCAATCGCCGTTTCGACGGGGTAGGTGATGCGCTGCTCGGCCTCCAGCGGCGAGAAACCCGGCGCTTCCGCGTTGATCATCACCTGAACATTGGTGATGTCTGGAACCGCGTCGATCGGCAGGCGCTGGTAGTTCCACAATCCAAGGGCAGCGAGCGCCGCGACGATGATCATCACGATCCAACGCTGGCGGATCGAGAACAGAATAATCCGCTCAAACGCCGACGTGTGTTCAGTGGTCATGCGAGGCACCCGACTTTTCGATGTCCGCCTTGATCAAAAAGCTATTTGCGACGACATAGTCCTGACCGGGATCAATGCCGCCCAGAACCTCCGTCCACTCGACCGTGCGCCGGCCGATCTCAAGCATGCGTACTTCGTAGGTTTCGCCGACTTTGGCGAAGACGACTTCGAAATCGCGAAACCTCTGAATCGCCGCCGATTTCACCGCGAGCGGTACGGCGGTCTCGGCGACCACCACTTCACCCCTGACACTCATGCCAGGCAAAAGACCGCCGGACGTATTCTCAAACAACACGCGGGCGACAACGGTTTGCGTTCCGGGATCTTTGACGGGTGAGACCGTCGCTATCTTGGCATCGGCGGATGCTGCGCCGTGAACCGGCGTGATGCGCACGGCTTGTCCGGCCTTCACAAGGCCTGTGTCGCGATCGAAGACATGCAGATCGGCCATAAGTTTGGCAGGGTTGCCTATCGCGAAAAGAACGCCATCGCCCGTGACGTCGCCAACATTGGCGGCGCGCTCTAAAACGATGCCGTCGAACGGCGCGGTGATCGAATAGGATTGCAGGCTTTCATTGCTCTCAATTCGCGCCAGCACTTCGCCCGCACGGACCGCTTCGCCGACATTTTTTGAGACGCTCAGAATTTTTCCTGAAAAGCGCGCGCGGAGGTCAGCCTTGGCGCCGGGCGCGAGTTCGAGGTGACCCAAGAGCTCCACAGTCTCCTTGATCGTTGCAGGCCCCGCCTTTTCAACTTTGACGCCCGCTTGAGCGGCGGCTTTGTCGCTGATCGTCGTGCGGCCTTCGTATGAGTCGTACGACCATTTGTGCTGCTTGCCGGCGTGGGCGGCCGCAACGACGACATCGAACGAGTGCGGTTCTTCCACCGGCCCGCTGCTGACGAGGTAGTCCTTGTCCGGCTTAAACGTGAAATTGTCCGTCTTGCCGCCGAGCCGCTTGAGCGTGATGGTCAGTGCGACCGCCGAGGGTGCGACGGGTTTGCCGGCATTGTAGGCGTAAACGTGGAACTCCGGCGGGACGCCGGTCTCGAAGATCGTGATCTCAAGCGAAAACTCGCCGGACTTGAGAAGGCGTCCGCCATGGGGCCCGCGCTCAGCTTCCGTCTCACCGTGCTCATCACCATGTCCGTCACCCTCGGCATGCTCAGCCTCGGTCGCGGGGTTGCCGCAGGCTGCAAGTGTTAGTCCCATCAGAAACACGGCCAGGATGCCGCAAGTGTTGATCCGGCTCATGGCGTCGGCCCTTCGTTGGTCGTTATGTCCCGGCTCGCCAGGCGGTCGAGTGCTGCGAGCGCGAATTGCAGATCGCGCAAGACTTCCACCTCGCGCGAACGGAGTTCGTTCAGCGTCCGCTGCGATTCCGAGAGTTCGAGATAGCTGAAGGCGCCGAGGTCGTATCCACGCCGCGCTGCGCTGAGCGCGTCTTCTGCCCGCGGCAATAGCTCCTTGCGGATGGCGAGCGCTTCGGCGCGCGCGCTCGTGACTTCGTTCCGAAGCGTAAGAGCCTCACGCTCTGTCGCGCGCCGCGCCTCGACAACGTCAAGATCAGCCGCTCGCCGCTCCGCGGCTGCTTGTTCGATATTGCCCTGGTTGCTGTCGAAGACTGCAAGCGGCACCGAAACCGACACAACGCCTGCGAGGTCGCCGCCGTTTTCGAAGCGCCGGACGCCGAGCCCTAGCGAAAAGTCCGAGCGACCGTTCGCGTTTTCGAGTTCGACCTTGGCTGCCGCCCGCCGGGCTGCCGCTTCTTTGACCTTGAGGTCGGGCGAGGTGTCGCTTGGCGCAGGCGCGTCGCTCTCCGGCACGGCAAACAGCGCTGCTTCGTCCACTGTGAACGTCGTCGCCGCATCACCCCAAAGCGATGCAAGTTTCCGCTTTGCGGTTGCGAGCGCGAGGACCGCCCGGTCGTGCGCGCCTTTCGCTTCGGTCGATAGGATTTCTGCACGCAGCTTCACGGTCACCGGGTCGCGTGCCGAGCCCACCCGCCGGATTGCCATCCCTTCGATCTGCCGCGCGGAGTCGAGCCCCGCCTTCCTGACCTTCAGCAAAGCCGCGGCGGCGCAGACTTCGTAGAAGGCACGCCGCGCTTCAGCCGCCGCGTCCAGACGCGCGGTATCCCGCTCGATCACGGCGATATCGCGCTCGGACTGCGCAACAGCGGCCCTGCCGCCGCGCTTGCTGGAGCGTTCGATCCGCTGCGACACGCCAAGCGTCAGTTCGCTGTCGTTAAGGTCCTTGAACGGACCGGACCCGGCGAAGTTTTCCAACTCGACGTTGATTTCCGGGTTCGGCAACACGCCGCTTTGGCGAATGCCGGCTTCGGCGCCACCGATGCGCTCTTCATGCGCTTTGACTGAGGCGGACGCGTCGAGCGCGCGCGCAATCGCCTCCTTCAGCGTGACCGGCGAGGCTCCGGCCCCCGGTGCAGCGTCGCCGGCGAGCGCGACCGGCGCACACCACGAAACGGCACAGACGAGTGCCGCATACATCCAACGAGACATGATTTCGTACTACCGCTAAAGTCTACCCATCGAAGTCGAATGCGCGCTCGCGCGCGCAATGCTGGGGTTAGGCTAACGGTGGCGGAACCGGCGGCAGCAGCGTACGGCCGCTGGAGTCTTCACACGTGAATGCGACGCGGATATCTGCGGTCGTGAAGTACGGCGTCTCAAATGCGAATGCGGGAAAGACCGAGTGTCCGGCGCACCCACCTAACGTGTGGTTATGGGTCGAGTCAGAGCATGGCACATGCTGGCAGTGCCCGCCTGAGGTAACCGCCGATAGATCGGAGACACTTTGGGCATCGCCCGCGGCGACAGCCAAATCGACACCGTCCCCGCACGCCGCCTCAGCGGGCGCGACCGCAAAGAACAGCGCCAACAGCAACGCGGCAATGGCAAGGAGGCTGCGCATCGAACCCAGGGACAGGATATTTCGCCGATACTGACGTACGAACGATAGTTGGGCGTCAAGGGTTAAAATGGTCTTAAGCGTATGGCTCGAACGGATAGTGCGTCGAAAATCACGCGAATGTGCTGTCGAAACCTGCGCCGCACACGGCGCGCACTGGTTGTGGCAGGCCCGACAGCACATCTTCGCCGACTATTTTGCATACTGCTCGCGTGAATTTTTTTTGGTCTAGGCCTCGCGAGGTTTCACAACCTCCGTAGCGGCACCTCGGACCACGCCAGCTCCTTTCACAAGCGAGTAGATCGCCGGGATAACCGCTAAGGTAAGCACCGTCGATGACACCATGCCGCCGATCATGGGCACAGCGATGCGCTGCATGATTTCGGAGCCTGCACCGGTGGACCACAGGATCGGCAGTAGTCCCGCCATGATCGCGGTGACCGTCATCAGTTTAGGCCGCACGCGCTCGACGGCGCCTTCCATGACTGCGGCGTTGACGTCGGCGAAGGTGAAGGACCGGCCTTCTTCCGTGGCGCGTTGGCGATGGGCCGTGAGCGCGTGGTCCAGATAGATCAGCATCACGACGCCGGTTTCGGCGGCGACACCGGCGAGCGCGATGAAGCCGACGGCAACCGCGACGCTGAAATTGAAGCCGAGCGCGTACATTAGCCACAAGCCGCCGACGAGCGCGAACGGCACTGAGGCCATAACGATCAACGTTTCGGTGAGCCGCCCGAAGTTCAGATAGAGCAGTAGGAAGATGATGAGCAGCGTCACCGGCACTACAATCATCAGCTTTGCTGCGGCGCGCTCCAGATACTCGAACTGGCCGCTCCAAATCGGATAGACGCCGGGTGGGAACTTCACGTCGCGCGCGACCGCCGCACGCGCATCGGCGACGTAGCCGCCGAGATCGCGGTCGCGCACATCGACGAAGACATAGGCCGCGAGTTGCGCGTCTTCGGTGCGGATCGTCGAAGGACCTTGCTCCAGCTTGATTCTCGCAACCTGGCCGAGCGGTACGCCGCCGCCCGACGCCATCGGCACGATCACCTGGCGCGCGATGGTTTGCGGGTCGGAGCGCATGTCGCGCGGATAGCGGATGTTGACGCCGTAGCGTTCGCGACCTTCGACGGTCGTCGTCACCGCCTCGCCGCCCAAGGCCATTGCGATCGTGTCCTGCACTTGATCGACGCTGAGGCCGTAGCGGGCGAGTTCGCGCCGGTCGGGTTCGATCGTGAGGTAGTAGCCGCCGCCGATACGTTCGGAGAACGCACTCGCAGTGCCGGGTACTTTGCGCAGCACGCGCTCGATCTCGCGAGCGGCGGCTTCGATCTCGCCGAGCGAGCGGCCGATCACCTTAACGCCCACGGGCGTCCGAATGCCGGTTGAGAGCATGTCGATGCGCGCTTTGATCGGCATCGTCCATGCGTTCGACACGCCGGGAAACTGCAGGCTCGCGTCCATTTCCGCTATCAGCTTGTCGACCGTCATGCCCGGGCGCCATTCGCTTTCGGGTTTCAGGTTTACGACCGTCTCGAACATCTCGAGCGGCGCGGGATCGGTTGCGGTTTGGGCGCGGCCCGCCTTGCCGAAGACGGAAGCGACTTCGGGGAACGACTTGATGATCTTGTTCTGCGTTTGCACGAGCTCGGCGGCCTTCGTCACCGAAAGACCGGGCAACGTCGTCGGCATGTAGAACAACGTGCCCTCGTTCAACGTCGGCATGAATTCGGAGCCGATGCGCATGAGCGGCCAGATCGACACTGCAAGCATCAAGGCCGCGATCCCGACGGTCAAGACGCGCGCGTTCAGCACGGCCTGGATGATCGGGCGATAGAGCGCGATTAGAAAGCGGTTGATTGGGTTCTCCGCCTCGCTGCGAATTCTTCCCTTGATGAACAGCACCATCAACGCGGGCACCAGGGTCACGGACAGCAAGGCGGCGGCCGCCATCGCGAACGTCTTCGTGAACGCCAGCGGGTGGAACAACCGGCCTTCCTGCGCTTCGAGCGCGAAGATCGGCAAGAACGAGACCGTGATGATGAGCAGGCTGAAGAACAGCGACGTGCCGACCTCGACGGCGGCATCGACGATCGCTTGACTACGGGTTTCGCCCGGCTTCAATCGCTCAACGTGCTTGTGCGCGTTCTCGATCATCACAATCGCCGCATCGACCATCGCCCCGATCGCAATCGCGATGCCGCCGAGGCTCATGATGTTGGAGCTGAGCCCCAACGCCTTCATGCCGGCGAACGCGAGCAACACGCCGACCGGCAGCATGACGATCGCGACCAACGCGCTGCGCACATGCAAGAGGAACACGATGCAGACGAGCGCGACGATGATGCTTTCCTCCATCAACGTTCGTTCGAGCGTTGCGATGGCGCGCGAGATCAGGTCCGAACGGTCGTAGACCGGCACGATGCGCGTACCGGCGGGAAGGCTCGGCAACAAGGCGTTCAGCGACTTCTTCGCCGCGTCGATCACATCCACAGTGTTGGCGCCTTGGCGTTGGGCCACGATGCCGGCGGCAACCTCGCCTTCGCCGTTCAATTCGGCGACGCCGCGCCGTTCATCGGGGCCGATCTCGACGCGCGCCACGTCTTTCACGGTCACCGGCACGCCGCCCGTCGACTTCAAGGCGATACCCTCGATGTCGGCGGCGCTCTTCAGATAGCCGCGGCCGCGCACGGCGTGTTCGGTTTCGCTGAGTTCGACGACGCGCCCGCCGACGTCGCGGTTCGATCCGGCAATCGCCTTGCGCACGTCATCGAGCGTGAGGCCAAGCGCCAGCAAACGCTTCGGATCGACGACGACGTTGTACTGCTTGACGAGGCCGCCGACGCTCGACACTTCGGCGACGCCTGCCGCCTTGGCGGCGGCAAAGCGGACATACCAATCCTGCAGCGTGCGCGTTTCGGCCAGGTTCAGAGTCGGGTGCTCGATCGCATACTCGTAGACCCAGCCGACGCCGGTCGCGTCCGGTCCCAGTGTGGGCGTGACACCGGCGGGCAGGCGTCGCGCGGCCGCGTTCAGATACTCGAGCACGCGGCTCCGCGCCCAGTAGAGGTCGGTTCCGTCTTCGAAGATCACGTAGACGAAGCTGACCCCAAAATACGAGAAGCCGCGCACGGCCCGCGACTTCGGTACGCTCAGCATTGCAGTCGTCAGCGGATAAGTGACCTGATCCTCGATCACCTGCGGCGCCTGGCCCGCATATTCCGTGTAGATGATGACCTGCGTATCGGAGAGATCGGGGATCGCGTCCACCGGTGTCGTCACGAGCGCATAGACGCCGGCAAACGCCGCAAGCGCAGTCGCGACGACCACGAGCAGAAGATTGCTCGCCGACCAGCGGATGACGGCGGCGATCATTGGGTTTTCTCCTTGGGAGACATATCGCCCGCCGTGAAGCTCTGCAGCGCCGCGCGCAAATTGCTTTCGGCGTCGATCAGAAACGTCGCGGAGGTCACGACCTCCTCCGTGCCGTCGAGACCGGAGGCAATCTCGATCATGCCGTTAGCGCGCCGACCGACAGTGACCGCGCGCGGCTCGAACCGCCCTTGCCCGCGCGCAACGAGTACGACTTGACGCGATCCGGAGTCGATGAGGGCGCTGTCCGGCACGGTGATGGCGGGTGGACCGAGCGGGCTTGCGACCTCGACGGAGGCGAACATGCCTGGCAAGAGCTGGCCGTCGGGGTTCGGAAGTTCGATGCGCACTTTCACCGTGCGCGTCGTCATCGAGACTTCGGGATAAACGAACGTCACCTTCCCTTCGAACGTCTTGCCGGGAAACGCGTTCAGCGTGATGCGCGCCGTTGCGCCGGGTTTGGCGACGCCGAGCGAATTCTCCGGCGCTTCCGCGATCACCCAAACGTTCGACAAATCGGCAAGGCGGTAAAGCGTCGCGCCAGGTTCGGCCAGCATACCGGCGACAATCGGCTTCTCGATCACGGTTCCGTTCTGGGGCGCGGGCCACAAAACTTGGCCCTTGGGTTCGCCGGTTCGGATCAAGCGCTCGATTTCGCGTTTAGGCACTTCGTAATTTTCGAGACGCGCGCGCGCCGATACCGCGGAGCGTTCGTTCGTGCGTGCATAAACGTCACCCAGCTCCTGCGAAACGGTGCGCGCTTTCAAGGCGATTGCGAGCGTGGTTTCCTGCTGCAGAAGGAAGGGACTGTAGATCTCGAACAGCGGCTGACCAGCGCGCACCTTCTCGCCGGTCGCAGCGACATGAAGCTTAACGACGTTCGCTTGGAACTTCAGCGCGACGACACCAAGTTTACGCTCGTCGGCCATGACCGTGCCCGACAAAAGCACGGTTTCGCTGATCGCCTGGCGCATCACGCGCGCCGTGCGCACACCCAGACGCTGCACGCGGTCGAGATTGATCTTCACCGTGCCCGCTTCACCGGCGGCTTCGTCGGCATAGACGGGGATGTAGTCCATCCCCATCGAGTCTTTCTTGGGGACCGGCGACGTGTCGGCAAGGCCCATCGGGTTGCGGTAATAGAGAACGCGTTTTCCAGGCGTGGCATCCTTGGTTGCAGGGGCAACCTCGTCCGCATAGACGGGAATATAATCCATCCCCATCGAATCCTTTTTTGGCACCGGCGACGTGTCCGGTTCGCCCATCGGATTGCGGTAGTAGAGGATGCGACGACCCTCCGATGCCGCGTCATTAGCGGCGCGGTTTGAGGACACCAGCGGGATCGTCACCCAGCCTTGCTTGTCCGCCCACAAAAGGCCCGCGCCGAGGAAAGCAGCGGCCGTCAAAGTCGCAACGACAGTGATTGTACGCATGGCAATGTTCCTTCGCGAACAACGCCGCGGCGATCGCTGTACGCGCCGCCACGGCATCGTGTTCGTTTACTTCACGTTGAAAACGACAGTGCCGTGCACTTTCTCCGGCTGCCCCGGAACCAGCGCGACAAGGCTCAGCTGCCACTGACCTGCCATCTTGAAGTTGCCACTGAAGCGGTATGTGCCGGGTGAACTCGTGCCTCGCTCCTCGATAGGACTTGTCATGTCCTTCATGCCGTCCGGCTCCATGTCGAGACGGATCGCGGTGATGACGGCGTCGTTCACGAACGTGCCGCTCGCGGTGTTCTTCAGGCGAACTTCGACCGTTCCAGATCCCATCATCAGGTCGGACGTCGTGGTCGTGAATTCGAAAGGCTGAGTAGGCTTGCCGCACGCCGCGAGGCTTAGGAATGAAGCAAGCACAACGCCGAGCGCTACGCGCCCTATATGTAGATCGGCCACAGGGAAATTCCTTGTCGAAATGACGATTTATTTGGCTCGTTTGGACAGAGCCGGCTTCAGACGTATTCGTCAGACAAGGATGGTTCGAGGCGGCGGCGGATCGGGCGGCCGTGCCACCGCAACAAGCGGCGCGAATTTGTACGGCACCGGTCGGAACGAGGATGACGCAGGCTGAGACATGCCGGACGGGCGATCGAAAAGCGCATTTACACAAACGCATTCGCCTTGGCAGGATTTCTTCGTAGTCTTCGACGCGCAATCTTTGCACGGCACATCGCACGGCGACGCAGGTGTTGTGGCCATCGCTTTCGTGGCGCCAGGCGACATGCACGCCGCGATGGCCGGCGCAATCGGCGCAACAACGATCGCAATCGCCAACACAAGGCTGACGAGCCGTCGCACTAAGGTTGCCGGATCGCGCATTTCCATCGAAGCCTATTACAACACAGGTGGCTTAGGACATCCTTAATCAAAGGCGGCTCGCCGCGGCTTTTTGTACCTTTCGCGCGAATCGATTGGGAGCCGGCGCAATCTTCGTGATCGCGCCGGTTCCGTCGTCGTCACATTCCGGGACAATGAAGGCAGATCGCGTAAGTTACGATCGCGCCCAGCACCAGAACGACGGCGGCAACACCAATCAATCGAGACATATCAGGCTCCTATCGCTTGCGGTTTCAGGATTCTTGCACGACCGGCTGACCGGTCTGCGATCCCGTCGATTGACGATCCGGCTTGCAAGGTACCGGAACACGATAAGGTACTTTGCCGCTGTTCGTTGTGCGGTAGCAGCGCTGCGGCTGAGGTTCGCCAGTGGTGGTCGCGCACGCAGCAAGCAACAACGCCGTGCCAATAACAGCAACAATGGTAATCGTCTTCATTTGAAATCTCCTCGCGAGCACGTTCGCTCGCTCTCACGGTTTCTCAACAACGAACCGGAACGTTGCCGCTAGAGCGGCATCGACCGGCCAAAACGTTTGCGAAAAACGCTAGATCAGGAGACGGCCGGTTCGCGCAAAGATATCGCTGTAATCCACGATCTCCGCGTGACGGCATAAGGGAACAAGAGGTGGAGGCGACGCGGCCTTCGCGGCCGTTGTCGGCGATGGTTCGATCGCAACAAGAACAGGAACGAACTTGGGCAAACCGCCGATGTCGTGCTTTTGCACGACGGCCGACCAAGCCGCCTGCGAAAGGCAGCCTGAGTGCTGTACTGAGGAAGAGCAGCCGCCGCCGATGCAAGCAACCTTCATCGCGCAGCACGGCGGCATCGGGGCCTCGACGCCCGCATTTCCGCGCGGCATAGCCATGCAGCTGCCGGCGAACGCGCTGCCAATCAGGCTCGCCACGAATAGGAACAGGACTGCGGTAGCGAATTTTCTCATTGGGTATCTGGGTCCGCACCAAATTCGGTGCACATGGACATTGCGATCTTACACCGTTTGCTCATTGTATTTAAGCTTCGTAAACGACGAGGCGCGCACGCGACCATCACGCTGATTTGATGTTGCATCGCACACAAGTGTGGGGCTGCGCCGCTTTGCCTGCACGGTCGCGATTGACTCAAGCCAAGGCCAGCCAGTGCAGGTTGCGCGTTATACTGACCTAAGCAGGATGAGGTGCCGACGATGATGTATGGCGTAATGGGCTGGGGCATGGCGTTGGGAACACTGCTGGTGGTTCTCGCGATAGCGGCGCTTGTGAAGTATTTGTTCTTGAGCAAGTGAAGCTGCAACCTCACTCCCTCGCCGTAGCCGTGACCTGGTTCTAAGGCGTGTTCCGCCGTGTGACCTCCTGCTTCTTCACGAAATCTCCCGCCCGCGCCTCCTCCCGATTTCCCACGAAATGACTCCGCCGTTTGCGACGCCCGCGACCGCTTTGCCCAGGCTGCGCTCCAACACCGGCCGCCACGGCACGAGCGTGAAGTCGCGCATCCGTTCGATCACGGCAAACCGCCCGCTCGCGAGCGCCACCGCTTTCGCGTATTTGCCGTCGACCCGCCCTGCCCCACTGAACTCGGTGTACGGGAGCCCGAGCTCTTGGGCGACCTGAGCCGCCGCCCGGCTCAGTTCGCGCCGGCGCAAGATCGCAAGTATCCCGGCCCGGAAGACGATCTGACCTTGCCGTTCTTCCGCAAGTCCCTGCTCGATCAACCACTGCCGGCGTTGCACAATTGCGGCATTCACCTCGCGCCCAAAGCCTGCGTCCCGCAGCGTTAGAGCTTTGTCGGCGACGAGTTGCCGGTCCAGCCACGTTGCGGCATCGGCGGTTGCGAGCTTCTGGAGCGCGCCGGTGGCCAGCACCTCGACGCGCACCGGCGCTTGCTTCGCGCGTGTTTGCTCATACGCCTGCGCAGCAGCAAGAAAGTCTTCCGGCACGTGCCACATCCCATCGGCATCGCGCGCGCCAATCCCGGCCCGGCGGAGCGCCTCGAGCCTGCGCACATGCGCGGTCACGAATTCCTCACTCGCGGCCGGATCGTACGCAGTGTGCAATTCGCGTGTGTATGTTCCACCATTCACACGGGCGATTTCAGCGATGGTGCGGTCGGCCGGCAATGTCTCGACCGGCCGGCGCGTCACGGAGAGCACCGCACCGCGTTTCAGAAACTCGGTCGCATCGCCCCGTCCGATGTCGATCCAGTGCGTGTGGCCGTCGATGCCGTCAACGATCATGTAGTGCCGGTCGTTTGCGTCGTGCAGACCGCGCGCGACAAGCCGGCCAACCAATGCCCGATCGAGCGTGCCAGGATCGACGATGGAGCGCTCCGCCGGCGCCCGGTCGAGTTTCGCGTCCGTCAAAGCGCGCTGCATCGTCCTGATAATGTCGTCCCGCTCCCCCATGCGCCGCAACGTCGCCTCGATGTCCGGCTGGAGGCGCCAGGCTGTCTCCGAGATTTGATCGACGAGACCGAGCCGCTTCAGATGCTGCAAGCGGCCGACGGTCAAAGCATGGGTGAGGCTGTCCCGACTGCCGCTGCTTGAGGCCGTCGATATGGCCCCGTCGCCGTCCACCTGGCGCAGCAAGCTTCGGTCTAGGGTGGTGAGCCGGTCCTGAGTCATTTCCAGACGGCGCTTCTCCTCGATCTCAAGATCGGTTCGCGGCCCCAAATCGAGGGTCGCGATCTCAATGGCGCGTGCACGCATGCCGTGCGCGATGTACTCGCGGGCGATGATGAGGTCCTGGCCGTGCTCGTCCTTACCCCTCAGGATCACATGCGTGTGGGGGTGCCCGGTGTTGAAGTGGTCGACCGCGACCCAATCGAGCTTGGTGCCCAAATCCTCTTCCATCCGCGCCATCAGGCGCCGGGTGAAACTCTTGAGGTCGTCGTATTGCTCGCTGTCCTCGGCCGCCACGATGAAGCGGAATTGATGCCGATCCTCTCTGGCGCGGTCCAAGAACGAGCGGCCGTCGGCCTCGTCCTGCGCGGCGTCGTAGAGCTTGCCGGGTTCGCCCTCGCGCGTGACCCCGTCCCGTTGCAGATAGCGCAGATGAAGGCCCGCTGCCTTGAGCCCGCGCGGTGCAATCTTGGCGATGCGCGCCTTGATGACGACCCGGCGCGAGCGGAACGCAGCATGGCGATCCGCGAGGACGCGGCCGACGCCGGCGCCCCGGCCGATCCGGCTGCCGTCGAAGCGGCGCGCCGTGCGCTCGACCGTGCGTCCGCCCGCAGCCGCGGCCCCGTGCAGCAGCTCGTGCAAGCGGCGTTGAAGACGCTTGCCGTCGCGCGATCGTGGCTTGCCGAGCTTGGGCTTGAAGTCGTCGTCATCGAACATGGAAGTTGCCGTCGCACTCGCCGTCATCGTTCATGTGGGTCGCGCGACGGTATGGACAAGCCCGCCCATCAGTGTCGAACACGCAACAAACGTCGAAACACAGCTTTGACGCTATGCGTTCAAAAATGACGCTGTCAAAAACGGATGTGCAGACCGGAACACAGGCGACGATAGCGCCACCGCTTCTATCTTGCCCTGCCGATTTCTGAATGTGGATCGTTCGCTCAACCTCGCTCACCTACGATCACGCGCCGAAGAAAAATTCACGCAGAGAAAGTTCAACCGAGGCAAAACGATGTCAGGAGTCTCGGTTGCCGCAGTCGGAGTGCCACGGTGGGCATCGTACATCGCCCGACGGGCTTGGCCGCAAGCGGTCTCAAAACTTGCGTGCGCTCAGGCTCAAAACGTCCACAACGGCGTCAGGATTCCGATTACATCCGCGCTGGGGCTGGGACCAAAATACCGTCCATCGAATGACGCCGGGGCGTCGTTCAAGAGGAAAATCTGGGCCCTCTTGAGCGTCGAACAACCCCTCCAGGACTTCAGGAATCGCCCTTGGCTGTCGCGATTTAGCGCATGAGCGCTACGCATTGCGTTGATGGAGACAACGCCGTCAACAGCGCAAACCACGTCGCCATCGGCGGCGGCAACGCGCTTGATCGCAGGCGTATCGGACGGCAGGTAGCGGCGATCCGAGGCGAGGGTTCGGGCACCCTCTGGCAAGCGGACGAGCACAATGTCCCCGCGCTTTGGTTGGGTCACCGGTGTCACCGAATAGAGACCGATCGGCACGCTGGCACTCGCGTTCCAAACGAGCAACGGGCGCGGCTTTATGCAAGAGGCGAGGCCGAGCACGGCGCTGCTGGCAAGCATTGCGACCACAACGAACAAACCTGCCGAGGTGAGCCTCGCCGAAGCCAAACGTCGAAAGTCGCGGAGCGGGTTAATCATCCGACGTGCTCCGCTTAAGATGGGCGTTCGACCAGGCCTCGACGTCGGCGATGTGATAACGGACATAACGGCCGTGCTTGCGATAGACCGGCCCCAAGCCTTGGACACGCATCTTTTCAAGGGTACGGCGCGACAGACCTACGAAAAAGGCGGCTTGCGCCGTGCTCAAAAACGGACTCCCCTTCTTCGCTTTCGCTGCCCGTTCTGCGTCGTCGTCCATCGTGTCCCTCGCCCAGTTTCGCGCGTGAAGAAACGTCACGCGATAACGGCGAGCATGAGCGTGAGCGGCACCGTTGGGGACCGGCGATTTTAGCGATCAGCAAATTCGCCGGAGTCTCAAGGAGAAAACCCAGCGCCGCAGCGTCCGGTTCGCTGCGGCACCGGACCTCAAAGCCCGACGCTGGTGGGACCGGCGATGCAGGCTGCCGGCGGATCGTCCAGACGGTCCCCGTTCTTGGGCCCCGCTATCCGCGTGCGGACTTGTCCCAGAACGTCGCGATGGGAGGACGAGCTTGAGGGAAGAGGGAGCGGCCCCGCGAGTGAACGCGAGACCGCCCGATGCCTCAGTCGGCCGGATTCCAGATCACGGCAAACGTATCCTCGTCGTGTTGACCGGCAGCCCGGCCCAGGTTCGCGTAGAGTTTGCGCGAGCCGAACTCAGGGGCGGCAAGGCTTAGCGACACGTAGTCTTTGCCCGAGCTTTCGCTGCGGCGGACCCATCCGGCACCGATCTCGGCGCCCTCAGAGGTGACCCGGAAGTCGGGTTGGTTGTCGGCGGTCTTTGACGGATTGGGCTCGACTTCGATCTGAGCTTGGATCGTGAGCGTCTTGAGTTCGCCCTTGAAGCCGCCGTTCGGTTGGCGGGTGACGTATCCGATTGCAGGCATGGCACTGTCTCCATTTTCTCGCCCCCGAAACCATTTCCGGTGGGCGTGAGCGAACCCCAATGGGCGCGACCGGCGCGCTCGCACCGGCACGGCCGAAGCGTCAGCGGAGGACCCGAGGGGACATGTTTTTTGGAGCGAAGCGGGCGCGAGGAGCCGCCAACGGCGGCGGGGAAAAAGCATGGACCCGAGGGTTTCGAAGCGCGACGGCGACGCCCATAAGGGTTCAAGCGAAGACCAACGGACATGGGTTCGGGAACGGGATTGGAGACAACGCCATGCCCGCTCGGACGCGCACCCGTCTGCCCCAACAGCGCAATTCAAGGCGATCTCGGTGACACAGGATGGACCTCAGAAATCGACCCTTCGAATGGTCGCAGACAGCCCATCCGCAGCCCGACGAGGGGACGAACCCCCAGCGCCGATCGCCGGGGGTGCGCACACAGCAAAGAGGTAGACAGGACTGCCGTCAGTGACCTTGGCCCGAGGTGGCAACGAAGGGGACACGAGCCTTCCCGCAGCCGAGTTACACGACCGTGCAGACTGCCCTAAATCAGGAAGCGGCCCGGGGCGCGGGCCGCCGCCGGTTCATCAGCAGACCGGGAAGAACTCCGCAATCGCCTCGGCCGCCGCGACGTGAGTGAGCCCGCCACGATCCGTGTATGCGGACGGCGGGAACGCCAGCCAGCGTGGTAGCCAACCCTCGACTCTCGCCCGCCCGTTCGTGCCATCGAGGCAATCGCGGACGATCTGCTTTTGAGCTGCAACCCGCTCGGTCAGGTTTGCGTCGGCAACCGTTTGACCGGCAATCTCGCCCACCATGGCGTTCACGATAGTGCGCTCCCGCACTAGGTCGAAGAAAGCATCGTCGGGTGTCCAGGTCTTCGCGGCGTCCACTTTGAGCACGCGCCCAACGGCCTCGACGAGCGCGCCACCGGCGGCCAAGGTTTGGGCGGCGAGCGAGGCGACGACGCGCATGACTTCGGCGTTCGGGAGCTTCAACAGCGTCGCGAACACGGCCGCCGAGGTGGTGTCGCTCCCCGGCTGAACAAGCGAGCCGCCATCGGATTCGAACCCCAGCAATGCGACGATTTCCGCGCGGCGGCAACGAAACGCGTCGTCCGCCGGGCTTGCGGCAAGGCTTTCGGCAATCGCCTTCGACTTCGCGGCCTGAGGCCCGGCCTTGGCCTGCCAGAGCGGCGACCCCGCGATGGCTGTCGCGACAATCAAGCGAAGCGCAACGTCGCCCGCATCAAGGAGGGCGAGGCGCGCCGCTGCATGGCGGTGCAGGTCGATATAGTTCTGCAGACCGGACGAGACTTCTGCTCGCCCTACTGGGGTCGGCAAACCGTCGTCCGCCTCGCTGTTCTCATCCGCTTGCGCATCCGCCTCCTTGCAGGGGCGAAAGCCCTCGAACACTTCAACTTCGCCCCGCTCGGACACGGTGATGAATACCTTCCCACCCCGTTTCTTGGCCGCCTTTTGATGCCGCCAGGCATGGAACGGCGCACCCGGTTCGAGCACGACCACGTCGCGCCATCCCTCGGCAAGGTAAGCGTCGCGCTTGGCCGCAATCGCTGTGTTCTGCAACGTCCAAAACTGATCGTGATCGGCGAAATACCCCCCCTCGGCAAAGAGGTCGGTTACGATTTCGCCCTTGTAGTCTTCGAGGGGAAACAGCGCTGCCTTCGTCGAAATCTCTGATCCACCAAACAGCCACGCCTTCAACTCGGAACCAAGCGGCGCTTCGTCGTCGCGAAGGAGTTTGAGCCATTCTTGCTGCTGCGTCTTGGTTGCGAGCGTCAGGTGCCGGATCGTGTCCGGATCGATCTCCTCGCGGCGATAAAGGTCTTTGATTTTGGGCAACAGATTGCCGAGCGCGAGGCGGCGCTTAACCACCGTTTCCGCCAAGCCAAACGTCGCCGAAAGGGCGCTGACGGTTTTGCCTTCCCCGATCAGCCGGACGAACGTGTCGTATTGCGCCATTTCGTCGGGGTCGAGGCGCGCGACGTTCTCGATCAGGGAAGCTTCGAGCGCCGCACCATCGTCGCCCGCCGCCATCACCGCACAGGGTAACGGCCCGATTTTGCCTTGCTCCTTCTGCACTTCCTTGGCGGCGAAATAGCGCCGCCGCCCGGCCACGATCTCAAAGCCGTCCACGTTCGCGCGAACGAGCAACGGTTGCAAGACGCCGCGCGTTCGAACGCTCGGCAAAATGTCCGAAATGTCGGGCGCACGTTTGGCGTGGCGCATGTTGAGTGGTGAGATGTGCAGGCGGTCGATGTCGATGTGTTGGAGTTTCATGGCGTTTTCCTTTTAAAGTGACCGGCCTCGCGTCCGCGGTGTTGCATCGAGCGAGCGCCGGGCGCACTCAGCGCTGGGTTTCCGCGACAAGCGGAATCTCGGTAGGGCGAACCTGATTTGAATCGGCGGTCGACAAGTCGGCGTCTTGGCGTGCCTCGGCCGCCTCGCGGAACGCGAGGAGATAGTCGGCCGCTTTCGACGCTGCGGACGCCGCGCGGAAAATCGCTCGCGAGTCTTCGCGCAAGATCGTGAGCCATTCGCCGACATAGTCGGCATGACGCACGGTCGGCACGATGTTCAAACTTGCGCAGACAAAAGCGCCAGCCATTTCCGCGACAAGTTCTTCGCGGGCGTAAGCTTTAGAGCCGTTCGCGCCGGACTGTTCGCGTGCAAGTCTCGACTCGTGCCCAGTCCAGTGGCCGAGCTCATGAAAAGCCGTTCGGTGCCAGTTGATCGGCTCAAAAAACGCTTGCGGCGGTGGAACGACCACTGTGTCCCTTGCCGGATCGTAGAACGCACGATCACCTGCGATCCGAAACTTCGCACCCGTCGCGCGGATCAAGGCCTCGGCTTCCGGCACGATCAACCCTTGCGGAACCGGCGCGGCTTGGGCGTAGAGTTCTGGCGGTAGGCAGTCGCACTGTTCGACGTTGAATAAGGTGAAGCGCTTCAAGAATCGCACCGACCGATCCGGCTCCTGCCCATCTTGATCGCGCGAAGGTGACGGCGCGCTGCCGTCAGCATTCTTCGGGACGAAGCGGTCCGCAAAGACGACCGTCGTCCCGCGCTCGCTCCTGCGCACTGCGCCTCCAAGCGCAAGCGCCTGGCGGAACGTGACCCAGGCCTGCTGCGCGAAACCCTGCTCGATAACGGCACCCCAAAGAATGAGGATATTGATCCCGGAATAGCGCCGCCCGGTCGCACCGTTCTGCGGCATCCCAAGCGTAGGGTTTGCCCCTCCCCACGGCTGCACCCACGGCAAGCGTCCCGCTTCGAGTTCGCGGACGATCTTGTCCGTGACGGCGGCGTAGAGGCTTTGCCGGTCGTCACCATTTTGTGTGCGTCTCTGTTGCATGACCGCTCTCCCGTCTCTCGTCCTTCGCCACCCGTTCCCCGAAGCGGGGTGGGCGGCGAAGAGCGACCGGGTAGGCCCGCTGATCGAGGCGGACCGCACCCGAAGGGCCGGAACGAATGTGTGGACGGCCCCAACGTCGCAAGATGTGTTCTTGCGAATTCGCACTACCGCCCCACTCGCTTCCGAAACCTTCCGCCACGCTCCCCTGGGCGGTGGGAGGGCGGCGAAAAACGACCGGAGAGGCTCGCTGAATGAGGTGGGCTGCACCCGAAGGGCCGGAATGAAATGGAGGACCCGCGCGTCTTCGCGCGGGTTGCGGCACGCCGCAGCGAGCCTAGAAGGGAGAGCCGCGCTCCCACCGCCCAGGGGAGCGGCCAACAAAAAACTGCATCGCGAAGCGATGACCATAAGCCTTCGTCGCAAGGGGCTTGTCGTCGCAGTCTCAAAACGGCATCGAGGACGCGAGGTGATTTCTACTTTGACGAACGATCGGGTGCGGTCATGTGTACGGCCTGTTTGCGCGGTGCACTGACCGCTGGCCCTGATGAAATCCGCGGATCGCCGTTCCATCAGTGAAACGGGCTGAAAAGCTCCCTTCGTTTTGCGAACTGAGCGATCCCCGGCTCAACCGGTTCGTCATCATACCTAGAGCACCACCTCGCGCTTCCTTGCGGAGTTCGCTCCGCAGGAATTGATTTCTATGCGATCGCCGGCGCGCGATAGCTGCCGCCGCGCGTCAGGAGTGCCCAAACGATGCGCGCCATCTTGTTCGCCAGTGCTACCGCCGAAACGAGTGCCGGTCTGCGGCTCAGCAGCGCGACCAACCAGGGCGACGCCTTCGCAGGATTGATACGAGCGCGCTTGATGATCGCGAACGCGCCGAACACGAAAAGTGTTCGCAGCGTCTGATCGCCCGCCTTCGTAATGCGGCCTAGCCGAGTCTTGCCGCCGGTGGAGTTTTGCCGCGGCGTCAATCCTATCCAGGCGGCGAAATCGCGGCCCGACGCAAACCGCGAGACGTCACCGGCGAGAGCCGCGATCGTGCTTGATGTAACTGGCCCAACCCCTGGGATGGTGCTTAACCGCTTGCAGGTATCATCGCCTTTGGCACTGGCGGCGATCTGGCGATCGAGATCTCCCAGACGGAATTCAACCGTTCGGATGGCATCGGCCATCATTGTGTAAACCCCTCTGATGAACGCCGGTATGCGTTCGTCGCCCGCTGCCGCGATTCTCAGAATCTCTGTGGCGCCGCGAAGCCCTTGCGCGGTGATGACGCCGAATTCGGCCAAGCCGGCGCGAAGGGCATTCAGCATCGCGGTGCGTTGACCGACAAGCTGAGTACGGATCCTGTGAATGAGCGCCAAAGCCTGCGCTTCCGGTGTCTTGACCGGCACGAACCGCATGGTTGGCCGCGTCACAGCTTCGCAGATGGCCTCGGCATCAGCGGCATCGTTCTTCGAGCGCTTTACGTAAGGCTTCACATAGTGCGCCGGCATCAACCGCACCTCGTGTCCGAACGCCCGCAGCTCGCGTGCCCAGTAATGAGCCGTTGCGCAGGCTTCGATTCCGATCAGGCAAGGCGCGAGCTGCTCGAAGAACCGGCGCACCTGGCCGCGCGATAGTCGCGTGCGGATGACAACTTTGCCGGCGGCGTCAACGCCATGGACCTGAAACACCAGCTTCGCGATATCCAATCCGATCGTTGTGACTTGCATTGGCGGCTTCTCCTTGTTGTGGTCGCTGAGGCAGCCCCAACCTGGCACATCGGTGCCGCGGAGGCCGTCCACCCCATCAGTGGAGGACCCGCGCGTGAGCGCGGGTTGCGGTCCGCCGCAGCGGGCCTATACGGGAGCGGCCGCCCACCGCGCGTAAGGGGAACTATCGAACAACTTCATCGCGCCACCGCGCGATGACACTCCGCGAAGCGGCGTGTGAAGAGACGCTTCAAAGTTGAATTCGCAGGATCGCTATTCGCCCGCTTGGCTAAATTCGGCAGCAATGGAGTTCGCGGATTGTCGCAACCAGATCATTGCTGTTCGTCGTGGGGCAAGGTCATGCTAGGCAGTTGCGCCATACCGGAGCACGTTGCGATGCCTGCTCAGCGCAAGTCCGGAGCTAAAACAACAATGCGCCAAAGCGCCACTTCAAAAGACCATCCCCTTGCAGAACGTGCGCCGGCCGCGAAAAGCTTGACGCCATACGACGAAGCGCACCTTGTCACCTATCTGCGTTTGCTTGACGCGAATGCCAGCGGCGAGCCCGCCGACGCGATGACCCAAATCGTTCTCGATGCGAACCCAGCGCTCACAGAGAGCCAAGCCCGCAGCGCGGTCAGCAGTCATCTGAAGCGGGCGCAGTGGATCAGCGCGGAAGGGTACAGGGATTTCCTCAAGAAGGCTGACACTCAGCGCAAGAACCGGCGATAGCCGCCGTTCATGAGGTGCCGGCCCCGATTGATTGCGCGCCGGATGGAGTCTCGCAGGTGATCGCCTGAGTCGTGCCAGGCGACCGCACGCCGCTCGCCATAAACTGCAACTGCAATCTCGCGGTGCGACGCGTTACTTAATGCACCGTCGAGCGCTTGTGCCACGTCTACGAGACGGGATGACGCCGGCTGATGTTCAAACAATCGCTTCGGCAGGTGACCGGTGAACACATAAGCGTTCAGGCATGCGATCGCACGCTGGTACCGTCGAAACGTAGGCGGCGAGGCTAAGGCGGACGCGAGCAGCACGTCCTCGGACAGCCAACCGCAATATTCGACAGCGAGCTGAAGGCGACGATCACCTTCGCACAACAGCACATGGTGAGGCGGTGCCGTGATCGCATGCGTTGCAGATAGCACCGGAAGCACGTGCCGGCACACAGCAGGATCCCAAAAGACGTTGGCCAATGCTGCGGTCTGATCGAGGGAATCTGCACGAAGAACGCCCCATTTCCTTGGCGGGAATATCGCGCGGGGCACCTTGCCGCCGGCGGCAAATCGTGTTTCTGACTGCGCACACTCTTCGCGAAATCGGGGATTGCGGCGAAGAAATTCCCAGGCCCAACCTAAGCCGGTCAGTTTCGCGGCATAGGCATAAGACGCTTTGTTTCGCCAATTTACCTGCAGCGCGGCTCGCATGGGGGTGCGCCTTGCTTGCCGCGAATATATGCACCGCCGCAAGTCAACAAGCATCCTGTGCCATGACACAGGTTGACCACGACGGTGTTAGCCGAGAAGCGTCAGGCGGATCGCCGCTTCGCGCAGCGTGCGCACATTCAACTTCTCTTTTGCGTTGTCGAGGTGGAACGAGACCGTTCGCTTGCTGATACCGATGATTCGACTGATTTCCCAGTGCGACTTGCCGGACGTCGCCCACCGCAAACATTCAAGTTCGCGGGGTGTCAGGAGTAGTATGACACCACCCCCGACGCTCGAGAAAATCAACTGCGCCTGCAGGTGAACCTGTGCACCGACAAACATTAGCGGCCAGCGATAGAGCGCGACGGTTCTACGAAGTGCGGCCGGATCGTCTCCGGTAACGACAAAGGCTGCGAACGCATCGTTGGCGCCCCGGAACGGCACGACAAACGCCGATCGAAGCCCATAGGCAGCGGCTTCCTCAAACAGTTGGTGTTGCCGCGCGGTTGAGTCCGCCGGCGCAGACACTTGCAGCAGCGGCGTCGTGCTTGCACGCGCGTGCAGAAGAACGGGGTCGATAAGGTCGTAACGCTCGGTCAGGTAGCGCCTGAGCCATGCGCTTGGGACCGTCGTCACGAGAATATTGCCCTCGCCAGGCGTCTGCGGTAGCGAAAAGTACGTGAAGACTTTGATGTCAAACGCTTCGAGCACCGCGCTCGTGACCACCCGCAGACTGTCCGCGTCTCTGCTCGCGCGGACACCTTCGCTGAAACTCTGAAACGCAAGTTGCACGAACGCGATCTCCAATCGCGTTACAAGCTATGCTCGCCTGAGCGTCTTGCAACTCGTGTACCAGCAGAAGGGTGCCCCGCTAATGCCACGCCGTGATTGCGGTCACGGCGGTTACCTTAACGAGCGCCCCTCGACCTGCCGAGCGAGGAAGGTCCGGCTACGGGCAGCGCCTGCAACGGTGAGGCACTCGCCGAAATAAGGACGCCGCCTAGCACGAACAGAATTGATCAGAACGCTTACCTATGAGAGCGGCGCAAGCCGACAAAGGCGTGTGCTTATCTTCTTGAGAAAGTGCTAGATTATCGCAGTGCATCGACAGAGTTTGTTGAGCAGATCACGCGTTTCATTGCCAGCGACATGAGGGGTAGCATGGCCATTTTTCCTCCGAGCACGAACGCGGACTACCACGGGGCAAAGATTTCCGCGTGGTTCCTCATGTTCGCCGGCGTGATGCAGTTCATCCCCGGTTGCATTCATTACTTCCTGCCCGACGGCGGCGCGGGCGTGATCGCTGGTATCGATCTCTCGACGCGCGGCGACACGATCATCGCGATTTTCGCCTGGTTTGGCGCGCTGCAGATTCCGTTCGCCTTGCTGCTGTTCACGATCGGCTGGCGATACCGTGCACTCGTGCCCCTCGGGCTACTCGCCGTGGTGATCGCGAGCGGGCTCATGGCTTATGATGCTTGGTTCGGCAAGGCTTCGCTAAGCGGCCATCACCCACCAGAACACTACGGCAGCCCAGTCGCAGTTTTGCTGGGACTCTATTTCTTGATCCTTGCCTTCGGCAAAGCGCCAGCGGAACGGAACTCATCATGAGGTATCGCCCCAGCAGCGAGCGTGATGGCGAGCTGAGGCGACAAGTACGCGCAGCACATCAAACACAGACGGGTCGCGGCACATGCATCGCCGCATCTTGCGCAGTCCATCGTTGGAGCGACGCGTGGCGAAGTTCTAGAGCGTTTTCCGGTCTGCATGAATCGGGAGGATTCCCAAGAAGGCCTTGAGGGCAGATTCTGGCTGCGGGGGATTGATTCGCAGGAGTGCGCTCATGACTCATCGCTATTCCATGGATTTGCGCAAACGCGTTGTTGAGGCCGTCGAGGAAGGCTTGTCGGCGCGCGGCGCGGCCGATCAGTTCTCGGTCAGCCCGAGTACGGCTATCAAATGGTTTGCCCGCCTGCGCCTGACCGGGAGCGTCGCACCGACGCCGCGTCCACAGAGCAACCATTCCAAGTTGAACGAGCATCGGGACTGGCTGCTGGGCGTGATTGAGAGTGAGGCCGATCTGACGCTCGAAGAGATCGCGGCCCGGTTCCTGTCGGAGCGCGGTGTGAAGGCGAGCCTGTCATCGATCTAGCGGTTCTATGATCGAAACGGCGTCAGTTACAAAAAAAAGATGGTACACGCAGCCGAGCAGGACAGGCCGGACGTCGCCCTGGCACGCACGGTTTGGAGAGAAAATCAGCACACACTTGACCCTGAGAAACTCGTCTTCTTCGACGAGAGCGGCGCTGCAACCGACATGGCGCGCGCCTATGGGCGGGGTCCGGTCGGCGAGCGGGTGATCGGCAAAGTGCCGTATGGCCATTGGAAAACGACGACGTTCATCGCCGGCCTGCGCTGCGATCAGATCATTGCACCCTTCGTCGTCGATCAGCCGATGAACGGTCAGATCTTCCGCGTCTACATCGGCCGATGCCTATGTCCGGCCTTGCGACCCGACGACATCGTGATCATGGACAATCTTGCTGCGCACAAAGTCGATGGCGTTCGCCAGATGATCGAAGCGAACGGCGCCAAGCTCGTCTACCTGCCGCCCTATTCGCCCGACCTCAATCCGATCGAGCAGTATTTTGCGAAGCTCAAGGCGCTTCTGCGTAAGGCCAAAGAGCGAACCATCGACACGCTCTGGCGGCGCATCGGACAACTGCTCGACCTCGCGCCGCAAGAATGCCTCAACTACCTCCGAAACGCGGGGTACGCGCAATCGAATCTGGAAACCGCTCTAGCGAATGACGCCATCGGCTGAGAGTCACGGCTACGCCGGAATTGCGTGATCTTTGCCCACGCAAACGTCGAGACGCTCGCCACCTGCGCACGTGAGGCACGCGTCAAGTCGTAAGCCTGACTGAACGCTCGCCCCGCCCCTTCGAGACTTTGCGAAACCGCTTTACGCACGTTGGGGATACTGGCCACCGCAGTCTCCGGTGCTTACTATGTGCTTACTACAGACATTGGCCGCTGGCGCGAGGAGTTCTAAGTATTTGATTTTATGGCGACCCCGGGAGGAATCGAACCTCCGACCCACTGCTTAGAAGGCAGTTGCTCTAAT
>CAZJOM010000063.1:0-23585 GCA_964547645.1 uncultured Flavobacteriaceae bacterium
AGGCGTTCGGCAAGCAGCTGATCGAGTTCCAGAACACGCAGTTCAAGCTCGCCGAGTGCAAGACCGAAGCGACCGTGGCGAAAGTGTTCTGCAACCACCTGATGGACTTGCACCTGAACAAGAAGCTCGATCCGTTCATGGCGTCGATGGCGAAGCTGTGGCTGACGGAAGTACAGTGCCGAGTCGTCGACGAGTGTCTTCAGCTGCACGGCGGGTACGGCTACATGAACGAGTACCCGATCGCGCGCATGTACGCGGACAGCCGGGTGCAGAAGATCTACGGCGGCACGAACGAGATAATGAAGCTGTTGATCGCGAGGAGCCTGTAGTGGGGCAGACTTCGCCCCTCCGCCTTTCTTCGCACTGCGTGCTTGGAAAGGGACCTCCCCCGCACGCGGGGGAGGAAAAACGCTGGGGCGAGAAATAGCGTCATGTACGTCCCCAAGCACTTTGCCATCGATGATCTGGCCTCACAGCATTCGCGGATCGAGACGCATGATTTCGGCGTCTTGGTCAGCAGCGGGGCGGTTGGACTTTTTGCGACGCATATTCCGTTCCTGCTGAAGCGCGGCGAGGGGCGGTTCGGGACGCTTTATGGGCACGTCGCGCGCGCCAACCCGCATGCGGAGATGTTCGGGGCGGAGGCGCTTGCGATATTCTCGGGGCCGCACGCCTATGTTTCGCCGAGTTGGCTCTCGGACCGGACGGCGAACGTACCGACGTGGAATTACGTCGCAGTACATTGCTACGGGACACCGGTCGCGATTGAGGGAGATCAACTCGCGTTGGTCTCTCTGATGACAGAAAAGTACGAAGGCGAAGACGGCTGGAGCCCCAAGGAATTGAAGGCTGAACTCGCGAGGGCATTGCCCAACGGGTTCGTGCCGTTCCGGATGGAGATCGTACGCATCGAAGGCAAGGCGAAGCTTTCGCAGAACAAGCCTGAGCGCGAACGTGCGCGCATGGTTGAGGGATTGAGGGCTGCGGGCGAGGCCGACATGGCCGCGCTCATGGCGCGCGATTTGGACAAGGTTTGAGTTTCGATCTTTAGGGATAAATGGAGGAAGTCATGACGGAATGTTTCATCTACGACACCGTGCGCACGCCGCGCGGCAAGGGGCGCAAGGACGGCGCGCTGCATGAGGTGACGGCGCTGGAACTCGGCACGCAGGTGCTGAAGAACATCCGCGACCGCAACAATCTGGATACGGCGGTCGTTGACGACGTGGTGTTTGGCTGCGTTGATCCGGTCGGCGAGCAGGGCTCGAACATCGCGCGCATCGCGGTTTTGAACGCCGACTACGCGGAGAGCGTCGCGGGCGTGCAGATCAACCGCTTCTGCGCCAGCGGCCTTGAGGCCTGCAACATGGCGGCGGGCCAGGTGATGTCGGGGCAGTCCGACATGACGATCGGCGGCGGCGTCGAGTCGATGAGTCGCGTCGGCATGGGCGCTTCGGGCGGCGCATGGGCGACGGATCCCTCGATTGCGATCAAGAGCTATTTCACGCCGCAAGGCATCGGCGCGGATTTGATCGCGACGCTTGACGGGTTCTCGCGCGACGACGTCGACGCCTACTCGGTCGAAAGCCAAAAGCGCGCAGCGAATGCGTGGAAGAACGGCTATTTCAAGAAGTCGGTCACGCCAGTGAAGGACATCAATGGGCTCACGATCCTGGATCGCGACGAGCATATGCGCGCCGACACGACGATGCAGTCGCTAGCGTCGCTGCAGCCGGCGTTCTTGATGCCGGGCGAGTTCGCGTTCGATGCGGTCGCGCAGCAGCGCTATCCGGAAGTCGAGCAGATCAACCACGTGCATCACGCCGGCAACTCGTCGGGTATCGTCGATGGCGCGGCCGCGGTATTGATGGGCACGAAGGAAGCGGGACGTGCGCAAGGTCTGAAGCCGCGGGCGCGCATTCGTGCGTTCGCCTCGATCGGGTCGGAGCCTTGCATCATGCTGACGGGTCCGGCGCTCGTAACACAAAAGGTGCTGAAGCGCGCCGGTATGACCGCGAAGGATATCGACCTCTTCGAGCTGAACGAGGCGTTCGCGTCGGTCGTCATGCGCTTCATGAAGGTGCTCGACATCCCGCACGACAAGATCAACGTCAACGGCGGGGCGATCGCGATGGGCCATCCGCTCGGCGCGACGGGCGCGATGATCCTGGGCACGGTGTTGGACGAGCTTGAGCGGCGGAACTTGAACACCGCGCTGGTCACGCTGTGCGTCGGCGCCGGCATGGGCACGGCCACGATCATCGAACGCGTCTAAGAGGAAACGAACCAATGGAACTCAAGGTCTTTAAGTGGAATCAGGACGCGGACGGCATCGTCACACTGACGTGGGACGATCCAGAGCGTTCGATGAACGTGCTTTCGAACAAGGCGCTCGCCGACATCGGTGCGGCGATCGGCAAGATCGTGGGCGACGCGTCGATCAAGGGCGCGATCATCACGTCGGGCAAAGCGAACGGCTTCTGCGCCGGCGCGGCGCTCGATGAGATGGAGGGGCAAGCGAGCGGCGCGGGCGCGCCGAAGAGCGAGGAAGAGCGCGTACGGCAGCGCTATGAAGGTGTGCTGCAGTTCAATATGCTGTTGCGCAAGCTCGAGACCTGCGGCAAGCCGGTTGTGGCGGCGATTAACGGGCTCGCGCTCGGCGGCGGTTTGGAAGTGACGCTCGCTTGTCACTACCGCGTCGTGGCGGACAATCCGAAGATCCAGTTGGGCCTGCCGGAATCGAAGGTTGGCTTGCTGCCCGGCGGCGGCGGGACGCAGCGGCTGCCGCGCCTGATGGGTGCGCAAGCGGCAATGGGCTTGATCATGCAGGGCGGTTCGCTCGATCCGAAGGCGGCGGCGAGCCAGAAGGTCGTGCACAAAGTCGTGCCGGCCGATCAACTGATCGCCGAAGCTAAGCGCTGGATCAAAGAGACACCGGATCCGGTGCAGCCCTGGGACAAGAAGGGTTTCGAGGTTCCGGGCGGGCTTCCGAACGACAAGGGTTCGTCGACCGTGTTCACGATGGGCAATGCGCTCTATCGCAAGAACTCGTTCAACAACTATCCGGCGCAGCGCTACATTCTGTCATGCGTCTATGAAGGGCTTGCGGTACCGATCGATGCTGGGCTTCGCATCGAGGCGCGGTACTTCACAAAGCTGCTGATGGATCCGGCGTCGCGGAACATGATCCGCTCGTTGTTCCTTTCCATGCAGGATCTGGGTAAGGGCGCGCGGCGGCCGGCAAAGGTGGCGCCGACGTCGGTCAAGAAGCTGGGCGTGATCGGTGCCGGCATGATGGGTGCGGGTATCGCTTACGTGTCGGCGCAGGCCGGCATGGAAGTCGTTCTGATCGACCGCACGATCGAAGAGGCGGAGAAGGGCAAGGCCTACTCGACGAAGCTGCTCGATGGGCAGATTTCTAAGGGCCGCTCGACGGCGGAGAAGAAAGAGAAGTTGCTGTCGCTGATCAAGCCGTCGACGAACTACGACGACCTGAAGGGTTGCGATCTGGTGATCGAGGCGGTGTTCGAAAGCCGCGAGATCAAGGCCGATGTGACGAAGAAGGCCGAGGCGCAGCTAACGGACAAGGGCGTGTTCGGTTCGAACACGTCGACGTTGCCGATCACGGGTCTTGCGGAAGCGAGTGTGCGGCCGGAGAACTTCGTCGGCATCCACTTCTTCTCGCCGGTCGACAAGATGCAGTTGGTCGAGATCATCACCGGCAAGAAGACCGGCGACTATGCGCTCGCGATGGCGGTCGACTATGTGAAGCAGATCAAGAAGACGCCGATCGTGGTCAACGACTCGCGCGGTTTCTACACCTCGCGCTGCTTTGGCACGTATGTGGCGGAGGGACAGGAGATGCTGGCCGAGGGCATTGCGCCGGCGATCGTGGACAATGTCGGTCGCATGACCGGCATGCCGCGCGGGCCGCTGGAGCTTGCCGACGACGTCGCGCTCGACCTTGCCTACAAGGTGCGCGAGGCGACGAAGAAGGACCTCGGCGACAAGTACGAGGCGGGTCCTGCGGACACGCTGATCGAAACGATGGTGGCCAAGCTCGGACGCTTCGGGCGCAAGAACCAGAAAGGCTTCTACGACTATCCGTCGGATGGCGGAAAGAAGCGCTTGTGGCCGGGACTAAAGGACATCGTGAAGTACAAGGTGACGTCAACGACGCCGGAACTGGTGGACGAACTCAGGAAGCGCTTCATCTACCGTCAGGCGATCGAGGCGGCGCGCTGTTTCGAAGAGAACGTCGTCACCGATCCGCGCGAGGCGGATGTGGGCGCGATCCTCGGCTGGGGCTTTGCGCCCTATACCGGCGGGCCGCTCTCGGTGATCGACACTGTGGGCACGAAGAAGTTCGTCGAGGACTGCGATCGCTTGGCGCAGAAATACGGCAAGCGGTTCTTGCCGGGTAAGCTGCTGCGCGATATGGCGGAGAAGGGGGACACGTTCTACGGCCGCTTCAATCCGGCGAAGAAGGCGGCCTAGACGATCTGTCACGGTTGACTGTTTCGGGGCGCGGCGTCATAAGCCGCGCCCTTTTTTGTTGGAAAGTGCAGTCGAATGCGGCGCGATATGCCGAAGGTCATCGTCGAGCGCCCGCGTAGCGGGGCGGGAAAGTTGCGGAACCGTAAGCCGGTTCGCGACGACGACGAGCTGTTGCCTTCGAAGATCGGGGTGAAACGAGACGCGCGCGAACGCGGCGGTTACAAGTCGCTGAACGAGAATTTGAACCCGCTTCGACGCTATTTGGAGTCGCAAGTGGGCAGGCCTTGGAACAAGGTTTGGTCGGAGATCAGCGAAAACCTCAAGCCGTCGAACACAGTGCAGCAACATGTGCGCGACCACATTCCCGATTTCGTGGCCATCAAGACATCCTTGAAGGACGGAGAGGTTTGGGTGGATCATCGCTGGTCGCGCGGGCCGTTGAAGAGCTCGCATGTTCGGCTGTTTGTCGATCCGAAGAGCGGTCTGCTACGCCGCAACAAGTATTGGCGGTCTTGGGCAGCAAAGAAGCGAGCACAGCGTGTGATCGACGAAAAGGCACGGAATGCGCGCATGCGAGTCGTTTCGCCGACCAAACAGCTGCATCTGCTTGCGGATGGCGCCTGGTGGGAGGTGACTCTTGCGCCGGTGCCGACCGGGGTCGAGATGCGCAAAACGACCTATGGCGTTCAGCGTATTGTGGTCGAGTACCCTGCCACGGATGCGGTTCTTGATGCGGGGCTGAGTTCGCTGTCGCGGAAGGAACTCTACGGTGCCGCTGGTGTTTATGCCGTCTCCAAGCGCCAGTTGTCCAAGAAGGCGATGCGCGATTGGGAGTTGCGCTGACGCCGGTGTGCGGAACGCCTCTTTCCGGGGGGTATGCGGTTGTGTTAGCTCGTGCATGACAACAAGGGGTTTCTCGCCATGCGCGCCGTTTTTCTTTCTTTGCTCTTGATCGCCGGGTTCGCCGCTCCGGCGGTTGCAGCCGACCGGAAGGTTCAAGACTTCGTCGGGGTCTATCTGGGCCATGGTGGCGAGGAGCATGCGGGCGATGCCGATAAGCAACTTGGAACTTCGCGCTTCAGCCAAGTGATCATCCGGCCGGCGGCGGAGAACGGCTTTTCGATCGAGTGGTCGACGCTGAAGCTGAAGGGCGACGAGCTTCCGGGTTCCGCCGACACGAAGAGCTACACTCAGACGTTTCGGGCGACCGACAAGCCGAACGTCTTTCGCGACATCACTTCGGGCGATCTCAACTTGAATCAGGACACGTCCTGGGCGGTCATTTCCGGCGACACGCTGTCGATCGTTCAGGTATCGGTCGGGCCGGATGGCGGGTATTTCGTCACGCATTACGACCGCACGCTGACCGAAAAGGGCATGGATGTGCGGTTCACACGCTTCGAGAACAGCCGGATCGTGCGCGCAGTACGCTTGAGCCTGCTCAAGGGCCCGGCAAAAGTTAACTAGGGGGCGTTGCACGCTCTGCCCGGCCCTGATTTGATGGCGTCAGTTCAGGGCAGGGGCGCCCACCAACGTTCAAGGGGACTACACATGCGCATTGCTTTGGTTCTGGGCGCGGCCGCGCTGGTGCTCGCTTCGGCGGTTCAAGCGGCGGATCGCAAGATCGACGACTTCATGGGCCGCTGGGTCGGCACCGGACAGGCAACGCAAGGCACGGCGGTTACGCAGTCTCGCGATTCGGAAGTCATTTTCGAGAAGGCGGCTGACGGGTTCAAGGTTTCGTGGACCACGATGTCGTCGAACATCAATGAGGCGTCGAAGTCGAAAGTCAAAGCGTCGGAGCTGACGTTCAAGAAGGGAAAGAAGCCGGGCGTGTTCGTCGACGTAAAGTCGGGTGCCGCGACGGAAGGCAAGAAGACGACGTGGGCCAGGCTCTCCGGCGATACGCTTTCGATCACGCAGCTTGTCATCGGCGACGACGGGCAGTGGGATGTCACGGTCTATAACCGTACGCTCAAAGGTACTGACGCGATGAACTTGGCGTTTACGCGAATTACGAACGGCGTGATCGCGCGGCAAGCCTCGCTCGAAATGACCAAGGCTAAGGACTGACGCTCGTTCGAGCGATTGAACGGCGTTCAAATCTCGATTTCAGCGCGGCGCACGGACGCCGCGCTTTTTTTGTGCGCGTTAGACTGGCAAGGTTGCACGCGATGCAACTGATTCAGGGGCGGTTCGTTTCCCCGATTCCAGTCGCGTCCGGGGGCTAATGCTATGACCGCTGCGGCGGCGGTGTGTGCTGTGCAAGTCCATTGGCCTGAGCGGCGGACCATCAAGATGTGGGACGGCAACGTCTCGTGCCTCGCCTGGGAGGTGGCGGACTCGCGCGCGCCGTCGGCGCACTTCGCGCATGCGAACGGTTTTAACGCGCTGACTTACCGCACATTGCTCGACGGCGTTGGCGACGAGATGCGGCTCTATGCAAGCGATCTGCGCGGACACGGCCAGACCACGCTGGCCGCGAATCCGAAGGGGATGCGCACATGGCTGATCTATCGAGACGATATTTTGCGGACGCTGCATGAGCTCGACGGGCGGCCGAAGATGCTGGCCGGGCATTCGATGGGTGCGACGGCGAGCTTGGCGGCGGCGCTGGCGAAGCCCAATTGGGTGACCGGTCTGGTGTTGGTCGAGCCTGTAATCTTGCCGCCGCGGTACATTCGTTGGATGCGGTTCTTGAAGGCGCTCGGCATGGCGGAGCGTGTCTCGCCGTTGATCGCGCAAGCCAAGCGGCGACGCGGAATTTTTCCGTCTCGTGAGGCGATGTTCGAGGCCTATCGCGGCCGCGGGGCTTTCGGTACCTGGCCGGAGGAGGTCGTGCGCGACTACATCGTGGGCGGGACTGTCGACTACATCGACGACCGGCAAGTGCGGCTCGCCTGTACGCCGGGGTGGGAGGCGGCGAACTATGCCGCCAATGCGCTGGACATCTGGCGCGATCTCGACCGGCTGCGTTGCCCGCTGACGTTGATTGTGGGCGACAAGCGGTCGACGTGCCCGGATCCGGTGGTCGAGCTTCTGATCGCGCAGAGGCCGGAGATCCGCGTCGTTAAGGTGCCGGGGGCGAGCCACTTTCTGCCGATGGAGAGCCCCGAGATCGTGCAGCGCGAGATCCGCGCTATGGCCGGGCTATCGGCGGGGTAGCTTCACGCCCGCGGCTTTCAGCGTTTGCTCCAGGGCCGCGGTGCAGCGCTCGCGTAGGTCGAGCGAGCGTTTGCCGGTCGGCGGGCCGATCCGCGATGCATCAGGCCGATAGACCAGGCACAACGAGGCTCTCCAAATGTGCCCGCATGTCCGCCGGAATCTCGATCGCTTTGCGGGTGGTGAGGTCCATGGCGACGGCGACGGCTTCGGCAGTGGCGAAGCACTCGCCGGATTCGCCATCGAATAGCCAGTGGCACCAAACATAGGTTTTCGACGAAACCGATCTGAGGCCGCTTTTGAGGACCAGAAGGTCGCCCATGCCGGCGGCGATGCGGTAGACGAAGCGATATTCGAGCGCGGCGCCGCCGGTGGTGCCTGTCGAGCGGTCTTCGCCGCGGGTTTGGGCGATGAGGTTGGGGATCGCATCCGAGACGCGGCCCATGTAGTGGCGCGGCATCATGTAACCCGACGCGTCGCAGTGCTCCGGTAAGACGGCGCCGCGGAACGTCGTCATGAGGCCGAGTTGCTCCGCCTCGGCAAGTGTAGGGGCCGGGCGCGGTGGCGCCATGTCGAGACCCCGCGGCGCACCTTGCGGCGGCAGGTCGACGGTCAAGCGTGGGGTCTTTGCGACAGCGGTAATGGGTAAGGGAAGGCCGCCGCGCATTTCGACGTCGGTCCACTCGGTGCGGGTGACGAAGGTGGCGGCGACTGCACCGGTCACGGCGTGCTGCATTTCTTCGTAAAGGATCAGGCCCTCGCTCCGCGCGGCGAGCACGCCGCTCGACATTGTGTAGGGCGCGCCTGGCCGAAGCTCGCGGTGAAAGCGGACGTGATGTTCGCGCGGGATCAAAGCAGCGCGATCGCTTTGCTGCGCACGAGCGCTTAGCCCTAAGGCAGCTGCGATGGCGGTAAGGCCCTCGTCGGCCTTGGCCATGTAGAACTGGACGTTCATGTGGCCCATTTGATCGCACTCCCAGGTCTGAACGCTGGAGCGGACAACTTCGATCATGTTCGACATGTTTACTCGGCGGGTTTGTTGAAACTGAGAGTGCGCGGCCAGAGGCGTATGACGAGAAGACCGAAGCCTGTGATCGTCAATATGAGGCCCAGGAGCGACATCAGAATAATCGGCCAATGGTTGAAATTTTCACGCTCGCTGTAATCCATGATGTGCAGCGACCAGAGAAAATCGTAGGTGCGCCAGAGGGCGCTGCGGCGGGCCACAACTTTGCCGGTCAGCGGTGCCACATAGAGATGCGTCGCGTCGGCGTCATTGAAGACGATTTGCCAGACGGGGAGCGTGCTGCGGTATTCGATCGGTGGATCTGCGGCGATCAATGTCGCGGTCACGATCTTGCCTTCGCCGGCAAAGTCCGCCGTTGCGATTTGGCGCGCGCCAGCTTCATCGAGCGGCGAGACGACGAGGCCCTTCTCTGCGTCGATGAGCATGTGCGGTTTGCCGGCGCTGTCGATGCGCCACATCCAGCGCCCGGCGATGTCGAGTAGCTCAAGGCGCGAGACGGGGACGCCCGCGGCTTCAATAGCTTTTTCCGCGGAGATCAGATTGACGGCCGTGCGCAAATCGCGCGGCATTGCTTCGCGGATGTTGCTTTCGCTGCGGACCTGTTCAATCGGAAACCAAGTCATGTAGAGGCCGCTGGCGGTCCAGGCTAAGATCTGTAGACCGACGACCAATCCGATCCATTTGTGGATCGAAAACCACCATTTGCGCATCGCGTGTTTCGCTTGTTGCCGGGCGACCTTAGCGTGCGATTCGCGCGAGCGCGACGGTGTGCTAAGGAACGCTACGGAACAGGTTTGGGAGAAGCCGCTGTGGCGCAGGGACCGCTGTCGGGGGTCAAGATTGTCGAGTTCGCGGGGCTGGGGCCGGCGCCGTTCTGCGGAATGCTGCTTTCGGACCTTGGCGCGGACGTGGTGCGGATAGACCGTAAGGACGCGCGACCCGCCGCACCACATCAGGTGACACACCGTGGGCGGCGGTCGGTCGCTCTCGATCTCAAGGACAAAGATGCGATCGAGCTTTGTTTGCAGATGTTCGAACGGGCCGAGATCGTGTTCGAGGGCTTTCGTCCCGGTGTGATGGAGCGGCTAGGCCTCGGGCCCGACATTGCGCTGAAACGCAATCCGAAGCTCGTCTATGGGCGCATGACGGGTTGGGGGCAGACGGGACCGTTGGCGCTGGCGGCGGGGCACGACATCAACTACATCGCCATCACGGGGGCATTGCACGCGATCGGCACGACGGAGCGGCCGGTGCCGCCATTGAACTTGATCGGCGACTTCGGCGGGGGGGCGCTTTATCTCGCGTTTGGGCTGTTGGCGGCGCTGACGCATGCGCGCGCGACGGGACAAGGTCAGGTCGTCGATGCGGCCATGGTCGACGGCGCTGCGTCCCTGATGTCGTATTTCTATGGCTTTCGCGCCGAGGGTACGCACACCACGGCGCGTGCGGCGAACCGGCTCGACGGAGGGGCACACTTCTACGATGTCTACAAATGCGCGGACGGGCAGTGGGTGGCACTGGGTTCGATCGAGCCGCAGTTCTATGCGCTGTTGCGCGAGAAGGCGGGCCTGAGCGATCCCGCGTTTGACGCGCAGATGGATCGCACGCGCTGGCCCGAGCTAAAGGCGAAGCTTGCGACCGTGATTGCGACCAAGACGCGCGCCGAATGGTCGGCGATCATGGAAGGCAGCGACGTGTGCTTTGCGCCGGTGCTTGAGCTTGGCGAAGCGCCGTCGCATCCGCACAATGTTGCGCGCGAGGCGTTCGTGACCGTTGAGGGTGTGGTGCAGCCTGCGCCGGCGCCGCGGTTCGATCGGACGCCGGGCGCGGTGCAAGGGCCGCCGCCGGCGATCGGGGGCGATAATTTGTCCGGTTTGCGCGATTGGGGCTTTTCGGCCGCGCGCGTCGACGAACTGAAAGCAAAGGGAGTGATCTGATGGCACGCCGCGCAGCAATCGTGGCACCGGTCCGTACACCGGTGGCGAAGTATCTGGGGGCTCTGAAGGACGTCCCGGCGGAGACGTTGGCGGCGCATGTCGTGCGCGAGACGGTGCGGCGTTCGGGGATCGATCCGGCGCGCATCGACGATGTCGTCTTCGCGCAGTCATACGCGAACAGCGAGGCGCCGTGCATCGGGCGTTGGGCGGCGTTGGCCGCGGACCTTCCGATCGAGGTGCCGGGGATGCAGGTCGATCGGCGCTGCGGCGGGGGCTTACAAGCGATCGTGACGGCGGCGATGATGGTGGAGACGGGTGCCGCCGATGTCGTGGTCGCGGGCGGCGTCGAGAGCATGAGCAACATCGAGTACTACACGACGGCGATGCGCTCAGGCGCCAGGGCCGGGAACGTTACGATGTACGACCGGCTGGAGCGTGGGCGCGAACGGTCGCAGCCGGTCGAACGTTTCGGCGTGATCTCCGGCATGATCGAGACGGCGGAGAACGTCGCGAAGGAATGTCAAATCACGCGCGAGGCATCGGACGCGTTTGCGGTCGAGAGCCACAAACGTGCCGCGCGCGCGTGGGCCGATGGGAAGTTTGCGGACGAGGTTGTCGCCGTGCCCGTACCTCAGCGGAAGGGCGATCCGATTGTCTTCAGCCGCGATGAAGGGTTTCGCGCGGACGCGACGATGGAGACGATGGCGGCGCTCAAGCCGATCATGAAGGGCGGCATCGTGACGGCCGCGAACTCCAGCCAGCAGAACGATGCGGCGGCGGCGTGTTTGATCGTGGCGGAAGATAAGCTGGCATCATTCGGGTTGAAGCCGATGGGCACGCTGGTTGGTTGGGCTGCGGCGGGCTGTCATCCGGCGACGATGGGGCTTGGTCCGGTGCCGGCGGTCGAGAAGCTGTTTGCGCGGACCGGGCTGAAATGGAAGGACATCGATCTCGTCGAATTGAACGAAGCGTTCGCGGCGCAGGTGTTGGGCGTGTTGCAGCGTTGGGGTTGGAACGAGCGGGAGAAGCTGAACGTCAACGGTTCCGGCATCTCGCTTGGCCACCCGATCGGCGCGACAGGCGCGCGGATTTTAGCGACGCTGCTGCACGAGATGCAGCGCCGCAAGGTGCGGTACGGCCTTGAAACAATGTGCGTCGGCGGCGGTCAGGGCGTCGCCGCGGTGTTCGAGCGGGCTTAGTGCCCCGTCCGACTTACGTCCCCGACTTCTCTTCCCGCTTTGGCGCGGTCTTTAGGCAGTGGGCGACTTCGCGGAGTGTTGCGGCAGCGGTGACGCCCAGCTTTTCTAAGCGACCGGTGCGGGCCAACGTCGCGAGGCCAATCGAGGTTGCCGACAGGGCGAGTGCGCGTGCTTGGGCTTGGTCCGGTGGCAGGTCTTCGAGGGCCAGGGGCTCGCTGACCGTTTGGAAGAGCGAGATCAGACGGCCCATGAGTGCGCGTTCGGAGCCGGGGCTCACGCGGTGTTCGGTGTCGAGTTCGAAGATCTGGTGCGCGGCGGCAAAGGCATCGGCCGTGGCCGAGGCGCGCTCGGCGGCGTCGCGGTTCGAGGTCGAGCGCAGTTGTTTCGTGAGCCCCGAGAGTTCGTGCACCGCGAGTTCGGCGATGATCGAGGACTTGGAGTGGAAGTAGAAGTAGACGGCGCCGGGTACGTAGCCGGCTTCGCTTGCGACGGCGCGGATCGTCAAGCCCTTGGCGCCACTGCGCGCCATCACGCGCTTGGCAGCGGCCAGGATCTCGGCGCGCTTATACGCGTGCGCGGCTTCGCGGCGTTCCTCGCGGCGACGGTCAGACGGAAATTCTGCGTGAGACAAGTTCGTATCCCCCCGAATCGAGCTCTTGTGGGGATGTTCATGACGGATGTTTGAACAACGTTCAACGCATCAGAAGCGATAGAAGGGCTTCGATACACCTTCTGCGATAGGCTCTCCGCTATCGCGCTGGCGCACTGCTTCTTTGAATCCTTTTTCTTCCGCTTGTTGCTTGAACCACACGCCCTCCGGCGAATGGCGCGCAATTCCGTCAAAAAGCGTCGCGAACATTTGCGTCTGAACGAGGCCCATCGACTCGATCGCCTGATTGATCACGAGTTTGACCATCATGAGTTGGTTTTTCGGCACAGCCGCGATACGTGTCGCCAATGCAACAACGCGGGCATTTAATTCGGTCTCGGGGACAGCTTCGAGGACGAGGCCCATGTCGGCGGCCTCGCGGCCGGTGATGAGGTCACCCGTTAACAGCATGCGCTTGGCCTTCTCCGCACCAAGGCGATAGACCCACATCGCCGGTGTCGGCACGCCCCACACGCGGGCAGGCGGGTAGCCGATCTTGGCGTCCTCGGCCATTACGACAAGATCGCAACAAAGTGCGATGTCGCTGCCGCCGGCCACCGCATGGCCGCGGACCTTGGCGATCGTCGGTTTGTGCGAGCGCCAGAGGCTCATGAAGTCCTGCGTGTTGCGGCCCATCATGGCGAAGTCGACCATGGGGTCCCATGGGCCTTTCGCTGCGTTCTGGCCCCCGGCAGCTGGGCTTTTGTGCTCGGCGAAGTCGATCAGGTCGTAGCCGGCGCAGAACGAGCGGCCGGCACCCGTTAACACGATCGCGTGGATGTCGTTGTCGTCGTTCGCTTTCTCTACCGCCTCACGGATCTCTTGCGGCATGCCACGGGCGATCGCGTTCAGGCGGTCCGGCCGGTTCAGCGTGATGGTCGCGATCCGGCCGTCGGTTTCGTAGAGGAGGTGCTTAAACGTCATCACACCTGGAACGTCAGCATGAGGCCCAGCACTGCCTCGACGCCGAGCAGCGCGAAGATGAGATTGTTCGTCGGACGCTCCAGCCAGATCGAGTAGCCGCGACCGCCGGCCATGCCGACGAGCGCAAGGCCCAACGCTAGGCAGATGCCGCCCCGCAATGGCGACCACACGAGCGCGATGAAGAGAGCGAGCGCGGCCGCTACGCCGAAGCCACCGTAGACCGCCCGCGCCTCGTTGCGCGACTCTACGGTCGAAAGTTCTTGTCCGGTGACGCGGGTCAGATATTGCGGCTGCCATAGCATGACACCGCCCATGGCAGCGAAAAGGAGAAAGCCGAGGTAGAGGGAGAGCAGCATTGTCAAAGTCCCATTTGTCTGGCGGCGAGGTCGCGCATGATTTCTTCCGAACCGCCGCCGATGGCGTTGACCCGGACCTCGCGGTAGATTCGCTCAACGCGCGATCCTCGCATATAGCCGGTGCCGCCCAAAATCTGCATCGCTTCGCGGGCGCAAAATTCCATCGTTAACGTCGCTTGGACCTTGAGCAGGGCGAGGTCGGCCGCCGGGGTTTCGCCGTTTTGGACGCGCCAGGCGCAGATTTCGAGATAGGCCTGGCTCGCGTTGATCTGGCGGACCATTTCGGAAATCTTGTGACGGATCACTTGATGATCGGCGAGACGCTTGCCGAACGTCTGGCGCTCGCGGGCCCACTTCACCGCTTCCTCGAGACAGACGCGCGCGTAGGCCGTGGCGCCCGCTGCCATGCCAAGCCGCTCGCCGTTGAAGTTCAGCATGATGCCCATGAAGCCCTGATTCTCGCCGCCGATCAGATTCTCCGCCGGCACGCGCACGTCCTGGAAATAGACGGCGGCGGTGTCGGAGGCCCACCAGCCTTGCTTCTTCAGGTTCGTGCGCGAGAGGCCGGCGCGATCGGCCTCGATCAGCAGGAGCGAGATGCCGCCCATGCCGGGGCCGCCGGTGCGGACCGCGGTGGTGAAGTAGTCGGCACGCATGCCACCGGTGATGAACATCTTGGAGCCGTTGACGACGAAGTGGTCGCCGTCGCGCACGGCGCGCGTTTTGAGTTGCGCGACGTCGCTGCCGCCGGATGGTTCGGTGATGGCGAGCGAGATGCGCTTGTCGCCGGCGAGCACGGGCGGCGCGATGCGTTGCTTCATGACCTCGTCGCCGATGGCGAGGATCGGCGGCAGGCCGATGCCGTGCACCATCAAGCTTGCGTTGATGCCGCCCGCGCCCATGCGCGCCATCTCCTCCGCCGTGACGATGCCGTGGAAGCGATCAAGGCCTTCCTTGATGCCGCCGTATTCCTCCGGATAGCCCATGCGCAGCAGGCCGAAGTCGGAGGCCTTTTTGTAGAGCTCAAGCGGGAACTCGCCTTTCTCGTCCCACTCGTCGACGTGGGGCATCATCTCTTTGTCGATGAATTTTCGGAGCTCCCGCCGCCAGGCGTGATGGCTCTCGTTCATGAAGGGCGAGGGTGGGCGGGAACTGTCGAAGTCGAGGGTTTGGTAGGTTTTGGTCATCGTTCGTCCGTTGCGTTTCACGCAGCGTACGCGATATTGGGCTGCGCGCGGAAGCGGACCCTACAAACCCAATTCAGATAGTCCTGGGTGGTTTTCTGGGCGCGAGCCTGGGGTAGGCCAATGAAATTTGCGGTCGGTCGCGGCGATTGGGACGTCGTTGATTGAGGCTTCGCGGCGGCGCATAAGTCCTGAGGGGGCAAATTCCCACTGCTCGTTGCCGTAGGCGCGAAACCATGCGCCGGTGTGGTCGCGCCACTCGTATTGAAAGCGAACGGCAATCCGGTGTTCGTCGAACGCCCAAAGTTCCTTGATCAAGCGATAGTCGAGTTCGCGTTCCCATTTGCGTTTGAGGAACGTGATGATCTCCGGGCGTCCGATCAGGAATTCCGACCGGTTCCGCCAGCGGCTGTCGGAGGTGTACGCGAGGGAGACCCGTTCGGGGTCGCGGCTGTTCCAAGCGTCCTCGGCAAGACGCACCTTCCTGGCCGCGCTTTCGCGCGTGAACGGCGGCAGCGGCGGGCGTGCTTCGTCAACTGTCATCTCAGTGCTCCTTGCTGATCTGTTCGCGCAAATGCTTGTTCTCCGCTTCGAGAGCGGCGAGGCGTTCGTGGAGCGGGGTCAGCGCCGACGCGATCTCAACTTCACTGAAGCGCGGGGTAATGTGCTGCGGACAATTCCAATCGAAGGCCTCGATGCGGACGCGGACCACGCGCTCGGGCAATGCACGGTAGCCGGGGAGCGCGAGTGACGCAGCCAGCGCCGGGTCTGCCTTTGGGTCGGTGAAGCGGACGCGGCCCAACAGCTTTAGGCGACGCCGGTTCGGGTAGTCCATGAAGAAGAACGACGCGCGGTCATTCGTTTCGGTATTGCCGACGCTTAAGAATTGCCTGTTGCCCCGAAAGTCGGCGAACGCGAACTCGGTCTCACTCAAAATCTTCACGAAACCCGCCGGTCCGCCGCGATGCTGAATGTAGGGGAAGCCCGATTCAGAGACGGTCGCCATGTAGAAGCTGTCGCGCGCCGCGATGAAGGCCGCTTCGGCTTCGCCGAGTTTGTGGTGATAGGCCTCATCGCCGGGCGAGAAAGCGTAGGCTTTCGCGCTGCCATTTGCCTCGCGCGCAGCAAGCACGGCGGGCGTTGCGGTGAGTTCGATGAAACGATTGCGCATGGCGGTTCTCCGATGAGGGCGGCGGACGCTCAAGGCGCCCGCCGGCGTCGATTCTTCAGGCGGCTTTAGACTTGCGCACGACGGGGAAGTCGATTTCCGTCTCGGCAACGTTGTTCACGAAGTTCGTCAAGACGTTGAGTGCGACATGGGCGACGATCTCGACGATCTCCGAGTCCTTGTAGCCAGCACTCCGTACGGCAGCGAGGTCGCCGTCGCTGACCTGACCGCGTGACTGGGCGACCTTTGCTGCAAAGCGCACGGCTGCCCCGGCTTTCGGGTCGGACGAGTGGCCAGCGCGGTTCAGGTCGATTTCCGCTTGGCCGAGTTTGGCCAAGTTCAGACCAAGATAAGAGTGCGCGGACAAGCAATAGTCGCAGCCGTTCGCGTCGGCGACGGCAAGTGCGATGCGCTCGCGGGTCTTAACGTCGAGCGTCTTGCTCAAGGCGCCGTTCAGGCCGACGTAGCCTTCGAGAGCGGCGGGGCTGAGGCCAATCAGGCGAAACAGGTTCGGCACGGTGCCAAGCTGCTTGGCGACGGCATCGAGCAATGGCTTTGAGCCTGCAGGGGCGGCTTCAAGGGCGGGAATGGCAATGCGGGACATCAGAAAATCTCCTTGGTTCGAATGTTTGTGACAGCAGTCGCGCCGTCCTGAGGGGAGATTTAGGGGCTCGCGCGCCTTGTGATAATCGGGTATGTCTGCACATCATTATTTCAACTGGTGCAATAATGGATCGTTTGGAAGCCATGCGCCTGTTCGTGGGTGTCGCGGAGCAGTCGAGCTTTTCCGCGGCCGCTCGCCGGTTCAGGGTGTCGGCTGCAGCCGCGTCGCGCGCAGTTGCGCTGATTGAGAACGACCTTGGCGTCAGCTTGTTTCACCGTACGACGCGGACTGTACGTCTGACCGAGCGGGGGACGATCTATGTCGAACAGTGCAAGCGAATCCTCGGCGATATCGAGGATGCGGCCAGCCTCGCCCGCGGTGCGAACGCAGAGCCACGCGGGCAACTCACAGTCACCGCTCCGATTATGTTCGGGCGTTTGCATGTGCTGCCGATCGTCGAGAAGTTGCTCGCCGATCACTCAAAGCTCACCGTGCGTTTGCTGCTGTCCGATCGTAACGTTCATCTGGCCGATGAAGGCATCGACGTTGCGGTTAGGATCGGCGATCTCGCCGACAGTGCACTTGTCGCGGTGAAGATGGGTGAGGTGCGGCGCGTACTAGCCGCGTCTCCGAAGTATCTCGCAACACACGGATTGCCGGACACGCCAGCCGACCTTCGGCGTCACAGCATCATTTCCTTTGAGGGCATTGGTTCGGGCGACGAATGGCGGTTTGGCTCCGGAAGCCGAGCAACGGCCGTTCACGTCGTACCCCGTTTGTCGGTGAGCAGTGCAGATGCCGCCATCGTGGCCGCGTCGAACGGCCTCGGCATCACGCGGACGCTTTCCTACCAGGTTGCCGATTCCGTCAAAGCGCGACAACTTAAGCTCGTGCTCCAGGATTTTGCGCCACCGCCGATGCCGGTGAACTTGGTCTATCCAGCGCGACGGATTGCATCGGCAAACGTCACGGCTTTTCTGAACAGGGCGCGCGCACACCTGCGTACGGCTTTGCCTGAAGCGAAGTAGCTGAAATCGCTAAGGGAAACCAAGGTGGGCATTGCGTTTGAGACAAAGGCGGCCCAAAGTTTCGCGATCAGGTAATTCAGACATGGAGAACGTGCATGAGCACTGCCGCTGCCACCGCCACCGCTGTGTTTCCGGGTTATTCACTGGGGACGATCGACGACAAGATCGTGAATCCGGTGTTGGTTCAGGATGAGACCATCCATGACGTGTTCGCGGAGGTTCGGCGGACCGATCCCGTGCACTGGACGAAGCCGATCGGGTTCCGGCCGTTTTGGTCGATCACGAAGCATGCGGACATCTTAGAGGTCGAGAAGAACCATCCCGTTTTCGTGAACCGTCTGCGGACCTATCTGTCGCCGATCCAAGGGGAGGATTGGGTGAAGGCGACGACGGGCGACACGCACCTGTTCCGCACCCTCGTCGATCTCGACGATCCTATTCACATGAAGCTGCGTGGCCTCACCCAATCGTGGTTCATGCCGCCGAACTTGAAGAAGCTTGAGGCGCGGATTGCGCAGATTGCCAAGGACCATGTCGATCGGATGGCGTCATTGGGCAGCGAGTGCGACTTCGTAAAGGAGGTGGCGCTTTGGTATCCGCTGCGGGTGATCATGATGCTGCTCGGCGTTCCGCCGGAAGACGAGCCCTTCATGTTGAAGATGACGCAGGAAATCTTCGGGCCGGGCGATCCGGATGTGGCGGCGGAGGCGACGCACAAGGCCGATACGGGCGCGTTCAGTGCTTCGGGCGAGAACACAGTCGATCTGATGCAGACCGCGATGAAGCTTTTTGAGTATTTCGGGGCGATCACGGCGGACCGGCGCAAGAACCCGAAGGACGACGTCGCGTCGATTATCGCGAACGGCATGATCGATGGGCAGCCGATCGGCGATCGCGAGGCGATGAGCTACTACATCATCGTCGCGACGGCAGGGCACGACACGACGAGCTCGACCGTGGCGGGTGGGCTTTTGCAGCTGATGAAGAACCCGGAGCAGATGGCGAAGCTCAAAGCGGACCTGAGCTTGGTGCCGAACTTCGTGGAGGAGTCGATCCGGTGGGTCACGCCGGTGAAGCATTTCATGCGCACCGCGGTGCAGGACTACAAGCTGCGCGACAAGACGATCAAGGAGGGCGACGGGTTGTGCCTGTTCTATTGGTCGGGCAATCGCGATGAGGACGTGTTCGAAGATCCGTTCAAGTTCAAGGTCGACCGGAACGTGTCGAAGCACGTGGCGTTCGGCTATGGCGTGCACGTGTGCTTGGGCATGCACTTGGCGCGGATGGAGATCAAGGCGCTCTACAACGAGCTCTTGCCGCGGTTGAAGTCGATCGAGCTCAACGGCACGCCGAAGAATACGTTGGCGAACTTTGTCAGCGGGCTGAAGACGTTGCCGGTGCGCTATAAGATGGCGTGACGGTCAGGCCGTCATTCGAACGTCAACACCTTCGGCGCGGAGAAGCTGAAGCAGTCTCGCGGCATCGCCGGCGGCTTCGGGCACGGCGACGCCGGTGCGCAGCGGCGCGCCGGTGAGGCCCAAGAGGCGCTCCAGATTGGCGGCGGCACCGATGGCGGTCAGATGCGCCTGGCCTTTGGGGTCCACGATGTCGATGCGTTGTGTGGGAGGCTTTCCGCCGCGCGTGCCTGCGATCTCGACGACGATCTCATGCGCGGCGCCTGCGGCTTTCGGGTTATGTGCGGGTGACTTGCTGGAGGGCAACGCCTGCAAGAGGTTCCAGAGTCCCGTTCGTAGCAAGGTGCGCATCGCGTGGGCGGCCATGTTCGAGTCGAGGCCGATGCGCACCGTGACGTCCTTGGCGCCGGTCGCCTGAGCGAGCGTCGTTACGTCGGCCATGTTCATGCGGAAGACGGTGCGCGTGCGACCCGAGGGAAACCGCACGCGGGCCGGGGCGCTCATCGGGGCTACGGTTTTCCAGGTGCCGCCGGTGCGCACGGTCATCGCTTCGGCGAGACCGCCGCCGGCGTCTGCGGAGTCCGGGCCGGTCTTGTCGTTGCGGTCAAACAGAATCGAAAGGTTGATGCTGTCGACGCCGGAAAAGGCGCGTGCGGCGTCGGCGGCGAGAATGGCCGGCACGCCCGCCATCCAATTCGACGCGAACAAGACGGGCGCGGTCGGGCTTTCGAGTGCGGCTGTGACGAAGGCACGCGCCTGGGCCGTCGTGCCCCGCGTGATGTCGACGTAGGCGATGCCGCGTCGGATGGCGGCGCGCAAGAGATGGTCGTCGGGGTCGTGGACCAAGCCTGCGACGGCGGCGAGCGTGCCTGCGGCCGACAACGGGTCGAGTGCGTGCGTGTCGATGGTCAGCGCTTCCGCATTGCCGAGGCGGTTTGCCAAGGCTTGCGCGCTGGCCAGGGTTCGCCCGGCGATCACGAGGCGCAGTTGCGGATGATGGCGGCGCAGTAGCTCCGCCACTTGCGCGCCGACGACGCCATAGCCGCCGACGAGGAGGATGCGTCCGGGTTCAGTTCTCGATGCGCTCATTTTTGTATTTTGGTCATATGACCAAGTTTTGTCAAGACGCGGTTTGGTCTAAGGTTTGCGGGTCATGGCTACTGCTACATCGCAAAAGACCGGAACCGCCCGCGGTGCTGCGCGGCGCCAGCAAATTCTCGATGCGGCGTCCGCGCTGCTGTTGGAGGAAGGTTACGCCGCGTTTTCGGCGCGGGGGGTGGCGGCGCGCGCGGGCGTGGGGCTTAGCCACGTGCAGTATTACTTCGCGACGCCGGCGGAGATCGTGGCGGAGCTGCTCGACCGGTTCATCGGGCAATATTCGGCGGAGGTGGCGAAGCACTATCGGGCGGGCGGGGCGGCGCCGGTTGTGCGGCTGACGCGGGCGCTGGAATTTCTGCTGAACGACGAGGCCTATCGGCGCGATTGTGCCGTGTTCATGGTCGAGGTGGCGAGCTTTGCGTCGCGCGACGCTGCGATCGCGGCGGCGTTGGAGCGGTACTACACGGTCTATCTCAAGGCGTTTGCCGTCATCATCGGCGATTTGAATCCGGCGCTCGGCGCCAGGCAGCGCAACGCGCGTGCGGCGCAGGCCGTGGCGCTGGTCGAGGGCATGGCGTTGACGCGCCGCTCTCTCGGCGAGGATGCAAATTCCGGCTTCTCCGCCCGCGAGGCGGCCCGCGCGATCGAACGGATTGCGGCGGCTTAGGCCGGTTTCAGCGTGACCAGGGTTTGGCGCATCGCAACCTGATCGCCCGCCTTCGCAGAAACCGCGTCCACGACGCCGTCGCTTGCGGCGCGGAGTTCGTGCTCCATCTTCATCGCTTCGAGGATGACGAGCACTTGGTTCTTCGCGACGGTCTGGCCCGGCTCGGCCATCAGCTTGACGATGCGGCCGGCCATCGGCGCGCGGATGACGTTCGCGCCGCCCGAGCCTTTTGGTTCGGCGGGGGCGTAGGTGATGTCTTCGAAGAGGGCGTCACGGCCGCCGGCACTGACCTGAACGAATCGATCGTCGAAGTGTCCGTTGATCGAGATTCTCTTGCCGCTCTTTCGAAAGTTGGCTCCGAACCAGGAGCCTTCGTCAACGAGATGTGAAATCGTCAAGTCGCCAATTGCGTTGTTCTCGACAATGAACTCGGCTTCTTTGCTCCGCTCGCGAAGACGAACGAGCGTTCGTCCGCTCGCCGTAGAGCGCCACGCATTGCCATCACCGTACGCAACGCAGAGTGCTGCAATCCGACCACTCAGATCGGAAAGTTGGTCATCGGAGAATGGTCGTTGTGACAACCATGCGATCTCGACTGCACCGCGTTGAAACTCTTCGTCCGACAGGAGCTCGACGAGATAGTTTCTGTTGCACCTGAGGTTGTGAACACGATTTTCTTCAAACGACTTGAGCAACGTGCGCAGTGCGTCGTTTCGAGTTTTGCCCTTCGCGATGATCTTGGCGACCATCGAGTCGTAGTCGCCGCTTGCTTCGATGTTTCCGAGCACAGCGCTGTCACAGCGCACACTTGACGATTGGTTGAAGAAGCCCTTTCCGGCTTGCGGGCGAAAGTCATCGCCGGGGTCTTCAAGGCAGAGCCGCGCCTCAATCGCGTGGCCGGTGATCTTCACCTCGCTCTGCTTCAGCGGCAGCGGATCGCCTTTCGCGACTGTGAACTGCCATTGGATCAGGTTCGTGCCGGTGACTTCTTCTGTCACCGGATGCTCCACCTGGATTCGGGTGTTCATTTCGAGGAAGTAGAAGTGGCCGTCGCGGTCGAGGAGGTATTCGACGGTGCCGGCGTTGGTGTAGTTGACGGCTTTGGCGAGCGCGACGGCGGCGGTGCCCATGCGGTTGCGCAGGTCTTCGCTGACGCCGGGGGCTGGGGCTTCTTCGATGATCTTTTGGTTGCGGCGTTGGACGGAGCAGTCGCGTTCGCCGAGGTGGATGACGTTGCCGTGCGCATCGCCGAAGACTTGGACTTCGATGTGGCGGACGTTGTCGAGTGCCTTCTCCAGGATCATGCGGTCGCTGGCGAACGCCGACAGGGCTTCGCGCCGGGCCGAGGCGAGCGCGTCGGCGAAGTCGGCTTCTTGTGTGACACGGCGTTGGCCGCGGCCGCCGCCGCCGAGCGCTGCTTTGATCAGGACGGGCCAGCCGATCTTCTTGGCTTCGGCGAGGAGCTTCGCATCGGATTGATCGTCGCCGTCGTAGCCGGGGATCACGGGCACACCCGCTTTGCGCGCAATCTCCTTCGCGTTGCCTTTGTCGCCCATGGCGCGGATCGCGGCCGGCGACGGCCCGATCCAGACGAGGCCGGCGTCGATCACGCTTTGCGCGAAGTCGGGGTTCTCGGAGAGGAAGCCGTAGCCGGGGTGAATCGCTTCGGCGTTCGTTTGTTTGGCGGCGGCGAGGATGCGCTCGACGTTCAGGTAGGAGTCGCGCGCGGGCGCGGGGCCGATGTGGACGGCGGCGTCGGCGCTCTCCACATGCAGCGCGCGCTTGTCGGCGTCGGAGTAGACGGCGATCGCGCGCAGACCCGCGGCTTGCGCTTCGCGGACGATGCGGACGGCGATCTCGCCGCGGTTGGCTATGAGGACGCTCTTGAAGGGGCGGTGGAGGGTCAAGCGTTGCCACGCCCCGGGAGCGTTCCCATCATCTTGGCGATGATTTGCAGCATGACCTCGTCCGCGCCGCCGCCGATGGAGGCGAGGCGGCCATCGCGGTAGCGGCGGCTGACCGGGGTTTCGGCCATGAAGCCCATGCCGCCCCAGTATTGCAGGCAGGCGTCGTTGACTTCGCGCTGCAGGCGGGCGGCCTTGAGTTTGGCCATGGAGGCGAGCTTCGTCATGTCTTCGCCGGCGACGTAGCGCTCGACCGCGAGCCAGGTGAGGGCGCGAAGGGCCTCCAACTCCGTCTGCAGTTCGGCGAGACGGAAGTGCACGACCTGATTGTCCAGGATCGATTTGCCGAAGGCTTTGCGTTCGCGCGTGTAGGCGATGGTTTCGTCGATCGTGCGCTGCATACCGGTCAAAGCGCCCAGGGCCGCGAACATGCGTTCTTCTTGGAATTGCACCATCTGATAGGTGAAGCCCAGACCTTCTTCGCCGATGCGATAGCTCTGCGGCACGCGCACGTCGTCGAAGTGGATTTGTGCGGTGTCGCTCGAGTGCATGCCGAGTTTCGTGAGCGTGCGCGCGACGGTCACACCCTTTGTCTTCATGGGGACGCAGATCATCGTCTTGTTGCGATGCATCGGGCCGTCGCCGGTGTTCGCGAGCAGACAGATCCAGTCGGCCTGGGCGCCGTTCGTCGTCCACATCTTGCCGCCGTTAATGACGTAGTCGGCGCCGTCGTGACGGGCATTCGTCCGGATCGAGGCGACGTCGG